>NZ_CANTZW010000001.1 GCF_947855115.1 uncultured Parabacteroides sp.
TGCCCGCGTTACCCTGGAACATGTTCCTGACCGCGGCGGCATCGAAATCCTTTTTCCTTTCCATGAGGGAATTGAAGGCCGAGTGTACGGCAAGCAGCAGTCTCTCCATCTTTTCATTGGTCTCCACCGCTTCCCGGCTCTTGCCGTTCAGCCGGCTCTCACACACATTCCATAACTCGGGGGTACAGGAGAGCTTGCAGCCGAACTGTACCATCGTGCGGTTGAGGGTGATCCGTCCCATGATCGGGGCCTTGCCGGTCTTGTCCGGATCGCTCTTTTTCAAGTAGAGCAGCACCTTGAATTTTTCCACTTTCATAAACGCTCTTTTTTAGGTTGTAAAAATACTACTTTGAAAAGCGTCCTTTGGTATGCAAAACATTGATAAACAGTGAATACAAATCCACTTTGTTCCTATTGGTAAAAATTCGGTTACCTGTCGTCGTTTCCAAAACAGGTGGCTAACAGTCTGGTAACTGAAACGTCGCAATATTTTGTTTTCTTTTACAGGTCAGCCTATTATGCAATTCTCGCAAAATACTTAATTATAAACGTTTTATGTTTAATTATCGCCGCTCTGTTTTTACTGCATTTCTAAATATTACTTATGTGGCATGGAATACATTCGCAACCACAATGATATCTTGATTTATACTGTTGATTATTATAGTCTTACAAAACACAAAATCAAAATAAGGAACGGATTTGAAATGAGCGAACTACTTTGTTCCGCAGTTTTTTTCTATTGTTTCAAATAACTCTTTTGTAAAAATAGAGAAAATATTTTCCAATACATCTATGAATGTTTTTGTTATATTTTCATTATGAAGCAACAAGAAAAATCAGAAGCTACTCGTCAATTAATAATTGATACTGCATATGATCAGTTTTATACAAATGGATTACAGCGAACAAGTATGATTCAATTACCTCTAAAATCGACTTATCTCGTGGTACTTTTTATCTTCATTTCCCATTTTAATTTTGTGCAACACGTTTTCTGAACGATTAAATTTATTCATGAAAAAAGAAAAAGAACCAGGTTACCCATTAAATAAATTCATTACAGAATTAGGGAATGCTAAGCAATATAGTTTTGCATTGATGCCAAATACAATCAAGGGATACCTACGGGTTCTTTCCCGTTTCCTCGAACCGGGCCATCAACACCTGTCTCAAATTGAATGACAAGACGGCATATTTCAATTTCCGACAGGATCAATTCGGGAAAGACCTCGGACAAATGGTATTGTTCCATTTCTTTGGCGGTTACCGCTTCCTTTACATTATGGATTATGTTATTCAGGGCTTCGACACCCAGCATCTCAAGCAGGTTGTTCGTTTCAACCGTCCCATACCGTTGTTTTGCCAACTGTGAAGGTTCGTTTTGAATGGCCGACAGTGAACTTAAAAGGAACACCCTCGAAATCTTGAATTTTATCTTTATAACTATTTTTAGCGCTTTCTATGAAGAAAAAGTATTGTTTTTCTTTCAATTTTAGTGTAATTTATAAATATAAAAATTAGGGAATTAATCAAATTCGCTTTAAATTTGTGTCAGCAAACTGAAAAAACTATATAATGGACAACCGTTTTACCTACAAACCGGCAATCACCGTTGAGACTTCGAGGGAAAAGAACGGTGGGAGATTTACCAAAATCTCCGGTTACGGTAGTCATGTCCCGTCTTCCCGCATTGTAGAAAACAATATGCGTGAAATGAAAACGATCCGAAAAAACATACAGTTGTGGATGCTTGCCCTTCTGTCACCGCCGCCGATGGTACAAGAACAACCCTAAAATTAAATTATAAAAAAGATGAGAAAGAATTGTTTAAAACTGAAGAACATCATTTTGGCAGCATGCTGCCTTACGACAATGACCGCCTTTACGGGCTGTGACGACAACAAAGACAAGGACAGCGAAACAGGCATCCTAAAACCTATTGCCGAGCACATCACCGGCAAGTGGAACATCGAAACCAGTTTCCTGAAACAAGACGGCAAGTGGGTGGAAGACCCCATGCCCGAAGGCCAGGGGCAGACCTACACCATCCGCACGGACGGTACCGTGATGAGCACAATCACGGCAGCCGACGGCTACACCACGCTCAACGCGGGCGAGTGGAAGACCGACGAAGAGGCCAATACGCTGACGCTTGCCACAATGACCGTCAACATATACAGCTTGAATGCCACCTCGTTCGAGATGGGCGAATACGGAAAGCTCACTGACACGGAGACGGGTGAAGAGGTAGAGGGAGATTTCAAGTGGAGACTCACCCGCATGGACGAAACGGTGAAGACCCCTGCCGAAAAGCTGGTAGGCAAGTGGATATTCAAAACCACTTACCAGAAGAAAGACGGAGAGTGGAAAGAATACAACCAGTATGAACCCGACGAGGCTTGGGTGGAATACCGTGAAGATGGCACCGGAACGAACTACTACAAGGCAGGCGACAAAGAATATGAGAGCGGCGGTAGATGGAGCATAAACAACACGACCTGCGAGGTGCGCACCACGAGCGAGGACGGCCAGACAATAAATACCACTCCCGCCATCACCTTCGAGGACGACAATACCTATTCGTTCATCTACCCCGAATGCTACGACCCCGCGACCGGGCAGATTGTGGCGAAAGGCGAGTTCAAGGACGTATATGTACGCTCGCAACAATAAGGGATAAAACACCCGAAGCCACCCCGTGCATCAGGCGTAAAGCACGGAGAAGACGATTACCTCTACGGGACATGGAGCGTGGCTGGACAGGCCGGAAACACCACGCTCCATGAAGCAGAAAAGATATCACAGAAAAGATGATATTCACCAGTGATCAGACTACGGAAAAATAACCAGAGATAGATTCCCTTTTTATAGTAATAAATCACTGATCGTGAACACATACATCCTAATTCGTGACAAAACTATATACATCAACTTAGTTGACTTTATCAACTAAGTTGATTATCTTTGCGCCATGAAACAAGAAGATATTAATAGCATAAGAGCCTTTAATAGGTATTATACAAAGTTATTAGGCGTACTCAACAAGTATTATTTAGGAAGTGAATTTGGACTTCCCGAGATTCGCGTCATTCAAGATATCTATTTGCATCCGGACAGAAGCTCTAAAGATATATCCGGCGAGTTAAACATGGATAAAGGCTTGCTCTCCCGCCTATTAAAGCAACTGGAACAAAAAGGGTATATATATCGAAAAGGAACAGAAAGAGATAATCGCATGGGGTTGATAAATCTTACAGAAAAAGGATGTGAAATTTATCATCATTTAGATGCTACAGCTAACCAGTCTGTAGAAGAAATCTTCGCGCACCTGAATAATGCCCAGCTACAAGACCTCATAAACAGTATGGACTCTATCTATAATATAATGAATGAAATAGAAACAAATATTGCCCCTAAGAATGTTGAGCCAATTATTATACGTTCCATAGAGGAAGAAGATAATATTCCGATTGCCCGTATACTTCGTGCCTCGGTCGAAGAACATGGCGCTCCTAAGATAGGTACTTTTTATGATGATCCGCATACAGATATGATGTTCCAGACCTTTGATATAAAAAACGCGGAGTATTGGGTAGTTGAATGTAGTGGTGAAATATTGGGCGGTGGTGGTTTCTATCCAACTAAAGGTCTGCCCAAAGGGTATGCCGAATTGTCAAAATTCCATTTTAGACCGGAGCTCAGAGGAAAGGGTATTGGAAAACGTTTACTCCGACTAATAGAACAACGGGCAATAAAGGCCGGGTATACACATATGTACATTGTTTCTTACCATCAGTTTGGAAATGCCGTTGCTATGTATGAAAAATATGGATATGAACATATAAACAGGTCATTAGACGAGTCTGGACTGTATCAAGACGCGCCTTTTCATATGGTGAAGAAGTTGCTGAAAAAAGTGTGATCGTGATTTTTCAGGAATCACATAGTTATCAACTGATTAATATTTACTAGAACGATTAAAGCGCTAAGACTATTTGCGGATATGGGAAAAGCTCCCTATATTTGCGTAATCAATTACGTATTCACTTAAATAAAATCGAAAGAATATGGATTTTTTCAATCAAACAGGTAAAATGGCAATTGGCAGCAGGCTACGAATGTTAACCGATAAAATAACTAACGATGCCGAACTTATTCACAAAATGTATGGAATAGATATTCGCGCGAAATGGTTTCCAGTCTTTTTCGTATTAGCACATGGTGAAGCCAAAACAATTACTACCATCGCAAAAGAAATAGGGCATTCACACCCTTCGGTCAGCAACATCGTAAAAGAAATGGTTGCGAGAGGGATTGTAAAGGAGACAAAAGATAAGTCCGACGGAAGAAGAAACTTGATAATGCTATCTCCCAAAGGGAAAAAAATGTCTGAGATTCTCATAGAGGAATGCTCCGATATGACCGTCACCATAGAAAACATCTCATCCGAAACGCATAATGATTTATGGCAAGCCATTGAAGAATGGGAATGTTTATTATCCAGTAAATCATTGCTGGAACGTGTAAAAGAGGTAAAAAAGCAAAGAGAAAGCAAGGACATTAAAATAGTACTTTATGAACCTTGCTATCAAGAAGTTTTCAAATCGCTCAATGAAGAATGGATAAGCAAATACTTCAAAATGGAAGATACCGATTACGCGGCAGTCAATAATCCCCAAGAGCTTATTTTAGATAAAGGAGGAGAAATTTTTGTAGCACTTTACAAAAACGAACCCGTCGGTGTCTGCGCCCTGCTTAAAATGAATGATGAACATTATGATTATGAATTATCCAAACTTGCCGTTAGCCCTAAAGTACAAGGGAAAGGTATCGGGCAACTTTTAGGGCAAGCTGCCATAAATAAAGCGAAAGAATTAGGGGGGAAAAATCTGTACTTAGAAAGCAACACGGTTCTAAAACCGGCAATTCATATATATGAGAAATTAGGTTTTAAAAGAGTTTTCGGGCATAACACATCCTATCAGAGATGTAATATTCAAATGGAATTGGCAATAAACGAATGATAGCGATATATCGTGATGTTCACAAGGATGGAAACAGCCATCCCTGTGAACAGACGATCATCGACGAAACCGATTCTGCCGCACGTCGATTACAAATATCATTTCATCATATAGTGGATTCGCACTTTCACGCAACGGTTCAATTTAGCGTTCAGCCCTCGCGTACTCTTGTCTGTAACGGTGCGGATAGGCCCATTCAAGCTGTTGACCATGAATATCTGGGAGGCTACATCATTTAGGCGTTCATTTTCCTTCAGCCAAGAGATAACCGTGTTCGCACGGTTTTGAGACAAGGCCGTGTTGCGTTCTATACCCACATTCTCGGCATCCGCTCCCGTAAAGTTATCCTGGCTGGTAGCCAGCCCTTCTGCCTGGATCAAGGTGATGACTCCTTCGTCCAATACCCGCTTGATAAATTTCACGGTATTCTCGTCCGTGAATCGTGAGATATAACCCTCGTCGGATTTCATGGCGGCATATACATCAGCAAAACTTACCAGCTTGTCTCCGCTATCCACATCCATATTCTTGCGAATGATTTCCAAGCCACGATGGGCGTTCAACCCGAATGACGCGGTTTCCATGTAGTTGTCGTTACTTATTAGTTGCTGCTTCAAGGTCTCATTGTCGATGCGGTACCGCCAAGTGTGAAGCCCGTCGAAGATAGGAGCATAATAGAATCCCGCCTTCTCACGGAACGCGGTCATCTTCTCTCCGTCCAAACTGAGGGACAGGGGGACATCGGACATTTCATATCCTCGCGGTACATAATCTATCTCGAAATCCCGGTTGGCTTCCTCCGTCGGGATATCCTTGATGGCAAGACCGTTCAGCGAGGCTCCTTTCAAGATCTTATCGGCCACCTCTCCGTTATTGACATATTGCTTTTGGGTGAAGATACCACCGGCCAGATAATCCAGCGCATTGACAGTCGCACCCTGAACTTGCGGCGCATCGTTTCTTCCGGAATAGTTGTTGGGATAGAACACATAGAATGTGACAGTTCCGTATTGTACCGGTTTCTCCTTTACTTTCACGACCATGATCTTGCGTTCACGATAATCCCGCTGGTAGAATTGGGTAGTAGAGCGTCCCCAGCCGTTGGAACGCTGTTTGTCCAGGTAGAAGGTGAAGCCGATGTCTATGCCCAAGTTGCAGTCCCATTTGAAAGCGGCATGGTCGGCCTGTCCGTATTCCAGATCGAAGTTGGTCTGGTAGAAAATGCCACGAGCCTTTATGTCCAGCGAGAAACGTTTCTTGCGGTTGAAGAAACGGCTGTATTGCAGCTCCATATGTCCGCTCCATTCGTTATCCGAACCATGACTGTGTTCATATCCCATATGGTGTACTCCCCCGATTCCCAAATTGAGCATGAACTGGTTCATGCGCTTAGGGCTGTCGTAGCCCTCATACCCCAGGAACAAACGCGAAAGGTTCAGTATGGCGCTCCCGCTTATGTCCCACCATCCTGTCTTCATCTTGCGGTAAGGAGTACCATCTGCCGTGTACAGCAAATCCCCATAGCCATAGTGCCCGTTCTCATAAGCCGTGTATCCGCGTGAATTCGAACGGATAAATTCCATTTTCAGACCGATACCGGGAGTAAACCATTTACCCACACCAATACCCCAATCAGGAGAAAGAGTCCCTTTGAATTTGCCCCAATTGGAATAATCTCCCCTGAAGGAGTGTACTCCACCAGTAGCAAAAACAAACCAGTTCTTGCCGAATCTATTCGTCACCACACGCAAGGGATCCAAGATGGAATCCTTGTATACATTCAACTCTGTAGGAGCCACATAATCGGTGGTGTCACGAAAAACTTCCCTGTAATCCTTGTACTTGTCTTCCTGCGCGAAAACGGATGAACCGCAAGTTGCCATAATCCCGACAACAAGAAAGGCGACAGTTCTGCGTACCAAGTTAGTTAGTTTCATTTCCATACTCATATTTTTACTGTTTATATTATCAAAATGTATTGTTGTTATATTCCGGGACGATTTGTCTCATCCGCAAGAGGATTTTCTCCGAATCGTATGTACGGGCTGTTTCAATCAACTTATCGATCTGCTCGCTTATCACTTTAAAATCATACTCCTGCGCTTTGGCGACCTTTATCCTGCAATAAGATACGGTCTGACTTTCCTCTTCCTTTTTCAATAAATCCTCGTGGAGTTTCTCACCAGGACGAAGCCCCGTATATTCAATCCGGATATTTCTCCTCCCGCTCAATTCGATCATTCTTTTAGCAAGGTCGGCAATGCGTACCGGGTTACCCATGTCAAATACAAAGATTTCTCCCCCATGTCCCGAAACACAGGCCTCCAGTACCAGTTGGCAAGCTTCGGGTATCAGCATGAAATAACGTACCATATC
This sequence comes from uncultured Parabacteroides sp., assembly GCF_947855115.1. Taxonomy (GTDB): domain Bacteria; phylum Bacteroidota; class Bacteroidia; order Bacteroidales; family Tannerellaceae; genus Parabacteroides. The sequence continues at coordinate 7,404 of NZ_CANTZW010000001.1, forward strand.
CGGGTGTGTTACCGTCACCGGACCTCCGCGACGTATTTGTTCACGAAAGATGGAGATGACCGAGCCGTTTGAGCCGAGCACATTGCCGAAGCGGGTCGTGATGAATTTGCATCCGCTATTTTCTTTCCCGGATTTGGACAGACTCTGGCAATATATCTCGCAAATACGCTTGGAACATCCCATCACCGAGGTCGGGTTTACCGCTTTATCCGTACTGACCATGATAAATTTATCCACATCATACTTCACGGCCAATAATGCAAGCTTCCGCGTCCCGTCCACATTGTTGAGTATGCTCTCCACCGGATTATCTTCCAGCATAGGCACATGCTTATAAGCCGCGGCATGAAAAACGATTTCCGGACGATAAGTCCTAAAAAGATGTTCCATGCGGTGGCTGTGGCATATATCGGTCACTATGGTATGGCATTTGATGCCGGGATAGATGCGGCTCATGTACATCCGCATCTCATGCATGGAGGTCTCCGCTTGGTCTATCAAGACAAGTTCCCCTACGTCGCAAGCCGCAAGCTCCAGACTCAACTTACTCCCGATACTACCGGCAGCTCCCGTCACCAGAATACGTTTGCCGCATAGTTTTTCCTTGATGGGAACCATGTCCGTATGAATAGGGTCGCGGGGCAGTAAGTCTTTCATCTCCAAATTCAGCAACACATCATTGCTCCAGCCGTATACACCACCGGCATGACGCTTAAGATAGAGACCGTAAAATACTTGTGCCGTAATACGAAGGCCACACATACCTACGATGGAAAGAAGTACTTGAAGGAACAAATCCTGAAACCGGAACGCAGAAAACCGGAAACCTACCGGAAAAAACGACCACAACAGCAGGATAAACGCCATACCAACCAATAATGCCAATACAGAGCGGAGCAAGTCCGGGAATGAGGATTTCCGTATGATACCACTGTACGTGTGGAAAACACGGAATCCTATCAGGAAACAGAATTGGCAGGCAAACAGTGTGCAAAGCAGCCTTTCCCAGTTCAACATACAGTCTGAAAGCCCGTGATTAACGGCGTATGCGACAATCCCTGAAACGAATACGATACAGCAGTCGGTCAGTAACACATACCAATAAGGTAGGGCTTCCCGCGACAGATACCAGCTAATTACTTTCTGATACATTTCCTTATCTCATTTACAATTCGTACAAGGTCCGGCTCACTCACCCAAGGACCGCTAGGGAGGCATAACCCCTTGGCAAACAAATTCTCGCTGATTCCATTGACATAGCACGGCATATCCTTAAAGACCGGTTGCAGATGCAGGGGTTTCCATAACGGACGGCTTTCAATACCTTCCGATTCCAGATGCCTATGTATCTCCACACAGTCTGTTCCTGTTATCTCCGGATCGATGAGAATGGCATTGAGCCAATAATTGCTATCATGCTTGGGGGTAGGATTGCCATGCACGGATATGCCTTTTACGTCTGCCAGTAATTCCTGATAAAGCGCGGCCAGCCTCCTGTGATGCCTTATATGTTCGTGTACCACCTCCATTTGCCCGCACCCGATTCCGGCGCTTACATTGCTCATACGGTAGTTGTATCCGACATGTTCATGCTGGTAGTAAGGAAACGGCTCTTTGGCCTGGGTAGCATAAAACAAAGCCCGTCGCTTGTCTTTTTCCGTCGGAGAGATCAAGGCTCCTCCGCCACCGGTAGTAATCATCTTATTACCATTAAAACTGAAGATCCCATAGTTTCCGAAAGTTCCGCATAATTTCCCGTCGTATTCCGCTCCCAAGGCTTCGGCAGAGTCTTCCACCACCGGAATACCATAACGCCCGGCGACCTCCATAATCCCGTCCATCATGGCAGGCATCCCATAAAGGTGTACCACAATGATGGCTTTAGGCAGATGCCCCGTTATCCGCATACGGTCGTTGACAGCCTGTTCCAGCAACACGGGCGACATGTTCCAGGATTCCGGCTCGCTATCCACAAATACGAGAGTCGCACCCTGATAGACAACAGGGTTCGCGGAGGCGACAAAAGTAAAACTGGGACAAATCACCTCATCCCCGCCCCCTATCCCCAACAGGACGAGCGCCAGATGGATAGCCGCCGTTCCGGATGAAACCGCCGTGACATATTTTTCATTGTCAAGGAACTTTTCCAGTTCTTTCTCGAACGCCTCCACGTTAGGGCCCAATGGGGCGATCCAGTTGCTTTCAAAGGCTTCACGGATATATTTCATCTCTCCTCCCCCCATGTGGGCGAGGCATAAGTGTATTTTTGATTTAGTCATGTAATAAATATAATGTCTTAAGAATAATACGAATATCTCCGATGAATGTGTGATTTTCAAGATATTCCAAATTAATACGCACTTTATCGGGATAAATAACCTCATCATTGTAACGTCGCGGATCTGGCTGGGCCGCTAACAATTCTTCTTCATTCCTGTACTTCAAGGTGGCCTCACAAGTTATACCGGGTCTTAACTTCAAAATCCCACGAGCCTTACCTTGCAGACGATCAGCGTAACCAGGAACATCGGGACGAGGGCCTACAAAACTCATATCCCCAATCAGCACATTCCATAACTCCGGCAATTCATCCAACTTATACTTTCTCAGGACAACCCCTAAAGGAGTAATACGACTTTCGCCGGCAACACTCACCGTTGATCCGTCATACCCCATCTTCATTGTCCGGAATTTCACCAGCGTAAATAGCTTTCCGTACCTGCCCACTCTTTTTTGACGGAACAGGACAGGACCATCCGGCATCTTCATACGGATAAGCAGGGCTATGAACAAAAAAACGGGACTAAGCACCAATAGCCCGATTAAAGCCATCAGGCGGTCAAACAAAAACTTCTTCATGTATCCCGTTTGGATGTACACTCTATTAGCCGATAGTCACCGGGAAGCTCTTCCATGATAGTGATACGGGTCGCTTTGGAAACCGAATGTAACGAGGCTATATTATGAATCGAAACCGAAGTAAACATACGCAGATTCATTGCCCGGCAGATTTCCATTGCTAATGCACACATGGAGGAACCAAGGCCTTGGTTACAAAAATCCTTATCGACCAGAAGCCCTTGAAAGGCCTTCCCCACAAAAAAACAACGTAAGAAGAAATACCCCACGATAGGCCCCTGTATGTTTCTTCGGGTTACCTTCATCATTAAAAAAGCCTTGTTCTCAACCAATCTTCTTAATGTTTTCTCATTGAATGCATGCGGATTGAAATAAGCCAGATGTTCCGCCGGTATACCATTTAAAAATCGGCTAAGAGCCGGAATATCCGTCTCTTCAACAAGGGCATATTTGAAATCCCGCGAACCATGTTCCTTCAGTATCTCCCCGGCCCGAACCGACAAATCCGGATAAAGCATATCGAATAACCAACCGTTCACTTGTTCCACCCATTCCCAAAACCACGGGCAATGGTGCTTGATGTATATTAATAACGATGTCATCGCAAGATTTCTTTATAAAATTCTTTCAGACACAACCACACGTATTTTTGCTCATATCGGGAAGCGATCAACGGACGGGCATTCGCCCCATAACGTCTCACCTCGGACGGATGTCCTATCATCCACTCCATGGCATTGTAAAGAGCTTCTGAATCACGTGCTGGAACAATCATCCCGTTCTCCCCTTCCCTGATAATCTCACGGGAACCATTGATATCGGTCACAATAGATGGTAGTTCCAAGGCACCCGCCTCTATGACCACATTCGGGAAACCTTCACGGAAACTGGGAAAGACCAACGCGTCAGCAACCACATACCATGGACGTACATCCGTCTGCCATTCCACAATATGGATATGGCCGGTTGCAGTGATTCTATCCCGTATCGTTCTCACAAAAAGATCATCCTCTCCTTTTCCTTCGCCAACCAAAATCAGATGGATTTCAGGATGTACAGCTTGTAAACCGCAGAAAGCCTCCACCAGTTCCTTAATCCCTTTTTCGCGCACCAATCTTCCGACAAAAACAAAAGTGAACTGCCTTTCCCGGATATTCAGCCTTTTCCGGATAACGTCAGTCATTGCCATAACTTCCGGAGTACGGGAATACCATTGCAAATCAATACCCCGAACATTACCATTCCCCAATATGCCGATATTTTTCCGGGTGATGCCATGACCGGCCAAGTCTTTTTTCACGCCTTCCCCCTCTGCCAATACGTGAGTGGAGCAGATACAGGTAATTCTGTCGGCCAGCATGAGTAGTCGCCTCTGCCACCCGTAGGCCGTAGGAAACAACAGGCCGGTAAAGGTATGCACACGTACCGGGACTCCCGCTATTCTGGCAGCCAGCATAGAGAGCAAACCTGCTTTGGGAGTGATGGAGTGCACCAACATCGGACTTTCCTTTTTGAAAACCCAGATAAGCCGGACCAGTGAAAGCAGGTCATGCCACGGGGCAATCTGCCGTTTCATCGGAACAGAAACCGTCCGCACTCCTTCACGTCGGGCGATAGCCTCCAACTCCTCCCCCGGAGAAGAAAGAGCTATGACCTCATAGGTTTCCGATAGTTCACGCAACAATCCCCGGCAAAACAGGTCGAGTGACAGGGGAACTGTAGAGATGCGGATTATTTTTCTCATACTGATCAAAAATTGAATGTAAGTGTCATGGCCGCTCCGTCCGGTAAGGCTGCCGGAGTGATATATAAATGCCGTTCTTTGGGCTTTTTGATGACGACATGCCGGCTCCCTTTGGTTACGGCCGCATCAATCAGGTTATAGAGATACAGCCCTCCGGCCAATCCGATACACAGGTTACGCATCTGCCTCCATCCTCTTTCTTTGCTTTTCCAACTGTCCCTAACTTCCCATTGTTCATTGGCTTTCCGACCGCAATAATGCTTCTTCATCTGAAAAGCAATAGTTGAGACTACCAGCGTGGCTTCCGTTCCCAAAATAGTGTAACCTTTTGCTTTCTGTCCTTTGTAGATTTGCCCCATACCGGGAATCAATGACAGGAACAACGCCTTATGGTTATATGTCCGTGTCAATTCAAATTCATCGAAAACAGGTACGGAATCTCTTTCCGAGATAGCGTAGAGCTGGTAATACTCAAACTGATAAGTGTTGTCCACATAGTCCTCAAAAGCTAAGTATTCATCTACTTTCCGGGCATGAACCACCCCTGCCATTCCTAATGTGTCAGTAAACTCAATGCGATAAGTTGTCAGCGTATCATTGCCCACATATAGTACACTGTCCAGCTCCATCTGCTTGAAATTCGCTCCGTAACGTTCACGCACATAAGTCAGCAAAGGCCGGAAGCGTTCGGTCTTCAGCCTGTTCGCATCCACATCGTATGTGTTGAACACTTTAAAATGATAAGTCTCATTAGTTCGTTCCTTGTTCAAGGGTTTCTCTCCTTTTTGAATCCAAAGCGGTTTGGTTTGCTGTGCCATTATCGGCATGGAAATAAACAGGCAAGCCAAAAGCAACAGGCATTCTACCGCTTTCTTAAAACCTTTATTCATATTTTATCTATGTTAGTTATTTATTTGTAGTACAACAGAAAAAATCTTGTCAGATAAATGAATGGATAAAATGCCCGTATATAAGGTGGCCTGCTTTCTCCTCCAAATCTCATCACATAGCATGTATGGGCAAGATGAAGAATGGCGTATAGTTGTGAGGATAAACAACAACAATCCAAATTTTTCACCCAATCTTTAAGAATGATATCTTTGCTTTCCAGTCTTTTATGAAATTGTGTATATGATATTCCATTTGGATTAAATCTATAGTAATGAATATTTTTTTTACATAAAGCAATACGTCTTACACACTTTGCCGCAAAAAAATCCCAATGATTATCTTCATATACAATACCTTCTTTAAAGAATAGCTGATATTCTAATAACCATTTACGTTTAATTAATCTATTCCAAATCCCTATTGGAAGCAAAGAATAACTTAAAATCATTTTTTTTATTTTCCTCCTATCATCATAAAACACGTTTAAATCAATCCGACTTACAATATCTTCCGGAATAGGTCTTTCCGGAATTGCTTTTGACGAACCATATACCATATCTGCTTCAGGATATATTCCGGCTATTTGTGCTAAACAAGACAAACAATAAGGTTCAATGTAATCATCACTATCCAGAAAAAAAAGATAGTCTCCCGTAGCCTGTCTTATTCCAGTATTTCGTGCGGCCGAAAGTCCTTTGTTGGAATGATGCCTGAGTATGGAAATATCCCTTGAACTATTAAAAACCATATTTTCAACCAATTCCATGCTGTTATCTGTTCCGCAATCATCCACAATGATGATTTCCAAATCTTCATAATCTTGCTCCAGTACGGAACGGAGACATTCTTCCACGTATAGAGCTACGTTATAGATGGGTATGATAACGGAGATTTTCATGCGTATATCTTATTTTTAATTGTAAGAATATACTTCACGAAGATTTTATTATATAAAAAGCAAACAGGTTTATAGGTTATAGGAAATTTCATCATCATATTAATGACAAAACGACTTACTCTACATTTAATACCGCTTCCTATGACTCCAAGCGGAAGAAGTTGAAGGGATACAAACTCACTTACAATTTGTTTGTATTCTTTTATGTCGTATTCAGCACACAAAATTTTCTTATACATGTAAAAGGTTAAATCATTGAACATTTTTGTATATCGTCTGAATAAGTCCGAATTGTATTTTTCAAGCTGATACTTTTCAAGCAATCCATACATTTCTTTTACAGAAGAAATGTGATCATTGATACATTTTCTATTATGAGTTCTCTCTCTTGTAGTACAGATACTATTATCGTGTATAACATATCGGTAAAAATTACACGATAGGCACAAAATGAAAGGGTTTAAAAGTAATAAAGAAAAAGTAAATAAAATATCTTCATTTATCATATAATTAGAAAACCTCAAATGATATTTTTCCAAAAAACTCCTTTTTACAAAAAAAGAGTATCCAGAGCTAGGCGGTATTCTATATTTTAGTATAAAGTCCCATGCTTGTCCCTCATACACGATTTCCCCTTCTGGCTTTCCATAGCAAACATATTCTTTCACTATTGTATAGCCGAATGTAATTAAATCAAAATCATGTAGATGAATAAAGTTCCTGCAAATAAAAGACAAGCCATTCGGAATAAGATAGTCATCTCCATCAACCATATAAATATATTCACCTTGTGCTAAGTCTAACCCAAGATTTCTTGCAAGTCCCGGTCCTTTATTGGATTGACTTCTGACCGTGATATTTTGATGTTGTTTTTCGTAATTGCGACAGATTGACAATGAATTATCCGTTGAACCGTCATCAATGATAATTATCTCATATTCATTTGGAGTCAGTCCTTGTTCTAATAAAGAATTAATACATCTTGCTATGTATTTCTCAAGGTTGTAAACAGGAACAACAATGCTTAAAAGATACTCTTTATTCATACTGTTGTTTTTTTATCAGACTTTTAAATAGTCCCATCCATACAGATATAATATACTCTAATGTGTACCTCTCAGACTTTTCTTTAGCAGCTTTTCCCATTTCCATACGTCTGCTTTCATGCTCAATCATATAACTTAGTTTTTCGGCTAATGTCTTTTCATCATTTACCGATACTAAGAAGCCGTCTTTACCATCAGTGATAATATCTTTAGGCCCACACGGACAGGCATAAGATACTACCGGAATACCGCATGACATCGCTTCTACAATAGCAAGTCCGAAACCTTCGAACAAGGACGAAAATACAAAGCAAGAAGCATGTTGTATCTTTTCCTGTACTTGCGAAGTATAACCTCTTAGAAATACGTTAGAGTTTAAATTTAATTGAACTATCATATTTTGCAGTAACCCTCGTTCTTCTCCTTCACCATAGATTTCCAATATCCAGTCCGGATGTCTACCTGCCACTAATCGGAAAGCACGGATCAATGATATATAATTCTTTTGTCGTGATAATCTGCCTACAGCTACGATTCTTTTCTCTTTTAATGGAGCTATCGATGTTCTGGAGAAAGACAGGGGATTAGGAATAACGGATAAACGATTATTTCCATTCCAATTATTTTCTTTATCTTCGTTGGTCAAAACTACAATATGGTCATACTGTTTTATTTTATAGTAATAATCATATAAATCACTACAAAAAGCCATTATTTTATCTTTCAATGAATGAGCATATAACATTCTGTAGTTTTTAGTAAAATGCATTTCCCTTATACTTGCCCAGTCCCCTTTAATAGAAGGTAATAAATACTTTTCAGATTGCCCCACGGATATTACAATATCAGGTTTAATTTGATAAAGCACTTTAGACAATCTCTTTTTATGCACCTTCCTTTTTATAAGAATCTCATGCAGTACATACCAACGGGATTTCCAATCATTTTGATAATAGTTAACATCTAAATCAATCAAGTGTACTTTGGAAGATAACGGATGAACCAAATACCCCTTTTTATTATCAGTTACAATGATATAAATTTCATTTCCTACTATTTCTGCCAGCGCATTCGCTTTCACTATCGTCACTCGCTGGATTCCTCCCAAGTAACGTATGCTATTCAGACAATAAACGATTCTCATAAATCATTCATTTTTATTATTGCACTTTCATAAATCCATTTATAACTTGCGACCATATTCAGAATATCATACCGCATAGCACGCTTTCTGCACCGTTTGGTCACTTGCTGATACAAAATCTTGTCCTCACACACCTGTTGTATCAGTGCAGATAACCGACAAGCATCCCCACATGGAAACAGCATTCCCGCACCACCGACAATCTCGCTCAATGCCGGAACATCACTGGCAATACAAGGTTTGCCCGATGCCATTCCTTCAATGCTTGACAACGAAAATCCCTCATAATGAGAGGACATCACCACAATATCAGCAACAGCAAGCAAAGACGGCACATTTGTACAGTTACCAAGAAATAAAACTCTATCTTTTAACCCTAATGATGCCACCTTCATCTCACATTCATATCTGTTCTCTCCCTCACCGACCAGCCACAATACATACGTTTCGGGAAGTTGTTTCATGGCACATATCAATGTTTTTTGATCTTTCTGTTGACGAAATGCCGCAACCATAATCACAATATGTTTACCCGTATATTGTCTTCGCAAATTTTCATCCGGAACAGCATTGCGGTATCGTTCCAGACTAATGCCATTTGGGATAGTAATAATCCTTTTGCAAATACTATCATCTTGCAGATAATCTATTAGTTTTTCTTCCGTCGATTGACTTACGCAGACAATACGTGCATATTTGCCATACATCCATCTATCAACAGCACTCCACCCTTTCCAAGTGCGGCGGCGGTTAAAAGTATTGTGCTCTGTAGTGACCAACAAAGGTGTTCTTCCACTTGCTATTGCGGCCAATAACTGGCAGGGTGTGTTATGGGTATGCACTACATCATATTTTCGCATAATTCTTTTCAACTGAAACAGATGCAGGGGATTATACATGGAATACATCCCATGTCCTAAAGAATATATTTCAATACCTTGCTCTTCTAATTGTTCATAGAAAGGAGTGTATGTTCCATCAAACAGCAATAAGTCTACTTGATGTCCCGTGCTTTTCAACTTTGGTAATAAATCGACAAGCAGGTGTTCCGCTCCTCCTGCACGCAAGGAAGTTATGACATGCAATATTCTCATAGGTTCAAGATTGTCGTATCACGTAGTTGGGAAGGAAACGGAAGTATGTGCTGTGTACAAAACACCATCCGTCCATCACACCTTTTATATAATGAAAAATGAAACTTCTATTCTTTCCTATTACAGCAGCAAGGCAAACAATGAAAAACAACCAAACCGTTTTTATGCCAAAAGCAAGTAAAGCAAGTACTCGTTCCACCAATGAAGTGTCTCCCGGTTTGTAGCATGTGCGCCACCAAATGACGAATGAAGCCTTCGTACGAATATACATCCATTGCGGACTCTTCCTAAAAGCACTACTTGACGAGCCTCCATTCAAATGTGAGATGCCGGAATCATAAAGAATCCCCAAACGGAAACCGTTTTTATACAGTTTATAGAACCCTAAAACATCATCTCCATAAGCAAATTCTAAATTGTCGAGCCACAGCTCATCTTCCAAGTGAAGCTGGTGGTATATGTTTTTCCTCCATAAAGATGCAGGACCGGCACAACTTTGCGACCAATAGAAAGATTTCACCGGATGATTATTGTAAGAAAATGAGCCATTCTGATGTATTTTGAAAGCCCATTTTCTGCTATAATGCGGAAATACGAGATTTGTTACGGCAACATATAATTTACCTTTAAACGGCATATCCTGATTCCTGAATGTGTCTGCTCCCACACAATCAGCTTTATATGTTTCCATTACAGCCAGCATTCGTTCCGCACTATCCACAGCCAAACAAACATCATCGTCCAGCATCAGGATACAATCACTGGTAATTTCATTATAAGGCAATATGCGTTGTGCCATCATTCCTTTTTTCACCCATATATACTTTTCTTTTCCGATGGTAAAATTAGGACGGGAATAGCCTTCCGCTATATAAATCAGTACCTGTTCGGGCTGTACACTCTGTTTGGTGATAGAAATAAGTTCTTGTCGGAATTTATCACCTCCTGTACCCAAAGTGCGTATGACTATGGAATAAGTCTGCATGCCTTATATTTTGTATATACTGATAACAGCCATCCTAATGGAGCAACTGCAACCGTAATCAATTTATAAGGTGATTTGCTCAACCACTCACCATCTTTAGCCAAAATACAACCAGATACATAATGGATGATACTACGTACCCGGTTTATCCATGTAGAACGTTTCAACTGCATCTCCAATAAACGCATTTTGGCAAAACTGCGGGAACTATCCGCATATTGTCTGAAAATGTTCCTTGACATACTTCCATCTTCCTGATATTCCACAATGCAAAGGTTTTCGTTTAGAACCAGCAGTGGATAATCATCGCACACTTGCAGCAACATATAGACGGGATTGAAGTTCTTCTCACCCGGAAAACCGACCTGCGGGGCTACACTTTGCATCAAATCAGTACGCATCACCAGTTTAGAGTCTCCTACATGTATTCGCTTTGTATAGAGGTCTAGAAAGAAACATTCCGTCATCGTATCCGGAAACCTGCCGCCAATGGGACGGTTGCTTCCATAATAATAATCCAAGCCGATAATACCGACATGGTTTTCACTTCCTCGTTCACGCCATGTTTTTACTATCAACTCTACTGCGTTGTCCGGCATAAAATCGTCACTGTCAATACAAACATTTAGTTCGGTCTGTATATTGGCATAAGCTGTATTATAACCGGTATAAAGCCCTCCATTTTCTTTGTATATGTAACGGACGAGGATTGCCCTTTCGTCTATCCAACCTTGTACCAAACTATAAGTTTCATCCGTAGAACCATCATCTACAACCAGCCATTCAAAGTCCTTGCAAGTCTGTCGGCACAGACTTCGATAGGTACGCTCAAGTGTATGGGAGCGGTTATACGTAGGGGTAAATATGGTCAATGTCTTCATTACCAATAAACCAATTGCATGAACAATGTGAATCCGCAATATGTTAATAGGATAATCCCGGTTTTCCTGTCTTGGTCTTGCCAAACAGGAAGATTCACCAGCGGATATGCTATCAGAATAGGATAAAGGAACCATGACAAATAGGCAAAACGGTTGCTGAACGAGGAACGGATAACCAGTATCCAAAAAGCATTGCACAAGCAATAGGTTACACAAAGCGCATTGTACCAATTGTCTTGAATCTGTCGTTTGCCACATACATACCATGCCATGAGGACAGGCATGGCACTGTAAAGCAGAAAGTCCCAACGAAAACCGGTTTGTGAGAACTGAGACATATTGTTGTCACCAAGGGTGTAACTCGACATTCGGTCATCAAAACCAAGCGATGCTAAAAAAGAAGTGGCGGCATCGCCTGCCACTATAGAAACTCCAATAGAGGCAAACCAAATATAAATAGCTGTTTGTGGATTCTTTATCAAAAAAATCCCTGCCAGCGTAGCCACTATAGGTAACATGACACTGCGATGTATTCCGAATGCTACCAAACAAAGGATGCCTCCTATAACATACTTATCATCATATAAGAAAGAAATAGCAAGCAATATGAAATGGCAAGCCAGCCCGTTCCGCAATCCATTCGTACCGAAAGAGAAAAACATCAGCGACGCCCATACAAAAAGCATTCCCAACATGGGATTGAACGGTAAAAACCGCTTGACGGCCCACAGAGCCGAAAGGATATATCCGGCTTCCACGATGGTAAAGAATACATGCACGCTCATTCCCGTTCCCTTGCACATCATCATCAGCCATTGCCAAATCCACTCGCTATGCCAATCCATTTCTACAATACTTACCTCTTTGTTTATATACTCCCTTGCATAATTAGCTGTATCGCCAAAATAGACTCCACTAATGGGGCGCATTCCTATCCAGAACACAAAAAAGATACTCATGAGAAGAGGCGTAAGAATATTTCCCGGCCTTTCTTGCAACTGATAATCAGGCGAAGACAAATAACCAAAACCTATTATCAAACAGAATATTGCAATGATTGCCAGAAATAGAGGCTGATATAATGAAGCATCCATCAAATATGTATATACTTTTTCAATCTTTGCAAACTATTTATTCCAAAGATCCGATGTACCCACCGAGTCACCCAAATTCGTACCGGCCCGTAGTTGTCACACCAGGTCTTGGCATACCAATGTATGCTACGGGTATTTGGAGTGATGTACAACCGGCCTGTGGCATCATTCAATGGATTAAAGTAATCGTTGGGATATATCCATATACCCGCCACTTGTTGCAGCTCATTTTTCAGAACCAATCCATGCTGTTGCAACAAGTGGGTGGTATGGCTTACAACTGTTCCGGGAAATGGATCTCCATAATTATCTATATAATGCAAACGCTCGTAATATAAGACGACCTCCTTGTAAAATTCACATAAAGGTTCAGTTCCTAAGCCCAATCCCGGATTGACCCCATACAATAATTCCATACCCATAAAAGCACCATGTTCCACAACATCGGTCATAGGACGGATTACCTCCACATCCGTATCAAAATACAAACCGCCATAGTGATACAGAATGTGGAATCTGGCATAGTCGCTTACAAAAGCATACTTTTTCCGTTCGTATGCCTCACGAGTATAAGGAATGCTGTTCACATCGAAATTATCTTCATTCCATTCCTTTATTTCGTAGTCTGGAAAATATTTTTCCCACGAAATAATACACTTTCTGGCAGACTTCGGAAGAGGATTACGACCAAACCAACAATAATGTATTATCTTGGGTATCATTTCTTATTTTAAACAATCAACGAATAAATTTTATCAACCTCCGATTCGTTTCCATAATCATGGGTTGAGAGATAATCCACAATCCTATTTTTAAGTTCCTCATTGTTTAATGCCACAGCCATTTTATCCGCACACATCGAAACGTCCAAAGGAACAATAATTCCATCTATCCCATTCTTCACTTGTGAAGTTGCCGTAGGATACGCCGTGATAATAACCGGTTTCTGTAATATCTGAGCTTCACGTACCACAACCGAATTTCCTTCGTAACGGGATGGCTGTATATACCAATCGCACGCCTTGATATATGGATAAGGATTTGTTCTTTTTCCTAATAGAATTACTTGTTTCTCCATACCTTCTTGTGTAATAACCTTTCGGATATACTCATCACTTTGTCCATAACCTATGATATACCATTTTACTCGTATTCCTTTCTCTGTTAAAAGACGACATATTACAGGAATTTCCTCCATCTTTTTGGGGTAAGAATATCTTCCTATAGTAAGAAGTAATATTTCATTCTGTTCCTTGCGTATCTCTTTGGGTATAGGTTCTACCTCTGCTCGCATCCTGACGAATGTAGGTAGCAGAATATTTTCTATTTCAACAATTTTATCCCTAAGGGCCGGAAATGCTGCACAAAAATTAGTTGTCACACTGGCAGATATACTGGCGATATAATCATATCCGCTCCATACGGGCAGTTCTAATTCCTTATTTACATCAATATGAGAATAATCGGTGTGTATCCAACAGATTTTTTTCTTGGCATTTACCTTGTTTAGGATAATGTTATGAGGAGTCAGGAATGAAATTGCCAAGTCATAATGTCCAAACTTGTTCAATGACGGAAGAACGGGAGTAACATACTTGCCTACATACCCAAAGATCGCACTGCCATCTATCGGACATTTTCGCTTGACGTATCTGTGAAACTTATATTTCGCCCAAAGTCTTGCCTGCACAATACGAAAATAACCTTTCCGTAGAGCTTCGCTTATTGGACGCTCTATCATAGTATATGCAGATATTGAAGGTAATATATTTACCCATTCAGGAATAAACTGCATCATTTCGCCATGATGGTCATTTAGAAATAAATCCACCTCTACCCGTTTCGGATCAAGAGCTTGCAACAGACCGATAAGACTGGTTTCGACACCACCGATTTCGAGATAGTGGAGATTGATGAGTATGCGAAATCTCATAAACGAAACACTATCTTGAAAAAGACTTAGCGATATTTAACGGAACTCGTTCATTCAAGTTCAAGTAACCAAATGAATGCAAAGATCCCCGTTCACTAACAGGCAAAGGAGTCATGTAATCTCCATAAACTCGCGTAAGATATTTGTCAATTCCTATTGGTAATCTTACTTGAAAATCTTCGAATGGAACATAATAATAATCATTGAACCATTCCCTTTTTGAAATACCGTTTATTCCTTTATTTGTTCCAAAATAAGCTACATATTCAGATGTTTCATAAGGATATCTCATAAGATAGTTATCACATTTTATATATATATCATTATCTTTGTGCAATAGATGATAAAAATGACTATATATTTGACTCTTAATACCTATTATGTCCATATGATAAATAGCTCCAAGTAAATCTCGAAATGAATAATGTGTATTAATCGCCTCAGCTATTCTACGCATCTGGTAATAAGTAAGAAAATAGTCTATACGTCCCCGCTCATTGGTATCAGGCATTCCGTCCATTGGAAAAATATCAATAAACGCTCCTAATACACAATCATACCTCCATGAATCCAAATATGATGTATTAGCATCACACATCTTGCAGATGGATTGATGAAAAGATTTATTCATACGATGTTCAAAAATATCATATTGCGAAGATAACTCTTTTTTGGATAGCATTAAAAAGCGTTCATAGTCTGGGCGAGGCATAACAAAATCAATATCATCATCCCACGGTATCATTCCGTGATGCCTTAACGCACCAATAGCTGTTCCACCAATAGCAAAATATCGTAATCCATGTTTTGAACAAAAATTATCAAAATACTTAGCTATCTCCAATATTTTTTCCACATAAAGTTCCTTTTGCTCTATAGATAATACCATAATAATTATAATATCAATTTCTTAATACGCTCACGCAAGATAGAGGATGATATATCTTGAGTATAAGGGAAATAAATAACATCCACTCCTTGCATTCTCAGAAAAGTTTCCGTTTCCTCAAACAATTTACTGCCACGCCAATCATCCCCCACAAACATTACATCAAATAAGATTCGCTGGTATGCTTCAATCTTATTCCTATTTACTTGAGGAACCACTTCATCTACATATCGGCAAGCCCGAAGGAGCTCAATACGTTCCTCATAAGGAATAATTGGAAGTTTATGCTTATATTCTTTTACCAAATCATCAGTACTTACACCAACTATCAAATGTTCACACATCATTTTAGCCTGTCTCAATATGTTCAAATGTCCTATATGAAACATATCAAATACACCGGTAGTATATCCTATTTTATACATCTGTTTCATTTTTTACTATGCTTATATATCCACCAAGACATGATTTTCAATAAAAAAATGATTTCAATATGCCGATGCCATTTCAACAAGATTTTGAGTAATTGGAAGCTATAAGGTCTTACCAAATAGCTATTCAAACAGGCAGAATATAATTCCTTGGAATGGAGAATATTTGCCAACTTTTTTCTGTATTGATTATCACTATATACTACAAAGAGCAAATAGTAAAAGACTTTTGTAATCCATTGTGTATTGAATGATTTATCATCAATCCGAAGCCTATACTTTTCTATGATATGATGCCATATATTCCTATTCTCAATCCATAATTCAAATTGTTCTGGTAAATAAGCAGTCATGGCACTATCCGCATGCCTCACGTATATATAAAGCGGTAACGGAAGATAATATATATTCCTTATACGTTGGAACAGCTTGATATTCAACAACCAATCTTCGCCACGCCTACGGTTCTCAAACCGAATGTCATTATTCAGAAAGACTTTTCTTCTATACAATTTTGCACATACGGAATTTAGATTACAACCTCCGTTAAACCATAAAGGGTATAATCCATTCATAATAAAATCATGTTGCAACACCCGATAAGTAGGGATGTTAAGTTTTATATCAGAAGAAGTTGTTACCCCACATAATACAACATCTATATTATATATTTCTGCCGGATACAACATCTTTTCTAATATATTCTCTGCCACATAATCATCTGCATCAATGAACATGAGATACTTCCCTTTAGCCAGTTCTATTCCCTGATTTCTTGCAGAACTTACTCCTTGATTGACTTGGTGGAAAACCCTGATTCTATTGTTCCTACTCGCATATAAATCACAAATAGTGCCAGAGCCATCTTTACTACCATCATTTATAAGTAATAGTTCCCAATCTGAGAATGTTTGATTAAGAATACTATCTATGCAACATGAAAGATAACTCTCCACATTATAAACAGGAACAATTATGCTTATTATTGGAGTTCTCATTATTGTTTTATTTATCAGTTTATCAGATTTCCAAGTACGATAACATCTTATCATACTATCATACAGATACCATATTTTACACCACGAAATAAATTTTAAGATACCATAACAGTAGCCATTGGCATATTTGATTAGATTTTAATCCTGTTGTTCATATAAATACCAACCTTTTCATTTAACTGTCGATCTACCAACCAATCTTTAGGTGCAATCACTACTATAGTGCACATAATCACCTCGGCGCACATGTATTGCAACGGATATTTTTTTACTTAAAATTTCATCTTTCAACACTTGGCTATCCGAAGAGATAGCTCTTTTCAGTCTGAAATCATTCAATAAGAAGTCTCTATACTTATTGAAATAGTTAGGATTCTGAAAAAAAACACTTACATACAAAGAATGAGTTGCTGGCTTTAAAAGGAACGCATTATAAATATAGGAGTCCTTAATATCGGTTACATCTTTACATACCACTGTACCTAATTTTCTTAAGAGAAAGCCGACAATATGTTCTATACCATTGCGGTAATGAAAAGCACAACGATTAAATACATTTAGAGGTATCTCATTTAAATGCAACTGAAAGGCATCTAAAAACATATCGCACTTCGTTCCTGATTGCAGACTCCTATCTCGTGCCTTATACGTATCAAGCATGACAGGGATTCCTGTCTTATGTTGATAAGCAATACCAAAAGCATATTGAAACATCTGATTACCAAGTCCTCCCATAATATTTATAATGTATTTTTTCTTAAATCCATTCATGCTACACCTCATATCAAACAGTCTCAAGTCCCATAAATCCTTCTTCATTCAATCTTAATGGTCTACCATAATTTTCTTGATAACCATCAATATGTATTTCTGCGCAATGAGGGGCCTTCAACTGGTACTCCACCATAGGATGGTGAAGATACAGGTCTATAAAATAATCACCTGTACTTATATATTTCGGAAACTTAATCGTTCTTTCTATTTTAAATTTCCCTTTGGGAATTCTTTCTATGATACCTCGGCAATGCCCATCAGCCAAAGCAGCTACAGGAATTTCATTACGGGTTTTAAAAATCAACATTACATCTGTCATCATATCTTCGGAAATTTCGCCTTCAATAATGACGTTCATTGTCTGCTGGCCGGAAGAGACAACAGAATAACACTTTTCGGTATGATTTAATTCTATCCGTGATATATTTATTCCGCTTTTTTTATAGCGTATGCCGTTGATGATGTATTTATCATCTTTCAAGGTAGAAGATTGGAGGTAATGGTCTATGGTTTCGTTGGCACTGCCTTTAAATACAAGTATTCCGTTTTCCAACACAACACCTCTATTGCATAAACTCTTCACTGCCGCCATATTATGGCTGACAAACAGTACCGTCCTTCCTTCACCTCTCGATACATCCTGCATCTTACCGATGGCTTTCTTTTGAAATTCGGCATCGCCCACAGCCAATACCTCATCCACTACTAATATCTCCGGTTCCAAAAATGCGGCAACGGCAAATCCTAAACGGACGGTCATACCACTGGAATATCGTTTTACGGGAGTATCCAGATAACGCTCTATTCCCGCAAAATCAACAATGGCATCCAACTTTCCGGAAATCTCATGTCGGGTCATTCCCATGATGGAACCGTTCATGTATATATTTTCACGTCCGGTCATTTCGGGATGAAATCCGGTTCCCACTTCAAGCAATGAGGCGATTCGCCCCCGTGCACGAATGACACCCGTTGTAGGCGAGGTTATACGTGAAAGGAGTTTAAGCAGAGTGGACTTTCCGGCACCGTTTTTACCTATTATTCCGACCACATCACCCTGTTGTACATCAAAAGTAATATTTTTCAATGCCCAAACATAATCACTTTCTCCTTTCTTGCTGCGGTCATTGGTAGCTCCTATTCGTAAATAAGGGTCTTCCTGACGAAGTATGGCGGTCTTCCACCAGCGGTTCAAGTCGTGTGATAGAGTTCCCGTACCGACTGTCCCCAGCCTGTATAGTTTTCCTACACTGTCAAATTGAATGGCTATATCACTCATTTCTTTTATTACTTAAATGGTGTCCATAAAATTGCGTTCCACACGGGTGAAAATAATCACGGCAAGAAACATTGAGACTAACATGAACACAGTACTGTACAGCAAGCCTCCCCAATCTAAAGTACCACACCCCATACAACTATACTTGAATGCTTCGAAAATCGAAGTCAATGGATTAAGTAATAATATATCATGGTATTTAGCCGGAGTGGCACTTAATGGATAAATAACCGGTGTGGCATACATGAACAACTGGATACCAAAAGTTACCAATAAGGTCAAGTCACGATACTTCACTGTCAAAGCTGAAACAATCAATCCTCCGGCCATAGCATGAAAAGCTATCAGAATTACTAAAAGAGGGAACAAACAAATACTCCAATTCATGCTCAGAGATACACCTTGAAAATAAAAATAAAGATAGATGGTTGCAAACAAAAATAACTGGATTCCCAATTTTATCAAATTAGAGGTTATTCCGGAAAGAGGAACTACAAGACGAGGGAAATAGACTTTACCAAACACTCCTGCATTCTTTATAAATACATTAGATGATTCTGTAAACGCTGAATTGAAATAGTTCCACAACATAATTCCTGACATATAAAACAGCGGTTGTGGTACACCATCGGTGGATATGCCGGCAAGACCGCCGAATACAAACATATACATGATGGTAGTGAGTATAGGTTGTACCAAAAACCACAACGGACCTAATATAGTTTGCTTATAAACTATGACAATATCACGCTTCACATACATATAATAAAGGTCGCGGTATTGCCAAAGTCCTTTCAGATCTATATCCAGCCACTTTTTCTTTGGCTTTATTTCTATCGTCCAGTTTTCTTTCATCTAATCGAGTTTATGACAATGACTAATATTTTGAAAACCACTCCTCCTTACTTTTATTGGAATGTCCCCATTCAACACCTTTTTTCTTTGGATTGCAATAGCGGCAAAATGGCCTGGGCTGAGTGACAAACTCAAAGAAAATCTTTCTATTCAATTTATTAATATTAATAAAATCGCCCTTTGCATATTCAAAATTTAATCCAAAAGCATTGTTTATTTTTTCGATATAAGCTATTCTTGCACAAGAATACAATCTACCATTCCTTAATTGTAAACAAACTCCTCCATAGGAACAATTCTCATAACTTTTCAATGGATTTTGCCTTCCGGAAGGATCAAGAGGATAGTGAAAGAAATGTGAAATCTCAGAAGAAGAGGTATATCGTATAGACCATTTATCCATAATGTCATACACTTGCTTATGATGTATATTTATAGGATATTTAGATATACTGATTTGAATAGAGTTAATAGAACATACCTTCCAAAAATTTTCCTGCATAGACCGTAACTTTATACCATTGGTAAAAAGCACTATTTTCATTTTAGGGAAATAAAGCCTTGTTAAAATCAGAATCTTCTCTATATCCGGATGAAGTAGTGGCTCTCCTCCCAACAAATATATTCGATTGAAAAAGCGATGAGCAATCGGGCTAAGAAGTTTAAAGTCCTCTTCTAACTTCTGTAAATCGACAAAATACGGTTCTGATAAAGGAGAAAAATGATCACAACTCCGGCAATCTAAATTACAATGGTCGGTTACATGAACTTCAAAGGTATTTAAATTCGTCAAGCCTTTTATATAACGAAAACGCTTTATATTCATGAAAGAGAAAAATCTTCTCTTTACATTTTGTACAAATCTATCCATTTTAAACTCCTATTTTACACATTTTTATTTTACATACCCATTCCCATGAGAATACCCATATTTATGGTGTCTGTAATATCCTGAAAAACCTTTTGTTGCATTCAATATGATAGACAAATTATTATATCTCTTTTCATCATACCAGCTTTCTACATCAGATAAAAGGTTACGTTCAAACATTCCGGCACGAATGATAAAGAGTGTCTGGTCCGCATACCGATTGACGATAGCGGCATCAGCTACAATCTCCACAGGAGGGCAATCGACAAACACATAGTCATACTCCTGTCGAACTTCTTCCATCATTTGCTGGAAGCGAGGCACAAACAACAACTCCGTAGGATTAGGTGGAAGAGTGCCACAAGGCAGAATGTCTACACAATTTTGTCTGATAACCAATTTCCGATAATCAGCCTCCTGACCACTCAAATAATTAGATACTCCATGCTGAGGGCTATCAACATATTCCGACAAAGTTCCTTTGCGCAAATCAAGGTCAATGGCCAAAACTTTTTTATCCTTGATACCCAATGCATTTGAAAGGTTAGCCGTAATAAATGTCTTTCCGCTGCCCGGATTGATGGAAGTCAGCATAATCACACGGTGGGAATCCTCAAATCCCAACACGAACTCCAAATTGGTACGTACCACACGGAAAGCCTCATTTATAAGGTCTCTATTCTCCTTTTCCACCAATATATGAGGAGAAACAGCCTTTTGCTTTACGCTCTTCGTGGGCCATTGTACCTTTTTCCTCTTGTCGACAAACGGAATTTCCCCGATAAACGGAATACGGAGGTTCTTCAAATCATCACGTCTGCGCACAGAGGTATTGAAGTATTCTTTACCGAATAATATACATATCGGCAACCCTAAACCAAAACAAAAAGCGTAAAATAAAATAACACTACCAATCGGTTCCGTGGGAGCCATACTACCATGAGGCGGTTCTATTAACCGTGTATTATAGGCGGTAAAAGCCTGTGAAAGCTCGTTTTCTTCGCGTTTCTGTAACAGAAAGAGATAAAGAGACTCCTTTACTTTCTGCTGACGTTCCACAGAAAGCAGGTATTTGGCTTGTTGGGGGTTAGAAGCAATCTTCGCCACCGCATGGTCATAGTTGGAACGTATATTTTGCTGTTGGACATTGAGAATGGCCAATTCATTGTCCAACGACTGAATGATGGTATGGCGTAGAGTAGCCAAGTGTTGGTTTAAATCCATGACCAACGGATTCTGAAGAGAGGAGTTGGCCAGATGATTGTTACGACGTAGCAGTATTTCATTGTATTCCTCGATTTGCCTGCCGATGGTGGAGCTACCGACACCTGAATTGGAAGGCAATAATTGATTCTCATGTCGTCCGTCCATCAGATAACTTCGGATGTAACGTACCATGTAAATCTGATTACTGAGCGTATTAGACTCCTGTTCGGCTGTATTGGCTTGAGTCATTGCAAGACTTCCCACTTGCTGAACATCGGGCATCAGATTCTCGGACTTATAATTGGATATATCTTGTTCCACACTTCCCAGTTCCTGCTCTATCACTTCCAAACGGTCTTTGATGAACTCGTTGGTGCTGACGGTTATCTGATTACGATCTTTTATCCAATTCTCATTATATACGGAAACGAGCGTGTTAAGCACGTCTTCCGCACGGGCAATAGATACATCCCGGTAACTGATGTCTATGATGGTAGAGTTTTTATCGCGCAGTTGGGCTGAAATGCGCTTTTTGACAGAATTTGCCGCATCATCTATGCCAGAGCGGGTTATCTTGACCCGTCCGTCTTTATAGTAGGGAGTAGGCAGTACGGTTATGTTTCCGCATGGAGTCTTCCGGCTTTCTCCCAGTTTCATTTCGATGATAGTTTCGTATGCCTTGTCGTTACGCCGCAAGTCACTCAGTGTAACGGTACTGTCTGAAGTTGACGTTACCGACAGGGAAGCGGTTTCATTGTCATTCAACTCCGTGAAGATAACGCTAATTGGCCGGTCAATGCCATAAAGGACTTCATCATGAAAAGAGTTTTCATGCAAATAATTTATCTCCAGATTCAGCCGACGAACAATTTCCCTAGCCACGACCGTATTTTGCAAAGATAGTATCTCATTGGTTATATTTGAGGAGTTTTGCATGATACCCAGTTCTTTTAACTGCTGTTCCGACGCATTTCCACTGTCATCCTTTGCCTTGATAAGGATGGAAGTCGTACGTGTATATACCTTAGGTGTCATTTTTAAGTATAAGACCGCTCCCCCCATTGAAATAAGGAGTGATAAGGCAAACCATTTCCAATGATTTACACACAGGAAAAACCAATCTTGTACATCTAATTTGCTATTGTTGGATGCCGGTTGTCGTTTATCTGTGGCAGGAATGTATCTTTCCATTTTTCTTGTAGGCTATTTGATGAAAAGTAAGATGATGGATAACAAAAAAGAGGATGTGCTAAACCAAAAGCTGGGTGTGCGCAATGTGTTTGCGTTAAGGCGGGATTGGTTGGCACGCATCTCATTAGGTTCCACATAAATCAAATCATTCTGTTGCAGGTAATATACCGGTGAACCGTATAGACTTTCCGTCTGTGTTATATCTACCCGATAAGGTGTCTGTTTACCGTCTTCCGTACGCAAGACAAGGATATTGTCGCGGCGTCCCTGGATGGTGAGATCTCCGGCCTGCGAGAGAGCTTCGAGCAACGTGATCTGGTCACGGTCTATCAGCTGGCGACCGGGATTGCCCACCTCTCCCATAACGAAATAACTAATGCCGGCATACTCTACCGTGACGGTCGGATCACGCACCAGCTTTCCGGATAACAACCTGAATTTTATCAAGTCGGCTACTTCCAGCCGGGTAAGTCCTTCCACACTAATAAGCCCCAGAACCGGCATATCGATCTTTCCATCCTTATTGACTGTATAGTATGAATTTTGATTGTTATGGTCGACAGTTGACATATTGAAATTATTGAGATTGAACATCTGTACAAGTTCCCGGTCACGACTATATACCACGATACGTAACCTGTCACCGGGTTTCAACGTTATCTCTTTTGCCTCCTGCAATGCAACGGTCACATTGGGCTGTACATCCTGCAAATACACGACTTTGGTAGGCGTAGCACAGCCTGACAGAATGAATACGCACGTAACCAACACGAATACATGGTATATGAAAAATTTTTTTAACTGTATCATGATTGTCTGTTGTTTATGATTCGTTTATTAAAGAACGTAAGGAATCCAACACGCTTTTCCTTACCGGTATGCCAACCATTCGAGCAAAGTTTTCCGGGTGATGTAAATCACTGCCGAGCATGGAATAATAACCTTTCTTCAGCAGGGTATGGGCTTTGGCCTGTACCTCCGTCCCGTATGCACCCACAACGGAAGTAAGGTTTAACTGGAATTTGATTCCCCTGTCATGTAAATCCCGGTAGTCACTCATCGACATATAACGATAGCGTTCCGGATGTGCAAGTATAGGCATGTATCCCTTATATGCTATTTGGTCAAGTAAATTTTCAAACCCGAACGGGGGATTGCAACAAAAGGTCTCAACCAGTATTTGACGCCCGTCTATAATGGGAAGTAGATCGCCTTCGTCAAGACGTTGAAAGAACAAGGAGTCCAACATATTCTCGGATGCCAGATGCAATGTAACCGGACGCTCTCCACAGTTGTTCCTATACGCAGCAGAAAAAGCAGAAAATTCCCGTTGCAAATCCGTTGTTTGATTGGGATAATCTTCCATGATATGAGGAGTCAGCCATAAATCCCGTACTCCGATTTTCTCGTAAAAATTTAATGTATGGAGAGCTTTCTCCAAAGTCACAATTCCATCATCTACCCCAGGGAGGACATGGGAATGATAATCTGTCATTCCGTCCATTATACCACTTTCCAACAAAGTTTGACGTGAAAATAGAGTCCACATGAAATTAAATCATAAATTACGTGAAACTACGATAATTTTAGAAGAAACCTTATCTTCCGATCTCACAGTAACTGGACAAACTCCGGTTTCACTTCCACGGACACTGCCAACAAAGTCGGCAATTCCACCAGCAGACGCTTTACCCTCGAACCGCGCACGGTGAGTAGGAAGCCCTCATAACCGTCTAAGTTGCCGCCCACGATGCGTATCCTATGACGGAGCATGTCCTGGGTAATCTCGTCGGGGCGGTAGAAACGGGGAAACTTGGTGGATTCTACCGCCCGGACGAACCGTTTCATGTCGACCTCACGCACGGTCATAGGTACGCGCCTCTTCAGGTAACGGTATTGGAAGGTGCGTACATTTTCCACGATGGGATCAAGGGCTGAACGGCTTTCATGCACGAATACCAAATCCTGTATGTAGGGTGCTTTTTCTTTTTCTCGCCTCCCGTTGCGAATAACCAATTTCTGTACCATAGGTGTAAAGTAATCCATTTCCAGTTCTTCCAATATCTTCCAAGCAGGTTCCTTGGCATTAGAACGGCTCAGGTCGCGCATCACAAACCATTGTGCCATGTCATCCCCCGTCACTTCAGGTACAGGAACGTACACCGTTCCTTTGTTGTCTGACGCATATGTCTCCATTTTCAGTAAAGGCAAAATTTTCTAATCCTGCAAGCATCTGTATCTATCAGAAAAACATGCAGTTACAAACATATCATCTAAAAGTTCGGGCTTTATCCCCGTCATCTTCTTATACATATTTGCCGTCAAAAGATTCAATGTACCATCCGTCGCTTCCAGTCGAAAGGTATATCATCTCCGTAAGAGATAAATAATACGACATATATGAACAAAACAGCTCGACAATAAAGACTTCGATTTTTTTATCAAGTCTTGTTTGCTCAATAAATAGCTTTACGGTTTCAAGAATTATTCCATTTTGTAATTATTTTTTACTCATTTTTGTAGTCGCTTTTTATGTAATTTACACCATGTTATTCATCTCTTACGGAGAGACTATAATTTCCGCTCCACATTATTATCATCTTTGAGCACTCTTACATCTAAGATTATTCCTTAAAATAAGTCTTCCTTATCAGGAAAATTCTTTTTTGTACTTCTCTTCTCAAGAGATAGGTTATCTTGTTATTTTTAATCTAATCATTTAATTATCAAAATACTTTTTGTTTCATTCTATTTAATAGAATCCATTTTTACTCAACAAATATTTCTTTTCGCTCAACTGTTTTTGAGCGTGAAACATATTTTTTGTCATTTATTGGGTGATTTTCTATATTTTGTATAATTTTGTAACGAAAAATTCATCTCTTGAGAAGAGAGCATACATTCGCTCAATATGTTAGACTCCGTATAAAGATCTTAAAATCAACCTGTTTGCTTTATCAATAGTAGTAGTATCTAATGAAGCCAGATAGATTCTTGTAGTAGTTTCCGAGCCATGTCCCATACCTTCGCTGATTACTGAAATCGGAATATTTTTACTTCGGGCTGCACTGGCCCAAGAATGGCGGGCGACGTAATGAGTCAAAGGAACCGACAAGCCCAGTTCTTTCCCTATGGCTCTCAAACATCTGTTAATACGATGGGAAGCATTGATATATTGCTTTCTTTCCTCCACACCCGGTCTGACAATGATGGGAAGAAGGTATGGGGATTCGGAGATATTATAACGATCCACGATCTCTTGCATGCATGGCTCCCATTTTACAAAAAGTTGTTGCCCGGTTTTCTTTCGCCGGTATGAAAGGATACCGTTGTCAATATCCTTCTTTCTTAAAAATGCCATATCGATCATGGACATCCCCCTTGTATAAAAACTGAAAAGCAACATGTCCCTCGCAAGTCTTCTAGCCGGATGAAGTGACAGGTCCAGTATTCTGAGCTGTTTTATCACATGCAAGGGAAGGGCCCGTTTCGCTGTCTTCTCGACTCCTGTGTAAACATGTTTGAAAGGGAAACGCTGGACAACAAATCCTTTCTCCACGGCACGGTTATAGGTAGCACGCAAAATACGCATGTAAAAGGATATCGTGTTCATGGAGATTTCTTTAGACTTCAGCCATGCCTCGTATGCGATCATCAGGTCGGAATCCATTTCTTCGAGCGGTACGTCCTTTCCATCCATAAATCGCATGAAACTACTTAGCGTGGAGCTATAGGTCTCGACAGTCCGTATCTTCCCCAGACGTTTCAAACCATCTATAACCTCCCGCATGAAAACAAAAAAGAAAAGGCCGCAATGCTTACCGTGAAAAGCGGAAGTCACATCATCGGTGGTGAAAACACCTCCCCTCTGTTCTAGAGCAGCGATGACATTCTTTAACCTTTCAGTATCTTCCGCTATTTTCCTCTCTAATAGCAATAGATATTGCCGCCTGTCCTCATCCGGCGATGTGATGACAATCCGGGAACGCAGCTTACTCCACTCGGCAGGAAATAGTTTGTAGGAAGTGTTGATCTGTCTTACCACACGTCCGTGAATTACTTGATAATAAACCGTACCTTCTCTACCATCCACGGAGGAAGGTCTGAACTTAATTTTTACTGTAGCCATAAACTCTCTGATTTAAAATTTTACAGGATGCAAAATTATCAGATACATATGCTTATTAGTTTACACAAAACATTGTATTTCAGAGAATAAGAATCTTATGATGACTAAATATAAAAAAGAAGGAAATGCTACGTTGCTTTTTGCCGGAAAAGAGTGTTTTTTTCATAAGATAGGGAGGTCATGAAATCAGACTTTCTTTTTATATGTCTGATTTTAAGATATTTAAGCAGCATAAAACACTTGCTTTTATCGCTAGTAAAACGTATATTCGCAAAGGAAAAATCGTTCTTTGACTAATGCAAAAGAAAACCGAATATAGCAATTCGATCGTTTTTAAATCGAGCATTCTAAAAGCAAGATTGCAACGATCAATGTAACTCTCTAAATCACACGTGTAAACATCCTAATTCCTCAGTTTGCTACTAAGTGACAAAATGCAAAATATAGCGGACATATGCAGACTTTCCGTTACGAATATATTACCTGTCTATCGTAAAAGGGAATACTCTTTTCGTCCTGATACGTGACTGTCATACAACTGTTTGACAAGATCATCAGGTGTTTTATAAAGAACAGGCAAAAATAATAATCTGACGAATTGCACTTAATAAACCATGAGCTTCATCAAATAAAATTATACAATCTTCTTCTACCACAGCTTCAAATAGGGATGTTATATTTTTTCCGTATTTCTTTGAAGACTGCCCATCAGACTGGAGTATGAAACTTGAATAACACGTTTGCCCATAGCTTTTGTTATTGCTTCTGTAGCAATACTTTTTCCTGTTCCAGGCAATCCCTAAAAGTTAATGGAAATGCAATTACCAGCATCTTTAAGAAATCTATGAAGTCCCCATTCCTCTACGGTTCTAGGTTTATTGAGACAAAATGAAATGACATCCTTTAATGTGTTGCGCAATTTTTTAGATAAGATTATTCCGTCAAGACTCCATTCCGGTTCTATTGGATAGAATGAAACAGATTGTTTTCTCTTTCCTTATTTTGGATGTATGGTCGGGTAGGTCAGCACCCTTACGGGTGCTTTCCCCCCTAAGAACCGTGCGTGAAAGTTTCCCCTCACACGGCTCAAGCAAACAATATTCCTTTTTAAATAGAAATACGCTCATACTTACTTCTTCTTTTTATGTGTAACACCTTGATAACAGCCATCATGAACTAAGCAGAGGTGTTTTTTCCCATTCTTCTGCTGGCTCATGATGTGCCATGAGGTTTCTGCTGTTATCGGCTGTCCGCATAACATGCAGTTACGATTTTGTCTTTCCCACATTGAGATAAGTGACCTCTTGCCTTTCAAGCTCATTCTCATTTTGGCAGTTCTCCTTTTTTCAAGGTATTGCTTCCATTCAGGGTCAAAAGGATTGACATCACATTTCAGTTGGGGGTATCTTTCAATCTTCGTATTGAACAGAATAGTGATTGGAATAAAATATTCCTCATGCTTTTCGTTCTTCCTTTTAACTGCAAATACCCAGTCACGACCATCAATTCTATGGAAATATCGGTTCTTAATCCACCCTTTGCATTTGTTACCATGCCTGCGGAGTGCCCACCGCCATAATTTCTTATAGATTTGATAATCTGTTTTACGAAAGACATTTGAGGCTGCACTATATTTGTAATAGTTAGCCCATCCGTTAAGTATCGGGTTCAATCGCATAATCAGTTCATGTTGAGCATCGCCACGAAACCGTTTGATTTCATCTTTGACTTTACTCAACATTCGTTTTTTCCTATCTTTAGAAGGTTGTGTCAGCAGGGTATCTCCAAATTTCCGTACATTGAAACCAAGAAAATCGAAACCATCCGTTATACGTGTGATTTTAGTTTTCTCTTCGGATAGTGTCAGTCCTCTTTCTGCGAGGAAATCAGCTACCAAAGGTTTTACACTATGTTCCAATATTTCTTTAGTATCACCTGTTATAATGAAGTCGTCTGCGTAACGTACCAATCTAACTTTCGGGCAGTACCATCCTGATTTTCCTGATACTCGTTCCCACGGGAAATGAGTTTCCAATAGGTTCTGTAAACCGTCAAGCGTCATATTGGCAAGTGTCGGTGATATGATACCTCCTTGCGGTGTACCTTCTTCTGTCGGGAAAAGTTCTCTGTTATATACGTATCCACATTTCAGCCATTTTTGTAAGATGGATTTATCCATAGGGATATTCTTCATCAACCATTCGTGGCTTATGTGGTCGAAACAGCCTTTAATATCTCCCTCCAATATCCATCGGGCGGATGTTTTCTTGGACAGAAGCGAATGGCAACGAGCCATAGCGTCTGCCGTGCTGCGGTCTTTCCTGAAACCGAAGGAATAGTTGTCTGCTGTAGTTTCAGACACTGGTTCCAGTGCCATCAGATAAAGTGCTTGCATGACTCTGTCTTTCATTGTCGGTATTCCCAACGGGCGAAGTTTGCCATTACTTTTCTTGATGTTTACTCTTTTTAACGGTTGAGGTTTGTAGCCTCTTCTTCTTAGTGTCACAACGGCTTTGAACTTCGATTGCGGAGTTGACCAAAGAATTTTATCAACCCCTGAAGTCTTCTTTCCATTATTGGAAGTAACTCGCTTGACTGCCAATGCTTTGGCATAAAACGAGTGGGTAAGTGTCCATTGCAAGGCTTTTACCTTGCCGAACTTACCTGCTTTCTGAGCTTTTACAATACGCGCTTGCAGCTTATTGACCGCCTGCTCGCACTTGTTCCAGTCTATGCTTTCCCAAGTCCGACCATTGCGGTCAGAAGACGCACACGATTTTTTGTTTTCGTACATTTGCTTTTCTTCTTTCATAAGTTCTAAAAGTTATCTTGTAAAACGTCACCATACCGGAAGTCTGCTCGTTTTCACGTAGGATAATGTTGTCAAAAACAATTCATGGTTTCGGCTCAATCCCTATCCACCCGATTACAGGATGGCATTCGCTTTCTCCGGTTCTCCTTTACCCACATATCCGTCAGATTACCTTGCGGTTCTCCTACCCTCATGGGAGATATATGGGCTTACCGTGTTTTACACCAGTACCGGGAATGGGTTAGGTCTTGCCTCTTCGCCGATGGCTCTATTGTTCACGTGTCCCCAAAATTCACAGGGACAGCCAGCCATTTTACCTTTTGGTTCAAGCCTGATAGCATTAGTAGGCTTGTTCGACTTAACGACGTTTATTAGCAATTCACTTGCGTTGACCATACCTTCCGAGCCAAGCTCCCCGACCGCATAATGCTTGCGACCTTTGAACTTCCCTCACGGTTCGTTCTTACCCTTTCGGGAGGGCTACCTTGTCCGAGCAGCTTGATACCCTTGTACAAGCGCACCTGCTCGTAGGCTACTATTGGTGAAACAATAGGTCTGTTCTATCGGGAAACGATTGACAGACAGCTACTGGCGTAACTTTTCACGTCACACAAATTTAAAATCAAAAGATGTATTTCCTATAATTATTTTTTTGTTTCAGTATTATACATGTGAATTTTGAAAATCTTACAATTTTCTTGTTTTATATATAATGAGATTAACCCCTCATCATTCTATCGCCTTACAATAAAATATGTTTCTCAAAAGACTCTACTAATTTGAGTAAATCAAAAGTTTCAACTTTTTTATGAATATAGTCCCTATTTGAGAACGCTTTGATTTCACATTCTCTGTTACGGGAATATCTATGCCTAATAAGCTACAACAGTTACTTCTGAAAATATTATATGCATTCTCTTTTTGTTGTTTTGTTAATAACGGAGATGTAGACAACAACAGATCTAAATGTTCTTTAAATTTTTTCGAAGCTAGTAATTCTTCATTTATAGCCTCTAATACAACTTTATTGTATTCTTGAGAAAAAAGACCGGATTTTTACCACACCCCTCCGTAATATGCAATATGGTGAGACTACTGAGTATTCCAATACTGTTTACAAGCGGCTTCCAGTTGTATGTCCATATCCGTATATACCGCTTCATTTAACCGATTACAGTTCAATGGGATTAATATAACATAAAGAGTAATGCTTTTTGTCCCATTAAAAAAGGTTCCAAAAGATTCTCCACACATTACAAACGGCAAGACTTTCAGAGGCCACTTTTTCATGGCAATTTCTGTAGAGTATTGCTAGGCTGGGGGCTGGTACTCTCGGCGGCGCTAAGCAGCCTGGGAAAAACATACGGCATACTCTTTTAGCGACCCCGGAACCCAGGGAAAAATCCATGAAACAGCCCTAAACTCACTAGAAAAGATATGGATATCCCTGGTACTAAAAAAAACACCGGAGCTAAACAGTTGTTGAAAATTATACGTACTTTTGTAAAAAAAACGGATGAAGCTGTTAATCTACCTAGATGTAGCCTTATTTACCTTCATAGCCTTTTTCATAGGCTATGACCTATTTTTCACACTTACCTCTTTCTTCACGAGAAAGCGGCGGAAACCACATAACAAACGCTTCCTGAAGTTTGCCATCGTTTTCGCCGCTTACAAGGAAGACGATGTCATCGTGGATTCCGTAGAGCATATCCTCCGGCAAGACTACCCCAAAGACAAATACCGTGTCATCGTGGTATCGGACCATATGCGGGAGGAGACGAACCAAGCGCTCGCCAAGCTCCCGATCGAGCTCCTCACGCCGGATTTCGAGCGTAGCATGAAGCATAAGTCCATCACCTACGCCTTGGAATACCTGAAAGAGGGAATCGATAAAGTCGTCATCCTTGATGCCGACAACCTCACGGATACGGATTTCCTGACCCGGGTCAACGATATCACGCAAGGCAACGTCGCCCTGCAAGCGCACCGTACCCTTAAGAACGACAATACGCCGATAGCGGTATGGGACGGTATCTCCGAGGAGATCAACAACACCATCTTCCGCAAGGGGCGGGTCAACGCCGGGCTCTCCTCCTCCTTGATAGGCTCCGGCATGGTATTCGACTTCGGATGGCTGAAATCGCGTATGCCCCGATGCGGCACTTTCGCCGAGGACAAAGAGCTGGAGATCTATCTCGCCACCGAGAATATCTTTGTAGACTACGCCGAGGACATCCTCGTGTACGACGAGAAGACCTCGCGCCAAGAGGTCATGGCACGGCAAAGATCCCGCTGGTTCCACGCCCAGCTGCTGGCCTTCTCGCTGATCATACGCCATCTCGACCTCCATGCCGTTAACTGGAACTATATAGACAAGGCGATCCAATGGTTCCCGTTCCCGAGGATATTAAAACTGATCATCCCGCTCATCCTCGCCTTGACATGGGGCTTCACGTCCCTCCCTATCGCCCTAAAATGGTACGGGCTTATATTGGCCGGTACCCTGACGTATACGCTGGCTATCCCCCGGAAGATGCGTACCCGGAAGTTCTATATGAACCTGCCGAGACTCCCTTTCCTCTTTCTCATCTTGATAAAAGGATATATAGCCTCCTTGCGCCGGGTGAAGGAGAAAGACACCAGCTTCCAGAGTACCCCTCACGGCATAACGACAAAAAAAGAGAAACATGGCTAGACAGGTATCCATTATCACGATCAATTACAACGGGCTGAAAGATACCGGCGAGATGATCGAGGCTTTCAAGGCACACGAGACTTTCCCTTACGAGATAATCGTGGTAGACAACGCCTCCAGGGACCCGGAGGAATATGCCATCCTGAAAGAGAGGCATCCCGCCGTACGGGTGATCCGTAGCGAGAGAAACCTAGGATTCGCCGGGGGCAACAATCTCGGTATATCCCATGCCAGCGGAGATTACCTGCTTTTCCTCAATAACGACACGCTTATAGACCGGCCGGTATTAGAGAACCTGGTGAAAGTATTGGACCTAAACCCAAGGATCGGGGGCGTATCTCCCAAGATAGCTTGCTGGCCCGATAAAAAAAGACTGCAATACGCAGGCTCCACACCGATGAGCCCGGTCTGCCTCCGCAACGAGAGCATCGGGTTCGGCCAGATAGACAAAGGCCTATTCGACCGATCCCGCGAGACAGCGTTCACCCACGGGGCAGCCATGATGATACGTACCTCGGATCTCAAGAAATTCGGGAAGATGCCGGAATTTTATTTCCTTTACTACGAGGAGCTGGACTGGTGCGTGCAAATAAAGCGGGCCGGGTTGGCGATCTGGTATGAGGCCACCGCCACCGTCTACCATAAAGAAAGCATGAGCGTAGGGAAACAAAGCCCGCTCCAAGTCTATTACCATACCCGCAACCGCCTTTTATTCGCCAAACGATCGATTGATAAAAGGGATGAAAGGATTTACTCGTACATCTACCAAACCCTGGTGGCTTTCCCCAAGCGCTTCCTGGCCTATCTCCGGAAAGGCCGGTTCCAGTTGCTCGGGGCGCTAAGCAAGGGGTTAATAAACGGATTAGTCGCAATCAATAAAGACATGGATTATGGAAAAGAGCTACCAAGTTACTGAGATCCTCTTCTGGATCGGCGTCGGGATCGTTTTCTATACATATCTCGGATATGGGATATTGCTATACCTCATGGTCAAGATCAAGGAAATATTTGTCAAGCCGAGAACGTTACGGCTGCCCGAGCCGCTGCCGGAAGCCACGTTATTGATAGCCGCCTACAACGAGGAGGCGATCGTGGCAAGCAAGATGGAGAATTGCGAGGACCTGGACTATCCGGAGGATAAGCTGAGACTGGTCTGGATTACCGATGGAAGCAAAGACAACACGAACGAGATATTAAAAGAGTACCCGGAAACCACCGTACTATACCAACCGCGGCGGCAAGGGAAGACCGCCGCCTTGAACCGGGCCCTTCCCTACGTCGAGACCCCCTACGTGATCTTCACCGACGCCAACACGATGCTGAACAAGGACGCCATCAGGGAAATCGTACGCCAGTTCAGCGACCCGCGGGTAGGCTGCGTGGCGGGAGAGAAACGGGTGGAGATACAGGCCGAGCAGGGAGCCACCGCCGGGGAAGGCATATACTGGA
Organism: uncultured Parabacteroides sp.; assembly: GCF_947855115.1. Classification (GTDB taxonomy): domain Bacteria; phylum Bacteroidota; class Bacteroidia; order Bacteroidales; family Tannerellaceae; genus Parabacteroides. Next base: position 41,555 of record NZ_CANTZW010000001.1, read on the forward strand.
AATACGAGTCTGCCCTCAAGCGGCTGGATTACCGCCTATACTCCGCCGTCGGGGCGGCGGGCGAGCTGTTCGCCATCCGTACCTCCCTCTTCGAGCAGATGCCCCCGGACACCTTGCTGGACGATTTCATCCTCTCCCTGCGCATAGCGATGAAAGGCTACAAGATCGCCTACAGCAAAGAGGCGTACGCCCTCGAGAGCGCCTCCTTGAACATGCGGGAGGAGGAGAAACGGAAAGTGCGCATAGCGGCCGGCGGATTGCAATCGGTATGGCGGCTACGGGGATTATTGAACATTTTCCGGTACGGGACACTGAGCTTCCAATACATCAGCCACCGGGTATTACGATGGACACTGACACCGGTCGCTCTTTTCGCCCTCTTGCCTCTCAACCTATTCCTGGCCTGTACCGGGCATATCCTCTATACGGCCATACTATTCCTGCAACTCGTATTTTACCTGATGGGATACGTGGGGTATAAAATGGAACGGAGGAATCTCCGCAACAAGCTACTATTCGTTCCCTACTACTTTTTATTCATGAATATCAACGTTATACGAGGATATAGCTATCTCTCTAAACACAAAGGCACAGGTACCTGGGAAAAAGCCAGGCGGAAAGCGGGATAAAAAAATAAAAAATAGATGAGCAAATAGTATATAATATCGACTTTAATTAATACTTTTGTGTTATTGATATTATTTGAATATCAATAATACTAGAATACAATTTAGATACAATGGATAAATTGGCCTCAGAGTATAAAATTCTTATCGTAGATGATGTCCCTACAAACGTCATGCTAGTACAAGCCATACTAAAGAAAGAGGGATATATGCTTTTGACGTGCGACAACGGCAAGAAAGCGTTACAGATAGCTAACGAGAAACACCCCAATCTGATACTACTTGATATCATGATGCCGGAGATGGACGGATACGAAGTCCTCCAGCGCCTGAAAAGCAACCCCGATACCACGGATATACCCGTGATTATCATGTCTGCCCTAAGCGATATGCAAAGTATCGTGAAAGGTTACCAACTAGGCGCTACCGAATACGTCACCAAGCCGTTCCAACGCGAAGAACTGGTAAAAAGGGTAGCTCACCGTTTCGAGCTCTACAGTATCAAACGCATCAAAGCCGAGTTGGAGAATACGATCGAATCCAGGGATACGCTATACTCCGTCATCGCGCATGACCTGCGCTCTCCGCTAGGCTCGTTGAAAATGATGAACAACGCCATCTTGATGATGGTAAATAAAGAACGAGTAGGTGACGAGGTATATGAGATGATCCAGATGATGAATAAGACCTCGGAAGAAATCTTCTTGCTGCTCGACAATCTGCTGAAATGGGCCAAGAACCGGTTGAACAAGCAACATGTGTACAAGCAGCAGACCGACATAAACAGTATCATCGACAGTACCGCCGAGATGTATATCCCGATGGCGGCGCAAAAAGGCGTGAGCATCATCCTAGAGAATCTGGACAAGGAACTGTTAGGCTTGGTCGATATCGATATGCTCAAGACGATTATCCGTAACCTGATCTCCAACGCCATGAAATTCAGTTTCGAGGGGGGTACGATCACTTTATCTTCACGATCCGAAGGGGATTTCGTGATTGTCAGCGTGAAAGATACCGGAAAAGGGATCAAGAAAGAGGATCAAGATAAGCTCTTGAAACAAGACTCGCATTTCACTACCTACGGGACGAAGAACGAGAAAGGCTCGGGATTGGGATTGATGCTTTGCAAGGATTTCGTGGAACTTCATGGAGGAAAGCTTTGGTTCGAGTCTGAGGGCGAGGGCAAAGGAACTACTTTCTTGTTCTCGATGAAAGCGCTGAATCAAGAGGTATAGTCCTATAGGATCATACAAATTATTCAACATTGCCGATCGTAACAAGCACCGTACAAATAAACCAAATATTTTATATCTTCGCGTCCCGGATAAATATCCGGGATTTTTTTATGTGCCGAGGTGACATTAGGTACATCATTATTTATCGTATAAAACAAATATTTTATCGTATGTACACCGTCATTAAACGTATGGAGATCTCCGCTTCCCACAGCTTGAGATTGTCCTACCCCAGCAAATGTGAGAATCTACATGGTCACAATTGGATGATCACGGTTTATTGCCGCTCCACGGAATTAAACGCCGATGGCATGGTGATAGATTTCAGCCATATCAAGAAAGAGGTGGAATCCAGATTGGATCACCAGAACTTAAACGATATCCTGCCCTTCAACCCGACAGCGGAGAACATAGCCCGTTGGGTATGCGAGCAGATCCCGTCTTGTTTCAAGGTAGAGGTAAAAGAGTCTGAGGGAAACACGGCGATCTATGAGGAAGATTAACGAGATTTTTTATAGCTTGCAAGGTGAGGGGTTCCATACGGGAACTCCCGCCGTATTCGTCCGCTTCTCCGGATGTAACCTAAGATGCAGCTTTTGCGACACCCGCCACGAGGAGGGCGTGATGATGACGGACGAGGAGATCGTGGAGAAGGTATCTTCCTTCCCCGCACGGATGGTGATCCTGACGGGAGGAGAACCTAGCCTGTGGATCGACGAGGCGCTTATATCCCGCTTGCGTGAGACGGGGAAACGGATCTGTATCGAGACGAACGGCACACGCCCCCTGCCTGACGGCATCGACTGGGTGACTTGCTCGCCCAAGGAGAACGCCCCGGTGGTATTGGAAAGGATCGATGAGATAAAGGTGGTTTATACCGGGCAAGACCTGTCTGCCTATGCGGAAATCCCCGCACGGTATCATTTCCTGCAACCCTGCTCCTGCCGGAATACCGAAGAGGTGGTGGATTACATCCTACGGCATCCCGGGTGGAGGCTAAGTCTGCAAACCCATAAACTGATCGATATCCAATAGATAGGAGAAGGCGTATCACAATTCACGGTATGGTACACCAATTGAGCGGATAACCACAGATAACTTATTTATATTCAATATATATGATCTGTGATTATCTGCTAGACCTGTATCCTCTGTGTGCCATTTGGTATTTTGACACATTTCCTACCGCTATAGATAACGGACTTCCTTGCCTCTCACGGCATCATTCACCTCGCCGTCGCCATAGGCCAGCTCGCCATTCACAAAAGTCTTCCATACGCCATGATGGAAGGTATAGCCCTCGAAAGGAGACCAACCGCATTTGTACAAGATATTCTCTTTCGATACCGTCCAAGCCCGCTCCGGATCGATCAATACGATATCCGCGTAGTATCCGGGACGGATGTATCCTCTCCTATCAATATGGAACAAGTCTGCCGGCATATGCGCCATCTTCTCGACCACCTTCTCGTAGGTGAAACGGCCCTCCATCGCCAATTCTAACATAACGATCAAGGAATGCTGGATAAGCGGACCTCCGGAAGCCGCCTTCAGGCAAGAGCCTTGCTTCTCCTCCGGCAGATGCGGGGCATGGTCGGTAGCTACGATATCGATCGTATCGTTATTGACCGCCTCACGCAGCGCCGCCCGGTCCTCGATCGTCTTGATAGCGGGGTTCCACTTGATGCGGTTGCCGAATTGGGCGTAATCACCGTCGTGAAACCATAGATGGTGCACGCAGACCTCGCCGGTTATCTTTTTCTCGCTCAAGGGAATATTATTACTGAGCAACGACAATTCTTTCTCCGTGGAGAGATGCAGGATATGCAAACGGGAATTTAGGCGGGCAGCCAACTCGACCGCCTCGGCCGAGCATTGGTAGCAGGCCTCCTCGCTACGGATCTTGCTATGGAAAGAGATGTCCAGATCCTCGCCATACAGGTTCGTGTAATACTGGATATTACGCCGGATCACCTCCTCTTTCTCCGCGTGGATGGCGATCAGCATACCGGCCTCGCCGAAGATGCGTTCCAGGGTGTCTTTCTTGTCTACCAGCATATTCCCCGTAGACGAGCCGAGGAACAGTTTCAGCCCCGGCACACGGCTACGGTCCAGCTTGCGTATCTCGTCCATATTATCGTTCGTACCACCGAAGAAGAAGGAGTAATTCGCACGGGAGACCTCGGCGGCACGGTTGAGTTTCCATTCCAGATCGGCGATCGTCGTGGTCTGTGGCTTCGTGTTCGGCATATCCATGAAGGTCGTCACGCCACCGGCCACGGCCGCACGGCTCTCGGTCCCGATATCTCCCTTATGGGTAAGCCCGGGGTCCCGGAAATGCACCTGATCGTCGATAACGCCCGGGATCAGCCATTTCCCCGTAGCGTCGATCACTTGGTTCGCCCCGGCACGCACGTCCCCGGGAACCTCTCCCTCGAACACCGCCGCTATCTTATCCCCCTCCACCAACACCGAGCCGACAAAAGAACGGCCCTCGTTGATGATTCTCGGATTTTGGATTAATATTTTATTCATCTTTCTTATTCTTTGAAATTGTCAAACTCTGTTCTTATAGGATATGGCTCGCATGTTTCTTCGGATACTTCCTGAAGAAACTCCACCATTTCAGTTGAAGGACGCCGAATAAGGCTTCCCCGAATATAGAAGAGTTCATCTTGGAGACGCCCAAGGCACGGTTGATAAAGATGATCGGCACCTCCACGAGCTTGAAGCCGCATTTATAAGCCGTAAACTTCATCTCTACCTGAAAGGCGTATCCCTTGAAATGAACACGGTCCAGATCGATCGTCTCCAGCACCTCACGACGGTAGCATTTGAAGCCCGCCGTCGTATCCTGTATCTTCATACCCGTGACGATACGGACATACACCGAGGCGAAATAAGACATCAGCACACGGCCCAGCGGCCAGTTCACCACATTCACCCCGTTACAATACCTCGACCCGATGGCCACGTCTGCTCCTTGCCCGGTACAAGCGGCGTACAGTTTCGGCAGGTCATTGGGGTTATGGCTGAAATCGGCGTCCATCTCGAAAATAAAATCATATTTATGCTCGATAGCCCATTTAAAACCACGGATATAAGCGGTACCCAGTCCCAGCTTCCCCTTACGCTCCACGATAAACAGACGCTCCGGGAACTCTTTCTGCAAGCCCTTCACGATAGCCGCCGTCCCATCCGGAGAGCCATCATCGATCACCAGGATATGAAACGCTTTCTCCAGCCCAAACACGGCACGAATGATATTCTCAATATTCTCCTTCTCGTTGTATGTAGGAATAATGACGATACTGTCTGACATAATCTTTAATTAATTATTGGGACGAAGGTACATATTTTAATTGATTTAGGAGAACACGGCTTATTTTTTTATACAAAAAGGTTACCTTCGCGGAAACAAGATATCGCTTTGGAAGTACAAGAATTATTGAAACTATATGCCGCTCACCCGCAGGTGACGGCGCTGGACACCCTACTGAAAAACGATACGTCCCGCAATATATTCCTAAAGGGACTGAACGGCTCGGGTCCGGCGATGACGATCGCCTCTCTTTTCACGAAAGGAAGGGGAAGCTATGTGTGTGTGTTGAACGACCAAGAGGAAGCCGGTTATTTCTATCATGACCTGATGCAGCTTACCGCCAACGATGAGGTATACTTCTTCCCGTCCGCTTACCGGAGGGCCATCAAGTACGGGCATGTCGATCCGGCGAACGAGATCCTGCGTACCGAGGTGCTCAGCCGGTTGCAAGACCCGGACGCTTCCTTCGTGATCGTCACGTATCCGGACGCCTTGGCAGAACGGGTCGTGGCCCGTGAGGTATTGAAGGAGAATACCTTGAAGATCAGCGTGGGCGAGAAGCTGGATAATATGTTTGTCTCCGACGTGCTGGACGAGTATGGCTTCGAGCAGGTCGATTATGTATATGAGCCGGGGCAATACGCCCTCCGGGGCAGTATCCTCGACGTTTTCTCCTTCTCCTACGAGTTTCCCTACCGCATCGACTTTTTCGGCGACGAGGTGGAGACCATCCGTACGTTCGACGTGGAGACGCAACTCAGCAAGGAGAAACTAGACAGCATCTATATCGTCCCGGAGATGAGCAAGAGCGCCAAGGACAGCACATCCCTGTTAGGCTCCCTACCCCGGAACACCTGTATAGCGGCGAGAGATCTCGCATGGTGCAAGGAGCGTATCGGAAGCGTATGGAACGACGATCCGGTGGTTGCCGACGAGGAATCCTTCGCCGATATCGACCAGATGCGGAAGAAATTAGTCCAGGCGGACGACTTTCTTCGGGAGATCCTGGATTTCCGTCGTATTCATTTCGGGGCACGGCCGATGGGGACGGCAGACGCTACCATCCATTTCTCCACGCAAACACAGCCGATCTATCATAAAAATTTCGACCGGGTGAGCGAGTCGTTCCATAAATACCTCGACGAGGGCTATGCGTTATACATATTGAGCGACCAAGAGAAACAAGCCAACCGTATCCGGATGATTTTCGAGGACCGGGACGACAATATCCCTTTCACCGCCGTGAACCGCACGATACACGAGGGATTCGCCGACGATACGCTACGCATCTGCTTTTTCACCGACCATCAATTGTTCGACCGTTTCCATAAGTTCAACCTGAAGAGCGATAAGGCACGAAGCGGAAAGATCACCCTTTCGCTCAAGGAACTGAACCAATTCTCGCAAGGGGATTATATCGTACATATCGATCATGGCGTAGGACAGTTCGGAGGCTTGGTACGCACCGAGGTGAACGGTAAGATGCAAGAGGCCATCAAATTGATTTATCAGAATAACGATATCATCTTCGTCAGCATCCATTCCTTGCATAAATTATCGAAATACAAGGGGAAAGAGAGCGGCGAGCCGCCTAAGTTGAGCAAGCTCGGCACGGGCGCTTGGGAGAAGATGAAGGAACGTACCAAGGCGAAGGTGAAGGATATCGCCCGAGACTTGATCCTCCTTTATTCCAAACGCAAGCAGGAGACGGGGTTTGCCTACTCCCCCGACAGTTTCATGCAGCACGAGCTGGAAGCCAGCTTCATCTACGAGGACACGCCGGACCAGATGAAGGCGACCGCCGAGGTCAAGGTGGATATGGAAAGTACCCGTCCGATGGACCGGTTGATTTGTGGAGACGTTGGTTTCGGAAAGACCGAGGTTGCCATCCGAGCGGCATTCAAGGCGGTATCGGACAACAAGCAGGTGGCCGTGTTGGTACCCACTACCGTACTGGCTTTCCAGCATTACCAGACGTTTTGCGAGCGTTTGAAGAATTTCCCTTGCAAGATCGATTACGTCAGCCGTGCCCGTACGGCCGCACAAATCAAGGCTACGTTGAAAGAGCTGAAAGAGGGCGAGGTGAATATCCTGATCGGCACGCACCGGATTGTCGGCAAGGACGTGCGCTTCAAGGATCTGGGCTTGCTTATCATCGACGAGGAACAGAAGTTCGGGGTGTCCACGAAAGAGAAACTCCGGCAACTGAAAGTGAACGTAGACACCTTGACAATGACGGCCACCCCGATCCCCCGTACCTTGCAGTTCTCCCTGATGGGAGCCCGAGACCTTTCCAGCATCACCACGCCTCCCCCCAACCGCTATCCCGTGCAGACGGAGGTAGAGCGTTTCAATCCCGATATCATCCGGGAAGCGATCAATTTCGAGATGAGCCGGAACGGGCAGGTATTCTTCATCAACAACCGTATCCAGAATATTTACGAGATGGAGGCCTTGGTACGGCGGGAAGTCCCCGACGCGCGGGTAGCCGTGGGGCACGGGCAGATGGAGCCGGAGAAGCTGGAGAAGATCATCCTCGATTTCGTGAATTATGAATACGACGTATTGATCGCCACCAGCATCGTGGAGAGCGGTATCGACGTACCCAACGCCAATACGATCATCATCAATAACGCCCAGCAATTCGGGCTCAGCGATCTCCATCAGCTACGCGGACGGGTAGGACGAAGCAACCGGAAAGCCTTCTGCTACCTCCTCTCCCCACCCCTCAGCTCGCTGACGCAGGAGGCACGGCGCAGGTTACAGGCGATCGAGAACTTCTCCGAGCTGGGTAGCGGCATCCATATCGCCATGCAAGACCTCGACATCCGGGGAGCCGGGAATATGCTGGGCGCCGAGCAGAGCGGTTTCATCGCCGACTTGGGCTATGAGACCTACCAGAAGATCTTGGAGGAGGCGGTAGACGAGTTGAAGAGCGAGGAATTCGCCGACCTTTACGCCGTGGGCGACGAAGGGCACCGGGATACGGGTAGCGAGTACGTCCGGGAGACGTATATCGAGAGTGATCTGGAATTGATGTTCCCACCCACCTACATCCCCAACGACTCGGAACGTATCTCCCTATACCGGGAGCTGGATAATATGGAGGAGGAACGTGATATCCTCGCCTTCACGGAACGCCTGAAAGACCGCTTCGGCAAGGTACCGAAGGAGGGTAAGGAGTTGATCCGGATCGTACGCCTCCGTCGTATGGCCAAGAAACTGGGTATGGAGAAGGTGATCTTGAAGAAAGGGCAGATGAGCCTCTTCTTGGTGAATAACCCGGATAGCCCGTATTACCAGAGCGAGGCGTTCGGCAAGCTGCTAGGTTTCATCCAGAAGCATCCCCGCGAATGCAACCTCCGTGAGCAGAACGGCAAACGGAGTATCGTGATCAAGAACGTCCCCACGGTGGAAGCGGCATGCGGCTACCTGCAAGAGATGGAAAAAATAAACTCATAAGAGAGTGCGTCAAATCGAATAGACCAGACGCAGACAACACAGAACACATCCTCCTACAAATACGAAAAGATATGGAAAAGAAAACGATTATAGACCTTTTTGAGAGTTCAGTCAAGCGCTTCCCCGGTAATCCCTTCTTATGGGAGAAGACGGGCAAGCGGTTCGAGCCGACCACTTACTCCGAGGTTCGAGACCTCGTCTATGAGGAAGGCGCCGGCCTCGTATCATTGGGTGTACGGAAAGGGGATAATATGGCCTTGCTGAGCGAGGGCCGCAACGCATGGATCATCGGAGAGCTGGCCATGTTTTACGCCGGGGCCACCAATGTACCCCTATCTATCAAGCTGGAGGAGGCGAACGACCTCTTATTCCGTCTCGTCCACGCCGACGTGAAATATATCATGGTATCCGGACAGCAACTCGGGAAGATACGGGCGATCAGGGATAAACTACCCGCCGTACGGAAAATCATCGTACTCGACGAGCAAGCGGAATACCAAGACCGTGAGATACCGTTGTCCGAGATACACCGGATGGGAAAAATCTACCTGGGTATCCATCCGCTAGAGGAGTTCTTGGCGATCGGGCAATCGCTGGGCAACAACGATTACGCCACCATCACCTACACCTCCGGCACGACCGCCGATCCGAAAGGCGTGATCCTTACCCACCGTAACTATACGGCGAACGTGGAGCAAGCGCTCACCTGCGTGGACATAGACGATACGTGGCGTACGTTGGTGATCCTCCCGCTGGACCACTGCTTCGCCCACGTGGTAGGATTCTACATCTTCATGTCGAAGGGAGCCTCGGTAGCTACCGTACAGGTAGGGCGTACCGGTATGGAGACCTTGAAGAATATCCCTATTAACATAAAAGAGTTCAAGCCGTACCTGATACTGAGCGTACCGGCCTTGGCGAAGAACTTCAAGAAGAATATCGAGCAGGGTATCCGTGCGCAAGGGAAGAACGTCACCCGCCTTTTCAACCTAGCCTTACGGATCGGTTATATCTATAACGGGGATAGCGATAAGGAGGAAGGAAAAGGCTTCCGTATCCTCTTGAAGCCACTGGTACGTTTGTTCGACAAGCTATTGTTCACGAAAGTCCGAGAGAACTTCGGGGGCGAGCTGAAGTTCTTTATCGGAGGAGGTGCCTTGCTGGATAAGGACCTGCAACGGTTCTTCTACGCCTTGGGAATCCCGATGTATCAGGGATACGGGCTGAGCGAGGCGACACCGATCATCTCGACCAACGGCCCCCGCCGCCATACCTTCGGCAGTAGCGGCGTATTGGTGCAGCCCCTCGACCTGAAGATCTGCGACATGGACGGCAACGTACTTCCTCCGGGAGAGAAAGGCGAGATCGTCATCCGGGGAGAGAACGTGATGGCCGGCTATTGGAAAAACCCCGCGTCGACGGCCGATACCGTGAAGGAAGGCTGGCTGTACACCGGGGATATGGGATATATGCGTGACGGGCTTCTTTATGTGCTGGGTCGTTTCAAGAGCCTGCTGATCGGAAGCGACGGGGAGAAATACAGTCCGGAAGGTATAGAGGAAGCCTTGGTAGAGCATTCCTCTTGCATCGACCAGTTGATCCTGTATAACAACCAGAGTCCGTACACGACCGCCCTGCTGGTTCCTGCCAAGGAGCGGTTACGGAAACATCTGGCCTATCAAAACCTGGACCTCTCGAGCGACCAAGGCCGGGAAGAGGCCATCCGTATCATCCAGCGCCAGATCGACCGTTTCCGCAAGGGAGGCGACCTGTCTAGTATGTTCCCGGATCGTTGGTTGCCGACAACCTTCGCCATCCTCCCCGAGCCTTTCACCGAGCAAAACGGCATGGTAAACAGCACCATGAAGATCGTACGGGGGAAGGTGGAGAAAGCCTACGCCGACCGTATCGCCCAGCTCTATACCCCCGAAGGAAAGAACCCGCTGAACAAGTGGAACAAGGAGGCGTTGTAGAGACGCGGCGTGCCGCGTCTCATCCCCTTTAAACGGCAACTTAAAAATGCGATCAGACGGTATTGAGACGCGGCACGCCGCGTCTCTACAACTGGGGATTAATGATTATTAATAGCCTCTCTTTCCTTCCTCCCGCGAAAAAAGCATACCTTTGCCTGTTGTATTATCCGTGAAGGAATAACGAGACATTTACATGGTAAGATCTATTCGCTATATCACTTTGCTAGTCCTGTTACAATTCGTGACTGGCATTTCTATCCTATACGCTCAAAGCATAACTTCTGCATCAGGAATCGTAAGAGACTCGGTCAGCGGGGAACCCCTATCCTACGTATCCGTCATGTTCGAGAACTCGACGATCGGGACGATGACCGATGACGACGGGGCTTTCAGCCTCCAGAACGACAAAGGGCTCACCAAACTGGTCGTATCCTCGCTTGGATACGACAATAAGGTCGTAAGCCTAAAGGCCGGGCAGAAGAACAACGCCCTCAACGTGCTCCTCCGGCCTACCTCGTTCGAGATAGCCGAGGTAGTTGTCAAGCCTAAGCGTGAGAAATATTCCCGCAAGGATAATCCCGCCGTGGAGCTGATCAAGAAAGTCATAGAGCATAAGGACGATAATCGTATCGAGGCGAAAGACGAATACCAAAGCGAGGTGTACGAGAAGCTCAGCATGTCGCTGGACGACTTCAACCCCAATCTCGAGAAGAATAAGTTCCTGAAGAAATTCAAATTCATCAAGAACTACCTAGACACCTCGGAATTCAACGGAAAACCAATTTTGACGATCTCCGTCCGCGAGACAATCTCCGATCAATACTACCGCAAACATCCTAAGTCAGAGAAGACGATCACCAAGGCTAAACGCCAACAAGGTATTGACAAGACCTTGGATGATGGTGGCGCCATCACCTCCAACCTGGAGGAAATATTCAAGGGTGTAAACATCTTCGACAACAATATCAATATCTTGTTGAACCGCTTCGTAAGCCCGTTATCCTCTACGCTAGCAGTCTCCTATTACAAGTATTATATCATGGATACGGTAGACGTGGCCGGAGACCGGTGCGTAGACCTCGCTTTCGTACCCGTAAACAGTCAGAGCTACGGATTCACGGGACGTTTGTACATCACCCTGGATGGCAACTATGCCGTCAAGAAATTCCTCTTGAACACCCCGGCGAACATCAACCTCAATTGGGTGGACAAACTCCGGATCGAGCAAGAATTCAAGCGTATGCCGGATAGTACCTGGGTGCTCGCCAACGAGAATACTTATGTCAATTTCTATATCGTAAAAGGGGCTCAACAGCTCTATGCCCACCAGTTAAGGAATTTCGACAAGTATCAATTCGACGTGCAGAACGCCGACTCGATCTTCGGTCTTCTTGGTCCGATCCACGAGCTTCCGGAAGCGACCGCCCAAACCGACACATTCTGGATAAACAACCGCCACGTCCCCTTGAAAGAGAAAGAAAGCGCATTGGATGACTTGTTGGCACAACTCCGCAAGGTACCGGCCTTCAACGTAATTATCAAGACCGCCGAGATATTAATCACCGGTTATATCCCGACCACGGCAGACAAGGAGAAGAGCAAGTTCGATTTCGGCCCGATGAACACCACTTTCAGCGCCAATCATCTGGAGGGCTTCCGCATGCGTGTGGGAGGTATGACAACAGCGAACCTAAACCCGCATTGGTTCGCCAGCGGCTATCTGGCCTATGGCGTAAATGACCGCAAGTTGAAATATAACGCGAAATTGACGTATAGCATAGACAAGAAGAAATATCACGAGGGAGAAAGCCCGGTAAATAATATCTCCGCTATCCAGGAATACGACGTATATACACCTGGTCAAGATTTCCTTTTTACCAGCAAGGATAATATGTTCGTAGCATGGAAAGTGGGCGAGCCTGTCACCATGATGCAATACATCCGTAAGACCATGCTCCAATACCAGAAGGAATGGCTGAATGGCTTGACCTTTACCACTTGGGCACGCAACGAGAACAACGAGGCAGCCGGAACGCTCCGCTACGACCGTTACAACGCCGACGGAACATTGACGAACCTGAAGAGTTTCACCAATACCGAGCTAGGGGCCCAGCTTCGTTTCGCCCCGGGCGAGCGTGCCTATAACGGACGGGAAGGTAAAAACTCGCTTTTCAACCTCTCGAAAGACGCTCCCGTATTCAAGCTCTCCCATCAGATGGGTTTGAAGAACGTGTTGGGGGGCGATTTCAACTACAACCATACGGAACTCAGCGCCGAGAAACGGATCTGGCTCTCTTCCTTCGGGCATATCGATGCCTTGGTGACGGCGGGCAAGGTATGGGACAAGGTTCCTTTCCCCTTGCTCATCATGCCGAATACCAACCAATCCATCACCATCCAGCCGCAAGCCTTCAATATGATGCGTGCGTTGGAGTTCGTTAGCGACCAGTATGTCTCGTTCTACTTCACGTATTATATGAAGGGATGGATCTTAAACCGCATTCCGGGTGTGAAGTGGCTACGTTTGCGTGAGGTGATATCGTTCAGCGGTTTCTACGGAGGACTGACCGATAAGAATAACCCGGCCTTGGACCCGACGGGGTTGTACCGCTTCCCCGAGGGAACCTCGCCGATGGGCCGTACGCCTTACCTAGAGGCCAGTGTCGGTCTGGAAAACATCTTCAAGATACTACGAATTGATTATTACCGCCGGTTGACGTATCTGGATCAACCGAATATCAAGAAGGGGGGCGTACGTATAGCGTTGCGGTTCTCCTTTTGAGAATTAAAATCGTGAATTGAAAATTGAAAATTAAATGGGGGAGTTGGAACGTAGACCGAATGCTTGGGCGTTGACACCGCTGGTGGTATTCTTATTGACTTATTTGGTGGTATCTATCGTGGCGGGAGATTTCTATAAGATGCCGATAACGGTAGCCTTCGTTATCTCCTCGATCGTAGCGATAGCGATCTCCAAGGGAGGCAAATTAAGCAACCGTATCGAGCAGTTCTGCCGGGGGGCGGCCAATAGCAATATCATGCTGATGGTATTGATCTTTATCCTCGCCGGGGCTTTCGCGCAGACCGCCAAGGCGATGGGTGCCGTAGACGCTACCGTGAACTTGGCGATGTCCATCCTGCCCGGAAACCTGTTGGCGGCCGGAATCTTCCTGGCTGCTTGTTTCATATCCATCTCGGTCGGGACGTCGGTCGGAACGATCGTGGCCTTGGCTCCGGTAGCCGTCGGTATAGCGGACAAGACAGGGATGCCGGATGCCCTTATGCTGGGTGTCGTGGTGAGTGGCGCCATGTTCGGCGATAACCTGTCGTTCATATCCGATACGACCATCGTGGCTACCCGCACGCAGGGTTGCCAGATGTCCGATAAGTTCAAGGTGAATATCCGCATCGCCCTACCGATAGCGATACTGACCGGATTGATATACGTGCTGGTGGGAAGCGGCGTGGAGAACGCTTATACCCCAGACCCGATCGAATGGATCAAGGTGATTCCTTACCTGGTGGTGTTGGTAACCGCCGTTTGCGGGATCAATGTCATGCTGGTGCTATTCATCGGGATCGTCCTGTCCGGAATAGTCGGCCTGTGGACCGGCAGCTTCGATATCTGGGGCTGGAACGCCTCCATGGGACTAGGTATCACGAATATGGGCGAACTGATTATCGTGACGCTTCTGGCAGGAGGCATGTTGGAGATGATCCGCTATAACGGGGGTATCGACTGGATCATCCGCAAGCTTACCTCCCGCATTCATTCCTCCAAGGGGGCCGAGGCGAGTATAGCGGCCTTGGTAAGCTTCGCCAACCTTTGCACGGCCAACAATACGATCGCCCTGATCATGGCCGGACCGATCGCCAAGGACATAGCGGACCGTTTCAAGGTAGATCCCCGCCGCAGCGCCAGCCTATTGGATATCTTCTCCTGCTTCGTGCAGGGAATCATTCCCTACGGTGCCCAGATGCTGATGGCCGCCGGACTCGGGCACGTCTCTCCTATCGAGATCATGCAATACCTTTACTATCCGTATCTATTGGGGGCAGGTACCTTGTTGGCGATCTTATTCAATTATCCGAGGAAATATACACTCGTATAGACTACCCGTCCTTACGAAAAAAACACAATAGTATCCAACGCAAAAAGACTACTGTGTCTGGATTTGAATACTATCGTGTTCACTGATGAATACTACTGTGTTCAGGTAGAAACACAATAGTGTCTGGGAGCGATGGAAGTACGGCTGTCGGGAGTTAACCGAACAAATCCAGCGTAAGTTGCTTCTTCTCGGCTTCCAGTTTACGGAGATGGCGCTTGCCTTGAGGGGTGACGATCTCCATCTTATCGAAACGGGTACGGATCACCGTAGTCACGGTATAGCTCACGTTGACCACCTCTCCTAGCTCCGACAGGCGGCGGGCGATCTCCAAGACACAATCGATGCACATGCCGCTCGTGAACGAGATCTTGTCCTCAAACATCTGCTTCTTGAAATCCTCGTCCTGCATATAGAAATCGATCGTCTCGCCTCCCTTGTTGTAGATACCTTTCCAGCGATACTTACTATCCTTCAGTACCGGCGATATGATCTCTATCGTAGCCTTATTATCCTTGACCGTAGGCAGGTCGTCGCTACGCAAGATAAAGTAATCGAACTGGTCCCGTCTCACCTCCAGCGAACCGGAACGGCTGCGATCCTTCTCGTTCAGCTCACGCACCGAGATTTTCGTCACCTTCGGATACCCTTTCAAGGCCTCGTAGAAATTAGACTTGCACTTGCAGAAGCGAGGCGAGGCGTTCAGCAGGTCGATCAAGCGGTGGGAAGGTGTCGCCCCCGGAGTCTTCAACCGCAACTCCCGGCGAAGCTTGGACAACTCACGCTGCATCTCTTCCTCATCCGCAGGCGTACGATCCATCAACGGTTGTCCGCCCACCGACAACGAAGGACGGGTCAATACCTGCATCACCAGGTTCAACACGATGGAAATAGAGCGGCTATTCTCCCCGGCCACGCCCAGCTTCTCACGGAAACCACCCTCCTTGTCGTAAGGCTCATTGTAGACTGTCATCTTCACGTCCAACATATCTGCCAGCGAACGTATCAAGGTAAGAATCTCCTTCTCACACCGGTGCTTGATCATGGCATCTATATAATTGGATTTATTATTGAAGGAGTAACGTAGCTCCAGCTTATTCGCGAATTTTAGAATAGAGTCACTCATTTGTTCTAGTTTTTCGGTTCTTCTTTCGGTTTACGATCAAAAAAAGGATTCTTCGACGAAGCGCTGACCGGTATTGCCATCACACATTTGCAGTTCCCCAGCAATCCCAGTCGCTGGGCCGCCAAACCTGCGCTAAACATGACACGGGTATCCACACGCAAGTCTGCCGCCGTAGCGCAAGCCGATCCGATAGCGATACCCAGATCCACGGAATTAATAGCGCACGGAACCAGTTCCGGCTTCTCCACGCAGGTATCGAAACCACAATGGGCGCAGTTCAAGCCCTGCACTTTCTGGGAAGTACCGATAATCACCACGGCATCCGCACTCTTTATATTCTCGGCATCACGGAGCAAGAACTTGAATCCGGTCTCTCCGGCGATACGGATCATCTCATCGGATACACGCAAGATATCCCCATCCGTCACCATCGCTATCTCTATGATATCAATACCCTTGCCTTTAGGAGCAGTGCGGGCGGCTGTCATCATACGGCGTGCGGCCTGTAACACAAGCTCATGCCTGATCTCTCTTTCGTTCTGTATCATATCCTTCTAAATTCAGTGAAACAAAATTAAGCAAAATATACGAAACCAAGGCAAACACATGAAAATAGAATTCATAATTCGTAAGTTATTATAAAATCCCCCCCCCACCTCATATATCTGTACCCAGTTGTAGAGACGGGGCGTGCCCCGTCTCAGCACCGACTGATAGTATCTTTAAGTTACCATTTTGCTGGGTAGAGACGGGGCACGCCCCGTCTCTACAACTAGGTATATGGTTATACGAACCGAAGGTACACAGCTATACAGACCGAAGGCACACGGCTACACGAACCGAAGGTATACGGCCATACGAACCGAAGGTACACGGTTATACGAACCGAAGATATACGGTTATACCAACCGAAGGTACACGGCTATACGGACCGAAGACACACGGCTATACGAACCGAAGGTACACAGTTATACGAACCGAAGATACACGGCTATACGAACCGAAGGCACACGGCTATACAGACCGAAGGCACACGGCTACACGAACCGAAGGCACACGGCTACACGAACCGAAGGTATACGGCCATACGAACCGAAGGCAAACGGCTATACGAACCAAAGACACACGGCTATACAGACTGAAGGTACACGGCTATACGAACCGAAGGCACACGGCTATACAGACTGAAGGCACACGGCTATACGAACCGAAGATATACGGTTATACCAACCGAAGGCAAACGGCTATACAGACCAAAGGTACACAGTTATACGAACCGAAGATATACGGCTACACGAACCGAAGGTACACGGTTATACGAACCAAAGATATACGGCTACACGAACCGAAGGCACACGACTACACAAACCGAAGGCACACGACTATACGGACCAAAGGCATACGGCTATACAGACCAAAGGCATACGGTTATACAAACCGAAGATATACGGCCATACGAACTAAAGGTACACAGCTACACGAACCCAAAACACACGAATGTATGAACCGAGGAAATGGATTCATTCTTTCGTAGTTCTGAATTGTCTGTCTGATAATTCAAGATTAGTCATTCGGGCCGTGGCCTTAAAGGGATAAGCCGGGTATTCATAAATACTGAAACGAGGCTCGGTCTCTCCCTCGCAGTAATTCCAGATCGTCCGATACTCATTGACATCCTCTCCCATCTCTTTCAACTGTCGCAGATAAGCGGCCACTGATTTATTCTCCACGATATAAACCTCGCCCATCCGGTCAATAATCGGACTATGCAGACGGCTCCCGTCGTGATCGAACTTAAGAATCCGCTTTCCCTCGGAAGTCAGGCCTATGGTACGGAAAGTCATGCTCTTGCCAATAGCAGGCAGGTTTAACACGTTACGATCCGTCCCGGCAAACAACAGCCCGTTCTCCTTCAAGAAACGAGCCAAGCGCTTACCTAAAGGACGCCGGTTACGGATCATATCATACAACTCCGCTTGTTTCTCCCCCGGAACCCGGCCAAAGATTTTCTCTTCATGAGCCTCTTGCAACGAACGGCAGTTCGGGGTATAAACCGCATAATTCTCCCGGAACCCTTTCACGGAAAACGTATAATAGCAAACCACCCCAAGGGCGTTTAAAGTCTGCCGTAATTTCGCCGTATGCCCCCTACGGGAAGCCGAGACCGTATAAACCAACTGGTTCGTGATCGTCCAGCCTGCCGCCAAGATCGCCTCTATAGCGTGTCTCGCCTCCGGTGTTACCTCCAACGGAGACTGGAAATGCGTTTGTATATAGAACTGGCTCACACCAACAGCGGAAGCCTTCTCCCTGAACTCCCTTAATATATCGACCAACTCGCCGGTCACACGCAACGGAAGGTAAGCCAACAACCGGGAACCTAGCCGTACCCGTTGCAACTCGGCGTACTTCTCGCCATCCGGACGGCTCTCGTTCGCCTTCCGTTTCCGCACCGCCATCTTATATACCGCCTCCAATATCTTACGCAAGGTAGCGTTCTGGCTCATCAAGGCATCCCCGCCCGTTATCAGGATATCCCGCAGCTGGGCGTCTTCCTCGAAGTAACGCATCAAACGGCGTAACTTCCGGTCCCAACTCTCCTTGGGCTTCAGGGCCTCGAAATCGAAATTCAAACGCTCGCTCTGGAAGTCGTACATACGCTGGCAAGAAGCGCATAATCCACCACAAGCACGCCCCATCGAATCGGGGATCAAGATCGCCACCTCCGGATATCTCCGGTGAATATTATGTCCCTCCGGCAACAGCCAGCCCGCGGCGTTCGGCTCCTCGGCAACCACTATATCTTCCTTCTCCCACGCCTTGATACTTCCATACGTATCTACCAGCTCATTCGAGTACAGGATATACGACCGTACCGTAGCATCGTCGTACCCCTCATGTTCTATATTTAGCAGGGATAAGTAATAGGGAGTCACGAAAAAGGGCATCCCCTTCTTCTTGGCACGGGCCAATAAACCCATTGTCTCGTCCGAGAGAGAATATCCCAAAAAGAAATTCAACTCCGTAGGGCTCTTGATCGCCATCGATAAATGGAAACGGGCGGTATTCCACCACTCACGCACCTGGACCTCTTTCTCCTCATAGGTGATACCCTCCGCAAACTGAAAACGTGATGAAGGGCTATGGCGTCTCTCGATCTTCTTGATCAAACAAGCGATAATACGCTCCTTATTCCTCTCACGGATAGCGATCACCTCCGGATCAAGTCCGGTAGGCCAACGCCCCATCTGCCTTTTCACCAACGCCCGGTCCGGCAGGATCTCTACCGGATGCTCCAACAAATCAAACTGGTGGTACAGATCAATAAATAAATCGGGAGAGAGCTCATTCCCTAAACGACCCGTCAGGAATTGCCAAAGGTAAGAGACCGTCCGTACCGGAAGACGCTCACCCGTAGACAACTCATCCACGAAAGTATCATCATGCTCGATCAAAAGAAGGATACGCCTCGCCACCGCTATTCCTATACTACCCCGGGGATTCTCTTTTTCCGTGAGCCGGGATGAAATAAGAGAACGCAAAGCATCCTTAAAATACTTTGCGTTCTCGCTTTCTTCCGCCAAGGTAACCAACCAAGGGAAGCTCTGGTTATATACTTTTCTCAGTTTAGAAATATCGGCTACAAGATGTTCTTTTTTTATCATAAGCATGTCATTTTTGTAGATATCCTTACCATACGATCGATGGGCAATACTGCGATATCGTACTTTTCAATATCTTCAGATTGATCGGCTTCGTAATAAAACCGGAAGCCCCGGCTTCTTTGGCGGCTTCCATATCAGAGTCGAATACATAAGCCGATTGCATGATCACGGGGATATCTTTCGATAGCTTCCGGATTTCTTTCAAGGATTCGATACCCGTCATCTCTGGCATCTTTATATCCATCAAGATCAAGTCCACCTTGTTTTCCTTGAAGAGAGCTAAAGCTTCCAAGCCTGTCTTAGCACGGATCAAATTACAATATTTATGTAAAATGGTCTTCAGAAGTAAATAATTACTTTCCTCATCCTCCGCGATTAGCAACGTGGGCCTACCTCCACCCAAATCATTTCTCACATCCATATCATATAGTGTTTTATTCTTTAAAGCGAAACTTACTAAACTCCGATGAAGCAAAGATAAAACAAATATCAGAAAGTATACATAAAATTCAAGGAGATATGAGCATTCAAGGGTGTTCTTTTTCCACTCGTGTTAGAAAGTAACATCTATCCCTCCCATGAATATCGCCTTCGGCATCGGGAATCCCTCGTTGATGGAATACCGGGTAGCCGTCAGGTTCTCTCCTTTGACAAATAGGTTCAAGCCTTTATCACGTGTACCGAAACGGTAAGCTACTTTTGCGTTCAAGGTAGTAAAATCTTCCTTCTCCGTACAACCTTCATTGGTATATAGATCAAAGATAGATTGTACATTTACATTTAAAGTAAAACGTCCCGGTTTATAAACAGCCCCTACATAAAATTTTTGACCGGGGGCACCCGGAATAGGCTTACTCATATGCAGATAACTATAATTCAGGTTCATACTTAAATTCTCACAAATTTGATAACGAGTTTCAAACTCAATACCTTTATTCGTAAATGTACCCGTATTCAGGTTCTTGAAAGGAGGCTGATTATCTCCATTCACGCTCACCGAATATATCATATCTTTTCCATCAATAAAAAACGCGGTTAACTCAGTATATAAATCACCGCCCAAAAAAGATTGTCCGACAGCTACCTCATAATTCACCATGCTCTCCGGTTTCAAATCAGGATTTGCGGCTCCCCACATATACATTTCACGAATATTAGGGCTACGAAAACCTTTAGATACAGAAGCCCGGATCGTATTTCCCTCAAACGGACGGACAGTCACTCCCCCTTGAGGAACCCATTCTCCACCATAAGTGCTGCTGTGCTCGTAACGGACACCTGCATTCAAGCTTAACATATCAAACAAATCCTGTTGCATAATGACATATCCGGCCGTTTCATTCACGGTTTTGTCGACCAATTCTTGTTTAGAGCCATCGTTATTATCATTCCAAGCATGTCCACCCCAGTTTTTATAATCAATACCTACGGTAAAGTTATTCCCTTTAAACAAACGAAAAGACTCATATAATAAGACACCGACATTGTGGTCATTAGATCGGAATAGATAAGTCAATGGTTCCTCTCCCGGATCATAACCATCATTAATCTTATGATTTCCCCAATTGTAAAACACACGTAAAGCACCACTCATTTTCCCATAATTATTTTCTAAAGCCATAGATGCCGTACCACGCAGGATATCCATCTTATTATCTAATACAGGAGCCGAGATCTTCCCTGGATTTTGAAATTTAGATTTGGCCAAGCTAACATCTCCTGTCATCTTATAATGTTCATTGAATGTATATCCCAAATTAGCGAAACCATTGGTAATGTTAAAATCCGAATTCGGACGATGTCCGTCGGTACGATCATGGTTAATTGAGACAAAGCTACTGAACTTCCCAACGTTAAAACCATTATTCACCATATATTTTTGTGTGTTATAAGAACCATACATCACACGGGCCTGCGTACGCCTTCCCTCTTGTTTATGATGACGAGTGATAATATTGACAACTCCTCCCATAGCGTTCGAGCCATATAATAAAGAACCCGGTCCACGGATAACTTCCACCCGCTCAACATCCGATGCAACATATGTATCTGGTAACGCATGTCCGAACACACCCGCCCATTGCGGTTGTCCATCAAACAACATCAAAACCTTATTTCCACTCCCTACACCACGAATATTCACGGTTCCGGCCGCACCTTCCGAAACTCCAAATCCTGTGATTCCTTTTTGTGTCACAAATAATCCCGGCACATGTTCCGACAATACAGGAAGCAACGCCGATTCACTGCTAGCCTCAATCTCCTCCCGCTCTATGACCGAGATAGATAACGGCACACTGTTCCGGTTCACCTGGATCTTATTGGCGGAAACAACCACCCCTTTCAAGTTGATCAGACTGTCAATCTCTGCCGGATCTATCGCGAATGCCATGGAGCCTATCAATAGTCCGGAAACTAGTAAAAGTTCTTTTCTCATATACTACTTATATCTATTATCATTTTAAACATCCTATAGTAACACGACTACAAAAAAACGTGTTACCAAACCCGCAAAAAAAAGGATTAATCCGCCCGGCTCATCACCAACTTGCCATGCTTAATGCCTTTGATCGTCGTCAGCTTATCCGACAATTCCGTCAAGCGGTGGGCCGTTCCCATCACCGTCACTATATGCAAGCAAAAATTCTGATTGATATAATATTGGGAAGACGACAAGATCACGTCCTTATAGTTTTGCTGGATACTCGTAATCTTCAACGAGATCTCTTTCTTGACCTGGTCATACATGATCACGATCGTCCCCGCCACGATATGGTTGCATTGCCATTTACGTTCGGCTACATTCTTCTCTATCAGAAAACGAATCGCTTGCGAACGATTGGCGAAGCCATTCTCATTCACATATTGATCCAATGACTCCAACAGATTGTCTTCCAAAGAGACACCGAAACGTTTTAAAGACATAAACCCTTTTTTTATAATTTTCGATGTCAAAGGTAGTATTTTTTCAAAAATCCCGGTATTCTATCGGCGGGAAGAGGAAAAATTAGTCGCTAATCACGAAAATTCACTCCGGTATCCCACCATAAACGGGTACCTCCGGTATCCGGGCCTCCCAGATACTCACATAAGGCGGAATACTGAGCCGGGTTACCGGAAATAATGCTAACCGGGAAATTCAAGCGACGAATCATCGTTCGCGTATCGATCTTCCCATTACTTTTATTCACCAGAACCGGAAACAAACGGGGATAACCGGTACGCCTCTGCTCTGCCCAAGCCTCGCAGCCCTCGGGATAACAAGCGATCCATTTTTGGGTAATGATCTTCTCCAGCTTGATCTCCCTAGAGGCTTCCTCATCCCATGCCGGAGACACCAAGCAAAGCGCTCTCGCCGAATACTCGGGAGTAAACGTATCCACGAAATCGGCGGCTATAAGATCACTTCGTAAATAAGCGCTCGCCTCTCCCACCCTCCATTGGTTGAATGATGATCGTACGCCTCGCGCATAGCAAGTCCCGGCGTCCTCCCCGGACCAGCCCCGCAAGGCAGCCTCCGCACGTAAGAACCAAACTTCCGCAGGTGTCATTAATATAGCGTCCGTTCTCTGGGTAATCATGCTTCTCGAATGCTCACTATAGCGGGAATGATTAAATCCCGTCCCTTGCCGGATTCCCCGGTACTCCCCGGAATATCCCTGTCCGGTAGCAGGCTCAAAATAACGGGATAACCGGGGGTCCTTATATCCCTTAAGGATCGATTCCATATTAGCGTTCATGAAAACCTCTCCCCACGCCTTATTGATCTCCCCCAGCGGGTTCGAGTAGCCGGTTCCGGCGGTAGCGACCGCGACCACCTCGTAATCATCCTCCAGCAAACCGGCTGGATGCGTCAACGATTCATGCGCCTCGTCTCTTGCCTTATCAGAGTCAGCCGTGGCGATACGAATCGCCAAGCGCAAACGTAATGAGTTGGCGAAACGTACCCATTCCCCAAACGTCCTGTAATTCTCCGGCATAATCATATCGAAACGGGAAAAGGTTTCCTCCCCGTCATATTCGGACAACAGGCGGATAGCCTCCCCCAAGTCCCGGAAAAAAGCATAATAAGCGTCTTTCTGGGAATCCGGCATTACCCCGGCATCCGACTCCCCGAACTTCGTATACACGATCGGGCCATAATAATCCGAGATCCGATGCATGATCTCTACCTTCAGTATCTTGGCGATCGCATAGAAAGCCGGATATTTATCACGGGAATGATCTTCCGTCTGCTTTATCTCCGTCATGATATATCCATACGTATTATCCCACATCGTGCCATTCCAACCATCCTGCAAATTATAGACCGTATTCCCCAATCCGGCGTTGAAGGGCTTAAAATCATGCATATAGCCGGAAAACATATCCGCGTTCAGGTTTTGCATCGTCTGGAAATGCCAGTTCTTGCCGCTTCCCCAGTCATAATTAAAATAAATCCCCATCTGGACTACTTTTAGCCTGACACCAAACGTATTATAATCATACGTTTTCTGCTCATCGGTAAAACCCGTATTATCGGTATTATACTCCTCGAACTTACCCGTACAGGAAAAAAGGAGTAATACGGCCAACAGCCCTGCCATCTCATTCAGAAATCTCGTTTTCATACGCCTAGAATGAAAGTTTCACATTAAAGCCGACACTTCTCGTAGTCGGTATCCCGAATATATCGATCCCTTGATTGCTATTGCTCGCCGAAAGCACGGCATCCGGATCAAATGGAGCCTTTTTATAAATAAAGAACAGATTCCGGGCGACAAAAGACAACTCCGCCTTTTTGACAAATTGTTTCCTCCCCAACAACCTCCTCGGAAGCGTATATCCCAACGACAACTCCCGCAGACGGACATTGGTGGCATCGTACATATAATATTCGGTCACGCCGTTTCGTCCTCCCACTTGCTCATAAAATCCTTTTATGTTATAAATATGATACCCTTCCAAATCCACGTACCCCATCGTACGGGCCTCTCCGGAAACCTCGCTCACTCCCGTTTGGTCAAGCACCGCCTGAGTCTGGGCCAGCACGTCTCCCCCAAAGTGCCCGTCAATCAAGAAATAGAACGAGAAATCCTTATACGTCAAACTATTCCCCCACCCCAATAAGAACGCCGGATTGCAATTACCCACCTTAGCCGTATTCCCGCTACCGATCTCTTGAGGCAAGCCGTCCCGACCGTACACGATCGCGCCATATTTGTCCCGCTCAAAAGCTTTCCCGTAGATATCACCGAACGAGCCGCCTTCCACCAAGCGCATCGTATAGCTTGAGGAGAAGCCCTCGTCTCCTTGAATGAAGCTGGCCAAATCATCATGCAGTTTCTTCACCTCATTTTTATTCCGGGAAAAGTTGAGTACCGTATTCCATTTAAACTGATTCATTAAGACGGGAACCGCACCGAGCGTCAGTTCCACTCCCATATTCTGTATATTTCCCGCGTTCACAAAATAATACTTGTAAGCGGCGCCGGCGGAAGAAGGCAAAGAGAAGAGTTGATTTTTCGTATTGGTCTTATAGAACGTAAGATCCACGTCCATCCGATAATCAAAGAATTTCCATTCGGTACCTATCTCAAAAGAGCTGCTCATCTCCGGCTTCAAGGTACCGAACGGGGCCGTATCATTCGGCTGGGGAATCCCTCCGGCGGCGATATGGCCTACCGTATTACTGACGAATAAGGGTATATCATTACCCACCTTACTCCAAGAAGCCCGTACTTTTCCAAAAGATATCAAGGAAGGTATCAAAAAGGATTTAGGGATAATCCAGGAAAGACCGACAGAAGGATAGAAAAAACCTCTTGATTTACGTTCCGTAAACGCAAGGGTAGACGACCAATCATTACGGGCGGTCACATCCAGGTAAAAGCTTCCCTTATACCCTAACTGCGCCATCGCAAAAAGGGATTGTATTTGCCGGCGTACATCATCCGATTCCTCGATGTAGGCATTGGAGGACATATTGATATTAGTGATCGTAAAGACATTCGGATAATACAAGGAAGCTGTTTTCGAATCCAGCCTCAACGCACTGACACGTGTGTCTGTTATGCTCGTACCGATAGCGGCGTTCAAGGAGAAATCATCCCAGTTTTTATTCAACTTAGCCATCAAGTCCCCATAGACCAATGTAGTCTGATAGGTACAATAAATATAACGCCCATTCTCACCGGCGATGCCCGGAGAGGTAGAAGCATAGATTTTCTGCTGATACTTATCGTTCACATAATCGATATTTCCACGGCCCTGTAACGTAAGCCAATCAGTCACCTTGAAACCAGCGGAAGCCAATGCCAGCACACGGGCACGCTTGTCCTCGTTTTCCGTACGGTTGACCAACCAATAAGGATTCTGCTCAAAATCGGTAATCGTTGTATACCAGTTCTGGACGTTCATATTCCGTTTCTCGTTATATACCTCAAAATTCTCCTTATAAGGTGTCATATCCATCCCTCGAGGAAACGTATACAAACCTTGTAACGGGTTCATATAAAATCCTCCGACCGTAGGTTTTCCTTTGACCGTTTGAAGTATCAAATTCACCTGTCCATCCAAGATCAAACGATCCTCAAAGAAAGAAGAGCTTTCACGGAGATTAAAATTATGCTTGCTTAAGTTGTTTTTAGGAACGATGCCCCTCGCAGTCGTATTGGCATACGAGAAATAATTTTGCACATGGCTATTTCCTGCCGTAAATACCAATGAATTAATAGCGGTAATACCTGTTCGGAAGAAATCACCTACGGAGTCATAAACCGGAAGGGAAGCCCGATCCCCCCAACAAGTTTCCGCTCCATCCGTCCGTCCGAACTCATTCTGGAACCTAGGGAGACTGATCGCTTGATCGACAGTCAGCGACGAGGAGAAATGAATATTCCGCATCCCGGCCCTGCCTTTTTTCGTCTTGATCAAAATCACACCGTTCGCCGCTTGTCCACCATATAAAGCCGAGGCCGAAGCTCCTTTCAAGACGCTCAAGCTCTCTATATCATCAGGATTTAGATTAGAGATACCATCCCCCGCGTCCCGGTTACCGGCATCGGCCGTACCTCCGATCGTTGTCAAGGCTTGCTCGCTGCTAATGCTCAAGATCGGAACACCATCTATCACATACAAAGGCTGGTTATTCCCGGACGCCGAACGACTGCCCCGGATAATCACCCGGGAAGAGTTACCCAGGCCGGCAGAAGTCCGGTTAATCTGGAGTCCGGCCATCTTTCCGGAAAGCGTACTCATAAAATTAAAATCCCTAACCCTTACCAACTCCTCTCCAGCAACCAATTGAGTGGCATAAGGCAAGGAAGCTCCTTTCTTCTCGATACCCAGGGCCGTAACGACCACCTCTTCCAAAATCTGGGCGTCATCCTCCAATCGCACATCCAACGACAATTGCCCCTCATACTCAATTTCCCGTGAACGATAACCTATATAAGAAAAAACCAGAGTAGCCTCCTCGGGAAGCTCCAACACAAAGGTACCATCCATATCCGTAATCGTACCGTTTCTCGTTCCTTTTTCCACCACATTTACGCAAGCGATAGGTTCTCCCTTAGAATCGATCACGATACCTTTTACCTTACCATCCTGCTTTTGTTGTATCTGGATTATCACCTCTTTCTTATTCAGGATGATCTGGTCATTCATAACCGTATAAACAATCTCCGTGTCCTTAAATAATAAATTTAAGATCTCGAAAACCGTACGTCCGGATAGAGGTTTACGCACTTTCTCAGACAAATTGATCACCTGGGCATCATAAATAAAAGAATAGTCGGTTTGGCTCTCGATCTCATCCAAAGCACCAGCCAAGCTAACCGAGGCAGAGATACGAATATAAGATTCCGGATGTTCTTGTTGGGCATCCAACCGGAATATACAGAATAATAATAGAATAAAGATATAAATATACAATCTCATAATTTACACACACACTATTTACCACAAGTAAACACAACAATTATTAATCAAAACTATTCAAATATAACAAAATTCTCGTTTAGAGTACTGTTCTTCACAGATAAGTATCTCCAAACGAGAACAACCATCAGCTTCTGTTAAAGCCCAATGTAATCAATCTCAATCTGTTTGTCTATTTTAAGGATGTGCAATAATTAGAACTCTTATCCCACCACAGCGGAGTAGATACGATATCACCTTTACCGCCCAACATAGATTTGCCTTTCTCATACTCAACCGCATTAATCAAACTTTCCTTTGTCGGATACTTCATTCGTTTGATAAAATTAGCTGATTTCAAGATATCTGTATCGTTGTTGTTGTAAACGGCTTGGTCACGATAGACAGCGACATCCAAACGAGGTAAGTTCAAACGACGCTTATCACTCCAGCCTTCTTGCGCCAAATCGGGTATACCTGCGATATATTTCTGGGTAATGATCTTTTCCAGAGCCGTATTTCCTGCGCCTTGCTGATCATCATATTTAGCGCTTGTACCAGCCTCATTCTTCTCCGTGGAAGCTAAATAGTCATCTGCCTCAGAAGCAACTCCCCAAGTAGTGAAAGAAGCACGGACACCTGCCTCATATTCCGATTTAGCGTCACCAGCGATAAAACCACGGGCATATAACTCAGCCTTCAAGAAATGAACCTCTTCGGAAAGGAGTAAATCATACGGGCGAGATTTATAGGGAGCGCCATCCTTGATAATAAAGCCTAGCTCGGCGCATTGTTTCGATTGATAAATACCGGTATTGGCTTCCTCGGCTTTAGGTCCGTATACCAAACCTTTCCAATCTCCATTCTCTATACCCGGCTGGAAAATCTTCGGGGCACGAGGGTCTACCTTTTCCGGATGTACGCTAGAGACAGCGACTCCGGATGTCTGGTTCACCACACCTTGAGGCCAAGCCACGCCACCAATATTCGTCACCAGCTTCTCAACCGATTTAGACATACAGATCGGACCGCTCCATGTGATCTGGAACATCGTATAATTGTAATCCTGTCCCCAAGAACCATCAGCCTTCGGCGGCATATAAGCGTTATCAGCCTTATCCGAGATCAAACCTGCCGGTGAAGAAATAGCGGCATTCGCCTCAGCGATACATTTCTCCCGATCCACCTCCGTCAAACGGACAGCCAAGCGAAGACGCAAGGAGTTGGCAAAACGTTTCCACTTCGATACATCATTCTTATAAACCAAGTCGATACCCGCATCGGAGAAAATAGGTTGCGCGCTATCGCTAAAGCCATTTACGGCAGCATCAAGTTCCTCGAAGTACTCATCATAGATATCCTTCAGCGATTTATAAGGAGGATTCGCCTCAACAGTCTCATAAGCCGGGAAAGGCATCGGGCCAAACTTGTCGGCAGCCAGCGTATGTACATATACACGCCAGATCCGGGCGAAAGCGATCGTATTCGCATAAGTATCCTTATCTTTTTCCGTCAGGCTACGGATCACGATATTGAGAGAAGCGATTTGTTTCAAATATTCCTCCCATGTGAGGTTATTCCATTCATCGTTCTGGATATAGTTCTTGGTACTCCATCCACCGCCATCGATTGTCATCTGGGAATAGAAATCAAGCTGCAACGGTTTCAGACGTTGTTCCACGTTACCATCAATGATCACGCCACCACGCAATGTAGAGGCCAGACGGGGTTCGTTCATATTATAGTTCACGTCGTCCGTTGGTTTATCCGGGTTCTCATTTATACCCGTCAGGTCGCAACTAGTCACACCTAGCATCATTAACGAACAAGCTGTCAATATCTTTATACTCTTCATAATAATTCCATTTTTAGATTTATGTTTCCTTAAAAAGCTAGATTAATGTTGAAACCTAAGCTTCTCATTGTCGGCATAGAACCGTACTCAATTCCTTGGGCGTTACCGGATGTATAAGCAGCTTCCGGATCAAAGCCTTTAGTCTTACTATAGATCATGAATAAGTTACGAGCCACGAAGCTCAAGCGGGCAGAGGTAAACGGAGTCTTAGCCAACATGGTTCTCGGGAAGTTATAGCCCAAACTCAATTCACGTAAACGAATGTTTGTAGCGTCGTACATATAAGCCTCTGTCACGTTATTACTTGAAAGGCCGTTCCAATAGGCCTGAGAGGTTATTTTCTTCGTATTCGGGGTACCGTCTGCCAATACACCCGGTACTATCATACCGTCACGACCATCCAACGTCATCTCCAAGTTACCCGATGAAGCGCCCGCACGGATAGAACCCATGTAAACATCGCCACCGTAACGCATATCAAACATAAAATTCAATACGAAATTCTTATAAGACAAGGTATTGCTCCAACCCATCATCCATTTCGGCTGGTTATTGCCCAACAGCTCCATATCACTCGTACGCAAAGGCACGCCATCCTCGCCGATGATAACATTACCACGATCATCACGTTGATAAGCATATCCATAGATATCGCCGTAAGCGCCTCCTTCATGAGCCACGATCTTCAAGAAAGTAACCGAACCATCGCTCAGGATTTGCTCTTTCGTATCATCCGTCAATGAAACTACCTTATTATTATTCTTCGACCAGTTCAATTGTGTATCCCATTGGAAGCCCGTTTCCGAGATATACGGGGTAGCGTTGATCGCGATCTCGACACCCTTATTCTCGATATTACCGGCGTTGATCATCTTCTTCTTGAATCCGGTAGCGGACGGAACATCGATCTTTAAGATCTGGTCCTTGGCATTCTTCTTATAGTAAGCGACATCGACACCGACCCGGTTATCGAAAGCCTTCAACTCAAGACCCAGCTCCCATGAATTGATCGTCTCGTTCTTCAAGTTCGGATTGGCCATCCAGTCCTCATTGTTCGCGCTGAAAATACCGCCCTTGATATCGTAATCTATCTTATAGTAATCACGCAACATATAAGCGTCCGTATCATTACCTACCTGAGCCCAAGACGCACGGACCTTACCGAAAGATAGAATACCGGTGTTATGCCCCATCTTATTCAACATCTGGGTGAAAATCCAGCTAACACCTACCGACGGATAGAAATAAGAGTCATTGTTTTTCGGAAGTGTTGAAGACCAGTCGTTACGAGCCGTTAAGTCCAAATACAAATAGTCGTCCCAAGACAATGAGGCCGTAGCGTATAGCGAGTTGATTTGTTTACGGTTGCGAGTATACTCACCACCATGTGTCTTTCCGTTGGCGATCGCATGGAAATCCGGGATCACGAACTCACCGGATGATTCCTTGTACCATGTAGAATTACGGTACATCATATTGCCACCTACCGTACCTACGATACCGAATCGATTCCAGTTACCTTTAGCGGTCAATAAGAAATCGGAGTTGATCTCGGTGAATTTCTCCATATTGGCAGTCATGCTACCATTATTCTCCCAATACGGGTTACCTGTCGCACGAATCGTCTCATATTGGATCGTATAATTATCCATACCGGAACGAAGTTTCAAGCTCAGCCAATCCGTAAACGTGAAATCCAAAGCGGCGAAACCGATAAAACGGTCTTTCTTATCTTTGTTCGTATTGCGGTACGCGGACCAATACGGGTTATTAGCGTTAGCCCCGGTGTCGATCAGATAACCAGCGGGCTTTCCATCCGCACGTTTCCAATCGTTATCCTTATAAGTGTCATAATCAGAAAATCCCACACTTCGGGGCATACTTAAATAATTAAGGAAGATATTATCCGGGTCGCCCGCTAATTTCACACGGTTGTTCGTATGCTGGCTTACATAGTTCACCTTCACGTCGGCCGATAACCATTTAGACAATTTAGCCGTAGAACGCAAGTTGATAGACGTACGGTCCATTCCGCTATTCGGAACAACTCCCTTATTATCCAAGCGTGTCACGCCGGCGCGGAAAGTGATATCCTCGGAACTCTTGCTCAAATCCACGCTGTTCGTCCAAGTGGAACCTGTACGCAAGAAGTCCTTATACAGATTATTATCTCTCGCCGCATAGGGATAAACCCCCATCGCCATATCCTTAGAAGAACCGTCCATAGCGGCACCCCAGCTCGTCGCTTTATTATTATCGAAAGCGCCGTCGATACCTTGTCCGTATACATCTTGGAACTTCGGGGTTTGCATCGGGTTCTCAGCCGTGAAATTCGAGTTGATACTTACGCCCCAGCCTTTACTCTGGCTACCTTTCTTGGTCGTGATCATCACGACACCGTTACCCGCACGGCTACCATACAACGCAGCGGCCGCCGGGCCTTTCAAGACAGACATACTCTCGATATCATCCGGGGAGATATCAGAGATACCGGAACCCTTATCCACGTTACCGTTACCCCAATAGTCATCCGTACCACCGCTAAAGTTATCGATAGGTACACCGTCTACGACGATCAACGGCTGGTTATTACCCGTAATAGAGTTATTACCACGGATCACGATACGGGAGGACCCCCCCACGCCGGTACCATTTTGCTTGATCTGCAAACCAGCCACCTTACCGGCCAAGGCATTGGCCACGTTCGCATCACGAGTTTGCGTCAGAGACTCTCCTTTCAATTCGGACATAGAATACCCCAAGGCCTTTTTCTCACGTTTGATACCCAAGGCGGTTACCACAACCTCATCCAAGGCTTGCGTATCATCTGCCAACTGAACCTCGATAGAAGGTTGTCCGGTAAAGGCGATCTCTTGTGTATTAAAGCCGATATAGGAAATTTGTAAAATCGCGTTATCAGGAACATCCAGCTCGAAACGGCCATCCATATCCGTGATGGTACCATTGGTAGTTCCTTTGATAATCACGTTAGCGCCGATAATAGCCTCGCCCGTTTTATCCGTAACGATACCGACCGCTTTTCGTGTTTGTTGTTGAGCATTTAAAACAGTGGCTTCATGCGTGTTCTCCGCGAAAGCTATGGCTGGTATCAAACAGAATGCGCATACCCCCATATTGATCATTAACGGAATTTTTCGAAAAAGAGAATAACTATTCCCCCCTAAAGCATTTAAGGTTACAATTTTATTCATATTTTTGTAGTATTACTATTTATAATAAAGTTATTTCATAGCTGTGCCAACAGCTTTTTTTGACTTTTCGTACGGGAGAATACGCCAATATTCTTCCGTATGTTTTTATCCTTATTTATCGTTCTCTCATGGGCAGACATATTTTAGACGGTTACACATTATTTATCATTTTGATATTTCTATGACAGAGATTCCCGGCCCGCCGCTTTTGGCGGTAGGTTTATGTACCGCATACTGGATTCCCGACGCCAACCTCAGATATTCCAGCACTTGTGGCAGTTGCTCGTCCTTGAAACGGGCTGTTATTATAGACTTGAGTATATCGTTATCTTTCACGTCGAACACGACATGATAATGACGTTCCAGCGTTTTCAAGACCTTATTCATCGGATGGTTCCTGAAAATGATCTCCCCGTTCTTCCAGGCCGTGTCATATTCGGTATTCACGTCAACCACCTTTATCTTACCCGTTCCCTTCCGGTATTTAGCTTTCTCATTAGGCCTCAGCATTTGCGTCATCTGTTTTCCTCCGGACAAGACGTTCAATTTTACCGTACCCTCTACTAAAGTAGTCTCTATCATGTTCTCATCTTTATAAGCGGATATGTTAAAAGAAGTACCTAACACCTCCACTGAATAATTTTTATCCACCGTTACGATAAAAGGTTTATGCGCATCCTTCGTCACCTCGAAATATCCTTGTCCCGTTAATTCCACCCTACGGGTATCCGCATCGAAGTCCGACGGATATCTCAATTCACTGTTGGCATTCAGCCAGACTTTAGAACCGTCAGGTAAATCGAAAGCCGAAACGACTCCTGGATTCGTGCGTACGGTTAGCATACGCACGTTCCCTTGACTCTGCTGTATGAACAAATAAACGGATAAAAGGAAAAAAGGAATGAATAGCATGGCCGCAAGTTGCTGAATGCTATTTAACGCTCTTCTTAAAGCTAATTTTCTCTTTTTCTTATGGATTCTTGATTTGAAGCGAGACAACGCCTCGTCCAAGTTCACGGTCTGCATAACTCTTAGGCGGCACGCCACTTGAGTCGTGAAATAGACTTGTTCCAGCATTTTCTCGTTTGCCGGAGAAACGGCACGCCAGTCTTTTATCTCCACGGCTTCCTCCTCTGTCAACATCCCATCAATATACCGAATCAATATGTCTTCGTTTATTTCCATTTTTCTTGTTTCTATAATTAATACAGTTGAGACAAAGGATATACTAAACAAAAAATGATTTTAAAATTAAATAATGGAAAAATACCGTTCTTGAAGGAAGGCTCAACAATATCCTTCCGTCCTCTGTTTTATCAAGAAATGAGAATCTTAAAAGTAAAAAGAGCAATGAAAAGTATCGTATTGCTTCGCCACGGCGAAAGTGTATGGAATAAAGAGAATCGATTCACTGGTTGGACCGATGTGGATTTAACAGAAAAAGGCGTAGCCGAGGCTTATAGGGCCGGCAGTCTGTTGAAAGAAAAAGGATATGTGTTCGATAAAGCCTATACCTCCTACCTGAAACGGGCTGTCAAGACCTTAAACTGTGTGCTGGATCGCATGGATCAAGATTGGGTCCCGGTGGAAAAGAGTTGGAGATTGAACGAGAAACATTATGGCTCGCTACAAGGGTTGAACAAAAGCGAGACCGCCCGGAAGTACGGAGACGAGCAAGTATTGATCTGGCGCCGCAGTTACGATATAGCTCCTCTTCCCCTATCGGAAGACGATCCTCGTAACCCTCGCTTCGATATCCGTTACGGAGACGTGCCGGATAAAGAGTTGCCCCGTACGGAATCCTTGAAAGATACGGTAGAGCGAATTCTCCCTTATTGGAAAGAGGTTATCTTCCCGACGCTTCGCACAGCCGACCATATTCTTGTAGCCGCCCATGGAAACAGTTTGCGGGGAATCATTAAATACTTAAAAAACATCTCCGACGAAGAGATCGTTCATCTGAATCTCCCGACAGCCGTC
Organism: uncultured Parabacteroides sp.; assembly: GCF_947855115.1. Classification (GTDB taxonomy): domain Bacteria; phylum Bacteroidota; class Bacteroidia; order Bacteroidales; family Tannerellaceae; genus Parabacteroides. The sequence goes on from NZ_CANTZW010000001.1 coordinate 76,022, forward strand.
CCATACGTGTTCGAGTTTGATGATCGCTTAAGGCTCGCAAACGATTATTTCCTCGGCGACCCGGAAGAAATCAAGAAGCTCATGGAGGCCGTAGCCAACCAAGGAAAGAAAAAGTAACGAGATTAATGCTCCTTATCCGGATTTATTCGCTAAGTTTGCAACCAAACAAACTTAAACACTTGTGGACGAGAACGCAGAACGAATTTCACTAGAGCTTATCACTGGAGACGAACAAGCGTTCGACACCGTGTATAAACAATATTACCGGGGATTGTGCGCCTTCGCTTCCCAATATGTAACGATACCAGAATCAGAGGAAATCGTACAAGACGTGATGATGTGGCTGTGGGAAAACCGAAAATCCCTAGTGGTGGACATGTCCTTGAAATCCCTCCTTTTCACGATCGTCCGTAATAAATGCCTCAATACGATCAGCCACGTGCAAGTCAAGCAGCAAGTACACGAGAAACTGTACGCCAAGTTTCAAGAGCAATTCGAGAATCCGGATTTTTATATAGGAGAACTGATGGCCTTGGCCTCCAAGGCCATCCGGGAGCTCCCGGATGAATATCGTAAAGCATTCGAGATGAATCGCTTCGATGGTATGACCTACAACGAGATCGCCGAGCGGACAGGTGTATCCCCCAAGACGATCGCATACAGAATTTCACAAGCGCTCAAAATATTACGGACGGAATTAAAAGACTATATCCCGTTGTTGGTATGGTTGCTTTACGAGCAAACACACTCATAACGGAAAAGATGTCCCATCGTTATGAGCGTGTTTCTTTATACAAGGCCTCGCTTAACGGCGAGGCTTGATATCCAATTTCACGGGCTTGATCATATTCTCCGGGCTTAAGATCGTATCCAGTTCCTCCTTGGTCAAGATACCATGATCCAACACCAATTGATAAACGCTAACACCGGTCTCCAACGCTTCCTTGGCGATCTTGGTCGAGTTTTTATAACCGATTACCGGATTCAAGGCTGTCACCACGCCGATGCTATGGTGCACTTCCTCACGGCAACGATCCTCGTTTGCGATAATACCGTCCACGCAACGGGTGCGCAACGTATCGAAACCGTTGATCAGCAGATCCACGGACTCAAAGCAGCATTGTGCCATCACCGGCTCCATAGCGTTCAGCTCCATCTGGGCGGCTTCTCCGGCCATGGTCACGCATAACTCATTCCCCATTACCTTGTAAGCGATCTGGTTCATCACCTCCGGGATCACCGGATTCACCTTACCCGGCATGATAGACGAACCCGGTTGCATAGCGGGCAAGTTAAACTCACCCAAGCCGCAACGAGGACCGCTTGCCAACAGGCGAAGGTCATTACAGATCTTATTCATTTTCACGCAAACCCGTTTCATGGCGGAAGCGTAGCCTACCAAGCAAGAAGTATCCGAGGTAGCTCCTATCAAATCGGAGGAAAGACGGATATCCCATCCGGTTATCTCACGTAAGGCCACGATACATTTCTCGGCGTATCCCGGCTCGGCGCAAATCCCCGTACCGATGGCGGTAGCCCCCATGTTAACCACCAGGAAGTCGGCGGCCGCCTCATTCAAGTGAGCGACCTCATCCTGCAAGATACTGGCGAAGCCATTGAAGGTTTGCCCCAACGTCATAGGTACGGCATCCTCCAACTGCGTACGTCCCATCTTGATAATCCGCGAGAACTCCTCTCCTTTCTTACGGAAAGAGGCAATCAATTCCTCCAGATGGGGAAGCAATTGAAGGTGCTTAAAATACATACCGATATGGATAGCGGTCGGATATGCGTCGTTCGTGGATTGCGAGCAGTTCACATGGTCGTTCGGCGAACAGTATTGGTATTCGCCCCGCTCATGCCCCATCAACTCCAAGGCACGGTTGGCGATTACCTCATTCGCGTTCATATTTGTAGTAGTACCCGCCCCGCCTTGGATCATATCCACCGGGAACTGGTCGTGATGCTTGCCATCGATGATCTCACCGCAAGCGGCGATGATAGCCTCTTTTTGCTCTACGGTAAGCAAGCCTAACTCAAAGTTAGCCTTGGCAGCCGCCATCTTTGTTATAGCTAATCCTTTAATGAATAAAGGATATTCGCTCAAACGGAATTTACTGATCGAGAAATTCTCGATTCCTCTCAAGGTTTGAACTCCGTACAATGCTTCGGCGGGAATTTCACGAGCGCCGATCAAATCGCTCTCTATGCGAGTTTTTCCAGTTAATTTAGTATCCATGTCAAAAATATTAATCGTTCTTTATTGTTCCCACAAAGGTAGAAACTATTATTTTGAAAGCAAATTATTCTTTGAAATAATAAAAACTAATACCAAAAACGTCCATACAAGCTAAAATAAGAGCGAACGAATTACATTTTGTCAATAAAACAGTTTTCATCGGTCTTCTGATCTTTTTTATCTCATTTATAAAAAAAGTACGATTTCATTTGCTGTTTGTCAAAGATTCCCTATATTTGCCGCCGTAATAACAAAACAGAGTCATGAGAACATTCGTAGTAAATACATATTGGTGGTGGCGCTCCGTACAACTCAAAAGGTCGTAAGGGACGAAGACTCATATGTATATATAAACACTACATAAAGATATAAAGAGGTCTGTCGCACTTGCGGCGGGCCTCTTTTCTTTTTATGGCAAATTCAAAACGGAAACAACTAAAATAGATAAAAGATAAAAGATGAAAACGTATCAAGTTGACAAGAATGGTTACTATGGAGAGTTCGGCGGGGCTTATGTTCCCGAGATCCTTCATCAATGCGTGGAAGATTTACAGAATACCTACCTGAAAGTATTGGAAAGCGATAGTTTCAAGGAAGAGTTCAATCAGTTATTGCGTGATTACGTAGGTCGCCCCTCTCCTCTTTACCTAGCGAAACGGCTGAGCGAGAAATACGGATGCAAGATCTACTTGAAACGGGAGGACTTGAATCATACCGGAGCGCATAAGATCAACAACACGATCGGACAGATCCTTCTGGCCCGCCGCGTGGGGAAGACCCGTATCATCGCCGAGACTGGCGCCGGACAGCATGGAGTGGCTACGGCTACGGTATGCGCCTTGATGAATATGGAATGTATCGTTTACATGGGTAAGACAGACGTGGAACGCCAACATGCCAACGTGCAGAAGATGGAGATGCTGGGAGCTACCGTCGTGCCCGTGACCTCGGGAAACATGACCTTGAAAGATGCCACGAACGAGGCGATCCGCGACTGGTGTTGCCATCCTTCGGATACGTATTATATTATCGGTTCTACGGTAGGGCCTCATCCTTATCCGGATATGGTAGCCCGGCTGCAATCCGTTATCAGCGAGGAGATCAAGAAGCAACTGCTGGAGAAGGAAGGAAGGGATCACCCGGATTACCTGATCGCTTGCGTAGGCGGGGGAAGTAACGCCGCCGGTACGATCTATCATTTCGTGGACGACGAGCGGGTGAAGATCGTCTTGGCCGAGGCCGGCGGTAAGGGCATCCACTCCGGCATGAGTGCCGCCACGATTCAATTGGGTAAAGAGGGCATTATCCACGGGGCACGTACCTTGGTCATGCAGAACGAGGACGGGCAGATCGAGGAACCTTATTCTGTTTCCGCCGGCTTGGATTACCCGGGCATCGGCCCGATTCACGCGAACCTCTCCGTAGAGCACCGTGCGCAAATCCTGGCTGTCGATGATGACGAGGCGTTGGATGCCGCTTTCGAGCTGACCCGTCTGGAAGGAATCATCCCGGCCTTGGAAAGCGCCCATGCCTTGGGAGCCTTGGCCAAGGTGGACTTCAAGCCGGAAGACGTGGTGGTACTGACTGTATCGGGCCGAGGCGATAAAGATATGGACACCTATATTAAATATAAATTGAGAATTGAGAATTATTAGTTCTCAGGTTTCAGGTTTCAACTTTTGATTTTCAAGTTCTAATTTCTTATTATTATGAATTATTCTTTTAAAACGATAAGCAAGAAGGTGATGGGCGACCTTCATACACCTGTAAGTATCTATCTGAAGGTGCGGGATATTTATCCGGAATCGGCTTTGTTGGAAAGCTCGGATTTTCATGGAAACGAGAACAGCCTTTCTTTTATAGCGCTTCGCCCTTTGGCGAGCATCGGTATCAACAACGGGGAATGCACGGCGACCTTCCCGGACGAGCCCCGGGAGGTTACCCCGCTTTCCGAAACCTACAACGTACCCGAGGCGATGAACGCTTTCCTCGGTCGTTTCAAGGTGGAGGGAGCGGATAAGAAGGTTTGCGGATTATTCGGCTACACGGCTTTCGATGCCGTCCGTTATTTCGAGAACATCCCGGTCATGGAAGTTCACCACGAGGAGAACGATGCTCCCGATATGCTATACCTATTATATAAGTATGTCCTTGTCTTCGATCATTTCAAGAATGAACTGACACTGGTGGAGATGGTTCAAGACGGCGAGGATAGCGGGTTGGAAGAGATTCTTACGCTGATAGAGAACCGTAACTTCGCTTCCTATAATTTCCAGACGGCAGGTCCCGAGACCTCCTCGATCTCCGGCGAGGAATATAAGGCGATGGTTCGCCAAGGTATCAAGCACTGCCTGCGGGGGGATGTCTTCCAGATCGTATTAAGCCGTCGCTTCGAGCAGCCGTTCAAGGGTGACGACTTCAAGGTGTACCGGGCTCTCCGCAGCATCAACCCTTCTCCTTATTTGTTTTATTTCGATTTCGGAGGTTTCCGTATCTTCGGTTCTTCCCCCGAGACGCATTGCAAGGTAACGGGCAGACATGCCAGTATCGACCCGATCGCCGGGACCGCTTTCCGTACCGGGAATATCGAGGTAGATAAACAACGTACCGAGGCTCTGCTAGCCGATCCCAAGGAGAACGCCGAGCATGTGATGCTGGTAGATCTCGCCCGTAACGACCTAAGCCGTAACGCCCACAACGTACAGGTGGATTTCTATAAAGAGGTACAATATTATAGCCATGTCATCCACCTCGTATCTCGTGTGAGTGGTGAGATCAATGCCGATAGTAACCCGGTAAAGACCTACGTCGATACCTTCCCCGCCGGTACGCTGAGCGGGGCTCCCAAAGTACGGGCCATGCAACTGATCACCGACATCGAGCATCATAACCGGGGTGCTTACGGTGGCTGTATCGGTTTCATCGGTCTGGACGGCGACTTGAACCAAGCGATCACGATCCGTACCTTCGTCAGCCGCGGCAACGTACTTTATTACCAAGCAGGAGCCGGAATCGTAGCCAAAAGTAACGATGAACGTGAATTGCAAGAAGTAAACAATAAACTGGGAGCCTTGAAGAAGGCGATAGATTTAGCGGAGAAATTAATTAATTGATGCCTGGTTGCAGAATTAATTGATTAATTGTCCGGTTACAGAATTAATTGATTAATTATCTGGTTGTAAAATCAATTGATTAATTATCCAGTTGCAAAATTAATTGATTAATTATTCGGTCGCAAAATCAATTGATTAATTATCTGGTTGCAAAATTAATTGATTAATTACCCAGTTGTAGAGACGGGGCGTGCCCCGTCTCCCACAGTCTGATAGTATTTTAAGTTACCATTTTGAGGGGATGAGACGGGGCACGCCCCGTCTCTACAACAACAACAACAACAAAAATAAAACATACATATAAAATGAAGATATTATTATTCGATAATTACGATTCCTTCACCTATAATTTGCTACATATATTGAAGGAACTGGGAGCGGACGTAGAGGTACACCGCAACGACAAGATCTCCCTGGAAGACATAAACCGTTTCGATAAGATCTTGCTATCCCCAGGGCCGGGCATCCCCGAGGAAGCCGGCATCCTCCTTCCCTTGATCCGTACATACGCCCCGACAAAGAGCATCCTAGGTGTCTGCCTAGGCGAACAGGCCATCGGCGAGGCTTTCGGCGCCACACTGATAAACCTTACCGACGTACATCACGGCGTTTGCTCCGATATACGGATCATCGCTAAAGATCCTATCTTCGAGGGGCTGGAACCGGGTATACGTGTAGGGCGTTATCATTCTTGGGCGGTCTCCAAGGAAAACTTCCCGGATTGCCTGGAAATCACGGCAGTCGATACGGAAGAAGGACAGATCATGGGCTTGCGCCATCGTGAATACGACGTACGAGGTATCCAGTTCCATCCGGAATCCGTATTGACCCCCAAAGGGAAAACGATCATAGAGAACTGGCTAAAACACTGACGCTTCCTAAAGGAATTCTAAATTCCTCCGGAAAGTACTCCAGTTTCTTAAGCAAGGTACCAGAGTTTCTCTTAGAGGAAACTCTAGTTTCCTCTAAGAGAAACTAAAGTTTCCCAAGCAAGAAACTACAGCTTCCTGTACATTAACGTTTTTAGTTGACTACTTAGCGTCTTATTTATAAAGCAGGTTTACAGGTTTACGACTTAGTAATATACGACTTAGTAATAAAAGAGGTTGACCATGTTCTATCTTATTCATGAACGAGGTTAACCCGGACAAAAATCATTACAATCATGAAGCAAATATTATACAGATTATTCGAACACCAATATTTAGGCAGGGAAGAAGCCCGGAATATCCTTCAAAATATAGCGGAGGGGCGCTACAACGATTCCCAGATCGCCAGTCTGATCACCGTATTCTTGATGCGCAGCATCTCCGTAGAGGAACTAACCGGATTCCGGGAAGCATTGCTGGAGATGCGTGTACCAGTAGATTTAAGCGAATACAAACCGATCGATATCGTAGGTACCGGAGGCGATGGGAAAAACACGTTCAACATCAGCACTTGCTCTTGTTTCGTAGTGGCCGGTGCCGGTTACAATGTCGTAAAGCACGGTAACTACGGGGCGACCTCGGTAAGCGGCGCCAGCAACGTGATGGAGCAACACGGCGTGAAGTTCACGAACGATATCGATAAACTACGTACCTCCATGGATACCTGCCATATCGCCTACCTCCACGCCCCCTTGTTCAACCCGGCGCTGAAAGCGGTAGCCCCGGTACGGAAGAGCCTCGGCGTACGCAGCTTCTTCAATATGCTCGGCCCGCTAGTCAATCCGGTCATGCCTACTTACCAATTGCTAGGTGTATATAACCTCCCGCTACTACGTCTATATAATTATACATACCAAGAGAGCGGCACCCGTTTCGCCGTGGTACATAGCTTAGACGGTTACGATGAGATCTCTCTCACGGCCGATTTCAAGGTCGCCATGCCGGAGAAAGAGAAACTTTATACCCCGGAGATGCTCGGATTCAAACGTTGCACGGAAACGGACCTCGACGGCGGTGAGACCCCGGAGGAAGCGGCCCGTATCTTCGACGCCGTATTAAGAAATACGGCTACCGAAGCCCAAAAGAGCTGCGTGATCGCCAACTCAGCCTTCGCTATCCAAGTGATCTGTCCCGAGAAGAAGATCGAGACGTGTATCGCCGAGGCATGCGAATCATTGGAAAGCGGAAAAGCGTTGGCTACATTCCGTAAATTTATATCTTTGAATAATTAATCAATGTGACAATCGAACAATGTACCAACGTACCGACTTTGACGGTACATCTTCTATTGATACATTAATTAATGTAACGCATTATTCAATTGACACATTATCTAATTGGCACATTATTTATGAAAGACATCTTACAAGATATCATCGCCAATAAGCGTATCGAGGTAGCCCGGCAAAAACAGGCCGTGAGCTTGCAAACCTTATTGGCTTTAGGTAGCGACCGTATGGAGTGTGACACACGTTCCATGCGTGCGGCGTTGGAATCATCCCCTTCCGGTATTATCGCCGAGTTCAAACGTAAAAGTCCCTCCAAAGGCTGGCTGCATCCGGGAGCGAATATCGCCGACGTGGTACCCGCTTACGAGGCCGGAGGCGCTTCTGCCTGCTCGATCCTTACGGACGGGGATTTCTTCGGAGGTTCCTTGGGCGACTTGCAAAAGGCCCGTAGGCTGGTGGATCTCCCGTTACTTCGCAAGGATTTTATCATCGATACCTACCAGCTTTTCCAAGCACGGGTGATGGGGGCCGACGCTGTCTTATTGATCGCCGCCGCCCTTACGGAAGAGGAATGCCGGATACTTGCCGAGACCGCCCATAGCCTGCAATTGGAGGTCTTGCTGGAAGTTCATAGCGAAGACGAGCTCAAATACCTGAACCCGGATATCGATATGCTCGGCGTGAACAACCGTAATCTCGGCTCCTTCCATACGGACGTAAACAACTCATTCAAGTTGATCGATAAGATGCGAGGCTTCTCCCCTCTTTTGGTATCCGAGAGCGGGATCTCCGAAACCGATACCGTACGCCGATTGCGTGAGGCCGGTTTCCGTGGCTTCCTGATCGGAGAGACTTTCATGAAAACCGAGAGGCCGGGCGATACCTTGGCCCACTTTATAGGAGGACTGGCATGATCATCAAAGTCTGCGGAATGCGGGAACCCCGGAATATCCGGGAAGTAGCCGCCCTAGCCATCAACTGGATCGGCTTTATCTTCTACGAACGCTCCAAACGTTTTGTCGGGCAAAGCCCGGCGAGGCAGCAGGCAGCGGACAGCGAACAACAGACAGTTAATACCGACGCAAAGCAACTATCAACTGTCACTGGCCAACTGTCTACTAAGAAAGTGGGCGTTTTCGTCAACGCTACCATCGAATCCATGATGGAGAAAGCCTCTGCCTACAAGCTAGACTATCTCCAACTTCACGGTAACGAGTCGCCGGAAACCTGCCACACCCTACAGAAAAGAGGATACTCCTTAATCAAGGCCTTCCCGATCGCCTCCAAAGAGGATTTCGAGAAGACTAAAGAGTACGAGGGGCGAGTGGATTATTTCCTTTTCGATACCAAATGTGAAAGCTTCGGAGGCTCGGGCCGGCAATTCGACTGGTCTATGCTGGCCGACTATAAAGGCGAGACCCCTTTCCTCCTCAGCGGAGGCATCCATCCGGAAAGCGTGGAGGCAATACGCAAATTCCAGCATCCCCGTTTCGCGGGCATCGACCTAAACAGCGGCTTCGAGATCGAGCCGGGATTGAAAGACATTGATAAACTAAAAAAATTCATCCAGCAAATACAAACCTAAATTTGTTTCATCATACGGATATAAATGTAGGTTTGTATCCCGCTAGTTGTAGAGACGGGGCGTGCCCCGTCTCCCACCGTCTGATAGTATTTTTAAGTTACCATTTTGAGGGGATGAGACGGGGCACGCCCCGTCTCTACAGCCTTAAATTATAAAATAGAATTCAAAATGAATCGCATCACAAACTTATTCCAGACCCAGAAAGACGGGATACTCTCCGTCTATTTCACCGCCGGTTATCCGAACTTAAACGATACGGCAAACATCTTAAAGGCTTTACAGGCTAAAGGTATCCACATGGTAGAGGTAGGAATCCCCTTCTCCGATCCGATGGCAGACGGTCCTGTCATCCAAGAGGCCGCCACGCAAGCGTTGCGTAACGGGATGTCGCTGCATCTCCTGTTCGACCAATTGAAAGAGATCCGGAGAGAAGTACAGATCCCGATCATCCTGATGGGCTATCTGAACCCTGTCATGCAATACGGCTTCGAGAAATTCTGCGAGAGTTGCGTAGAGGTCGGCGTAGACGGAATGATCATCCCCGACCTGCCTTACGCCGATTATATCGCCGACTACAAGGAGATCGCCGACCGGCACGACCTGAAAATGATCATGCTGATCACCCCCGAGACCTCCGAGGAGCGTATCCGGCTGATCGACGCCCATACCAGCGGGTTTATCTATATGGTATCCAGCGCCGCCACGACCGGGGCCCAGCAAAGCTTCAACGAGCAGAAGCAAGCCTATTTCCGGCGTATCAACGCCATGAATCTGAACAATCCCCGCTTGGTAGGTTTCGGTATCAGCAATAAAGCTACTTTCGAGGCCGCGGCAGCCAATTCTTCCGGTGCTATCATCGGCAGTAAGTTCGTACAATTGCTAAAGAGCGAACCTACTCCCGCCGAGGCGGTCGATAAGTTGCTGGATGCCCTGAAACAATAGGAACTTTATTTGTGTTCTATCGCGGTAAAGATCCCGGACTTATCGTATCTTTACCGCGAACATAAAAACATGAATAGTCCTATGAATAATTTCACTTTTCACAACCCTACCCGTTTATTATTCGGTAAGGGCATGATTGAGAAACTGAGTACGGCCATCCCGATGGTACATCGCATCATGATTACCTTCGGAGGAGGCAGCGTAAAGAAAAACGGTGTGTACGACCAAGTAATCAAGGCGCTAAAGGATCGCGATTATATCGAGTTCTGGGGTATCGAGCCTAACCCCACGATCGAGACCTTGCGAGAAGCTATCCGGATAGCGAAAGACAAGCAAGTGGATTTTCTACTGGCGGTAGGCGGTGGTTCCGTAATAGACGGAACAAAGCTGATCTCCGCCGGTATCCAGTATGACGGTGATCCTTGGGAACTGGTACAGAAAGGGGGCTACTATCATACCGTGCCGATGGGTACCGTATTGACCTTGCCCGCCACGGGTTCCGAGATGAATAACGGGGCGGTGATCTCCCGGAAAGAGACGCAAGAGAAATATCCCTTCTACAGTAATTTCCCCGTATTCTCCATCTTAGACCCGGAAACAACTTTCAGCCTGCCTCCCTATCAAGTGGCTTGCGGTATCGCCGACACCTTCGTACATGTGATGGAGCAATATATGACTACGACCGGCCAATCCCGCTTGATGGATCATTGGGCGGAAAGTATCTTAAGTACCTTGATCGAGATCGCCCCAAAGATCAAGGAAAATCCGGGGGATTACGATCTGATGGCAGATTTCATGTTATCTGCCACGATGGGCTTGAACGGTTTTATCGCTATGGGCGTAACGCAAGACTGGGCTACCCATATGATCGGACACGAGCTGACCGCCCTTCACGGATTGACGCATGGAGCGACCTTGGCGATCGTCTTCCCGGGGACCTTACGTACTCTTCGCAAGCAGAAAGAGGGGAAGATCCTGCAATATGGCGAACGGGTATGGGGTATCAATAGCGGAACGACGGAGGAACGTATAGAGCAAACCATCGAGAAGACCGAGCAATTTTTCCAAAGCCTCGGTTTATCCACCCGCCTCAGCCAAGAGAAGATTGGCGATGCGACGATCACCGAGATCGAGAATCGCTTCAATGAGCGTAACGTTGCTTTTGGAGAGGCGAAGAATGTAACGGGTAGCGTGGCACGGGAAATATTGGAGAGTTGTAAATAGACATTCAAGGCATTCACGGCCCTAAATAGAAAATTATCGTATAAAGCTTGTATTGTACAAGTTGCCTGTCGTATAATTTGTCTGTTATATGGCTAGGTATCATACATTGTCTATGTCTATCATACATTGTCTTGTAGAGACGGGGCGTGCCCCGTCTCATCCCCTCAAAATGGTAACTTAAAAATACTATCAGACGGTGGGAGACGGGGCACGCCCCGTCTCTACAACAAATGGGGTATGGGGTTTATTTTAACAGGACTACTACTTGGATTGGGCCATGCGCCCCGAATACTAGGGCTTGTTCGATATCGGCGGTCTTTGAGGGGCCGGACATGAAGACACCATAATCATAATCCATAGAGGCGGTACGACGGTAAGCCTCATTCATCGTATGAACCAATTGAGTCTTGTCCAACAAGATCACCAAAGCGTTCGAGATAAAGTACAGGCCTTTATAACGTACCTGACGAGGCAACCAGACAGCGGCATTCTCCACCACGCCGAAACTACCTTCCACCACAGATACGTCCGTCCCGTTCAACTCCCGGGGATCAGTCAGCTCATCCGGGTTAAAGGTAGCGCAAGTAATCTCCTTCAAATTCGAGGCGATACGTTTCGCCTCCGGAAACTCACGACGGATCACCTCATTCACATCCTCGCCGGGCCTCAACTCAATGGCCTTGCCACCCGCCCCGGCCAGCACCTCCGAGAACGTAGCCAACTTATCCGCATAAGTAATCGCCTCCAACGTAAGCTCGGGCATCTCGTGGCGTACACCCGTATGACGACGGATACTCGCCAATATAGAATCTCTACTACTCATTATCTCACCTTATTTTTCTTCCACATATCATTAAACGACTCCTTGGCGAAAGCCGGAAGCTCACGTCCTTTACCCCAAGCGTTCAAGCCATTGTAGACCATGAAACGGGGCAAATGATTCACTACCGGAGCAAACTTCAACGCCGTATTGAACAATCCCGGACGTTCCATCAGGAACTTCATGCCGAAAGACATCACCTTCTTCTCCTTGCTCGCCTTACCGATCTTATCCAAATCTTGCCGCCAACGGTAAATCTGCTCGCCCAAGTCGATCTTTACCGGACAGACGTTCGAGCAAGAAAGGCATAAGGAGCAAGCCGATACGTTATCCGAATATTCCTCCGGATTCCTCAGCATACCTAAGTTGATCCCGATCGGTCCCGGAATGAAATACGTATACGAGTAACCACCACTCCTGCGATACACCGGACAGGTATTCATGCACTCGCCGCAACGGATGCAATTCAACGTACGGATATGATCCGGTTTCGCCAAGATATCGCTACGCCCGTTATCCACGATAATGATATGGAACTCTTGTCCCTCGGGCGGACGGCGGTAATGAGAAGTATAAGATGTGACGGGTTGCCCCGTACCCGAACGAGCCAGCAAACGAGTGAATACGCCCAACGCCTCCAGATTCGGAACGATCTTCTCCATCCCCATCGTAGCGATATGCACCTTCGGGAAGGAGGTTCCCATATCGGCGTTTCCTTCATTGGTACAAACCACGATCTCACCCGTAGAGGCGACGGCGAAGTTTACGCCTGTCATCGCCACGTCGGCATGCAGGAATTTCTCACGCAGGTTCTTACGGGCGGCGTGCGTCAGGTAGGTAGGGTCGATATTCCCTTTCTCCGTCCCCATCTCACGCTCCATCATCTCGCTGATCTGCTCCCGTTTGATATGGATCGCCGGCATCACGATATGGCTGGGGGCCAGATGCATCAATTGCAAGATACGCTCGCCCAAATCACTCTCCACCACATCGATCCCTTTCGACATCAAGAACTCGTTCATATGACATTCCTCCGTCAACATCGATTTACTCTTGATCAGGTTCCGGGCCTCATGCTGCCGCAAGATCCGCAAGACGATCTCGTTATGCTCCTCTGCGTCTTTCGCCCAGTGCACGATAGCTCCGTTGGCGATCGCGTTTTTCTCGAACTCCTCCAGAAGCGTGTCCAGATGGCTGTTGGAGTAAAGCTTGATCTCCGAGGCCAATTCCCTCAATCGTTCCCACTCGGGAAGCGAATGGCTCATCTTATCCCGTTTGGTACGTACCATCCAAAGCGTATGGTCGTGCCAAGCCTCATTTTCCTTATTCTTCAGGAAACGGGCCGCTGCTATAGTATGCTTCGTACTCATAATCCGGCCGCTAATATTTGAACGATGTGAATAGTCTTGATCGGAAGTTTCTCCCGCTTGATAACCCCTTCCATATGCATCAGGCAAGAGCTATCCGCGCCGGTGATATACTCGGCGCCGGTACTCATATGATCCCTTACCTTATCCTGTCCCATGCAAGTAGAGACCTCGGGCTCCTCGATGGCGAACATACCGCCAAAACCGCAACATTCGTCCACCCGCTTCGGCTCGAATACCTCGATACCTTTCACCAAGGAAAGGAGATCACGCAATTTGGAATAATACGGGATATTACGCTCGCTAGGCGACGAGAGATGTAACTCACGCACCCCGTGGCAACTATTATGGATACTCACCTTATGCGGGAAAACGGCCGGAAGGGATTCCGGTCTCACCACGTCGTGCAAGAACTCGCAGATATCATAAATCTTCTTACTGTTCATACAAGCGTGATCCCGCTTCTCCAAGATATGGGGATGGTTCTCTTTTACGAAGGCTACGCAACTGGCCGAGGGGCCTACCACGTAGTCATAGTTCTTAAACTGTTCCTCCATCCGGAGGGCCAGGCGAGCCGCCTCATCCTCGAAGCCGGCGTTCGCCATGGGTTGCCCGCAGCAGGTCTGGTCTATCGGATAATCGACCTCCACACCCACATGCTTCAATAATTTATACGAGGCGACACCCACTTCGGGATACACCGCGTTAATGTAACATGGGATAAACAATCCTACCTTCATACTAATTATATCTTTATAACCTTATATACGACACCGTATATAACTAACACCTACAAGGTCTATCATAACTGCATATTCGCCCTGACCCGGCTCAACGTCTCAGGGGTCATCAGCAAATAAGAGGCGATATGAGACAAGGGGGCACGCTGTACGATCTCAGGGTGTTCTTTCAATAAGCGGGCATAACGCTCGTTAGCGGTCTCGAAACGCAGGAAGTCCGCCTTCCGTTGAGACAGGATCAGCGAATTCTCCAACAGGCGGCGATACATGACCTCGATCTCGTAATCCTCGGCGCACAACGCCAACAAGGGATCATGGGGGATACCATACAGCACCGTATTCTCCAAGGCCTCCACCAACAGATTTGCGGGACGCTGGCGCAAGAAGCTCTCGATACAAATAAAGACATTATCTTCGCTGGCGAAATGCTCGGTCAGCTCTTTCTTATTCTTAAAGTAAAATTGGCGAACCATTCCCTTATAGACATAACCGAGTTGCGTACAAACCTCTCCCTCCTTAAAAAACAAAGCGCCTTTTTTCAATTCTGTCCGGATTAGGATAGAGGCCAGTTTCTGGGCGGCTTCCTCACTGAGTAGAATCGATTGCGCCGCGATCCTGCGAGCTATAAATATCGCTGTATCCATATCAATGGTCATTTTTGTTTGTTTCCGCGAACTTACGAAATAAATGCCACTTGATTTACGTCAAGCCCCCATTTATTTCATCCAATAGGTTGTAGAGACGGGGCGTGCCCCGTCTCCCACCGACTGATAGTATTTTTAAGTTACCATTTTGAGGGGATGAGACGGGGCACGCCCCGTCTCTACAACTGGATGTTATTTATATTCTTGCCAGCTTTTGATGTGGATATCATCTATGTGCAAGGTACAGAAGGCTTGAATGAAAGCGCTTGCCAGACGGGCATTCGTGATCAACGGGATATTCAGGTCGATGGCGGCACGGCGGATCTTATAGCCGTTGTCAAGCTCGCCGGCAGAAAGGTCACGGGGGATATTCACCACCATGTCGATCTTCTTCTCGTGGAGCATCTTGAGGGCCTGCGGTTCCCCCTGCTCGCTCGGCCAGTACACTTTCGTACTCGGAATGCCATTCTCCTCCAAGAAACGGTGCGTACCTCCCGTAGCGAATAGGTTGTAGCCTTTCGCCGCCAACATCTTAGCGGCATCCAGCATGGCTACCTTCTGCTTCGGCGTACCGGTAGACAGGAGGATGTTCTTCTCCGGAACCCGTTGCCCGACAGCGAGCATACTCGTCAATACCGCCTCGGATACATCGTCGCCCAGACAGCCCACCTCACCCGTGGAAGCCATATCGACCCCTAATACCGGATCGGCTTTCTGCAAGCGGTTGAACGAGAATTGAGAAGCCTTGATACCCACGTAATCCAGATCAAACTCGTTCTTATTCGGTTTCTCTACCGGCAAGCCCAGCATGACACGGGTGGCCAACTCAATGAAGTTTATCTTCAATACCTTGCTCACGAACGGGAAGGAACGGCTGGCACGAAGGTTACACTCGATCACCTTGATCTCATTGCCCTTCGCCAGATATTGGATATTGAACGGGCCGGAGATATTCAGCTCCTTAGCGATCCGCTTACTGATGCGCTTGATACGACGAACCGTCTCCACATATAATTTCTGGGCCGGGAACTGGATCGTAGCGTCGCCGGAATGAACCCCGGCAAACTCGATATGCTCGCTGATGGCATACATCACGATCTCGCCATGATCGGCCACGGCATCCATCTCCACCTCTTTCGCATGCTCGATGAACTGGCTTACCACCACCGGATGCTTTTGGCTGACATTGGCGGCCAATTTCAAGAAACGTTCCAATTCCTCTTGATTCGAGCAGACATTCATGGCTGCGCCACTCAATACATAACTCGGGCGAACCAATACGGGGAAGCCAACCTCTGCCACGAAACCGTTGATATCCTCCATGGAAGAAAGCTCTTTCCAACGGGGTTGATCCACGCCGATACGGTCCAACATAGCGGAGAACTTCTCACGATCCTCGGCATTATCGATGCTCTTGGCAGATGTACCCAAGATATTCACATGTTGCTCGTCCAGACGCATCGCCAAATTATTCGGGATCTGGCCGCCGGTAGAGACGATCACGCCGTGCGGGTTCTCCAGCTCGAGGATATCCATCACACGCTCGAAGGTAAGTTCGTCGAAGTAAAGGCGGTCGCACATATCGTAGTCGGTAGACACCGTCTCGGGATTATAGTTGATCATCACGGAGCGGTAACCCTCCTTACGGATCGTATTCAAGGCCTGCACGCCACACCAGTCGAACTCCACCGAGCTACCGATGCGGTAAGCGCCGGAACCCAGCACGACAATCGAGCGATGATCGCCCAAGTACGTCACGTCGTTTTCCGTACCGCTATACGTCAGGTACAGGTAATTCGTCTGCGCCGGATACTCGGCGGCCAAGGTATCGATCTGTTTCACTACCGGAAGGATACCGTGCTCCTTGCGGAATTGGCGAACCAACATCATGCCCTTCTCCACATCCCCGTCGAGACCGATCGCACGAGCGATCTGGAAATCGGAGAAACCTTGCCGTTTCGCACGGCGAAGCAGGTCAATTGAAAATGGAGAATTGAAAATTGAAAATTGCTTCGCACTTGTATTCATTTTCAACTCTCCATTTTCAATTTGCAATTTGTGTAGTTCCTTGGAGGTACACATGATTCCGTATAGTTTCTGTAGGAACCATCGGTCTATCTTGGTCAGCTCATGAATCTGGTCTACCGTATAACCGGCACGGAAAGCCTTCGAGATAACGAAGATACGGCGGTCGGTCGGCTCGTGCAACGCCTTATCGATATCCTCGATCACCAACTCCTTATTCTCCACGAAACCATGCATACCCTGCCCGATCATACGCAATCCTTTCTGGATAGCCTCCTCGAAGGTACGCCCGATCGCCATCACCTCGCCGACCGACTTCATGCTGGAACCCAACTCACGAGCCACGCCGTGGAACTTACCCAAGTCCCAGCGGGGGATCTTACATACCACGTAATCGAGAGCCGGCTCAAAGAAAGCACTGGTCGTTTTCGTCACGGAGTTTTTCAAGTCGAACAAACCGTACCCCAAGCCCAATTTAGCGGCCACGAAAGCCAACGGATAACCGGTCGCCTTAGAAGCCAAGGCCGAAGAACGGCTCAGGCGGGCATTCACCTCGATCACCCGGTAATCCTCGCTCTCGGGATCGTAAGCATATTGCACGTTACACTCGCCCACGATACCGATATGACGGATGATACGGATCGCCAACTCACGTAACTTATGATAATCCGTATTGCTCAAGGTCTGCGAGGGAGCGATCACGATAGACTCTCCCGTATGGATTCCCAGCGGGTCGAAATTTTCCATGTTACATACCGTGATGCAGTTATCGAAACGGTCACGTACCACCTCGTACTCCACCTCTTTCCAGCCCTTCAAGCTTTTCTCCACCAATACTTGCGGAGAGAAGGAGAAAGCCTTCTCGACCAACACGTTCAATTCCTCCTCATTGTCGCAAAAACCGGAACCCAAGCCTCCCAACGCATAAGCGGCACGGACGATGACCGGATAACCCAGTTCGGCAGCCGCACGGCGAGCATCAGCGACGTTCTCCACGGCCTCGCTCCTGATCGTTTTCACGTCGATCTCATCCAGCTTGCGTACGAACAACTCCCGGTCCTCGGTATCCATGATAGCCTGTACCGGAGTACCCAACACCTTCACGCCATACTTCTCCAACACGCCGTTTTGGTAAAGGGCCACGCCACAGTTCAACGCCGTCTGCCCGCCGAAAGCGAGCAAGATTCCTTCCGGACGCTCTTTCTCGATCACCTTTTCCACAAAAAAAGGAGTAACGGGCAGGAAATAAACCGTGTCCGCGACTCCTTCCGAGGTCTGTACCGTAGCGATATTCGGATTGATCAATACCGTTTGGATCCCCTCTTCCTTAATCGCCTTCAGGGCTTGGCTGCCTGAATAATCAAACTCGCCCGCCTCACCGATCTTCAAGGCTCCGGAACCGAGTATCAGGACTTTCTTTATATCTTCTTTCATCGTATAAACATTCTTTTGTCATTAACATTCTCAGGCGGGGAAAGCCACGGTCTCGTACAAAAAACGCTAAGAGTTTGTACTGGGTACAACCACATCCCCACACAGGGCCGTACCCTTCCCGCTACAGCAAATCCACGAACTTATCGAACATGAACTCCGTATCCAGCGGCCCGCTGCACGCTTCCGGATGGAACTGGGAAGAGAAGAAAGGCTTTGTCTTATGCTTGATCCCTTCGTTCGTCCCGTCATTCATATTGACAAACAGCGGTTCCCATTCCTCGCCCAGCGTATCATTATCCACGGCATAACCATGATTCTGCGAGGTAATAAAGCATTTCTCCGTACCTACCATACGTACCGGCTGGTTATGGCTACGATGGCCATACTTCAACTTATAGATAGAAGCCCCGCCAGCTTTCGCCAACAACTGGTTCCCCATACAAATACCACAAATCGGTTTATCCCCCGAAAGCGCCTTACGGATATTCCGGACAGCGGCATCGCAGGTATCCGGATCGCCCGGGCCGTTACTGATAAACAAACCATCGTATTCCAAATGATTGAAGTCGTAATCCCAAGGTACACGAATCACCGCCACGTTACGCCTCAACAAACAACGAATGATATTATGTTTCACGCCGCAATCCAAAAGCACGACGTGCTTTTGGGATTGAGAATTGAGAATTGAAAATTGAAAATCGGGGGCTTCTGATAAAGAACAGGTCTGACTCGTACCATCGGGCAGGTAACAAATAATCTCCTTACACGACACCCGATCCACATAGTTCACATTTTCATAATTTTCAATTCTCAATTCTCCATTTTCAACTCCGTTATCGGCATCGCCGATAACGATGCGTCCCATCATCACACCATGCTCACGTAATTTCTTTGTCAGCGCACGGGTATCGATACCGTATATGCCCGGTATCTTCTCCTCCTTCAACCAGTCGCCCAAGCTACACTCGGCATTCCAATGGCTATACTCATGACTATAGTCGCTGACGATAATCGCCTCGGCATGTATCTTCTCGCTTTCCATAAACGTAGCGATCCCGTTCGACCCGAACGTACGGGGCGGAACTCCGTAATTACCAACGAGCGGATAAGTCAACACCATCAACTGGCCCGCATACGAAGGATCTGTCAAACTCTCCGGATATCCGGTCATAGCGGTATTGAACACGACTTCGCCCGCCACCGGTTTCTCATAGCCGAAAGAGTAGCCACGGAAGACGGAACCATCGTCTAACATCAAAGTTGCTGTCCTCATAAAAAACTTCGTTTTATAATATAAAAGGAGCATCGGAAATTAAGCTGAACAAGCTATCGCCCGTCATAATTTTCAATTCTCCATTTTCAATTTTCAATTAATTAAGTATTCTTCTTCCATATAGTGAATAAAAGCCTCGTTCACTAACCGAGTCCCGCCCGGTGTCGGGTAATCGCCGGAGAAATACCAGTCACCCGGATAATCCGGGCAAGAGGCGTGCAAACCCTCCAAGGTCTGGTAAACGATCTCTACCTTCGCCCGTGTCCCTGCCGGGGTAAGCAACTCCACCATCTTAGCGGATATCTCCTCGTCCGTAAACGGGGCGTACACCTCCTTTACGTAATTGACCGTTGATAACGGACTGCCGACTGCCGAGTCAAGAGGTCTTTTAACCGCCAACTGTCCGCTGTCAACCGCCAACTCTTTCCTCGCCTTTCGATAAGCGTCCAAGATCACGTATTCCATCCCCCGGTCACGCAACAGGGCCACCGCCGCCTTGAAAGCGATAAACTCGTTCATCCGAGACATATCGATACCATAATAATCCGGATAACGTACCTGCGGAGAAGAACTTACGATCACGATCTTTTTCGGATGCAGGCGGTCCAAGATTCCAATAATACTCTGGCGCAAGGTAGTACCCCGCACGATACTGTCATCTATCACAACCAGATTATCGACAAAAGGTTCTATACTCCCGTAAGTAATATCATATACGTGCGCCGCCAGGTCATTCCGGCTATTACCCTCGGCGATAAAGGTGCGCAACTTTATATCTTTTATCGCTACCTTCTCCGAGCGTATCCGCATGGAGAGGATTTGTTCCAGCTCCTCTTCCCTGAGCAGGTGGCTACGATCGGCGATCCATTCTTTTTTCAGCTTGTTCAAGTAGTTGTTCAACCCCTCCTGCATTCCGAAATAAGCAACCTCGGCCGTATTCGGGATAAAGGAGAAGACGGTATGGTTCAAGTCGTAATCCACCGCTTTCAGGATCGGATGTACGAGGTTTTCCCCCAAGCGTTTTCTTTCCCGGTAGATATCCACGTCGCTACCTCGCGAGAAGTAGATGCGCTCGAAAGAGCAGGCCTTGTTCTCCTTCGGCTCCACGATCCGGGAGGTATGCCATTCGCCTTTTTTGTTGACGAATATCGCTTCTCCCCGGCTCAATTCCCGGATATCCTCTACCTGTACGTTCATCACGGTCTGTATAACCGGACGCTCGGATGCCAGCACGATGATCTCATCATCCACATAATAGAAGGCCGGACGGATTCCCCACGGGTCTCGCACGCTGAACGACTCTCCACTGCCGGTGATGCCGCAAATCACGAAACCTCCATCCCACCCCGGCACACAGCGTTTCAATACGTTCGACAAATCGATTTGATCCTCGATGGCATGCGTGATATCCATCCCTTCTAATCCTTCCGCTTCACACTTCCGGTAGAGGCGCTCCACCTCCCGGTCCAGCCGATGCCCCAACTGCTCCAGCATGATATAGGTATCGGAATATCTCCGGGGATGCTGTCCGATCGCCGTGATCTCCTCAAATATATCATGAACATTTGTGAGATTGAAATTCCCGCATACGGCGAGGTTCTTGGCACGCCAGTTGTTGCGTCGTAAAAAAGGATGGATATAAGAGATTCCGGATTTCCCGGTGGTACTGTAACGGAGGTGACCCATGTAAAGTTCTCCGGCGAAAGGTAGGTTGGCTTTGGCGAATAGCGGATCGTTGAGTTGTTCGGGGGGTAAGTCTTTGTAGGATTCGTGAACGGCGGCAAATATCTCGGTAATAGCTCCAGTTCCGACGGCCCGTTCACGAAACATATATTCCTCTCCGGCATTTGCCTCTAGCTTCACGCAGGCTAAACCCGCTCCTTCCTGCCCTCGGTTATGCTGCTTTTCCATCAGCAAATAGAGTTTGTTCAGTCCATACATCCAGCTACCGTACTTCTGGTGATAATATTCCAAGGGTTTCAGTAACCGGACCATGGCAACACCACACTCATGCTTCAATACTTCCATTATAGAATCAACTTTTTGATTTTGCCGCAAAGATACAGACAATCCCTAACATATTGTTTAAACAAACCTGAAATATTTGACACTTTCACGGAAAATATGTTTTTATCGGACGTTTAGTTAAGAAAGCTTTCGTTTTATAAGCAAAAGGGAGAGTTTATTTTCAATCCATAATGAGGGAAACTTATGGGTTGACTTATTCCACCACCACTACCTAAAAACAAAATAATCACCCCAGTCACTCATTACCTCCCGAAAGGGTAATGAATGTCCAAGATGATTATTTTTTAGGCATATAAGGTTTACCCCCTATGCCACATATGCGTGCTGTTGTTTTACAATATAAAATATCTGTTATTGTATTCCTATACACTCATAGGAAAAACCGGCTTCATGAAGTTCATGGGCATCGTAAATATTGCGGCCATCGATCAATAATGGATCACGCATAAGTTTTTTTAGTACAGCCCAGCTAGGGATACGGAATTCCTTCCATTCCGTAACCAGTAACAACGCATCCGCATCCACCGTAGCGTCATACATATCACTCGCATAGAAGACCTTGTCGCCAAGCCTACGCATGCACTCCGTCATGGCGATCGGATCATACACCTTGACCGTAGCACCCGCTTTCGTCAGCAAATCAACCAAGACCAAAGAGGTAGCCTCGCGCATATCATCCGTCTCCGGTTTAAAAGCCAAGCCCCACAGGGCCACCGTCTTACCGGATAAGTCCGGGATATGTTTTTGAAGTTTATGAAACAACACACTCTTTTGCCTCTCATTCACCTCCTCGACCGCTCTCAATACATTCATCGTATAGCCATTCTTTTCCGCCGTCTTGATCAACGCCTTTACGTCTTTCGGGAAGCAAGAGCCGCCATAGCCGCATCCCGGGTACAAGAACTTACTACCGATACGACTATCCGAGCCTATCCCCTTACGCACCATGTTCACGTCAGCACCCACCAGCTCACAGAGATTGGCGATGTCATTCATAAAACTGATACGGGTAGCCAACATGGAATTAGCGGCGTATTTGATCATCTCGGCAGAAGGCACATCCGTAAAGATCAAACGATAGTTATTCATCATGAATGGCTTATACAACTTCTCCATCAACTTCCGTGCCCGATCCGATTCCACGCCGACCACCACACGATCCGGTTTCATGAAATCGTCCACCGCATTTCCCTCTTTCAGGAACTCCGGATTACTGGCCACGTCAAACTCAACAGACACACCCCGTTTATCCAGTTCCTCTTGGATAGCGGCCTTCACCTTACGGGCCGTACCCACCGGTACCGTACTTTTAGTCACCACTAACGTATATTTATTGATATGTCGCCCTACCGTGCGGGCCACCTCCAGCACATAGCGCAGATCAGCGCTGCCATCCTCATCCGGAGGCGTACCCACCGCACTGAACACCACCTCCACATCATCCAGCACAGAGGCAAGATCCGTCGTGAATCTCAAACGTCCGGCATTATAATTCTTATGGACCATATCCTCCAAGCCCGGCTCGTAAATCGGGATGACACCCTTCTTCAAGTTCTCGATCTTCCCGGCCATCACATCCACGCACGTAACGTCCACACCCATCTCCGAAAAACAGGTACCCGTTACCAAACCGACATATCCTGTTCCGACAATCGCTATCTTCATACCGTAGAATTTATTTTTATAGATTATAATATGATTTGAACCACGCCACGGTTCGATTAACACCCTCTTGAATATCCGTTGAGGGCTTAAAACCCACCGCCCGTTGAAGCAACGTAGTATCGGCGTTCGTCTGGTACACGTCCCCCGGTTGCATCGGAAGGAAATCCTTCACCGCCTCTTTTCCGCAAGCGATCTCAATAGCTTGTATAAAATCCATCAACCTGACAGGCCGGGAATTGCCTATATTATAAATACGATAGGGCGCAGAAGAGGAACTGGGATCCGGGTATTCCGGGTTCCAACCCGGATTCGGTGTAGCCGGCCGGTCCAAGACCCGTATCATCCCCTCCACGATATCATCGATATACGTGAAGTCACGTAGCATATCCCCGTTGTTGAACACCTTGATCGGACGATCGTGCAGAATAGCGTCGGCAAACAAGAAAGGAGACATATCCGGTCTCCCCCACGGCCCATACACCGTAAAGAAACGCAAACCCGTGGTAGGAATCCCATACAATTGGCTATACGCATGTGCCATCAACTCGTTAGATTTCTTGGATGCGGCATACAAGCTCACGGGATGGGCGATACTCGTTTTCTCGGAGAAGGGCACATCCGCATTCAGCCCATACACGCTGCTGGAGCTGGCATACACCAGATGCCTCACCTGATGATGCCTACATCCCTCCAGCACATTGATAAAGCCATCCAAGTTCGATTCCACATACGCATACGGATTCGTGATCGAGTAACGTACGCCCGCTTGGGCGGCCAAGTTAATCACAGCGTCAAACCCCTCGTTGGCGAAAAGCATCCGCATCGCTTGCCGATCCTCCAGGTTCATCCGGATAAAACGGTATTTCTCATACGTATGGCTCGGAGTCAATTTATACCAATCCACCTCCTCTTCCCCTATACCCGCCTCTTTCAAGCGGCCATACTTCAAGGCCGTATCATAATATCCATTGATATTATCCAACCCCACGACCTCGTCTCCCCGCCCCAGCAAACGCCGTGCGACGAACGAGGCGATAAAGCCGGCAGAACCAGTCAGTAAAACCTTCATAAATACGTAAATTGAAAAAAGATTTGTGTAAGAAAGCCTGTTACAGGCAGAAAATAAAGCTTTGATGACTATTTAGAACAACGAGGAGAAAGACTTCTATAAATATTCAGTCCTTCTTTATTTGTTCGATAAATAATAGTATCTATAAAATAAAATTTCCCATCTATACCATAAAGGACATTATTTGGCACCGCATCAAAGATATCATACCCTCCATTCGTATAATATTCTCCTCCAAGCTCAGAGGTAAAGCCATAAGATAACAATGAAGCACAGATCTCATCTTCCGCAGCCTCTCGTTCAGACCGGACGAACGGTTGTGTCAACACAGCACAAATACTTTTTGATGAATTTAAGGCAAAACCTATTAAATCATAGGCGCAATCAGGAATATAAAGATCATGGACGTCTATTCTTTCAAAAAAGGAATTTAAATTATCATCTGCATATCTAAAATCATTCAATTCAAAAAGAAACTCTGAATCAAAAGAAGAATAAACCTCATTCCCAGATCCCCTATCTGAGAAAACACCAAGAACAGAAATATCAGAAATCCAACATCCTGTATTTACAGTAAATTATCGGAGAGCCCCAATTTGGACTCCCTTGCAATACGCTGTTCCCGCAAGCACTTGAATTGAATCAAACGTTCAAGAGATAGCGGCTGCCTCTGCCAAGACGCTATGGAACGTTTCTTGGCCTCTATATCCGAAAGGTGATGCTCGTTCAATTTGCTCATTGTCATTCTTTATCAATTTTATATTGATACAGACATAACTTTCTCATTTGAGATAAGCAAACATACCCAATAAGAAAATCTAATCTTTAATGCATCAACCTATCATAAATCACCAAATGCTTTACGATGACATCATCCAAGGAAAAGTCCCGTTCCGCTATTTGTCGGGAATTAAGTCCCATTCGTTTCCGTAAATCTGCGTCATCAATCAAGACCCTCAATTTTTCCGCTAGCGCCTTGCTATCTTTAATAGGCACCAAAAATCCATTCACCCCATCCTCTACCGTATCCTTACACCCGATAGAGTTTGTCGTGGCGATAGGCCGCCCAATAGCTGTGGCCTCAATCAACGATTTCGGTACCCCCTCTCGGTAATAGCTAGGAAAAGCTACGATATGAGAAGACCTCAACAAATCCGGAACATCCGACCGATATCCCAACCATTGTATATAATTTCCATCGCAACGATCATTCAACTCCTCCTCCTTGATCGCTTTTGGATTCGATGATAGACCACCACACAAGAGGAAGCATATACGCCCCTCGTATTCTTTTCGGAGTAATTCCGCAGCATTCACCAATACCCAAACCCCTTTCTCTTCCACCATCCGCGCCGTGAACAGTATCCGAATTTTATCCGAGACAGGTTCCGAAGTATATGTGTATGTCTTTAGATCCACTCCCGATCCTTTGATGAACCGGATTTGATCGTTAGTTACCACTCCATTCTCGACAAACAACCGTTCATCCTCATGATTTTGAAAGATCTCAATCAAATTTTTTCGACGATGCGAGAAACGAAGGACACTCAATATCAAGCCCGTCAACCGGGATTCTTTCTCTAATGAGAACATCACCCCCAATCCGCTGACAGCGTTCACAACCCCCTTCACACCGGCCAACTTAGCAGCCAATCCACCCCAAAGGATGGTTTTCAATCCCACATGATGCACGATATCTGGCTTCTCCCGTTTATAAAGCCGATAAAGAAACCAAAAAGTCTTCAATTCCCCTATAGGATTCTTCCCCGTAGGATAAATGGGCAATTCCAGCATCTCCAAACCCAACGCTTCCACCTGTTCCTTACGCCCGGTATTCTTAGCCACGATCGTCACGTCATAACCGGCCTCTTGCGCACGCACGGCAAGATCCTTACGGTGCGTAAGAAGGAAATAGTCCTCGTTGAGGACGATAAATAATTTTGACATACAAATTAAATGCAGACTCCTCAATATTCCGTGAAATATTTCCCCAGTTCAAAGTCAAAAGAATCCGGCTTATAACCTTCATAGCCACTTCCTGGGTAAAATGTCAATTCCCCAAAATATATTTTACCATGAATATTATATAGATCTACACGAACGAATGGAAAATCCTTTCCAAGGATTTCTGCAATCTGAATCATTTCCTCAAAATTAATCGGCTTAGGACTCACAGAAACACTGGGATATGTACAAATAACGTCTAATAATTCCCACTTTTTCGTATATAAATTTCGTTTATGTAGACCGTATCTTCCTGTATCTTCCTGTATGCAACATACTTTTCCATTAAAACAAAAGAACTTATAATCTTCTATAGAACCATCTTCATTACGTTCATCTACTAATAATTCCTCGATAACTATTTTGGGATACTCTATTCCAGAATAGGCCCATTCTCTTCCACACGCATCTAATCTTCCTTTAAGCCATACATTCAATTTTTGCTTGAAATCTTTCTCATCCAGATGATTCTTATCTCGCACGATAATTACGTTTTGCCCACCTCCACCATTTGTCGTTTTTGCCACAAATTGGTTGGGAAGTCCATTCAATTCGATATCCTCCGCACGATCATACACACCATAACATATGTTCAATATATCACTGAGGCCTTTACTTTCCACATATTTTCGTACCTCATACTTATCGACACAACGACAAAGTCTTTCATCCCGATACTTCATTTTATATAGCTGTAATTTCTCGGTGAACCTTTTTGGCTTGTTGAAATCTAGCCAACACCCCATTTTTATATAATACTGCATACTCAGCATGAAACGGTCTGGCACAAATTGCAGCAAACGTAAAATCATAAAACGAAGTTGTTGATTTCTAAATATTCTTTTATAATTCATCTATACATACTTTTAATATCAGTCAGACATCAATAAATTATTTTGACTTGCTCCACTTGATGGCATGAGCAATATTCTATTATTTCTTCTGTATAATCACCCAAAGCATCAACGGCATTGTACAAAAACAACCAATAAGAATAGCCGGAACAGTTATATTCCAACAACTTAGGATTTCCTTCTTTATCCAAGCAAATATCCAAGGCCAAAAGCCTAAGATGATGATTCTTACGAGCCACCTCACAAGCAAAAGAAAGAATACTACTCCACTTTGGTATAACAAATTTTTCTTTAGTAAAATCAACCGAATTCCACTTCTCATAGCGATTTCCATATTGATCAGTGGCATAATGATTAACTTCACCCGTTTTAGGATTAACACCAACTCCAGCACCTCCCGCATGGCCATTATCACAATAAGCTCCCTCTTTACCTATACGCATCATAGAAGCAACAACATGGGGTAACTCATCTTTTGGAGAACGATAAACAGCTATACGTAATGTATTAACCGCCGTTGAACAAAATCGGGCCATAAAAGCATGCTGTTCAACAGCCTCTTGTAATATCCAATCATTACCGTATTTCTCTAAATCTATCACAGTAAATGGCTCACGATCCACTGTTTCCCATCCATTACCTTTCCTAAATAATTTTGTAACCCCCTTTCCGCTATCAGTGTCTACGGAGAGCTTTAGAATAAGTGCTTTAATATATGTTGGGATACAAAGAAAAGGATCACCCACAAACAAAGAATAATCACTGTCGAGAATTTTACCTCCATTGATCCTACGAGCAATAGTCTCAGGCAAAAACTCTTTGGGAAGATACTGAGCATACAAATTCTTATCAGAATAATACGCACGATATCTAATTGGATTAAGTACCGGTTCTATAAACGTACGCCCCACCGCTTCTGGAACAATATTTTCATTTTGTCCTATATATCGTAAGAATAAACGATAACTATAAGGTTCAACCTTATTCGATAGTCTCTCCCATTTTCTTATATATGCATCTTCACCCGGTTGTCTCTCTGCTGAATTATAACCAAGAGATCTCAATCTATTCTTAAATTGTTTAGAATATATATGATTGTTTATTATGATAAACACATATCCAAGTATGTGCTCTATTAAACAAAGTATTCCACGAATACCTACTCTATACTTTAAAATACTCATAATTTGATATAAAATAAATCATTTTACTTCTTGTATAAAATCCAAAGAATACTAACTATCAGTATCAAAACGATACTTATACGTATCCCCATAAGGTCCTAACTTTCTCATAAAACCATCTACAATTCCTTGAATTCCATATTTTAGATATTCCATTCCATTTTTGACCAGAATAACATGCAACCCTATTCTTACCAATACACGAGCAAAAGTTTTCGTTATAACTCTAAACCGATATCTTTTATAAACAGGATTATAAAGTTGTACAATATTGTTCCGAGCATGATAATAGAGCCTATAAGGATGATGTATATGCATCGTTCTTCCTCCTATATTCTTAGAAGAGTCACCCACATTATGAAACAGTCTCGCTCCCGCTGTCACAAAAACCTCATATCCCTTAGCTTTGGCACGATATCCCCATTCCGTATCAATCATATCAACAAAAAAATGAGGATTCATTTTACCAATTGTATGAAATACTTCGGTGCGAAAAAGAGAACCCGAAGCCATCACCCAAAGTACGGAAAATTCTCCTTCTTGCGGAAAAACTTGCCGTTTACACCATCTTTCATGTAATGTCACCCCGCAAATTTTACCAGATCCTTCCTCAATAGCTGTAGGTGCTACTACACCTACTCTCTTTCCTTGAGACAATAGTTTCGTTTCCACTTTCAACATTTTTGATATAAACCCCTGCTCCGGAGTGGAATCCTGATCAAAAAAGACAACATGATCAATGCCATTAGCCATAGCTATATCTATCCCTTGGTTTTGTGCAGCTCCTAAACCTATATTTTTTTTATTATATACTACGATAATTATATCTTGAACCTTCTTCACCTTTTCTATGAATCTCTTTATATCAGATAAATTTCTGGATCCGTTATCAATATAGACAAGTGCATCCACTTGTAAACATAAAGCGTGAAACTGTTTCTCTAAAAGCTTAAGATCAGGATTATAGGTTACAATAATAGAGTAAATCATTACTATTTACAAATTAAATTATTTCTAAAAACGCATCATATACACCTTTCAAACCATTCTTGAAATATTCTTTTCTACCAGTTACGAATGATTTAAGAACTCTAAGAGGAATCAGTACACAACGACGAATCTTAAAGCCCAAAGGTATATAGTTCAATTTCAGCAAAAGGAATCCATTTCTACAAATGTAATACTCTCTCATAGGGGAATGAGATGTAATTCTATCCATCTCTCCATTTCCCAATCTATGAAGCAATCTAGCCTTAGGAGATAAAAAAATCTTATAATCTTTGGACCTTGCTCGCATACACCATTCTAGATCTAAAAAATCAATAAACATATATTCGTTCATCAACCCTATATCCTCAAGTACAGACTTATGAATCAGTGTACCGGAAGCGATACAATAACTCACTTCTAAAGGAATATCTTTTAAAGCTAAAGTCTTAATATGAATACCATCAATCAATATACCCAAAACTGGAGAAGACTCGTCAAAAGCATTCACTATCCCAGGAGCCACGGCACCTACTTTTTCACCCTTTGAGAGGCAGAATAAATAAGTATCCTTCAAATCTTGAATCATAGAAGGAAAAAGTTCCGAATCTTGATCTAATAATAATATGAAATCAGCCCCCAATTCCAAGGCTTTTTTTATTCCTTGATTTTGAGCATATCCTAAGCCTTCGTTTCTATTGTTTAGGATGTAGTATATTCCATCTTCTTCCGGTAAGGCAAGCGGTAATGCAAGAGACGTTGAGTGATTGTCTACGTAGATGATTCCTGACACTTGCCCCCGGATGGATTCGTACTGCCGTCTCAAAAGGTCATGTTCAGGATTGTAGGTGACTATGATTACAAATACAGACATAAATAATACTTATTGGTCAATACACGAAATGATTTTTCCACATGTTCTCTCTTACGACATCTCTTTGTGGATTAAAAATTGAATAGTATGGAATCCATTGGTTATATGTTCGCCCCCTTGCAGCTGGAAGCATATATAAAATTGAAAAATAGGTTATGACAACCCAAAGCCAAACATGAGACATAGTTAACCTCACTACTTTCCTTTTATAAATAACCGGACTGATACATTCTGTTAAAAGTAGTAATAAAAAAGGAGTGGTATAGTTTGAAAACCGAGTGAAAATCAACTGAAAAAATAGAATTCCGATTCCCATTATTATTCGGACGCACAGGAAGCCCTCATACATTTCCGTATCCTTTTTTTTCATGTGCTTAGTGTACCAAAGTAACAACAAAGGTAATATTGCCACTGGGAACATCTGAAAAAGCGTCCATTTCAGATTGAATCGTTCCAGCCCTTGATAAGAGGAGATTTTTTCGCTAGCCACCTCACTCATCCCTATAACCAAATTTCCCTGCTCATAAATACGAAACAATGCCGAAAACACAACTACGGACATCGCTGCATACAGGATGAACTTCTTATCGAATTTTAAGTTCCTGACAAGTGGAAAAAGGAATAATATCGATGCCGACAAATGGAACATTAAGCTGACAAATGCCCCTATGTAGTATTTGCCCCATTTCCGCTCCCGATAGTATGGAAAGATTAAGAGGAAAACAGCAACGCTAATACCTTCTTTCATTATCTCAAAATTGAAATAAGTATAATAAGTACAAAGGTAGAGGAATATATACAGGAATGGATAATTTGAATATTTCTTTGCAAACCAGAAGAATGCACAATTAACGAGAATGGCTTGTATGAGTTGAAGAACATAAAAATCCGATGAAATGCTTTTTGCTAATACACAAAGTAGCAAATAAAAAGGCTGATAGCTAAAGTTGTAGAAATCGTCTACAGAGAAAGTGTTCCATGTGGGAATATCTGAATAAAACAGCATGTAATTCAGCGTATCTAGCCCTACACGATACCTCAGCCCTGATAAGAGTATGGAATACCACAATAATGTGTTGAACAAAAACTTTTTGTACCTTTTGTCACAAAACAAGGCACATAGGGCGAAGAAGAAAAGTATAAGATAGGGATACATAAACATTGAGACTTTACTTTTTCATACCCAAATAAAACAACAGATTCAAGTAACTTCGCTTTGCTTGGTATGAAAGCCAACTTTTATCTTGCCTATTATCATCCCTAATACATACTTGTCGATAATCGACATTTAGTTTATATTGACGACAGTATACATTCAAAAGCCGTTCTGCCATGAACCCAAAGACACGAGCTTGATAAGGATAGCCAGATAGAGGGATTCTTTTTTCTACGGCAAACAGTATATCGAACAACCACTCACAATAGCTTTGAAAAAGCTCTCTGTTGGTCATAAACATATTATACGGTGAAATACGGTTTGTCTTCTCCATTACAAAATCATATGCGGAAACAAAATCTGGATACTTTTCTATCAAAACAGCACGAAGCATATCCAGATCTTCTTTTATGTGCTGTATACAGTATTGCTTTTTTACGGAACATGAATATACATCCGGTTTCGCCAAAATGATATCTTTCCGCAACAACATTGTTTTTATTAGAGAAGGAGATACTGCCGCTTTGTCCCATGAATTGACAATATGCGTACATTTTCTTCCCCATCCATGAGTTTGTAGGTTAAAAAAACGTCGATAATGACAAAGTCCAACATAATCTATATCTTTCAAATTCTTCCAAGCCCAATACATGGCAGTCAGTTCACAATAATTGGAATTCTTCGCACTGATATTATCTCTCATATCATCCCCTTGAATACCCAAATCTATATTACTGACAGCTTTACCACACTGAATGGGCATATAAACATCGTTGTCAAGCCAAATACCCGGCTTATGGCAACAGACCAAGATTTTGACTTGTGAATCTCTATTCTTTTCTTTTTCCATATCATTCAATTTTCAAATCCAACACTTTTTCTATCACCTGATGCATATCGTAGTACTTGTACTCCGCCAGCCTACCTCCGAAAATCACACTTTCCTTGTCTGTCAGTTCCTTGTACCGGGCGTAAAGCCCGGTGTTCCGGACATCATTCACGGGGTAGTAAGGCTCTATGCCGTCATGCCACTCGATAGAGTATTCGCGTGAGATTATGGTGTAGGGAAGTTTGTAAACTTCTTCACCGAACATCTCAAAATGCTTGTGTTCGATAATACGTGTATAAGGAATATCTCGCTCCGTATAATTCACTACCGCATTACCCTGATAATTACAGTGCTCATGGATCTCCTCCTCAAAGCGTACCGTGCGATATTCCAACTTACCGAAACGATAATCATAAAACTCATCAATCTTACCAGTAAAAACAATCTTATCAGCCAAAGACTCCCAATGGCTGCGATCCGCAAAGAAATCAACGTTCGTCCGGGTTTCCACTCCCTCCAGCAAACCTTCGATCAATTTATTGTAGCCTCCCATCGGAATCCCTTGATAAGTATCATTGAAATAATTATTGTCAAACACAAAACGCACGGGTAGACGCTTGATGATAAAGGCGGGAAGCTCCGAGCATCTACGTCCCCATTGTTTCTCCGTATATCCCTTGATCAACTTCTCGTAAATATCCTTACCGATCAACGTCAAGGCCTGCTCTTCCAGATTGCGAGGCTCCGATACACCTGCGACACGCATCTGAGTCACAGCCTCCAACTTCTGTTCCTCTATCCTCGCCTTCGCCTCTTCCGGAGTTCTCACGCCCCACATTTGGTAGAAAGTATTCATATTGAAAGGCAGGTTATAGAGTTTCCCTTGATAATTGGCGACCGGACTGTTCGTATAACGATTGAAATCCACGATGGAATTCACGAAATCCCATACTTCTTTATTAGAGGTATGAAAGATATGTGCCCCATATTTATGCACGTTTATCCCCTCTATCCTCTCACAATACAGATTTCCCCCCAAATACGGACGTCTATCTATGACCAAACAACGCTTACCTTTCTTTCGGGCAAGACAAGCGTATGTGGAACCAAACAAACCGGCCCCAACAATCAAATAATCATATGGTTTCATTTTATTTTTTGATTAGTTTAGTCGCATAGCTAAAGACCTCCATAAATAAGACATCCCGCTTGATCCATAAGATCCCGGCATACACCAAAACTCCTGTCATCACACAAGAGGATACAAGATAGAAAGTATTAGAGATCCATAATGTTTGTCCGTAAAGTATCATCGCCATCGCCCCGGAGGCCCAAAGATAATTCAAGTAATCCCGCTCATAAAATCGGAACGGTAAATATTTACATCCTACAACAACCTGAATAAATAACACAATAAACTCAGCTCCAAAAGTCGAGATGGCAGCTCCTACCGCACCATAGGGAGGTATCAGCCACAGGTTTAGCAGAAGATTCAACACCGCTCCACCCACCGTACTCCAAATCACGATGCTCTCCTTTCCCAATGGATACAAGATCTGTAAACCGATCACGTTGCTCAGCCCGATGAACAAGATAACAGGTGCAGTCCAACAAAGTACGGGAACCGCCTCCAAGAACTCATCTCCGCAAAAGATACGTATAACAGGTATCGCCAATACGATCAACCCTACGATGCTGGGTAAAGATACCCCTACGACCAGCCGATAGGATTTGCTCGTCACTTTAGAGAAAGCCTCCATCTGCCCTGTCTCTATCAGATTGGAACAACGAGGTAATAAGACTACACCCAAAGAGGCGACCACACTCAATACCACATGCGACAATTTATTGCCAGCCGTATAGAATCCTACAGCGTCATCACCCCGCATAAAACCAAGCATCACCGTATTTAAATTTAAATAAATGCTAGTTACCAAGTTGAATACGAAAATACGCAACGAAGGGCGTAAATGCCGCCAAATGTGCAGCTCATCCCAACAAATAGAGCGTACCAGCATCCATTTCCGCAAATGGATGAAGTTGATTAAATTGTTACCTACCGTAGTACCCACCAAGACAAACGCATATATCAACAAATCCTCTTTACCCTTGACAAACAAAAAAAGAGCCAACGTTGCCAATAGACGAAAGCACAACGCCCTAATAGTAATAAACTTAAAATCTTCAATCGCTTGATAGAACCAATTCACGCCCAAACTGGTGAACAAAATCGTCAGACTTAAGGCATAGAATACACCTAATTGTGCAGATATTTGCGGCACATAAACACCCAATACAGCAACTACCACGTATCCAAACAAACAAAGAATAACGCTCAGCAGCAATATCTCTACCGTAATCCGGTTACGAATAACTATATCATCCCGATATTTGGCAACCTCTCGAACCGCATACATCGGTATTCCCAAACTGGTCAACAAAACAATATAGGCAACTATCGATTGCAAGAAATTCACGGAGCCAATACCTTCCGGCAGCAACACACGTGCCGCATAAGGGAAAGTAATGACAGGAAATATAATTCCCGTAACCGTATTAATAAAATTAAGGATGATATTTGTCTTTAATGTTGACATAAAGATGAGTACACAAACCACTCCCCTCTCGCCCGATAAACCAGTAGGACAAAAACTAAAAGTCGTGATTTAAAAAGAGTTTAAACTATATTTAGATAAGTTACCGAGACAAATTCCTCAACATAATACAAGTAGCAGAGTACAAATCCAGGGCCTCGTTACAGGAAGGAATACCTAAAACTACTCACAAATAACATCACTTCCCATACTCCCAAGAAGAGGTATTATTTATAGAGTATATTCCGTTTTTCCATAAATAATATTTACCGGAGGCAATGAATGCAATGTGAGCTTCTTATCCTCATCATAGGTTTGCGCGTTGATTCTATATTTTACCAAAATAGCAATTACCGCATAGTAACAAGCATAATACAACCTATTGACAGCCACATTATAGTACTGCCCCCCAATTAACAGATCAGCCTCTGTCAATGTTTCCTTGGCCCTCGCAATACGATAGGCTACCAGTTGTTAAATATTATATTCATCTAATTACTGTCTCATAGCCTTAATATCCTCATTCACCACATTCACATAAAAAGGTGTCTTGAAAGGTCTCTCTTCCCACTATTTTTTTGTATAGATCAAGGGGCTGATCGTAACATTTTCCAGCAGTTCCAAGTCATAAAGCGGGTAAGTGATCCCCACTACATCTTGATAAATGAGTTTGTCCTTATCCACTAAAATCAACAAGTCAACGTCCGAATCCATCTCCACATCTCCTCTGGCTTGCGACCCATAGAGGATAATCCCCGCTTGCGGAACTATCTCGTGAAGCAAATTCCCTATCTTACGTATTAACTGAGATCTAGTCATAGACAAATTATTTATAACAAGGTAAATATAGGAAAGAATCGTAAATTATGATTTATGATTTACAAATTATTAGCAAGGGTTGTATAGCATTTATTTACTATACATCCCCTCATAATACCTCTGATACTCCCCACTGGTCACCTGATCCATCCACCCTTGATTATCCAAATACCAACGCACCGTCTTCTCTATCCCCTCCTCGAATTGTAAGCTGGGCTCCCAACCGAGTTCCTTTTGCAACTTGGTTGAGTCGATGGCATAGCGTGCGTCATGGCCGAGGCGGTCGGTCACGTAGGTGATCAGATCCATGTCCTCGTCCTCTTTGCGGCCTAACAGACGGTCAACCGTATTGATCACCACCTTGATGATGTCGATATTCTTCCACTCATTGAAACCACCTATATTGTAGGTCTCGGCGATCTTGCCATTGTGGAAAATCAGGTCTATCGCACGGGCATGATCCTCCACGAACAACCAGTCGCGCACGTTCTCACCCCTGCCATAGACCGGAAGCGGCTTACGGTGACGGATATTGTTGATGAACAGGGGTATCAGTTTCTCCGGGAATTGATAGGGGCCGTAATTATTCGAGCAGTTTGTAACAATGGTCGGCATGCCGTAGGTATCGTGATAGGCACGGACAAAATGGTCTGAGCTTGCCTTGCTCGCCGAATAGGGCGAATGAGGATTGTATTTCGTTGTCTCATAGAAGAAATCATCCCCATATGCCAAGTGATGCCCACCGGAGGATGCCGCTGTCGTGAACGGTGGCTCAATTCCTCCCGGATGGTTCATGACCAACGCTCCATAAACCTCATCGGTAGAGATATGATAGAAGCGTTTACCCTCATACTTCTCTGGTAGGCTTTCCCAATACAACTTAGCGGCTTGAAGCAAAGCCAAAGTACCCATTACGTTTGTCTGGGCGAATGTAAACGGATCCTTGATACTTCGATCTACATGGCTCTCCGCAGCCAAATGAATGATGCCATCGATCCGTTCCTCTTGCATCAGTTTATAGAACGCCTCGAAGTCGCAAATATCCATCCTCACAAACTTATAGTTTGGTTTGTCCTCCACATCCTTCAGGTTTGCCAAGTTGCCGGCGTAGGTCAACTTGTCTAAATTAATGATGTTATACTCTGGATATTTGTTTACAAACAGACGTACAACGTGAGAACCGATGAAGCCCGCACCACCAGTGATTACTATATTTCGTTTTACCATGATTCTTACGGTTATTTTTTTAATTAGCGATACATTGTTTTAAGGATTCCGTCCAATATGGAATATCAATCCCGAATGTTTCTTTTATCTTGGTTTTGTCCAACACGGAGTAGGATGGACGTTTTACGGGGTGGGGAACTCGTCGCTATGACAGGGCTGAACATCACAAGCCGCCATACCATTGTATTCGGCTATCATCTTAGTGAAGTCAAACCAAGAGCAAACTCCTCCATTGGAATAATGATATATGCCACTCTTACCATAAATATCGCAGGCCATGTCCGTCGCATAATCATGCAATACAATCTCTATGGCTTTCGCCAGATCGTAAGCGTATGTCGGTGTCCCCACCTGATCGAATACCACATTAAGTCGTGGTTTGGTAGCGGTAAGATTCATCATCGTCTTGCAAAAGTTTTTCCCAAACTCACTGTACAGCCAAGCGGTACGGATAATCATATGCTTACAACCGACAGCGATGATCTTCTGCTCGCCACGCAATTTAGTCATACCATAAACACCTGTAGGCGTACCCTTCTGATCCTTTTTACAAGGTATGTTGTACGTTTCTTTACCAAAAACATAGTCTGTCGATATCTGTATCAACAAACCATTTATCTCCTTCATCGCCTTTGCCAAATTCTCAGGAGCACCAGCGTTCAACTTTTCCACCAATTTCTCATTACTTTCAGCCGCATCCACATTGGTATAGGCGGCACAATTCACGATAGCGTCTATGCGCTGCCCCACAACTATTTTCTTCACAGCCTCCAAATCCATAATATCCCAAAAGGCAGTCTCTACCTCTTCCTCTTGATTCACATCTGTGAATACATAGTGGTCGTCACTTCCCCGAGCGATGATACGCATCTCGTTTCCCTACTGCCCGTTGGCTCCAGTCACCAATATATTCATCTTATTAAAATTCAGAGTATAAGTTTACATGATAATCAAACGGTGAGTCGAAATCCTCCAAGCATAGATGCTTGATGTCCTTCTCCGAAAGAAGGGCCTTGTCCACCGGTATCTGCCAATCTATTCCCAGACTTTCATCCTTTATACTGATGCCCCCATCCGCTTGCGGAGCATAGAAATTATCGCATTTGTATTGGAAAACGGCAGTCTCGCTCAACACAGCGAAACCATGGGCAAACCCTCTGGGCACGAAAAACTGGCGGTGGTTGTCCTCACTCAATTCAACGGCTACATGTTTACCATATGTCGGACTTCCTTTGCGAATATCCACGGCTATATCAAGTACGCATCCCTTCACGCAACGTTCCAACTTGCTTTGAGTAAAGGGAGGTCTCAGGAAATGCAAGCCACGCATCACCCCGTATGAGGACATACTCTCATTATCCTGTACGAAATTTATCTTACGAACCTTCTCCTCAAACTCACGTTGCGAGAAACTCTCGAAAAAATATCCCCGAGCGTCATTAAACACCATCGGCTCAATAATCACCACGCCCTCTATATCTGTCTTAAATACCTCCATCTTAACCTAAATTCGGATCTCCTGTCTCCTTCAATTCCTCAATTACTTTTAGTAGATATTGCCCATATTGGTTCTTAAGCATGGGCTGCGCCAACTCTCGCATTTGTTTCTCTATATCTTAAGACCAAGGAGTTAAAATTTCCTTCTGAAGGCTTCCTCCCTCTCCTTCCGTTCCCGATTCCGAGTGACAAACCTATTGATCGACAGATGGAGGATAGACCATAAAACCAAGTTCAAGAACAAGAGGCAGGTGACGCTTACTTTCATGGCCAATAAGACATTCAACACGATGAAAAAAAACGATACGCACAGAATCGTCACCATCACCATCCGTACACGCATACCCGTACGGAGCAGCTTATGATGGAAATGATTCTTATCGGGTAAGAACGGGTTCCTATGATTACGAAGGCGATGAAACACCACACGGATTACATCGAGTAAAGGAACCAATACCGTGGAGAAAGCGATTACCATATAAGGATTTGGCAACTTTGGCGAGACTTGGTTCGACACACACAGATGGATGATCAGGAAACTGATCACGTAGCCCAGCGTAAGGCTACCGGCATCGCCCATGAAAAGCTTATGGCCACGGTTTGCGTTGCCAAAAACGTTGTAACACCAAAAAGGCATGAGGACTCCCAGCGTACAAATGGCCAACAAAGCGTACACATACTGCATGCAGATAAAGAAGATCACGCTCAAGACCGATAAGGCAATACAACACAGGCCCGAGGCCAAGCCATCGATACCATCTATTAAGTTAATGGCGTTCGTGATATACACCACGATAAAGACCGTGACGGGGATACCCACCCAAGCGGGAACCGAGTATACACCGAACAAGCCTCCCAAGGAGTCGAACCAATTACCGGACAATACCAATAATAACGCCGACACGATCTGGACGGCGAACTTATAACGGTAGCCAACACCCACAAGATCGTCGCAGACACCCACAAGATAAAGCAACGTCATGCCCACGAACAGAAAAAGATACTCATAGAGCATATTGAACGACAGACTCGACGAGCCCATATTCCAAAAATACAAGCGAAAACCTATCACCAAGAACATCGACATCAAGATCACCGGAAAAAACGACAGGCCCCCCAGACGAGGGATCGGCATCGTATGTACCTTACGGGAATCCGGGACATCGTATAACCGTTTCTTATGAGAAATCACCAATATCCTCGGGATAATAACCATGCCGAACAATATGGAAAAAATGAAACCCGACAGTAGTAATAATGTTATTTGCATGACTAGCGTATTAGTTATTTCTTTTTCTCCCTAGCCTCGAAACCATAGCCCTTCCCATAGCCGTATTTACGGCCGTAACCGTAGCCGTAGCTGTTCTTGCGCTTCGTCATGTCAAGGCCGTTGATCACCGTAGCGAGCTTCGGGAACTTACGCTCCCGCTGTAACACGTTGACGTAGCTGAAACCGGCCTTCGGCGTGACGTCAGCGCGGCAGACGCACACGCACATGTCCGCCACACGGCCGATGATAGCCGTGCCCGTCACCATCCCGATTGGGGCGGTGTCCAAGATGATATAGTCGTAACTCTCTTTCAATTGGGCGATAGCCTTCTCCAGCACGTCACGGGCAACCAGCTCCATCGGGTTCGGGGGGATGGGACCGCCCGGGAGGATGTCGAGGTTGGGGCTGATGTCGGACCGCTGGACCATGTCGGACAGGCTCACGTGGTCGGGGTCGCTCAGGTAGCTCGTGATGCCCTCCGCCTTGCGGGAGAGGTTGAACACCTTGTTCAGGCCGGGCTTGCGAATGTCCATACCCACCATCCTCTTGCCCAGATAGGTAAGGCAGATGGCCGGAGTGGTATATGTCAAAGCAGGGTCAGCCTATCGGCCAAAGCCAAGGGGTCTCCCAGCCGCTAGAGACGGCCATAGCCATCCGGAGGATACGGCCTTTATCCTAACAAGGGCAGGCCCTCCACCTCGCCGGCATGCCACGCCTGGTAGTCCGACAGGGGAAAAACGGGGACGGTCAGCGTCACGTGATCCCCCTCGTCCCGCCACGGGACATGCCTACGGGCGTACGAGCGCAGCGAGCGATCCGACACCGAGGCCATCACGATCGGGAACGGGTAGGCGTACAAACGCATCGGCGTGGTCTCGCTATCCGGGAAAACAAGGCGCAACTGGTAGGCGGAACGCTCGAACGCCACCCAGTAAGCCCCCGTACAATACAAATGGATGGAAGTGCGATTCGCACGCTCGCGATCCATGATCTCTTCCAAATGCCCGCGCAACAGGTTCATCAACCGGATGCCGGAAGGTACCTCGCATCTTTCTCCGTCCTTTCTCATACCCTTGATATTTCTCGCCGCACACAACAGTCAATCATCAATCGTCAGCCGGATCAATGCCCGAGCCAACGGTCGTAATCCCGTAAACGACGCAGCAACACGGACTTGCTCTTCTTGGGAGAAACCTCGTCCCGCCACGGGTCTACCACCTCGTGCGCCATGCGCTGGTAGAGGCTGCTGTCCGTGCAACCGTAAAGCGTGACCAGCAACAAGGCACGGGATTGTACCGCTTTTATCGCAGGGAGCATACCACGCAGCGTGGAGTGCAAACGCTCGAACTCGGCCTCCTCCCCCAACAGCCTATAGGCCGGAAGGAGCAACGAGTAAATCCTGCAACGGATCACGTCGGTCCCCCCATGGAGCGAGGCATAGCCGCGCAGGACCTCACGGGCCAGACGGGTATCCTCCTCGCTTACGCCGCCGGAGGCATGATAACGGCCCAGGGCCTCGTGCAAGCCCTCCGACAGGCGGTCGTTATCCAAATGGGTATAGACACGCTTCCCCTTGGTGTTCAGCTCGATCAACTCGTACTCCCCGGTCTTCACCTCGAGCAAGGGGACCCACATGCAATCGAGGATACGCACCATCACGTCCTTATGCCCACCGCCCGGCTGGATCACAACCTCGGCCTCCATGCCGGCAAACGGGCCGGAGGTGATACGCACACGGTCGCCTCTCAGCAGGCGACCGCTATCCGGCACGTACACCGGAAGCTCGTTGGAGTAGGACGCGGCGACCCAACGCAAGGTATCCATCTCACGATCCGACAGGTAGGGGAAATAAGACCGCCCACCCGAGGACACCCGGGGAAGGAAGTTGTATAGGGGAAGCGTACGTTTCAGGCAGAAGATCTCGTTCTCGGAGGCGTGGATAAACACGTAGTTGTAAAGCAGGGGCCGCCTCGTGTTGACCATCCTGCCGCCCACCTTCCTCGC
Organism: uncultured Parabacteroides sp.; assembly: GCF_947855115.1. Taxonomy (GTDB): domain Bacteria; phylum Bacteroidota; class Bacteroidia; order Bacteroidales; family Tannerellaceae; genus Parabacteroides. The sequence continues at coordinate 117,647 of NZ_CANTZW010000001.1, forward strand.
CTCGACATACGAGGGGGCGAAATACTCGAACAAGGTCTCTCCACGACGCTCACGACGGGAGAGCTCAGCGTCCAGTCCCTTGGAGGGAGTGATCTTGTCACGCCCGCCACCGGCGGTAGGAAGCGTGAGCACGTACCAGCGGACGGCCTCCTGGGCACGCCTCTCGCGGACATGCGCCATGGCCCTATCCGGGCACTCGCCTGTCAATATATCCATTCTCATGACCATCTTTCCTATCGGTTGTCCCATGACCCGAAAACTGACTCAGAGGCAATTCAGAGCCCTACCAAGAATCATTTATATCTTCTTGATAAACAGAGTCTTATATTTTTGGATATGGTATTACTGAAAATTACCATCTCTCGAAATATTAGGCTACTTAGGGAGTAGCCTAAAAGTCGGGAGAACGGTTATCACCCGGTTGTAGAGACGGGGCGTGCCCCGTCTCATCCCCTCAAAATGGTAACTTAAAAATACTATCAGACGGTGGGAGACGAGGCACGCCCCGTCTCTACAAGGATATACGCGCAGGTTATGGGGCATGGTGGAATGATACCGGAAACAAGGGGTCGTCTCGCCCGCATCACCATGTCTGTACGTCTAGGATAAAACAGGAAAATCAAAGAATGGAGAGGATCAAACGCATACAATGAGTAAACAGGCCGATTGGTTTGCTTGTTTTTAATTATTTTTTACTACATTTGCGCCGTGAAAGAATACGCTACTCCCTAAGTAGCCTACTCCCTTACCCTACTTTTGGTACATGGTTGTACACGCTCTCAAAGCAAATTTTATTCACCGCGGACATCTTTTCCAACGAGAAGCTTTTCAGGTAGATTTGCGTGGTCTTGATCGATTTATGGCCCAACAGCTCGCTGATCATCTCGATCGGGACATCCTGCTCTTTCAGGATCGTCGCAAAAGAATGACGGATCGAGTATGAGGTGATCGGGATAGCCACACCGCAGGTTCTCGCCAACCTCTTCAGGTTCCGGTTAAAATGGGCCAACGCGGAAGTGTACTCTTTATAGGCCTCTTTCCCTACCTTCACCCCTTTCAAGAAAGGAAACAGATAAGGAGAGTCCTTCCCCACATCACTTGACAGTTCCCTCAGTAACTCCCATGCCGCGGATTGTACCTCTATAAGCATCGGAGTACCCGTTTTCTGGCGCTTATACTCCAAGACCCCATCCCGGACATTCCTCTTTTTCAGATGGGCGAAATCCACGAACGCCATACCGCAAAACTGGAACATCAGGCACAATGCCTGCCGTGTCTTTCTCAGTTCCGGATCGTCCAGCGGCGCCGTCATCAAGGAACGCAATAGATCCTGCGGTAACGCCTTTTTGCGTTTGTTCTCCACCCCCGTGAAAACCCCCTTAAACAAATAGGGAATATAGGGGGCCAGCCCTTCCTCCACCGCTATGTTGTACACGCAACGGACCCGACGCATATAGGTCGACACCGTGTTCCATGCGCATCCTCTGTTCAACAAAAAGGCCTGATAACGCCGGAGGTTCTCCTTATTGACATAGATATAAGGTATCACCTCCAACCCACAAAAACGCATGAATGAGTTCAACGCATCCTGATAGCTCTTCGCCGTGGAATAACGTCCGTCCATACGTAACTCATAGATATATAATCTCATTCCTTCTACTAAATCCTTTTTCTCCATACTATCGCTATTTTTACGTGATAAAACTTAGCAAATGTAATACGGACTTGGAAGAAGCATGTAGAATTTTCCAATGACTTTCGATTGGCCGGGGATACTTGTCTCAGTTTACAGCCAGATCGTCGGAGATCCACAGACACGGACTTGTCTACCGACATAGCCCCCGCTTCCTTGCCACGGAAACGGAGGTACCCCATGTAACGCTCTCCGGCGAAAGGTAGGTTGGCCTTGGCGAATAGCGGATCGTCGAGTTGTTTTGGGGGGGAGGTAAGGTCTCGGGGGAAGGTAAGGTTTCCAGGGGGGATAAGTCTTTGCAAAATTCGTGAATGGAGGCAAATAGCCCGGCGATAGCTCCGGTCCCGACGGCTCGCTCGCGAAACATATATTCCTCTCCGGCATTTGCCTCCAACTTCACGCAGGCCCCAAAAGCCCTTTTTTCATCAAAGAGAGCCTCTCAAAGATATCCATCCGGGAACCCGCACTATTTCCGCGACAGAAAGAAAAACACCAATATTCTTTCTGTCACAGAAACATTCTCGCATAAATTCTTTCTATCACAGAAATAATTCGGTAATTTTGTACGTGAATATAATTCCCATAGCATGAATACAAATATACTCCAAACACTGGTAGCGGCCATGCAACGCCGATTAGCGGCTCTCCCGCAGAGACTGCGACCATTCACCACGGAGTTCGACGAGCTCCCCAAAAACCTGATGCTAACCGGTGCCAGAGGATGTGGTAAATCCACATTTCTACTACATCATTCACAAGGCAAGCGCATATTATACTTTTCTGCCGATAATCCGAAGATTATTGGCGAACCACTCTACGACATAGTCAATAGCATATTCATGCTTGGCTATGAAGGTGTTATTATCGACGAGATTCACTACGCATCAAATTGGAGCATACATCTAAAGGCCTTGTATGATGACTATCCAGGGAAGATCATCTGGATCTCAGATTCCTCATCGTTAGTACTTCGTGATGGCAAGGCAGACTTGTCCAGACGTTATGTAGCGATACAGATGCCTTTAATGTCGTTCAGAGAATTTCTTTATCTCGAGACTGGCCGAGTATACCCCAAGTACAAACTAGGAGATACGATACTACCTACACAACCGGACGCAGAGCTACTGAATCATTTCCTCAATTATCGTAGTTACGGCACACGCCCTTTCTACCTAGAAAAAGATTTCGAGGCACGTTACATGGCTGTTATCGACAAGATTCTCAACAACGACATACCGTTCTTCCTGCCTAGCATCTCCGAGAACAACCTACGTGTGATGCGAGCCATTATCGGTACACTGGCAAACTCCTCAATACCTCGTGTACAAGTCACTTCCTTATGTTCCGATTGGGGAATAGGAGCGGAAAAACTCTATCAACTACTCTTTGTGATGGAAAGTGTGGATCTATTGAAAATAGTAAGGTACCCCAACGACACGAAAGCTCGTAGCATTGGCGCAAAAATGTTGTTCGCGGACCCATGCGCTTATAGGGTTTTGAACGCAGACCAAGGCACGGAACGCGAGGCCTACATTGTCCACTGCTTCTCCAGGGCCGGTTACGAGATAAACGCCATGAAAAACGAGAAGCAAGGCGATTACGTGATTACAAAAGACCATGTATCACAGACCTTAGAAGTCGGAGGGAAAAACAAAAATCCTAAAGAAGCGGACTACGTCTTGAGAGACAACACCGACTACCCCGTAGGCAACGCTATTCCATTCTGGCTCATGGGTATGATGTGGTAGTTTAGCTTCGTATGAATCGCTTATAAAGTAAAGAGCGAAAGTCATTGGGGAGAAGACGAGTTATCAAACGAATACAGATATTTCTTAGTAAGGAGAAAAGATTAATAAAGTTCATCCGGTAAAACAACATCTGTAATCTCACCTCCGTCAAGGCATATCTCCACCCTCCTCTCCGTTTAAACATATCCGGAGAGGAACGGAAGAAGAGCAAACTCTCTTGAATATTGTAGAATCGAGCACCATCCATCAACATCCGTACCCACAGATAATAATCCTCGAATAAAGGAAAATGTTTATATCCCCCTGCCTTTAGCACAGCCGATCTCCGGAACATCACCACCGGATGGTTCACCGGATTTCTTCTTTTGGCAAACAAGAAAATTTTTCCATGCCACTCGGGTACCTTCCGCACAGAAAGCACGTTCGACACCTCCCCCTCAAACTCGTCTATCCAAGCGCCTACCACATCTACCTCCGGATACTCCCGAAATATCGATAACTGTTTTTCAAAACGATCCGGCTTAGCGATATCATCCGTATCCATACGAGCCACTATATCATACGAACAATACTTTAGCCCTTCATTAAGAGCCTTACCGAGACCTTGGTTTGTCGGTAAAAGAATTACTTTTAGCTCAGGATGTAGGTCTTCAAAGTCTCTTACAACCGCATACAACTCATCCGTCAACGGGCCATCCTCTACTAAGATAACTTCTGCCGATGATAGTGTTTGCGTAAAGATACTCTCCAAACTTTGGCGCAAGAATAACGCGCTCTCCTTATGATACAAGGAAAGCAATACTGAAAATGATTGCATAAATATAATTGGGGTAGAGATTGATCAATCCATTAGTTCCGATTGGAACCAAAATTACCAGCTTGCCGGTAGCCTGTTAGTAGGTTAAAACCTATATTCCAACACAAGAGACAATAGTTCCGCTTTATATATACGTATTTCGATAGATACGAACTAAACAGTTTTAGACAAAACCGACTTATATATATCAAGGTATTTGCGATAGAACTTTTCCGGAGAAAAGAGTTCATTGTATCTTCGCATTAATCTATGTCCCATGGCTCTACTTTCTTTCGCCCTCTTTACAGCCTCAACAAAAGACCGGGTATTTCCAAGCTGGAAAAAAGCCGCCTCCCCATCAGTGTAAAGCTCACGAAAGACATCGATGTCAGATAAAACAACATTCTTCGCGTATTGAGCGGCTTCAAGGATAACCAGGGAAAAGCCTTCCGAGAGCGAGGATACTATAAAAACATCATAAAAAGGCAAATATCTATACGCCTCTTTATGATAACCCGCAAAATAAATCCTATCACTCACTTGCAAATCAATCGCCTGCCGACGAAGAGCACGCTCTTCTTTTCCAGATCCCACTATGAATAGCTTACAACCCTCCATAAAAGGCATAGCTTTAATAATCAAGTCTATACCCTTTATAGGAGTTAACAGGGCATTAACACCTAAAAGGGTATCATTCCCTTTAAAATCTAATAGTACCTCTCTCTCCTCATCGGAAAGAACATGGGTCTTGTCTACATCCGATGTATTATAAGCATAGTCTAATTTCTTCTTAGGAAACCACCTTGCGTAATACTCTACTCCGGTTTCACTCAGAGCCACTATCTTATCATGGCTTTTAGCCGCGTACAACCACAGCCTTCCCGCTATTATCGATATAAAACGATTATATTGGGAAGCCAAATCCGGAAATATAAAATTATGAAAAGTCGTAACCGCTTTTGCCTTATGCCGTTTACCTTGGAATATCGACATATATATATCCGGACGAATTCCATGAGAATGTATGATATCAAAACCATCAAAATCAATTGCTTTCGACATACTAATACGTTGATTACCGCACTTTAGCCAAGAAGCATCACTCTTGTCAAAATAGTAAACCACGCATTCATGACCATGTGCGGTCATGACATTCACAAGTTCTTTCACAACAATCACGGGACCTTTTAATACCAACGACGGTACGATATAAGCTATTCTCATCGTATATTATTTTATTATAGTATTATTCAAGAATATCATTGAAAGCAGAAGGTATAAGGAGTTACTCCAAGCCCCGATCCAAGAATACGCAAATTAGTGGCAATACCTTGTTCATAAATCAAAAGATATAATAAAACAAACATCAATTGAAATATCACACGATATCTTCTGGATAGCACTTGGAAGATATAGCATGGGAGCATGAATTGGACTATTAAAAAGCAAGCCACTAATCTGCTAAAAATAGCTACCTGCAATGCCAGAAGATAACTAAAGATATAAGCGACACAGATAAATCCCATCAAAGGCAACACTTCGAAACGCCTATAAATACGATTCAGAAGATAAAGAAAAAGGCATGGAAATATCAACCGAATAGCTACACCATATCCCGACCCTAACTCCGTCTCACTATTATATCTACTGATCGCATAATTCCCATAATCACTCTCCATGATCCACGGAATATTCCATATCATACCTACCACATCAAAAGTAAATACCACGAATATTAACAATCCGATAAGCACACCATAGAGCTTAGGAGAAGGCGTCAGTTTATAAATGCAAACAAGCGGAAGATATACAAACGCGGAAGTATGTATGGAAGAAGCCATTAATACAAGTATGCAATACTTCAACCTAGGATGCCTTTTTGATCGCAGTGAGGCCAAAGCCCAAATAATAAAACTCAATGACATTACCTGGCGGCTTCCGGAAAGCACGAGGAAATAGACAGTCACCACATAAAAGAACATAGAAACAGACAATTTCTTTTTCGGAAGAATCATACATACAGGAAGGAACGTAAGCAGGCCCATCATCCACAATACCGAACGTTCTCCTAATCCCCAATCCTTTAAAAGTTCACACAAAGCCAGGAAACCCCATTCAAAGTGCTCTAGAACATTTGAGCCAGACTGAAAAACAGATACATAAGTCAAGGTATCCGTTCCAACCCGGAAGTCTCTAAGCGCGACAGGCAAGATGAGAACGAGCGCCGATAAAATCCGAGCCAACATCTCCACCTTCACATCATACGAGCGTTCCGCTATATAAGCAAACAAAAAAGAAAACAAGAGAACCGAATTATAAACCAAATATGTTTCTACCATCAGAGTTCAAATGTAGATTTATCACCTAAAATTAAATCAAAAGCCTCAAGAGTTCTCTCTTTAACATCTTCGAAATCAGCTATATCATCATCATTTATACATATCATCCGCTTACTTTGCTTGCGTATGACATCCAAATAAGTGTTCAATGCCGTACCCGATATACCGGTGTTACAAAAAGAGGTCTTAAACGGATTAATGGGATCGAATGTCCCTTCCGCCAATTGAGTATACCGCATGATATACTGACTTACATTGGAGTCGTTTCTAAAACGGCATTTACAGGTATCTTCAAGCAACCGGCTGTTTTCCTCCCAAACCCGGACAAACGTAGACTTTAGATAAGCGTTAGGCATATGAGGATCCAAAATGCCCGTGAAATTCCTGTAAGGCAACAACCCCAATGTACGTAAAAGGCAAGTACCGTATCTAAGGTTAAACCACTTCAAGGGGTTCCGTTTCAGCACCTCCACCTTATCATAATGATCATTCACGAATTTCGTGTTGTTGCAATGTATATGCATAATCCCGCCTTGTGGCGATATAGCGTTAAGAATCGCCATATCCCTGGGAAGCCCGCCACGAAAGAATCTCGCAGGCTTCAAGGGAGCGATAATGAACGTATCGTCGTTAAAGTACACAAACTCCTCGCTCAATCCTTTTATACGATGCAAGTTTAACTCTATCGTATGAGAATTGAACGTGGGAAGGTATTCGGGAGGAATATAGTCTGAATGCCTCACAAAATTCAACTTCGGATGATCGAGATTCAACCACTCCGGATAATGCCCGCAAGTCACGAAATGCACCTTATCGACCCATGGCGCAAATTTCTCTACTCCCCTGAACCAATACTTTAAAGTACCCCAATCACGAAAACGGATGATCCGTTTATCCCCTTCCTCCTTTTCCGCGTACTTGAGGAAGTTCTTCTGCCATTCCGGATCGTTCCCATCGACCCATATCATTACAAAGTCCATATGTAAATATTTTTCAAGAATTGATGATATCCGGAAAGCCTCGCTTCCAGTTCATATCGGTTAAAACTATTTCCCAGATTCAGCCGGGGGCGAGTATACGGAGTCGGCGACTTCACGTCCTCATTCATGAACGCGTGGGTATACATCGACTTCTCGCACTCCGCTATCACTTCCGGGCTTACATCTCTAAAATGCCCAAAGGGGTAGGCATAAATCGCCGTGTTAACAACATCTCGCGTTACAAGGTCTGAGCTTCGGATAAAATCATCCCGCAGTTCGTCCCGGTCAAGCAACGATAATATATCATGATGAGATGAATGCCCGCCAAACTTATGGCCCCGTTCCTTCAATATCGAAATCTCACCCACGGACAGTCCCGTAAATCGTAAGGAATATAGCTCCATCGGTATATTGCCATATAAGAACCGGAAAGGATAAAACGCATCCAGCTCCTCTAGCCAAAGCAAAGGCGTATACAAACGATATTCCTCATACATCCGATTACAATAGTTCGTATATCCTATGGCCCTTTCTTCTCTCGAAGTCAACGAATAACGTGTTCCCCCTATCTCATATACATCATCAGGCACATACGAGAACCACAACATAATCTTATCGATCCAGAGAGGCCGCTCAGAGCCGATATTATCAACCGGCATAAAGAAAAGCCCTGTCGTAGAATATTCCTCCAAAACACCAGCCGCTATCCTCGCGCACCTATACCCATCGTCAAAAGTAAACATCACCGTACCCCGCTCGTCCAGCCGGCCGGAAAATCTAAAACGTTTAGAGATCAAAGCAAGATGTTTGCGGAAAGTGCTCTCGCGTATACTTGTCACTAGATGGAATGTATCATCCCACAACTGATCCGGAATCACATTATGATAAACCAGGACCCGTTGTTTCTTTCGGTTTATCCAATAAAAAAAAGCGATGATACCAAGATAATAAGATAAAGCGTAAAACATTGATAAGAGTCTCTTTCTCATACCTTTTTAAAGAATTTAGTTACTTTCCTTTTTATCATATAAAGCCAATAAGCGACAAAAGGCTTCATATCCGTAATATTCCAATACAACTTCGATTTACTTCCCAAATACTCTTGAATCGCTTGAATAAAGGAAACCGCCCCATCCTTTATATTGGCCCAATCATTTCCTTCAACATACAAGTGATATTCCCCGCGTATCCTCCGGGATTTGAAAGGTAATTGGTCCGACATAGCCTTATAATATAAATACGGGACGTTAACCCCTCCTGTCATGGGCGCGTATCCATTTCCATCATTACGCAAATTAATCTCCAAGAAATAGCACTCATTATCCTTTATGATAAATTCAATACTGAACAAACCCCGATAATCCAATACATCCAAGAATTCATTCACTTTATCAACATCGATATATTCTTCTATCCTAGGAGTCAAATAGGCATAACAAGTATTTCCCGTGTTCAATGGATATTGCCGGATCTTATCTAACACACAAGCTATTAAATTATGTCCTTTTCCAAAAGAGGCTCCTAATAACTGTATTTCCTTATCCTTTTCCACAAAACGCTGAATCTGTATTTGCGCGGAACACTTTGACATCTCCATTATCCCATTCAACAGAGTCTCACGATCCTGATATATCGTCAGATCTTTTCCTCCAATGACACTCTTCATATTTTTTATCATACAAGGAAACTCCAGGTCTTCCGGAAGATCAATTCCTCCGGAGCTATCTAGCTGATAAGTCCGAGGGGTCTTAAAACCTACGTCCTCCGCGGTCTTTCTCATAATCTCCTTATCAAGATAGAGAGAAAGCATCCCCCCTTTTCTTTGGCAAGAGGGCAAATGTAAATACCGGACCAGCTCGTCATAATACCGGTCTAAAATCTCGCATACACTATCATAAGTGGGGAAAACCACCCGGCGATAACCGCCAGAACCGGCGGTCAGGGCCCATTTCCTCAAGACACCCATCCCTTCTTGTTCGTCAGACACACACACCCAATTATCTATATAACGGCATCTTGCCACATAAGGATCGGAATCATCCGTTACAATCAATATCAGGTCACTTCTTATACCCGCCTCTCCCAAAGAGCGCAATATCCCCAATGTATTATGATGGTTCACACCGAACACGATAGCGTTAGGTGTTATCTTTCTATTGCTAAAACACATTACTCTTTTATTATTTACGTGATCTAAACAGCAGGAGATCCACCGCCAAGACTGCTTCTCAGAAAATCCAACCCCTCTTTCCTCAGTTTTTCCAGCGCTCCTTTTACCTCTATGAAAGAGATGTCCTCTAAAAGCCTATCGCAATCATTCGTGAACCGGCGTACTAAATCCGCGTGAGCTAACAACGTTCGCTGGCGGTCGTTCATTTTCCCCGCTTCCCCGGATAAAGGGACGGATATGAAATTACGCTCGAATATCAACGAAAAGACCGTCCCGTGAAAAGAATTCGTGACCACATACCTTGCGTTCGCCAAAAGCTCCAGCCATTGTGGTACCGTGGGATATGTTTTGGGGAAAGAATCCTGTTTTCCTTGAGAAACCACGTATACAACTTCCAGATTATGTCTTTTAGCGAAATCATACACCAGTCTCGTGTCAAAATCACATTTATGTCCCAAGAGATACAGAAAGAGATAAGGAGGCCGGTGGTTAGCGTTGCCCGTAAAGAAACTTTTATACCCCTTCTCTTCCAGCAACAAGGTAGGATCCGGCACAAGCCTAGGATTTAACACGCCTAACCGGTTACAAAGAATCAGCCCTTCTTTTTCACGAACCGAGATACTTGAGAAATCTTTTAGCCAGCTCTTAACGCATCCCGCATCTCGCCCCGTATAATTACGACCTCCGAAACTAGCGGCATAAGAGACCCGGGGGCTTCCGTTGTCAACAAAATCCAAGAAGTACGAGCCATCGAGCTTGTTCCAAACCTGGTCACTTCCTGTGATATAGAAATCTGCCTCTGGAGGAGATTTAAGGATCGAATAACGAGTATACAACTTATGGCTTACCGACAACCGGACGCGGATAAACTCTCGCATTCCCTTCTTTCTATCTTTATCGAACAACAATAGCGCCTGTTTTATCCAATACTTTACATAAGCCTTCAAACTATAAAAAGCGCACATTCCCCCGGAGCACTCCCGATGTCCGCCATCGGTAATGTACCTTATCAAGAAAGGATCATACCCAAGATCCCTTAACACGATTTGCAAGGCATACGCCTGCAACTTCTGTCCGTAATTATCCCCGGACCACCAATGAGTTATTACCCCTACTTTCTTACCCATCATAATTATATCCTATTAAACATTCCGTAACAACCAGATCCGCTTAATAAAGCGTCTCGCCCTTTTCCCTAGAATACCGCTTACCACTCTTTTCGATCGTTGCCCATAGCTCAAACGGCATAGCCTTTCGATCCTCTTACCCAGCGTTACCTCCGTATCCGAATAAAAGGATTCCCGTTTCCTCGTCGGCCGTACCGATCTCTCTATAGGCCCATTATACCGCAGCGCCTCCTCATAGCCCACGGAGCGGCTACTCAAGAGGATCTTCCGGTGGTAGGCCTCGCCTTTTATCGTATTTACCATCGCCAGGCTTACTCCTTTATCGTCGTCTATCTCCGGTATAATGTTCTGTATTCCCCAGAAATCGCCGATCGTGATGTCGCTTCCGCTCTTGAGGCTTTTGGCCGGGCAGGCGTAGCAACTGGGGCGCAGGTACAGGTTAGAGAGGAATCCGCGCATGAAAATATTCTTGTCCAGAGGCTCGGAAAGAGAGAGCGTATTCCTCGCTCCCCGCTTGCCGGGGACGGAAAGGGTGAGAGAGAAACTAAATCTCTTCCAGCCCAAGCGTTTGTCCCTAAACGAGATGCTTTCCACACGGGCATCCCTATCGTTTAAGTCCAGGAGAGACGAGAACGTGTTTTTCTCGCCGAGCAGACGTGCCGTCTCCTCCCTCAGATACTCCCGCCACACACCCGGGCTGGGTACGCCGTGGCAGATAATATCCACCGTCAGGAGATTGCCGTACTCTTTCCGCAAGAAACGCCCCAGGCCCGCTATCTGGCAAGGAGTACCGGAGAATAGCACCTTGCGCCCCGCCTTCAAGAAACGCTCCGTCTGCCGGAAGCTGCTTTCTATACGGCTCTGCACGTACTTGCTTCCCCGGAAAGCGGAGAGGCCCTCTACCGTCTCCGTATAATCATGCGTCACTTCCCAGCTCTCGTCGAAGCGGGCGCCGAACACGACACCTCCCTCCTTGATGACCTCCTCGGCCAAGGCCGTAAAGACACCGCCGGAGGAGCTTTGGAGACGGATCTCCTCGTTACCGCCCTTCGCCGCGTAAACGGCCATGGGCTTCCTCTCCGCCGATTGACGGACGACCGGGCATACCCTCTCGCACAACCCGCAATCCACGCAGGCGCTCTCGTCTACCTCCGGATACAGGAAACCCTCACCATCCTCGTACATCGTTATACACGACTCCGGACAACACTGCACGCAACCGTTACAACCGCAACAGTCGCTCTTATTCGTAATACGTATCATAATGATTAAAATCCTAAATATTGATTTAACGAACGGGGGAATACCCTCTTGAGCACCCAGACGCTCACGACAGAGGCCAGCAGCACCAACGCCCAGAGCAAGCCCCACGGCATCTCACGCAGCCCCACCGCCGACAGCGCATGGATAAAGAAACAATGTATCAGATAAACCCCAAACGAGATACGGCCAAGCCTCCGTATCCCGGTCACCAAACGGGAACCCTCCCTGTAACCGCCCGCTACCGACGGGTGGAAAAGTACCGACAACACCGCCGCCGAGAACACGAACGAGGAGAGCTTGATTCCGAGGCCCCCGCCATTGAGAGAATACAGGTAATAACTCTCCGCTACCTGCCACACCCAGGAGACAGCCACCAGGACAAGCGGCCAACGCAAGGAGTACCGCACATCAAAACGACGCATGGCTATACCGATCATGAAAAAAGCCAGCCACAGGTCGCAATGACCGGCGTAGACCACCAGCGGCAACGGCACGCCCCGGACTTGCATGATATAGGTTATTGACGTTATCGAAAGAATCGAGATGAATATACCTGCTTCTACCCCCCCCCCCGTTTAACATTTGTTAATAAAGGCGCCAGCAGGTAATATTGAACGATCACGGCTATGAAATAATAAACGCTATACCCGCATGCGAAATACAGCGCCAAGCCTTTCAGGGCGTCTTTCCCCGCGTGCATATGGAGGAACAGATAAGGGAGCGACCACACCAACACCGGGACATAGACCTTGGGGATCTGATGCCGCCAAAAGGCAAAGACCTCGCCTCTCGTATCCAACCGCTTCGCCGCCAGGAAATAGCCGGATATAGCGAAGAATATGGGAACCGCGCAATTCAAGAGCTGACGTACCGCCACGGACAATACCCCCTGCGCCGTATCGAAATGATGCGCCGGACCCGTATGGATCGCTACCACCATCAGGATAGCGATGCCTCGTAAAAAATCGTAATAACCCAACCTCATGTCTTTCTTTTCTTAATTTTCTTGAATGGAGATACAAACAGGTCACGCTCATATGCGTTCATGCTCACGAACCAGAACGACAGGGCGTAAAGGGCCGTAAAGACAAACGCCGAGCGGACGAACACCGCGGGGGCAGACAAGTCTATCCCCCAATGATCCATCCCCCACAGGCCGAGAGCCACCAGCAGCACCGGCATCGCCGACATACGGCCTATCTCACGCCAGAAACGGAAGATGTCCAGCCCCTGCCTGCTCCTGTAATAGAGATTCATCACCAGGCCCTGCCCCAGCAGCAACGCTCCCGCCGTGGCGTAGGCGCACCCCATCTCGCCCCATCTGCGGGCGCCATAGGCCGAGAAGGACAAGCTGCAAAGGGCGATGATCACGTAGCATACCGAGCGGAAACGCATCTGGTTACGGGCCTGGAGGATCGTGATCCCCAAGTTCTGTATCAAGGGGATCAGCAACGAGAAGAAGAACAGCAACGAGATGTAGTAGGTCCTCTCGTATCCATCGCCGGCCCACAGCCGGATGAACGGACGGCCGAACAACACGAAGGAGGAGAGGATAAACGACATCACGATATACTGTATCCGGCCCGTGCGGATAAACAGCTCCGATATCTCCCGGTCGCTTCCCCCGCGGGTCACCATGGCCGTGACCTTCGGGAGGAACACGCCGCTGATGGCCGTGGAGAAGAGCATGAACATCTGGGTCAACTGTACCGCCAGGGAGTAGACGGCCACCGCCGCCGTGCCCTTGTACATCCCCAGCACGAACTGGCCCGTGCTCCAGTAGATACGATCCATTATAGCGTTCAGGAATATCCAGAAGCTATAGGCCGAGACCTCCTTGAGAAACACCGGGTCGAAATGCCCGAAACGTATCTTGATACCTAGCTTGCGCCTGCAATAATAAGAGTTGACGAGCAGCGTCACTACGTTGAACAAGGTAGTGACCACCACCATCGCCACCGCCTTGTAGCCCACCACCAGCAGCAAGACCATCACCACGGGGTTCAACACCCCCCGGACGATGCTCACCAAGCGCTGGAACACGAAACGCTCATAGGCCGTCATGATGCTTCCCCAGATGCTCATCGGGAACGTGAAGGCCAGGTTGAACGTCATCAGCCACAACATGAGGCGGGTACGGTGTACCTCCAAGGCGGTCATGCTCACGGAGAAGATCCGGTCCGCGTTCAAGGCCAGCGAAGCCCCGGCGACCACGGCCACGAGCCCGATCGCCACGTAGAGCGAGAAGAACATCCCGAACATCTCCCGCTGCTCCCGCTCCTTCCCTTCCGCGCGGAACTTGGCCGTGTAGCGCACGATGGCGTTGCCAAAGCCCAGGTCCAGCACGGTCAGGTAGGCGATGACGGAAGCCGCCAGGGAATACAGCCCATACTCCGACCGCCCCAGCATCCGCAGCATGTAGGGGGTATACAAAAGCCCCACCATCATGTTCAAGCAGATGGAGACATAAGATAAGAAGGCTCCCGCCTTAAGTTGATTCATTGCCATAATCAGGTCGAACGTCTTGATCGTAAATCATTCCCCCAGCACGTATTTCCGTATCCCGTAGCGAAGGCTGGAGATATTCGCCCCCTCCGTGAAGGTGAGGTACGGCAATACCGAGCTGATGAAGGCCCGGCTCTTGACCAGCGTGCGGGGCGAGGAGTAATCGGCCAGAACATCGTTGAAGAGGTCTGTCAATACCGTCTGGCAGAGGATGGCCGTGCTTGGGCAAGCTTTCAGGCGGGCCTCGTAAACACGGAGCACCTTCTCATCGGGGATGAACAAGGCTAGCGAGGCCGGCCTCTCTTGGGCGGGGGCAGCCGGAGACTCGCGGAGCCCTGGCTCAGCGGGCGTGATACAGGGTTCCGTCCGCACGGCCGCCTCGTTGCCCTGCTGGACTATCTGGAACGCTATGGTGGCATTGGGCAATATCTGCACGCAACCTCCATTGATATTGTAGATGGAACATACCCGTTCCACCCGCTCTTGATTTTCTGTCATATCCATTTTCTTTTAAGTGTTAATATTGATCGCCCCTTTTACCGGGCGGTATGTATCTTTTTCTCGTTTTATCCATCATACGCGCGTTTTCGTACCTGTCTCATCGATCCCTGTTGCCCGTCCGGGCCGGAAAGCGTTCTTTTACCGGTAGCAACGTAATAATCAATTTATCTTCCGATCCATGAAAGAATCAGTCTTTTCCTTTTTCAACGCCCCTATCACCAACCAGGTTCCGAACGGGGTGGTCTGTGCCCATCAACTGCACGCCTATATCACCTCCAGCGAGTGGCTGCGCGAGCGTACCGGGCAGGTACGTGCGGCGGCGGGAGACGAGAAGCGGTTCAGGCGGATGAAGCAGGGCTTGTTGCCTTACGTCACCCCCGCCGGCGTCTTCTCCTACCGCAAGGAGGAACGTTTGTTATTGCCTTCGGGCGAGTTCGTCGTCGATATCGACCATCTCTCCTCGCCGGAGGAGGCTACTCGCTGGAGGGACACGCTCGCGGCCGATGGGCGGTTATGTCCGGATCTCTCGTTCGTAAGCCCTAGCGGTATGGGGGTAAAGCTTCTGATCCCTTATCGCTTGCCCGCGGGGAAAACCGTAAAAGGGGCTTTCGACGAGGCGGTACGATCTGCCTGGGAGTACCTGGAATGGCGTTACGGCCTGAAAGCGGATACCACGAATGCGGACCTTTCCAGGGCTTGCTTTCTTTGCTTTGACCCGGCGGCGAAGCTGGGGGGATGATGGGCGGTTATATGCCATTCATACGTCATTCAGACATCATTCATACGTCATTCAGACATCGCTAATTCATCGTTCATGCATCATTCATGCATCGCTCATTCACTATTTATTCATTTACTATTCACTATTTATTTATCATTCAATCATCATTCATCCATTATGAACTCATTATCTGATTTGGAGCGGCTTGTCACCGCCATCGAGAGGCAGGGGGCCAACATCGCTCCCACCTATCAAGAGTATATGCCGCTGGCCTTCGCTATCGCCAATGATTGCGGAGAGGCCGGACGGACGGCTTTTCATCGTATCTGCCGGTTGTCGGAGAAATATATATCGGCCGAGGCCGATAAGTTATACGACCATGCCCTTAAAGGGGGAAACGGACGGAACGGGCTGGGTTCCGTATTCCACCTGGCGGAAATGGCCGGCGTGAAGATGGACAAGCCTATGGCCGAGGCCGGGAAACTTGCGAACTTGCGAACTTCCGCTCCTTCCTCGCACACGCGCACGCATACGCATACGAGTACATATATGAACGAGGAAGAGGTGGTGAAGGACGCTCCACCGGCCTTCCCGGATTACCCTTGGCCCGTTTTCCTCAAGCGGATGACAGACCGGGGCGGTACTACCGCCCAGCGGGACATCCTCTTGCTGGGCGCTATCACCGTGCTGGGGGCTACGCTCAACAAGCTGGTCCGGATATCGTACGGGCGAAAATTCTACTATCCTTGCCTCCAGACTTTCATCGTGGCCCCGCCCGCCTCCGGAAAGGGGGCGCTCGCCTGGACACGCCGCCTGGCCGAGCCGATACACGAGGAGATGATGGCGGGCTACCGGGAGAGGCACAAGGCTTACCGGGAGGAGAAGAGCCGGTGGGACTCGCTGGGCAAGAAAAGGGCCGATACGCCGGAGCCTGAGATGCCGCCCCTGAAGATGTTTCTTATCGCTGGCAACAACTCGGGAACCGGCGTGCTGGAGAATCTTATCGAGGCCGATGGCATAGGCCTTATCTGCGAGACCGAGGCCGATACCGTGAGCGCCGCTATCGGGGCCGAGCATGGCCACTGGAGCGATACCTTGCGTAAATGCCACGACCACGAGCGGCTGGCCTTCAACCGGCGCACGAACCATGAGTACCGGGAGTGCCCGGCTTCTTTCCTCGGTGTCTTGTTGAGCGGTACTCCGGCGCAGGTACGGCCTCTTATTCCCTCGGCCGAGAACGGGTTGTTTTCCCGCCAGTTGTTCTACCAGATGCCGCCTATCGAAGAGTGGGCGGATCAGTTCGAGCAGGGCGACGAGGATATGGACCGCCTTTTCTCCGGCTGGGGCCGGCAGTGGAAGGCCTTGCTGGACCCGCTGCGGAAAGAGGTCAACTCTATCCAGTTTCATCTTTCCGACAGGCAGAAGGAACGTTTCAATACTTGTTTCGCCCGTATTTTCGGCCACGCCGGGCTTTCTCACGGCAATCCGATGCGAAGCTCTACGGCCCGGATCGCCATCAATATTTGCCGGATCGCCTCCGTGGTGGCTTTCTTGCGATCGACGGAGGGTCTCCTTGTCTCGGCTTCCGCTCCGGAGGCTCGCTTTTCCATCTTGGGTTGCCCGGGTATCTCGCCCGCTTCCGGGATACCGGAGGAGAACGTGCGGGATGGTATCGTGCCTTCGCTGGAGTTGCGCATCGACGACGATGATTTCTCGGCGGTTCTCTCGCTGGCCGAACCGCTTTACCGTCATTCGGCGGGTATCCTCGATTTGCTTCCGTCGGACGAGGCGCCTCGCTCTCGCCCGGCTACGCCGCGGGAGGCTCTCTTCGCCGCCTTGCCGCTCGCTTTCAGCCGGCAGAGGGCCTTGGAGGAGGCTGGGAGGAATAATATCTCTGCCGATACCTTGGATTCTTGCCTCAAGCGGATGCTGGAACGGGGCACGTTGGAGAGGAACGGACGGGGCGAGTATGCTTTCGCCGGGCGGGTTTCCGCTCATAGGTGATCTCTTTCTCTTTATAATGTACATGGCGCGTGTGTGTATGAGGGTGGCTCGAATGTCTGGAAGTTTGAAAGTTTCACGAATCATAATTTATAAATCATGGCTCAAATGTCTTTACCTTTACGAAAGTCGGACTTGGCGGTTCTTTATTTTCCGGAACTGGCTTCTCATCAGGCTTGTAATCGCCTACGTCGCTGGATCGTCCGGTGTACGGAGCTTCACGATCGCTTGCGGGAGGCGGGTTACCGGTCCGAGCAGCGTATATTCACGCCACGGCAGGTTGGCTTGATTGTCCGTTTCCTTGGGGAACCTTGAACGGGGGTTTTATCTTGAGTTGCTTCGGATAGGCGTTGCTGGGGGGGGGTTAGGGGGCTTGTTCAGGGATTTCAGGGATTTCCTAGAATCCCTGGATTCCTTGGATGCCTTTGATGCCCTGGATGCCCGTTCCTAGGCCTCTTGAATACCTGTCCTTAAGTTTCTTGAATGCTTGTGTTATAAGGCTCTCTGAACGCTTGTCATAAGGCTCCTTGAATACTTGTTATAAGGTTTCTTAAATGCCTGTTATAAGGTTTCTTGAATACCCGTTATAAGTTTTCTTAAATGCCTGTCATAAGGTTTCTTGAATGCCTGTTATAAGGTTTCTTAATACCTGTTATAAGGCTTCTTAATGCCTGTCATAAGGCTTTTTGAATGCCCGTTATAAGGCTTCTTGAATGCCCGTTCCTAGGGGTTTAGGATATGGGAAGCCAAGTATCGGTATCGCTTTTCTTGTTAATTATTCATTATTCCGGACTACGGGCATCGCCCGGCATCATTGCTCCTTGGCTTGGGGGCTATCTTTGTTTCGTTGGCCAACTGATTGTCTCTTTTCATTTTTTCGATTATCTGTTTTCTAGTATTAATTGTTCATTAAAAATTATCTTTATGCCACAAGCTTTTCATGTACGGAAGTATTTTATCCCTAAGACGAATCCTAGACAGGAGGTGTATAAACCGGCTCCTTTTTATTTCGGTACTCTCTCTACTCAGGATGCCGCCGATCAGATCGCCGAGGAGTCGTCGCTCACGAAGGGGGATGTGTTGAATGTCTTAGACCGCTATCAGAGGTATGTCATCAAGAACTTGCAGAAAGGTTACAAGGTGGAGATGATGGGGTTCGGTACTGTCTATAATCGCTTTGTCACGGAGAAGGGTATCTCTACGGCCGCAGACGTGAAGGCGACGCATATCAGGGCTATCGTGCCGGGATTCTCGCCTTCTTATACGATCTTGAATGGGGCAAGGCGCTACTCGCTGCTGGGCGAGAGGACTTTGTTCCAGAAGGTCACGGTTCACGGTACTCCTGTGGAGGAGGGAGGGGGATCGGAGTCGCCTGATGAGGTTTGATTATGTTACTTTTGGCTTGACCCAAAAGTAACCAAAAGGTCAAGGCTGACGCTGACGGGCTACTTCGAGACCTTCGCTCGCTGTCGCATCCCCAACTCGCTTCGCTCAGACAGGGATGCTCCTCACGCTCGCTACGGTCTCTCCGCTTTACGCCCGTCCGCTAAGGCCGATCCCTAGGAAAGCGTTGCTTTCCTCTTATATCATCCGTGGTATTCTTGGCTTGTATCATCCGTGATATCCTTGCTTTATATCATCCATGATATCCTGGCTTTATATCATCCATGATACTCTTGCCTTATATCATCCATGATATTCTTGCTTTATATCATCCATGATATCCTTGACCTATATCATCCATGATATCCTGGCTTATATCATCCATGATATTCTTGGCTTATATCATCCGTGATATCCTTGGCTTATATCATCCGTGATATCCTTGCTTTATATCATTTGGGGTATTTGTGTTGTTAATTGTTTGCTGGGTACTAATTGTTTGTTTAGTTATTAATGTAATTTATTCATCTTATTCATCATGAAGAAATCTGTTTGGAGTACTGTTCTTAAAGTGATTATCGCTGTTGCTACCGCTATTGCGGGGGCTTTTGGCATAACGGCTTGCGGATTATGAGCAAGGGTTATTGTTTTTATCAGAATTACAGGGAGGTTCGCCTCCTTGTGATTCATTGCTCGGCGACACGCTATGACAGGGATTTTCCTGTGGAGGCGCTCCGCTCATCGCATAGGGCACGGGGGTTCGCGGATATAGGGTATCATTTCTATATCACACGGGATGGTGAGCTGCATCGCTGCCGGCCGGTCAACCAGATCGGGGCGCATGCCGCCGGATGGAACGACCGGAGCGTAGGGATTTGCTACGAGGGTGGACTGGATGAGCTGGGCCGACCGGCTGATACCCGGACTTACGCGCAACGGTGTACTTTGATGGATCTCTTACGGCAACTCAGGAGGGATTACCCGGAGGCACGCATCCTTGGCCATTACCAGCTTAGCCCTTACGTTCGTAAGGCTTGCCCTTGTTTCGACGCTAAGGAGGAGTATGGGGAGATCTGATTCCGGAGTTTTCCTGTTCGTAGGGTTATTATCTAGAATTTCTTGCCGAACGTTATGCTCAGGAAGGTTTTCACCAGGATCTTGAAATCGAATAGCCAGGAGCGGTGTTCCAGGTAGAAGAGGTCGTAGCGGAGGCGACGGAGCATCTTCTCTACCGTGTCCGTATAGCCGTTGTAGAGCGTGGCGTAAGAGGTTACGCCCGGACGGATCTGGTAGAGGTAGCGGTAACGGGGGTCTCGCTCCATGATCTGGTCGATGTAGAACTTGCGCTCGGGACGGGGGCCGATGAAGGACATGTCGCCGATGAATACGTTCCATAGCTGGGGCAACTCGTCCAGGTGATGCTCGCGGAGGAATTTGCCGATATGGGTCATCCGGGGGTCTGCCCCGCCTTTGTAAAGGGCCGGACCGAGTTTCTCGGCGTCCAGGCGCATGCTACGGAACTTGTAGATGTTGAACGGACGGCCGAAACGACCGACACGCTCTTGCCTAAAGATAGCCGGGCCTCTGTCTTCTCGCTTTACGGCGATATAGCATAGCAGGAACAGGGGGGAGAAGGCGATCAAGGCCAAGAATGCCAACAGGCAGTCTCCTACCCTTTTTACATTGCGCTGGAACGTGTTCATCCCGTCCGGGATGAATCGTTCCGGCTCTTCTTTCTCTATTTTTCCTTTCTCTATATTTATCATGATCTACTTTTCTTTCCGGCTTTTCTTTCCGGCTTTTCTTTCCGGTATCAGGATCTTTCGTGTTTCCTGTCCTTAAAAAACATTCATATTCTTTCTCTCGATAAAGGCAACCCTTCTACCTCTCCGGCGTGCCACTCATGGTAGTCTGCCAAGGGAAGCCCGGGTACGGTGAGTAGCTTATAGTCGGTCTCGTCTTTCCTCAAGATGTGTTTACGGGCGTACGAGCGGAGCGAGCGATCTGTCACGGAGACCATCACGACCGGAAACGGGTAGGCGAACAGGCACATCGGCGTGGTCTCGCTATCCGGGAAGGCACGGTGCAATTGATAGGCCGAGTACTCGAACGCTACCCAGTAGGGGCCCGTGCAGTACAAATGGATGGAGGTATGGTTCGCGTGCTCTCGATCCATGATCTCTCGCAAATGCTCTCTCAGCAGCGTTATCAAACGGACGCCGGAGGGGATCGTATCTTCTTTCTCTTTATTGTTATCCATATTCAGCATGTTTATTATCCATTATTTCTTTTGTTGATATCTATCGTATTTATCCCTGATGCCCGAACCAGCGGTCGTAGTCGCATAGGCGTTGTATCAAGGCCGTCTTGCTTTTCTTGGGCGACGGATCGTCTTGCCAAGGGTCTACCAGCTCGTGCGCCAGGCGCTGGTAGAGGCTGCTGTCCGTACAGCCGTAGAGCGTGACCAGCAACAACGCCCGGGATTGCGTAGCGTTCACCAGCGGAAGCATGCCCCGTACCGTCGAGAGCAGACGCTCGAACTCGTCCTCCTCGCCCAGCAGCTTGTAGGCCGAGAGCAGCATGGAGTATACCTTGCAGCGCATCACGTCGGTCGTAGGGCACAGGGAGGCGTAGCCGGCCAATACCTCACGGGCCAGGAGGGTGTCTTCTTCGCGTATGTCGCCGGAGGTACGCTGGCGGCCCAGGGCCTCGTGAAGACCCGTGGAGATACGGTCGTTGTCGAGGTGGGTATAGACGTGCTTGCCCCTTGTGTTCAGCCCGATCAGCTCGTACTCGCCACGCCGGACCTCGAACAAGGGGACCCACATGCAATCCAGTATACGTACCATCACGTCTTTATGGCCGCCGCCCGGCTGGATCACCACCTCGGCTTCCATGCCTACCATCGGGCCGGAGGTGATACGGACACGGTCGCCTCTCAGCAGGCGACCGCTATCCGGCACGTATACCGGAAGCTCGTTGGAGTAAGAGGAGGCTACCCAGCGCAGGCTTTCCATCTCCTGATCGGAGAGGTAGGGGTAATGCGAGAACTCCCCGTCGGATATCCGGGGGAGGAAATTGTACAGGGGAAGCGTACGCTTCAAGCGGAAGATCTCGTCTTCCGAGGCGTGGACGAACACGTAGTTGTACAGCAGGGGACGTTTCGTGTTGACCATCTTGCCGCCTATCTTCCTGGCCTCGACGTAGGAGGGGGCGAAAAAGTCGAACAACGGTTCTCCCCGGCGCTCACGTCGCAGAATCTCCGCGCGCAACCCCTTGGAGGGGCTGATCTTGTCACGCCCGCCACCGGCGGTAGGAAGCGTGAGCACGTACCAGCGGACGGCCTCCTGGCCACGTCTCTTACGGACATGGGCCAGGACTTTCTCCGAGCATTTGCTTGTCAGTATATCTATCTCCATGATTCTTTTTTCTAAAGCTTATACCATCCTCCCAAATAACCTCCAGGTAATTCGGAGCCCTATCAAGACCTACCCATAATATCTTGATAAACAACACCTTATATTTCACGACATGGCATTACCGAAAATCACCATCCCCCGAAATCTTAGGCTACTTGGAGAGTAGCCCACATGATGCTACTTGGAGAGTAGCATAAAAGGTGGAAAAAAGGTTATCACCCAGTTGTAGAGACGGAGCGTGCTCCGTCTCCCACCGTCTGACAGTAATTTAAAATACCATTTTGAGGGGATGAGACGGGGCACGCCCCGTCTCTACAAAAATATACGCACGAGTTATGAGGCATGGTGAGATGGTCTCTGAAACAGGGAACGTTTCACCAATATCGTCATGTCTATACATTAGGGATAAAAAGAGGAAATTTAAGATAACAAAGAACCAAACACGAGAGAAATATAAACAAATCCTTTTATTTGTTAGTTTTTAGTGATTTTTTACTACATTTGCGCCATGAAAGATATGCTACTCTCCAAGTAGCCTATTTTATATCTACCCGACTTGTGGTATATAATTGTTATATACACTTTCAAAACAGATCTTATTCACTGCCGCCATTTTTTCCAATGAGAAACTCTTCAGGTAGATTTGCGTGGTCTTGATGGATTTATGACCCAATAGCTCGCTAATTACCTCGATTGGAATATCCAGATTTTTCAAGGTCGTGGCGAAAGAGTGACGGATCGTGTAAGATGTGACCGGGCTGGTCACGCCGCAAGCTTTTGCCAATTCCTTCAGATCCCGGTTGAAATGGGCCAAGGCGGAAATATATTCCTTATGGGCCTCTCTCCCGGTCTTCATCCCTCTCAGGTAGGGGAATAAATAAGGCGAGTCCTTACCTGTGCCACTCGACAGTTCCCTCAGCAGCTCCCATGCGGCGGATTGTATCTCGATCAGCATCGAAGTACCCGTCTTCTGGCGTTTATACCGCAAGACACCGTCTCGGATATTCTCCTTCCTCAGATGGGCGAAATCCACGAAGGCCATGCCGCAAAACTGAAACATCAGGCACAACGCCTGCCGTGTCTTCACCAGTCTCGGATCGCTGAGCGGAACGGTCATCAAAGAACGTAGCACATCCCTAGGCAACGCCTTTTTACGTTTGCTCTCTATCCCCGTGAAAATCCCCTTGAACAAATAAGGGACATAGGGGGCCAGGCCCTCCTCCACCGCTATGTTGTACACGCAACGGAGCCGACGCATATAGGTCGATACCGTGTTCCACGCACATCCCCTGTCCAACAAAAAACCTTGGTAACGCCGAAGGTTCTCCTTGTTAAGATAGATATAGGGAACCTCCTCCGATCCACAAAACCGCACGAACGAGTTCAACGCATCCTGGTAACTCTTCGCCGTAGAAAAACGTCCATCCGCACGTAGCTCGCGGATATATAACCTCATTCCTTCTACTAAATCCTTTTTCTCCATAACATCACTATTTTATAATCCATAAATCAACAAACACGACACGGACTTGGATGAAGGATACAATATTAAAAAATATGAAATCCTGATATAACGGCCGGCCTTTCACGGCTTGCCCGGTGGAGAACGACCATCCGGCGAACCGATATCCCCCGATAAAAAAAAAGTCTATGGCCACCGGAGCGACCATAGACTTTTCCTGTTCTTAAACCGAATCTTATTTCAATCCTCTATTCTTCAGCAACGGGTCCGTGCCCGGTTCCTTGCCTCGGAAGTTCTTGTACATATCCATAGCGTCGTCGATACCGCCCGGTGTCAAGACATATTTACGGAACTTATCGGCGCATTCCTGGTTGAAGATATCGCCGGTTTCCTTGAATGCCTCGAAAGCGTCGCAATCCAATACCTCGGCCCAGATGTAGCTATAGTAGCCGGCGGTGTAGCCGCCTCCCATCGTATGGTTGAAGTAAGTCGTGCGGTAACGGGAAGGGATTTGCCTGGGCAAGCCACGGCGGCCCAAGGTCTGTTGCTCGAAGTCCATCACGTTCAGGTTGGCCGGTACGTTATTCGCCTGGTCTACGAACTTGATCACCTTCTTGTCTGCCGCGTCACCGCCGATCGCATGGAAATCCATATCCAGGAAAGAAGCCGCCAGATACTCGGTCGTAGCGAAACCTTGCCCGTACTTGCCACTCTTGTCCAGCTTCTCGATCAACTCGGCGGGGATCACCTCTCCCGTCTGGTAATGCTTGGCGTATACCTTCAATACCTCCGGCTCGAATACCCAATGCTCCATGATCTGCGAAGGCAACTCCACGAAATCACGGGGAACGCCGGATACTCCGGAATAACGCACGTCGCGGAACAAACCATGCAGGCCATGACCGAACTCATGGAACAACGTAGTGGCCTCGTCCGCGCTCAACAACGCAGGTTGCCCCGGCGCCGGCTGGCTAAAGTTACAAACGATCGTCACGACCGGAGCCACACGCTTGCCATCCTTATAGGCTTGCGGGCGGTAAGAGCCGCACCACGCCCCTCCGCGCTTGCTGGCACGGGGGAAGAAGTCGAAGTAAATAACGCCCAAGTGGGAGCCGTCCTTGTCCTTGCACTCGAAGGCCTGCGCTTCCGGATAAGGCAACGGGATGTCGCGGATAGGGGTGAACGTGATGCCATACAGCTTATTAGCCACGTAGAAAGCGCCCTCTCGCACATTATCCAGCTTCAGGTAAGGACGAACCTCATTCTCGTCTAAGTTGAACTTCGCTTTCTTGGCCTTCTCGAAATAATAACGCCAGTCCCAGCCCTCGGCCTCGAAATCGCCGCCTTCCTTCTTGATCTCGGCGTTGATATCGGCCAACTCCTCTTTCGCTTTCGCCAAGGCAGGTTTCCATACCTCGTCTAGCAACTGATAGACCTTATCCGAGCTTTTCGCCATACGATCCTCCAGCACGAAAGAGGCGTAATCATCATAGCCCATCAATTTCGCTTTCGCCAAACGGGCGGCAACCAAATCGCGGACCACCTCCTTGTTATCGTTCTCGTTATTGTTATTACCCCGGTTGATATAAGCGTTGAACATCTTCTCGCGCAACTCCCGCTTATCGGAATATTGCAAGAACGGCATCACGCTAGGGTTCTGCAAGGTAAAGACCCATTTGCCTTCCATGCCGGCATCCTTGGCGGCCTGGGCAGCATTGGCGATCAAGGTCTGGGGCAGGCCGGAAAGGTCTTCCTCCTTATCGATCACCAGCTTGAAAGCGTTGGTCTCTTTCAGCATATTCTGCCCGAAGGTAAGCTGCAACATAGAGATCTTGCTATTCAACTCGCGCAACTTCGCCTGATCCTCCGCGGAAAGGTTGGCGCCTCCCCGGACGAAGTCCTTATAAGTCTCCTCCAACAGCTTCATTTGCTCCTTGTCGAGACCCAGCTCATCCTTCTTATCGTACACGGCCTTCACACGAGCGAATAACTTCGCGTTCAGGTTGATATCATCATTATACTTTGATAATAGCGGCGACATCTCACGGCTCAACGCCTGCATCTCATCGTTCGTATTGACACTGTTCTGCCCACCGAAAACGATCTGCACCTTCCGGAGCAACGCACCTTGCCCGTCCAAGGCGACAATCGTATTCTCGAATGTCGGGGCATCCGGGTTACTCACGATCGCCTCGATCTCCTTACGTCCCTCTTCCATGCCTCGCAATAGGGCCGGTTTGTAATGCTCGAACTTGATCTGATCAAAAGGTGGAACTCCAAACGGGGTCGTATATTCCGCGAAGAACGGATTCTCCCCCTCTACGGCCTTCTTCTCGGAAGTACCGCAGGCAGTAAGCATAACGGCTAATCCTGCTGCCATAATTAAATGTTTCATCTTGATGACTTATGATTATGATTTATAAATTGTCTTTCTCACTTCAAGCCCCGGTTCTCCAGCAACGGATCGATACCCGGTTGTTTGCCGCGGAAATTCACGTACATATCCATAGCGTCGTCGATGCCGCCCGGCGTCAGCACGTATTCGCGGAATCTGGAGGCGACCTCCGGGTTGAAGATATCCCCGGTCTCCTTATAAGCCTGGAAAGCATCGCAATCCAACACCTCGGCCCAGATATAGCTGTAATAACCGGCGGTGTACCCGCCTTCCATCGTATGCCCGAAATAAGTGGTGCGGTAGCGAGAGGGTATCTGACGGATCAAGCCGCGATCGCCCAATACCTTCGCCTCGAATTTCTCGATATCCAAACCGGCGGGGATTTCTTTCAGCACGTGATAGTCCATGTCCAGGTAAGAGGCCGCCAGATACTCGGTCGTAGCGAAACCTTGCCCGTACTTGCCGCTCTTGATCATCTTGTCTACAAGGGCTTGGGGGATGACCTCGCCGGTCTGGTAATGCTTGGCGTATACTTTCAGTACCTCCGGCTCCACGGCCCAATGCTCGTCCACTTGCGAGGGCAGCTCCACGAAGTCACGAGGCACGTCTGCCACTCCATAATAATGAACGTCGCAGAACAAGCCGTGCAAGGCATGTCCGAACTCGTGGAATACGGTCTCGGTCTCGTCTGCCGTCAGGAGCGCCGGTTGCCCATCCGCAGGTTTGCTGAAATTAAACACGGTGGTAACCACCGGGGCCACTCGCTTGCCGTCTTTATACGTTTGCGAGCGGTAGCCGCCGCACCACGCTCCTCCCCCTTTGCCCGGACGGGTAAAGAAGTCCATATACAAAACGCCCAGATGCGTGCCATCCTTATCCTTGCACTCGAAAGCGAGAGCGTCGGGGTCCGGCTTCGGGATGTCCTTGATCTCGGTAAAGGTGACACCGTATAGCTTATTGGCGACATAGAAGATACCCTCACGTACATGCCCCAGCTCGAAATACGGGCGCATCTCGTTCTCGTCCAGGTTATATTTCGCTTTCTTGGCTTTCTCGAAATAATAACGCCAGTCCCAGCCCTCGGCCTCGAAATCGCCGCCTTCCTTCTTGATCTCGGCGTTGATATCTGCCAATTCCTCTTTCGCTTTCGCCAAGGCCGACGGCCAGATCTTATCGAGCAGGTCGTACACGTTCTTCTCGTTCTTCGCCATATTCTCTTCCAATACGAAAGCGGCATAATCCTCATATCCCATCAACCGGGCCTTCTCCAGGCGGGCGGCGATCAGTTGCTTGACCACCTCTTTATTATCATTCTCGTTATTATTGTTGCCACGGCTCGTATACGCCTTGAAGATCTTCTCGCGCAAATCGCGCTTATCGGCGTATTGAAGGAAAGGCATCACACTCGGGTTATGAAGGGTAAAGACCCATTTACCGTCCAGGCCATTCTCCTTGGCCGTTTGCGCCGCCTTGACGATCACGTCTGCCGGCAGGCCGGACAAGTCTTCTTCCTTATCGATCACTAATTGGAAAGCGTTGGTCTCTTTCAAGGTATTCTGCCCGAAAGTAAGCTCGAGCATGGATATTTTCTCGTTCAGCTCACGCAGTGTCGCCTGCTTATCTTCCGGGAGGTTGGCCCCGCCTCGCACGAAACCTTTATAGGTCTCTTCCAGCAATTTCATCTGCTCCTTATCCAGGTTGAAGCCGGCCTTATTGTCGTAAACGGATTTTACCCGTGCGAAAAGCTTGGGGTTTAAGCTGATATCATCCGAGTGCTTGGATAAAAGGGGATAAAGCTCACGTTCGAGCTCTTGGATCTCGTCCGTGGTATTCACACTGGATTGACCGCCGAAAGCATACATTACCTTTGTAAGCAACTCGCCGCTTCGGTCCAAGGCCACGATCGTATTCTCGAATGTCGGGGCATCCGGGTTTGCCACGATCGCCTCGATCTCCTTCGATTGCTCTTCCATGCCTTTCAAAAGGGCGGGCTTGTAATGAGCCACCTCTATTTGGTCAAACGGAGGCACCCCGAACGGTGTCGTATACTCCGTGAAAAACGGATTGGGTGTAGCGCCTTCCGCTACATCGCTTTTCTTTGAGGAGGAACATGCTCCCAAAATAACCGCTAAACCTGCGGCCATAAGCGTTTTATTCATGCCATTGTTTTATTAGAATTACAATGGACAAAGATAACGAAGTTTTGCGTTACAATTCTATATTCAAATTGTTATTATTTAAAACCCGGAAAAAGATTTTCACAATTCATCCGTAAAGCGGTTCCCCGGAGGGGGATTTTCCCTTCGGGGAACCGGATATGTTCGCGCTCAATGCTCAATCGAGTCACTCTCTATACCGTCTTCTATGTTCTCGTTCTCTATGGTCTCTTGCAAATCTTGAATGTCATCGGATGTATAATCGTCCGACAGCACGGAATTGGTAGACATCGTCTCATCATGAAGCTCATCACTCTCGTCCCACAATGTTTTCATTATTTTCTCTGGCATATCTCTCTTACATTTTAAAGTTATATGCCTATTCAACAACGCTGGCAAGGAAATTGTTTACCAAAGCCGATATGCCGATACCAGCGCTTCCCCCACCATACACGTCATTTTCACCCCCATTCTTTGATTAGTCCGAATAAAAGAATAAATTTGCGCTATACGTCAATAATATACGACTTCCATGAAGGAGTCGCCACTTACAAGACGACTGCCGAGATGGATGAGAAGCCGGTAGAGAACCTATGCAACAGGAAAGAGGTTTTATTAGTAAAACAAAATAAACATGAATCGAATTTGTAGTCTTTTTGGTATTCAGTATCCCATTATACAAGGGGGGATGGTTTGGTGTAGCGGTTGGCGGCTGGCTTCCGCGGTTAGTAACGCGGGAGGGTTAGGGCTGATCGGGGCAGGTTCCATGCATCCGGAAGTGCTGCGGGAACATATCCGGAAATGCGAGGCGGCGACCGACAAGCCTTTCGGCGTGAACGTACCGCTGATGTATCCGGAAATCGATACCCTGATGCGGATATTGGTGGAGGAAAAGGTGAGGATCGTATTCACCTCCGCAGGCAACCCGAAAACATGGACAAAGTATTTGAAGGATCAAGGCATGACAGTGGCTCATGTGGTAAGCAGCTCCAAATTCGCCACCAAATGCGAGGAAGCCGGAGTGGATGCCATCGTTGCCGAAGGCTTCGAGGCCGGAGGACACAACGGACGGGAGGAGACAACCACGATGTGCCTGATCCCCGCCGTCCGGAAAGCGACCTCTCTCCCGCTTTTGGCAGCGGGAGGTATCGGAAACGGCCCCGCGATGCTGGCGGCATTCGCTCTAGGGGCCGACGGCGTGCAGATAGGCACTCGTTTCGCCTTGACCCAAGAAAGCTCGGCACACGAGAATTTCAAGAGATTATGCTTGAACCTGAAGGAAGGCGATACGAAGTTATTATTAAAGAAACTGTCTCCCACCCGTCTGGTGAAAGGCGATTTCGCTACGGCAGTGGAAGAAGCGGAAGCCCGGGGAGCGTCCGCGGAAGAACTACGCGAGCTATTAGGCAAGGGACGTGCCAAGAAAGGTATCTTTGAGGGCGACCTGAAGGAAGGCGAGCTGGAGATCGGACAAGTAGCGTCTTTATTCTGGGAGGAAACATCCGTAGAAGAGGTGATGAAAGAGTTGATCCGGGATTTCAACCTATCTCTCGAGAACATCAAATACAATCATTTCGAATAACCCGCGTATTATCCCTATATCGATAGAAAATCCGATAGGTCTCCGGCCGAGAGACCTATCGGATCTTATTTATAACCTATCGAACCTCATTTACAATTTGTACTTATACAATTGCGCCATCACCTTTTGGTATTGGTTTTGCAATTGCAGGTAGTTTTGCACGCTTTGGTAATACGTGGTCACATCCACGAAATACTCGATCATGGAGATTTGCCCGGCCTGTATAGCCTTGTTCAACAAAGCCAGGTTATTCTGTCTTTCCAGCACGTCCTTATACTCATCGATAGATCTTTTCAAGGAGACGGACTGGTCGTATAACTGCCGCAAACTATTCTCTACCGTGAAAGAGGCGCTCTCCAACTGCATCTCCGTGTAACGGGTCTGGGCTTTCGCCTGTTTCACGCTATTACGGTTCGAGAACAACGGGATGCTGATCCCTACCAAGAAACCATTGAAACGCTCTCCACCCGAGGAAGGATTCATACGATACCCCAACTCGAAACTAGGCAAGCCTTTCGCCTTGCTCACGCTCAATTGCCGGAGGGCTGTCGCCTGGTCGCCCCGCAAGGTCTGTAATTGCGGGTCGGCCTGCATCGCCTCCGTCCTCAGCTCGTCGAAGGAAAGCACCTCCTTCTCCGGTAAGGCATAGGCCGTATCGGTAAACTCGATAGCGATACCACCATTCAGTGTAGCCAGTTCCTTCAACTTAGCCAGACGAGCGGTCTCGTTCATCCGGGCCTCTGTCCGGGCGTTCAACAATTCCAGATCGATCTTGTTCGTCTCAAGGATGTTCGCGTTGCCCTTTTCCAGACGGGTCGCGTAAAAAGCGGAAAGCTGCTCGGCGTTCTTGAGACGGGTCTCCAAAAGGCCCTTTTGCTGGTTCAGCAGCACCAAATCCAAACAGATCTCTTTCACCTGCAACAAGATCTGCTGGCGAAAAGCCATTCCCTGACGGTCCAGACCCGCGAACTTCGCCTTTGTGAGCTTATGCTTCTGGACATATACGGACGGGAAGTCGAAGCTTTGGGAAGCGACAAACTCACCGGAGAAGCCCATCCCCTCTTTATTCCCCCAGAAATGTGAATAAGAGACCGACGGGTCCGGCAGGTTATTATCCAGCCTCGCCTCCAGTTTTTGCGATTGGATCAACTGGCTATTCGCCTGCAGATCCTTGTTGTTCGCCTCTACGCTTCGAAGCACGTCCTCTATGGAAGTCTGGGCGGAAAGGCCGCCTGCCAGTAAAGACAAGGCGGCGACTATAATATATGATTTCATAAAACTTACTCTTTATTCTTGTTCATTATCAGATAAACAATCGGGATGATGAACCCGTTTAAGAACGTAGACGTCAATAATCCCCCCAAGATCACCGTCGCCATCGGGCTTTGGATCTCGTTTCCGGGAAGATCGCCATTCAACGCCAAGGGGATCAACGCCAAGGCAGAACTCAACGCCGTCATCAAGATCGGGTTCAAACGGTCCAAGGAGCCTTGTATCACAGACTCGCGCAATCCCATCCCCTCCCCACGCAACTGCGTATAGTGGCTGATCAGCAACATACCGTTTCGGGTAGCGATACCGAACAAGGAGATAAAACCGATAATCGCCGGGATACTGATCTCGCCGGAAGTAAGCCACAGGATAAACACGCCGCCGATCAAGGCCAACGGCAGGTTCAACAAGATCACGCCGCTCTCCTTCACGTCCTTGAACTCATTATACAACAACATGAAGATCACCAGCAGCGACATAAGCGACGTAAGCAACAAGGTACGGCTTGCCGCCGCCTCGCTCTCGAACTGGCCACCGTACTCGATATGGTATCCCTCCGGCAAACGGATGCCGGCCTCTACCTTCTCCTGTATCTCATTGACCACGCCTCGCAAATCACGCTCCGACACATTGGCGCTGATCACGATCTTACGTTGCACGTTCTCGCGGTTGATCGTATTCGGGCCGGTTACCGAGCGGATATCGGCCACGTAGCTCAGCGGCACTTTCTGCCCGGCGGCATCGATCATCAGATTACTGATATCATCCATCGTGGCACGGCTGGAATCGGAGGTCTTCACGGTCAGGTCAAAGTTCTTGCCATCATCGTATACCTGGCTTACGGCCTCTCCTCCCAACATCACGTTGATATATTCCTCGAACTCAGGCAAGGAGATACCATATTTGGCCAACAGCTCACGTTTCGGGGTAATCGTCAATTGCGGACGCTCGATCTGCTGCTCCACCTTCAGGTCTACCAACCCCGGGATCGTCTGGATAGCGGCCTTGATCTGGTTTCCGATCGTAAACATCAAGTTCAAGTCCGTACCAAACAACTTGATAGCGATATTCGCCTCCGTTCCGGAAAGCATAGCGTCGATACGGTGGGAAATCGGTTGCCCGATCTCGATATTAGCGCCGCTAATCGTAGATAACTTCTCGCGGACATCATTCATCACCTCGTACCGGCTACGGTCTCGCAATTCGAAAGGAGCCTCGATCTCGGATACATTCACGCCCAAGGCATGCTCGTCCAATTCCGCACGGCCGGTCTTCCGGGCTACCGTCTTTATCTCGGGCACTTGCAACAGCAACGCCTCCGCACGGCGCCCGATCTGATCCGACTCGTCCAAGGAAATCCCCGGAAGCGAGCTTACGTTGATCGTGAAGGAGCCTTCGTTGAACGGAGGCAAGAAACTACGTCCTAAGTTGAAGAAAATCACCAAAGCTACCACGAACAAAGCGATCGTGGTTCCCACCACCCCTTTCCGGTACGTCAAGGCAAACTCCAAAGCACGCTTATACACCACCTTCAATTTCCTAGCGACCCAAGCCTCACGCAGCTCCTTCATTCCCGTAGCTTTCCGGTTCAGCAAATAACTGCAAAGTACCGGGGTCAGGGTAAGCGCTACCACCGTAGAGGCAAACAACGCCACGATAAAGGCGATACCCAGCGGAACCAACATACGGCCTTCCATGCCGCTCAGGAAGAACAAGGGCACGAAGCTCACCACGATAATCAAGGTAGAGTTCAGGATAGGCATACGCACCTCCCGGGAAGCGTCGTAGACCACCTCCAAGGTAGAGCGTTGCTGATCCGGAGGCAGGAGCCTGTTTTCCCGGATTCGTTTATACACGTTCTCCACGTCTACGATAGCGTCGTCTACCAAGGAACCGATAGCGATCGCCATACCGCCCAGGCTCATCGTGTTAATCGTCAATCCCATATAATGCAATACGATGATAGAGACCAGCAAAGACAATGGTAACGCCACGAGCGAGATCACCGTCGTACGGATATTCATCAAGAACAGGAACAAGACGATCACCACGAAGAAACTACCCTCGAACAAGCTCTTCTTTACATTATTGATAGAGTTGTCGATGAAATGGCTCTGACGGAATATATCGGTAGAGATCCGCACGTCTGCCGGCAGGTTCTTCCGCAAATCGACGACAATCTCGTCTAGCTTCTCCGTCAGTTTCTCCGTACTCGTATCCGGCTGTTTGGTCACGGTAATCAACACGGCAGGCTTCGTCCGCTCGGAAGCGGTTCCCAGCTTCGGGCTTTTACCGCCAATCTTGACCGTGGCGATATCGCCCAACGTAACCGGATACTCGTTCACGGTCTTCACCACGCCCTGGGCGATTTCCTCTACCTTCGGCGTAGATAAGATTCCCCGGATGATATACTCATTATCAAACTCGTACAATACACCGCCATTGGCATTCCGGTTCATATTCCGGCAGACGTTCAACACCTCGTTCAGCCCCACGCCATAATGCTTCATGCGGGCCGGGTCCAGCAATATCTGGTATTCCTTGATATCACCACCGATCACGGCAACCTGCGCCACGCCACCCGTAGATAACAAACGGGGACGGATCGTCCAGTCGGCGATCGTACGCAAATCCAGCAAAGAGGTAGAATCGGCGGTCAAACCGAGGATCATCATCTCCCCCAAGATAGACGATTGCGGGCCCAACGTCGGTTTACCCACGTTCTCGGGAAGACTCTCGCCCAAGACAGAGAGTTTCTCCGACACGATCTGGCGAGCCCGGTAGATATCCGTTCCCCAATCAAACTCCACCCAAACCACGGAGAATCCGGTGGTAGACGAGGAACGTACACGCCGTACATCCATCGCACCGTTCACGGCGGTCTCCACAGGGAATGTCACCAAGCGTTCCACCTCCTCGGGAGCCATACCATTCGCCTCGGTCATGATCACGACCGTAGGGGCGTTCAAGTCCGGAAACACATCCACGTCCGTGTTAAACGCCGTGTACGTACCCCAGATCATCAGCAATAGCGCACAAACCAAGATTACCAACCGGTTGTGCAACGAATAATAAATTATCTTATTCAGCATGAAACGTCCCTCCTATTAATGGTGGTGTGTATGAGCCGGTATCGCATTAGAGGCAGAAGACAGCTTGATCTGGTAAGCGCCACGGGTCACGACCTCATCGCCCGGTTTCAAGCCGGAAAGGATCTGCACCTCCGAGCCGTTATTCGCTCCCAACGTCACCCATTGCTTCTTATAGCCTTCCTCGTCCAAGCGGATAAACACCGAGTAAATACCCTGCTCCTCGATAAGAGCGGAGACAGGCACGCTCAGGACATTCTCCATCGGCTTCGTCAGTAAAAAGATCTCGACGAAAGAACCGGGGATGATGGCGCCCTTGTTATCGAACTCGAAAGTCACCGGCACATAGAAAGAATTCATGTCGGAAGCTTTGCCATAAGACAACAACCGCCCGCGCAAATCAGACAGTTTGTAAAGAGTGTTATCATACGGAGTCTTGAAATTAGCGGTCTGGATCATGGGGAGATCGTTGTAATACTTCTCGGACACGTCCGCACGCAACACCAACCGGTTATTCTGGGAGATCGTAGCCAAAGGCTGGCCTACAGAGACATAATCCCCTTCTTTCACTTGGATGTTCTTCAAATAACCGTTCAAGGGAGCGAGTACGGAGACACCTTTCGCCGTCTGTTTTCCCGCTACCGCCTCATAAGCGACCTTGGCGTTCTCGTAATTCAAGCGGGCCTGCTCGAAATCCTTGGCTGATACGATCTTATCGCCTACCAAGGCTTGCATACGCTCATATTCCTTTTTCGCTGTCTCATAAGCGAATCTCGCTCTTGCTGCCACGTCACCATCCGAGAGCGCGTTGGAGGCGATGCTCAACACGGCTTGCCCCTTACGTACCGCCGTACCATCCACGAACGGTAAGCTTCCGAACGAGATCACGCCGGGAATGGTAGCGACAATCACGGATTCCTCTCCTTGTGCCGCCACAATCCGTCCGCTCGTCTTAATCACGTCTGTAAAAGGAGCGGGATTGACCGTCATGGTCTGCAATCCTACCGCCTCGGCCATGGCCTTCTTGAAGACAATCTCGCCGGGATGGGTACCGCCGGCCTCATGTTCGTGATCGTGACCTTCGTGATCATGGCCTTCATGGTCGTGGCCTTCATGATCATGTCCTTCGTGGTCGTGATCGTGATCGTGCTCATGGTCGTGAGCCTCTAATTCATGATTATGCTCATCGTGTCCGGCATGCGACGCATTTCCCGCACAACCGGCAAACAAGTAAGCGCACATCGCACCTACTAAATATACTTTCTTCATTGTGTAAAAAATCTTGATATCGTTAATAATAAACAGATAGGGGGAGCAAACCTGTCCTCCACCCACTCTCACAAAATAAGATATCAAGACATAGGAGGCGCACGGAGTCCGGAGGCACTCACTATCCAAGTGTCGTGCAATGACTCTATGTATAGGGCGTTCTCACGCTCAAGAAGCTGTCCGCAAAACGCCGGTTCAGGAGGATAAATGTAATCGAAAAGAACAAGTAAGGGCATCAGGTGTATATCCGTATCCCCATCCGTGAAGTGAGAAACGGATGTGTTGAAATAGGCCAGGTTATGCCCGTCGCAGCCGCAATCATGCGTATCGGCACTTTTATCGCCGTTCGCTTGCTCCGCGGTCAAGGATTGATAGCAGGGCATCCCGTCCCGGTGGTGATGGTGAGGGATAACCACAGAAAGCAATGCCAAGATGCCGGCCATCAGCACCACGTACTGTATAATCCTCTGTTTCATTTTCTCACGCATGGGACAAAGATACGAAAGAAAATCCGGAAAATATCATACTGTCTCATATTTCAATACAAAACCTATGATTTTCCCGTATCGAGAAACGAGAGTCGAGGATCGAACCTAAAGGATACCGCTCCCTTATTCCCAATCCCCGACCCTTGATTTTTTACTTATTCAGTTTCTCGCAGATCAATTCCGCGGCTTTCTTTCCGCTCATCAGCATACCGCCAAAGATCGGTCCCATACGGAAACTACCGCTCACGCCATTGGCAGCCATACCGGAAACGAATAATCCGGGGTAGATCTCTTTCGTGTTCTCCACCGTTGT
Organism: uncultured Parabacteroides sp.; assembly: GCF_947855115.1. Lineage (GTDB taxonomy): Bacteria > Bacteroidota > Bacteroidia > Bacteroidales > Tannerellaceae > Parabacteroides. The sequence continues at coordinate 154,319 of NZ_CANTZW010000001.1, forward strand.
CTGCTCACCCAGCTCCACGTTCAAGGAACGCTCGCCGATCACGCCTCCTGTCGGCGTATTCAACCGGATATCATTCTTACGGGCTACCACACGGGCGATCTCGCAATCATGCCCCGTACCTTCCAAAACAGCTTTCGCCATGATCGTCAGCGGGTCTACGTGCATCCCCTCGCGGATCACCGGAGCCCAGTTCACTACCACACCGGCTACGGCATCGTTATGGAACACCACGTCTTCTACCGAATAGCAGTTGAAGATCGTAGCGCCTGCCTTCGTCGCCTGATAAATCAAAGCGGAAGTAGTATGTACCGAATCCATGATATACGTGCCATTAGCGCCTTCCTTATAGCTCACGCCCAATTCCTTGATGATCGGCATGGCCTCTTCCTGCACCACGATATCGTTGAACATCATGGCACCGCCCCACATACCTCCACCGGGAGCCAGCTTACGATCAAACAACGCCACTTTCTTACCGGCTTTCGCCAAGAAATAAGCGGCCACGATACCGGAAGGTCCTCCTCCCACGATCGCTACATCCACAGACAAATTACTCTTCAACTTCTCGAAGTAAGAGTCAATGATTCCACTTGAAACAATCTGTTCCATCTTGATAACTAATTAAAGTTTAAACATCAGGGAGCACATAGAGGTTACGCCCCCTTTATTTCCTAGTTCTACCTTATTTTCCCTTCGCCGGCATTATCCGGATCAGGTTCGATGGGTATAATCTCAGCCTGTACGATCCAGGCACCCCTATGTGAAAAGTCGGGGACAAATGTACAAAAAAAATCCAATCAGTCATCTTCCGACCAGTCATCAGACAAGCCAAACTCTTTATCCCGGAATAATTCCGCCAACCCCGAGATTTGCTTGAACCGGAGCAACTCATTCTTATCCATCCCGATATTACGCATGATCCACTGATCAGACATCCCGGATTTGACCAATTCCGCGACGATCTCCGTCATAAGCTCCAGGTTGTGCATCCCCCTAGCCCTGTTATGCCGGATGGTTGAAGCCATCCGGTTCGAGATGTCTTTCTCTATCACCGTCACCGGCAGCAACCCCTTCTCACGCTCATAAATCCTTTGAGATCGCTTCATGACCAGATAACGGTGGAATCCATCCACGATCTCATATAAATCATCTTCTTCCAGATAATAACAGACGCAAGGCATCGTATAGCCATCTTCCCAGATAGAAAGTTCCAATAATTGCATTTCCGGAGGAGCCATGATATTCGGGTTATAACTGTTGGCCACGATCTTTTCTATAGGTACGGCACGAACACCATATGCCGGACTAATAAAGTTCCCCATGCTTATAAAAATTATATTTGTCCATCACATCTTTTCTCATATCCCTCTCTCGTTTTGTCTGGGAAAAGCCCATGTACTTACACGTATGGTCGTTTTTCAGGATACAAACGCACATACGTTTGTAAGTGGGTATCTCCTTGAACTCCGGGATATCGATATCATCGATATATTCCATCCGTACAGGCTTCTTATCCGTACGGTAAGCGGAGCTCTCTTCCACGATGATAGGGATATTAGCCGCCCGCAACTTAGCGATCGTCTCCTCGCCCAGGCACCCCCCCTTCTCTCTCCAGAATTTACGGCTGACTTTTAGCTTATTCAAATAATTCTCACGAGTTTCCTTGGGCAATGTATCCAAGAGAAAATACATGTATTTCTCCCAAGAGAACCCGGACGGACACTTGACAGCCCTCCAGCCCATAGCGGAGGTATTCCCATATATACCGGCGAAACCGACACCGTTTACACGCCCAACCATCCGTCCCCACATATCGGGATCGATAACCTTGTAAATAGACAGGGTGGATATCGCCTGGGATATAAACGGGCTCGCCACACGTTGCTTCGACAAGGGAACCCCGGCTTGATAATACAAATCATATAAATGATTATATCGCCAGCCAAACTTTCCGTTAGCGACCCAGATATCCTGAGTTTTCCAATCGTAAATCGGATATGCGTTATATATAGAGTAATTGATCCGGCGAGTCCATTTATAACTAGCCAGTTTCCTGTAGTTCTTATCACTATGTATCGCCCGCCACCTATTAAAGCTCTCTTGGGTACGAATTCCCACGAGGCAACAGATACGCCGCCCTTTCTTGCGCCGGTACAACCAGAAAGGAAACATGTTCTGAAAATCATAATCCCACATGTCTTCCTTGAAAAATTCAAAGTCTTTCGCCCGGAGGCACGAATGAGGCATCTCCCGGACCCAGATATCCCGATACTCCTCGCTCCAAGGCCTCCAATACTGTTGAAACATAGATGTACACGTCGGAACCTTGAAAGGGATGCAGCAATGGTAAACATCAAGGATATCGGAGTTGGCGGCACAAATCTTTTCCACATACTCGGTCGTCTGACTGTATTGAACCTCATAATCCATATGAAACACCCCCAGCCTTCGTTCCGGGGCGTATCTCCGGATATAATCCATGCACAAATTCAGCAACACACCACTATCCTTACCGCCGGAAAAGGAGACGTATACATAATCGAAATAATCAAAAATAATCTTCAACCTCTTCACCGTCGCCTCGTACACATCCATTCTTCGTATCATGACTCTACCTCCGGCGAATAATGCATTTTATCATAGTTCTTCCACTCGACACATGTCTGGAACCTTTTTTGGGCAAATACCTTTACATGGCGTTTATGCACTACGGCCATAAGAGAAGACAGAGACGAAAAATCCTTAATGACTTCCTCCAGAAGCTCACCCAATACCAAAGGGTTGTCGCCGCTTACAAAATAATTATCTATAGAAGAATAAGAATATCCTTTTTTCACTGGCATAAAACCGACCACAGTCGTTTCATGAAGGGCTACATACCAAACGTGGCTACGGGATGTCTTAAAGGGATAATTGTTATTCTGTCGCAAAATGGCCGGATTCATGACCAAAGGCGCGACAAGCTCATACAACAATTTGTCCGTTCCCTGCAATGTCATAATTTTCATGGTCTGCACTCAATAATATTACCATGCAAATTTAGACATTAAATGTAGATACCGTAGCCACAAAAACACAAAAATATAATTTCCCTTGTTTATATTCCGCTATTCGCGGTATCCGTACCCCCACGGATACAGCCCGTAAATATCGAACAACAAAGCAGGAAGACAAGGGTTAGCGAGGCAAACGCTTGCTTAACCTACGCTCTATAAAGCCTTTCATAAATTCCACGGTCTCGTCGATCCCCAGCACAGATACATCAATCGAGAAATTATACGAGGAAGCCATCCCCCACGTCTTATTCGTATAATAATTATAATAGGCGGCACGAGATTTATCCGTTTTCTCCATCATGTTCCTCGCCTCTTCCACTGTCACGCCCTGCCTTTCCACGATCTTCTGTACCCGGCTCTCCACCGAGCTGTGGATAAAGAAACTCAAGCACGCCGGATCATCCCGGAGGATATAGTCGGCACAACGCCCTACCAACACGCACGACTCGGTCTCCGCCAGTTTGCGGATAGCGTCGCTCTGTATCTTGAAAAGACCGTCATTAGACAAGATATCGTGATAAGGCGTAAACATTCCTCCCATAAAAGAAGAGTATCCCATCGTAAAAGCATACGATAAACCACTGGAAGCACGCTCGTCCGCACGCTCGAAAACATCCTCGCATAACCCGCTTTCACGGGCCGCTACCGAAATCAGCTCCTTATCATAGTAACCGATACACAACTCCTTCGCCAGACGTTGGCCTATCTCGCGGCCGCCACTCCCGAACTGGCGGCCTATCGTCAATATAATTCTATTATCCATCGATCTCAAGTTTGATTCAACCATCCACAAACGTACAAAATTATTTTTAAAGCTACGGCAATAATATAATAAACACCCAAACAAAAAAATCAAAGTTTATACTTACATTTGTTTTCGAATAAAATCAGTACATTCAAATTATCATGAATAATACTCATTCCAATACAACATTGTTTGATGGAGCTATAAATAAAAAGAACGATACGGAAGACCCCAAGAACGACTTGATCTTGGCCAATATGATCGACCTGCGGAAAACAATGTCGGACGTATTGTCTCTTCTTCTAGGTTCCAGGGAGAACCCGGTTATCAATCAAGCCTTATTTCGCATCCTGCAATTTTTTGACGCAGACCGGGTATATATCGGAACATTCCACGAACAAACTCATACTGTTGATTTTACGAACGAAGTTACTTGCGACGGGATTATCTCTATGCGGGAGGATCTGCTACGTCAGCTTTCACAAGACGAGATCCCTTGGTGGTATGATAATATCAAGAAAGGCAAGGATATCGTCATTCATGATGTCTCTAAAATGCCGGAAGAGGCAAAAAGAGAACAGCATTTACTGGTTGTGCAAGAAGTCTTGTCGCTATTAGTCGTCCCGGTTATCAAACAGGGCAAGCCTTTCGGGTTTATTGGTTTCGACTCCGTGAAAAGAAAACGGGAATGGACCGGATTGGATATCGAGAACCTACGTATACTAAGCGATATTCTCTCCATAGCGATCGAAAGAAAGGAAGTACAGGGATTGGTAGAGCATTCGGCCATACAAATCATGAAAAGCGAGACGAAATTTAAGATCATCTTCGACAAGATGCCTTGGGGCGCCGAGCTTTATGACGAGAATGGAGTGCTGGTGGATATTAATCAAGCCGATCTTGATATATTCGGTGTTACCCGCGAACAAGCCGTAGGGCTCAACATGTTCGAGAACCCCAATATCCCGAAATATGTCAACCAAAAACTCAAAGAAGGAAAAGATATATTTTTCGCCCTCGATTACGATTTCAAGGTCGCTTCCAAAACGGGCTATTACGATAGCCGCCACAGCTTCAGAAAAAAGCATCTACTGGTAAAGGGAGTGACCTTAAAAGACGCTTCCGACCATATATTCGGTTACATTTATATCGTGTTCGACGATACCGAGAATTACATCAAACGGGAACAAATGGAAAATAACCTGGCCCGCCTTAAAGTATCGGTGGATACCGGAGATTCCATCCTCTGGGAATACGATGTAGAGAATGATGAACTGATCGTAGATTTCGGCCTTAATGAGGATATCGACAATAACGAAGGGTTGAAAGCGATCCACGATTACAATTTCAAAAACCAAGAAGACTACAAATCCTCGATCCACCCGGATGACTTCGACCGGGTATATAACAAACAGTTCAAGCCTCTCCTGCAGGGGAAGATCAATAATTTCGTGTCGGTCTACAGACGTATCCTCAACGGGAAAATATTCTGGTTCAACTCCAACGTACGTTCCTATAAATTCAACGATGACGGAACGCCCAACAGGATCGTAAGCTACACCTCCAACATAACCCAGCAACGAGAAAAAGAGATCGAGTTAATCAAGGTAAAGGAGGCCGATAAACTAAAATCCGCTTTCCTCGCGAATATGAGCCATGAGATACGTACACCGCTTAACGCCATTGTCGGGTTCTCGGACATAATCGCCGAGATAGACAATGAGGCCGAGCGTCAATCCTATCTAGATATCATCCATAAAAACAATGACTTGCTGCTGCAACTGATCGATGATATCCTTGATTTCTCCAAAATCGAGGCGGGAACGATGGATTACCATTTCGAGGAAGTAGACATCAAGGATATATGTGGAGAGATCGCGTTGGCAGACTCTATAAAGATGCCTCCGGGCGTAGATCTTATCTTTGATCTCAACTCCCCATCCGTAATCGTCAAGACCGACGAGCGAAGGGTTATGCAGGTAATAACCAATTTCGTGAATAATGCCATTAAATTCACTTCCGAAGGCAGTATCACGATTTACTATGAGATAGAAAAGGATTTCATCCGGGTCTGCGTAAAAGATACCGGCATCGGTATCTCCGAGGAAAACCAGAAACGCATATTCGAGCGTTTCTTCAAGGTAGATACTTTCCAGCAAGGCACAGGGTTGGGATTAACGATCTGCCGAACCATTATCGAGACATTAGGAGGCCGGATCGGTGTGGATTCCAAGGAAGGAATGGGCTCCACTTTCTGGTTCACCCTACCTTTGGATACAAAACAGACCGATAGCGAACTTTCATCGGATATCCCGGTCCAATCCGAAGAAATCCCCCACTCCGGCAAACTTCATTCTATCCTAATCGCAGAGGATGTCTATGAGAATTATTTCCTCTTGGAAACCTTGTTCGGTAAGCAATACCAACTTTACCATGCGTTAAACGGGCAAGAGGCCATTGAGATGTTCGAGGCATATCACCCGGATTTAATTTTGATGGATATAAAAATGCCGGTTATGGACGGATTCGAGGCAGCCCGCAGGATACGCTCTTTATCCAAGACCATTCCGATCATAGCACTCACGGCATTCGCGTTCGAAAGAGAAAAAGAGATAGCCAAACAATGCGAATTCACGGACTATGTGGTAAAACCCATCAATATTAAAGAGCTAAAGAAACTGATCGCAAAGATATTGGCATAAAAAAACGTGTCGCGGTTATCGCGACACGTTTCTTTATTCATTTAGGCATCGGAGCGGCAGAAGGAGGAGGTGTCTCCAGCCCCCATTCCTTATTCGCTTTCGGTCCCATCTCTAATTCCAGCAAACCGCCGGCGGCGATATCACTGTGATTAAACCAAGGCTGATTCAAGGTAACCCCGTTCAACTTGGCAGATTGTACGTACTTATTCTCATCGGACGCATTATTCGCACGAATCTCGAACGTATTGCCGTTACCCATATCCACCTTCACGTCGGTAAACATCGGGCTACCGATATTATATGTAGGAGAACCCGGAGTCACCGGATAGAATCCCATCTGGCTGAAGACAACGAAAGCAGACATACCGCCACCGTCCTCATCGCCCGGCACACCCATCAAATCATTGCGGAACCATTGATTCAACAAAGTCCGGATACGTTTCTGGGTCATCCAAGGTTTACCGGCGTAATTATACAGATACGGGATATGCAAGCTCGGCTCATTCGCCATAGAGAACATACCCACGTTGCCCGTATGATCCGGAAGCGTAGAATAGAACTGCCATTTAGACATACCCAGCGGCGTATTGAACATGGAATCCAAGGCAGAGGTAAATGCCTCATTGCCCCCGATCAAAGAGATCAAGTCGCCGATATTATGCTGCACGTCCCAACGATAGACATATCCGTTGTTCTCGTCATAATAATCACGAGCACCTAACCCGCCATCATAACGGTAATCCAGCGGATAGATAAACTTACCGTCTTTATCCTTCGGATGGAAGAAACCCGTCTCCGGATTAAACACGTTGCGGTAATTATAAGAGCGACGCAAATAGTAATCCGCCTCATCCTTCTTACCCAATTCCTGGGCGATCTGAGACAAGCACCACTCATCATAAGAAGTACCCAAGGTAACGGCGATAGGCTGGCGTTTCTCCCAAATAGATACGTTAGGAACCGTCTCTTTCTCTCCCGGCCTCAACGCAGGGATATAACCATGCTCCTTGTAGAAATCGTCTAACCAGCCGGCCGGGGCGGCAGACCAAGGGATCAAGGTCTTTTCCTCGATACCTTTCTTACAAGCGATATAAGCTTTTTCCAACTCAAAGCCACGCAAACCCTTGCGATAAGCATCGATCACGGTAGCGACAGCATGGTTCGAGTTCATACGACGCGTATCTCCCGTAACTTCCGGGAAAGTAGGCATCCAGTTGGTACCCATCTGCTCGGCCATCAAAAGATACGAGTTGATGATGTCATTCTCACGCTCATCATCGATCAAGACCCGCAAAGGATGCGTAGCGCGGTAAGTATCCCAAATCCAATCGTCCGTATAGAAAGGCCGTCCTCCATCCTCATGGATCTTTCCGTCGAAAGCGCTGTAATAGCGTCCGTCCTCGCTCAAGTTTATCGGACGCTCGTAGCAACGATATAAAGAGGTGTAGAAAACAGTCTTCTCATCATCAGTACCGCCTTGCACTTGTATCTTACCCAAAGCATCGTTCCAATCGTTGCGAGCGATCTTCGCCACCACATCCACGTCATAAGCGGCGATCTCACGCTCCAGGTTCTTCTTCGCCTGCTCTTCGCTGATAAAAGAGATACCGTAGCGAACGCCCAGTTTCTTCACGTCTTCCCCGAAAGAAAGAGCGATAGCGGCATCCGTACCTTCCACGGAAGTCTCATTATAATTAACACTTCCGCTTGACACGACACCCGCTTTCACAGGCTTTTGATTTGTCTCGGCATATAAAAAGACCTTCGTTTTCTTATCTATATATTGATAGCCGCTTACAGCGCTGCCATTTACTTGCAACCGCCCGTTACGGCTGTTAAATACTAAATAAGCCGGTCCTTGTTTCTCGAAAGAGAGCGAATACACGGCACTCTGGTGAGAAGGGGCAAAATCCACGTCGATCTCCTCGTTATCCAGATATACTTGATAACGATACGGCAAGATCTTCTCCCGGTCATAACTATAAGAGATCACAGGTCGCAAGCCGGACTCGTCGCCCTGATACGGACACAGGTTAAACGCGGAACGCTCGCGATGGTTCGTCACGATAATAGGCAATCCCCCCAGGCGGTCACCCGTGAAATCCGCACGCTCCGGGTATACACGCAGCATACTGTTCGGCAAATGCACGGTAGGGAATGTCGGCACCAGCAAATGGCTGATATTTCCCATATAAGGATTCACGTAATCCACCGGGTCCATCGCCGAAGGGGAAGAAGTTCCCCCTCCTCCACCGGCACACGACACCCATAAGAAGGCAGAAACCAGAAGGGCCATCGAAGTTTTAAGCTTTGTCTTCATTTAGTCGATTGTTTAGAATGATACATTTTTGTTTTCTCTCGCAAGATTCCATTATTCCGCTGTCTTCGGGCGGTTTTCCGGGGCAGCGCCAAACTCCTTATTCGGTGTGCTTCCCATCACAAAGGTAAGATTTCCTCCCTTCATGATATCATCATACAGGATATAAGAATTGTTGTAAGGTTTGCCATTCAACAACACGGATTGGATATAGATATTCTCCTTGCTGTTATTCTGGGCCACGACCTCAAAAGTCTTCCCTTCCGGTAAATTCACGGAAACCTTATCGAACAACGGGCTACCGAACACGAACACACCGTTGGAAGGATTCACCTGATAGAATCCTAAAGCCGACATAATATGCCAAGCCGACATCTGGCCACAATCCTCGTTTCCGATGATCCCTTCCGGTTGATCGGTATAGAATACGTCTTGAATATAACGAACTTTCTCGGCGGTCTTCCACTGTTCCCCGGCATACGGATAGAGATAAGCCACATGATGGCTCGGCTCATTTCCATGAGCGTACATACCGATCAAGCCGCTAATATCCGGAGAAGCGTTCTCTCCTAACTCACCTTCCACCAAGAACAAAGAATCCAGTTTCGAGATAAACGGAGCGTCGCCTCCCATCAACTCGATCAAGCCTTCCGGATGCTGAGGCACGAAAAATGTATAATGCCAACCATTTCCCTCGCAGAAATCGCCCACGCTATGTACGGACTGAATCGGATCGTACGGCGTGCGCCAGCTACCATCATCCATCTTCGGACGGATAAAATTAATATCCTTATCGAAATATTGCGTATAGTATTTACCTCGCTTCAGATAATTCCGGTAATCCTCCGTCTTTCCCATTTTTTTCGCCATCAAAGCGATACCCCAGTCATCAGCGGCATATTCCATAGCGATAGAAGTAGCCTCGCGTACCTTATCGCAAGGGATATACCCTTTTTCCAATACATACGGTACCCCGTTTTGTTTCTCATATACAGAGGAAGCGACCATATAGCGATACGCACGATCCGCATCGAAGCCGGTAAATCCTTTCAGATAAGCATCCGCGATAATAGGCACGGCGCTATATCCCGGCATCTGATTCGTCTCACCACCAATCAGCGGCCAGATCGGTAATTTCTCCTGCTGGTCGTAAATGCTCAACATAGAGTTTACCAAATCCGATACATATTGAGGTTTGATGATCGTGAACAACGGGTGCAGGGTACGATAGGTATCCCATAAAGAGAAAGTAGAATAGTTCTTCCACGTATTGTTCGTATATACCTTATCGTCGTGACCGCGGAAATCACCATTCACGTCACAATACAATGTCGGAGCGATAAACGCATGATACATGGCGGTATAGAAAATCTTCTTGGCACGCTCATCTTTCGTATCGATAGAGATACAAGATAATTGATCGTTCCATTTATCGGTAGCCTCGTTACGGACCTCATCGAAATCCCAGTGAGAAAGCTCCGCACGCAAGTTCGCCAAAGCGTTCTCGCAACTTACGGAAGAGATGGCTACCTTTACCAAAGCGGTCGGCGAATCTCCCTTAAAGGTAATCACACCCTTTACGGACTCACCCGTCAACTCGTCATTTCCCGCGGCCTCATCATCGTTGAATACAGCCAACGACTCGATCGGTTGATCGCATTTCAAGGTAAAGAACACCTTGTGGCGCGGGCTCCAGCCCTTGGAGAAACGATACCCCTCGACTGTATATTCATCAATCTTTTTCAAATAGGTATCATAAGCTTTATCACCGATACCCTCCTTCAAGTTGATCAAAAGACGATGCTCGCCTCCCGACGGATAGGTATAACGATGCAAGGCGACACGCTCGGTTGCCGTCAACTCCGCTTTCACGCCGTTATCCATCAGCAAGGAATAATATCCCGGGGCCACGGCCTCGTTCGCGTGTTTATAATAGGAAGACGCCGCCCCCTCTATATTATCTTGCTCACCACGGGCGGTACGTATCTCACCCGTATAAGGCATCAAAAGGATATCCCCAAGATCAGAGCATCCGGTCCCGCTCAAATGCGTATGGCTGAATCCGATAATGATACTATCCGAGTAATGGTAACCGGAACACCAGTCCCATCCCTTAAAAATATTCTGGGGACCTACCTGGACAGCTCCGAACGGAACGTTTGCCCCAACAAACACATGCCCATGCTCTCCCGATCCGATATAAGGATCTACATATGCGGTAAAGTCTGTCTTGTCTTCCGCTTTCTCCGGTGTGGCACAAGAGAATGCGAAAAATGTCAGGCATGGTATTATGCCTGACATTGATAGTTTATGGATGAAATTCATCTTTATTACTTTTTCTTCTTTTTACTCGGTTTTACAGAAATAGGAGAAAGTTTATTGATTCCTTCCTCGTTCACGGAGAATGAGTAAGGCATATCCTCCGGATTGACACCACGGTTCATATTCGGCTTGTCACCCATATTGAAATCGATCACGCCACCTTTAAACAAGTCGTTGTGATCTAAATAATTCTTGGTGTAATTCTTGCCGTTGAACGTCATGGATTCGATATAGATATTCTTATCGCTATTATTAGGAGCGTTGATCACCAAGTTGTTTCCATTCTCAAAATGAAGCGTAGCTTTCTTGAACAGCGGAGCTCCCAGCACATACTGGGTCGTACCCGGGGCAACCGGATAGAATCCTAACGCTGAGAATACATACCAAGCGGAAGTCTGGCCGTTATCCTCGTCACCACAATAACCGTCCGGTCCCGGGGTATACATCTTGTCCATTACCTGACGCAACCAATATTGAGCCTTCCACGGCTGACCCGCATAATCATATAAATAAATCATATGCTGGATCGGTTGGTTACCGTGAGCGTAGTTACCCATATTCATCACGGTCATCTCACGAATCTCGTGGATCACCTGTCCATAGTAGCTGTCATCGAACAATGGCGGAACAGCGAACACAGAGTCGAGCATCATCACGAATGAATCCTTACCTCCCATCAAATTTATCAATCCCTGAGGATCGTGGAATACAGACCATGAGTAATGCCAGCTATTACCTTCCGTAAACGCGTCACCCCATTTCAGCGGAGAGAACGGAGCCATAAACTCACCATTCTCATTCTTACCACGCATCAGTTTAGTTTCCTTGTCGTACAAGTTCTTATAGTTCAAGGCACGACGAGCATACAATTCAACCTCTTTCTTCGGACGGTTCAGTTCTTTCGCCATTTTCCAGATACACCAGTCGTTATAAGCGTATTCCAGCGTGCGGGCAGCGTTCTCGTTGACTTTCACATCGTAAGGCACGTATCCTAACTTATTATAATATTCGTGACCCAAACGTCCCGTAGAAGAAACCGTAGGATGTACGTTCTCCGTACCGTGGATCAAGCCTTTATAAAGAGTCTCCAAATCCTCAACCTTCACGCCCTTCATGTAAGCGTCTACCAAGACAGAAGCCGAGTTATTGCCGACCATACAACCCCGGTGACCCGGACTAGCCCATTCCGGGAAGAATCCGCTCTCCTTATATGTATTGATCAATCCCTCTTGCATTTCCTTGTTTACAGACGGGAACATCAAGTTCAAGAATGGGAACAGGCAACGGAACGTATCCCAAAAGCCGGTATCCGTAAACATATAACCCGGCAACACCTCTCCATTAAACGGGCTATAGTGAACAACCTCACCTTGTGCGTTGATCTCATAGAACTTGCGCGGGAACAGCAATGAGCGATAGAAGCAAGAATAGAACGTACGATATTGATCCAAGTTTCCACCTTCAACCTCGATCTTGCCCAGATGCTCATTCCAAACATCCTTGCCTTTCTGAACCAAGGTATCAAAGCTATCGTTACCTAATTCCTTCATATTGACAGCGGCCTGATCGAAGCTAATAAACGAGGAAGCCACCTTAGCGTGAACGATCTCACCTTTCTTCGTCTTAAAACCGATCACGGCTCCCACATGATCGCTTGTTTGTTCTTTCGCTCCTTCTTTCAAGGTAGCGTTGGCGAATGTAGCCTCATACGTGAAAGGTTTGTCAAACTCGATCACGAAATAATTCTTGAAATTATCGGGAACACCACCGCTATTCTTTGTCGAATATCCAATGATCTTATTCTCTTCCGGAATTACCTTGATATAAGATCCCTTATCCAAGGCATCTACCACGATATAAGAATGCTCGTTTTCCGGGAATGTGAAACGGAACATAGCGGCACGATCTGTCGGGGTTAACTCCGTCACCACATCATGCTCCGCTAAATACACCTTATAGTAATAAGCCTTCGCGATCTCTCCTTTGTGAGAGAACCAGCTGGCACGTTTATCTTGGTCAAACTCAGGTTTACCCACCACTGGCATGATAGCGAATTGTCCGTAATCATTGATCCAGGGACTTGGCTGGTGAGTTTGTTTGAAACCACGGATCTTGTTGGCCGTATATACATACTGCCATCCATCTCCCATCTTACCTGTTTGAGGAGTCCAGAAATTCATACCCCACGGACGAGCGATCGCCGGATAAGTATTTCCTGTAGACAACTCAAAAGAAGACTGCGTACCCATCAATGGATTCACATACTCTACTGGGTTGAAAACTTCATTAACAGATGCCGCCGCAGGTTTCCCCACCCACATCAGCGCTGCCGCTAAAGCTAAAGCCCAAATGCTTTTTTTCTTCATGATATAGCTATTTAATTAATAATATAATTTATCCGTTTTTGCGTTTTTATTCATAGTTTCCCCTTGAATATCCATTTAATTAACATGAATAGAAAGTGATTCTCGTGTTATTTATTTAGAAATATCCCTTTCTTTCTTATGAATTTCTGGCATTATACGAATATAGGTGCAAATCTAACAAAAAGAATTAGAAAAAAGAAATCCCAAGCGCCCGATGATGCCCAGTCCATCATTCTTTTAGCAATCTCAAAAAATATAAAATATCATATTCAAGTTCCGTACGAACTATGTCTATTCGAAAATATAAGTTACATATAAATGTAATCAATCTAAACTTAATTTAAAACAAGAGCAAAATGACAAAGAATGAATCTAAGCTATTATCCCTTCAAGGGATAGCTAAAGCCTCAGCGTTCTGTTTGCTGCTTTCCGCTTTTTCTGTAAACACCGCAATGGCCGTTCCCGCTTCCGCTAGCACGGTCGATGAAATCCAGGTAGTGCAGCAGGGCAAGAAGGTGACAGGTGTGGTGAAAGATGCCAATGGGGAGCCTATTATTGGAGCAAACGTGGTGGTAAAAGGTACTACAAATGGTACAGTTTCCGACTTTGACGGTAACTATACGATTGAGGGTGTATCTTCCAATGATGTGTTAGTTGTTTCTTATATTGGTTTTTTAACACAGGAGTTCCCTATCGGGAATCAATCATCCATCAATATCACATTAAGCGAGGATAGTCAAGCCTTGGATGAGGTAGTGGTAGTTGGTTATGGTACGATGCGTAAATCAGACGTGACAGGATCTATCGCAACCACTAAAGGAGCAGATATCTTGAAAGCTCAGTCATTTAGCGCATTGGATGGTTTAAAAGGTAAAGCTTCTGGTGTGAACATTTTCTCTAATTCAGGTCAGCCAGGTGCAGAGATTCGTGTGTTGATTCGTGGTGTAAGTACGATTAATGCTTCTACAAACCCATTGTACGTGGTCGATGGTGTCGTAATGGAAGACTTCCGTTTGTTAAATCCGAATGACATTGAGAGTATCGAGGTATTGAAGGATGCGTCTTCTGCAGCCATTTATGGTGCCCGAGGCGCTAACGGTGTCATCTTGGTAACCACAAAACGAGGCAAAAAAGATGGCGAGGGTACAACCGTTTCTTATCAAGGATCCGTGACATTGGGCACAATGGCTCGTAAAATGGATCTTTTGAGCGCTTCACAATGGCAAGAAGCGTTCATGCTCGGATTGGAAAACTCAAATACTTATCATGGTACTAATTATTCATTGAACCGTGCGGATCATTTCACTGATAGACGGTACTTTGATGAAAATGGTAATGCAATTTATGATACGGATTGGCAAGATGAGGCAACTCGTACGGCTGTTTCGCATAATCATCAGTTGAATATCCAGCAAGCAGGTAAGAATTCCACAATGGGTGCCTTTTTGAATTATACGGATCAACAAGGTATCATGTTGAATTCATACATGAAACGTTTGAACGCAAAAGTTGCATACGACGCAGATCCGACAAAATGGCTATCTACTTCCGTAAACTTATTAGTTAACCATTCTTGGGGAAATAACGTAGATCATGGTGATGGTTCTCAGAATGCGCTTCGTACAATGATTGAGATGCCGGCTTGGTATCCAGTTAGAAATACGGATGGAACATGGGCGGATGATAATACCGCAGTTTTCCAAGACGTGGTGAAATATGCGGCTACTGCCGATAGAGAGGCTCAGATGGTTCGTTTCTCGTCAGAGGATGGTGCGAATCCCGTACACTTCTTAAACAGTGTTAAGCGTATGCAATACCGTACACAAATCTTCGGAAATCTCGCCTTAACATTCCATTTAGCTGAAGGTTTAGATTTAAAAACTCAGTTCGGTATAGACCACCATAACAATACCAACCGTGAATATGGTCCACGTGATATACACGATTTCGGTAAAAGCGATCAAGGTAATGCTTACCAATCAAACTCTAGTACTCTTTATTGGCAAGAGGAAACTTATTTGAACTATAATAAAGTATTTGGCGAACATCGCATTAACGCAATGGCTGGTTTGTCTTGGCAGGAACGCAAATATGAATCATTTGACGCAACTGCGAAAACCTTTGCGGATGATTACTACGGTTATTATAATATGGCCGCTGGAACACAGCGTCCTTCCGTAAGCTCTGATCACGATCGTTGGGCAATGAACTCTTACTTCTTACGTTTCGCATATACTTGGAAAGATCGTTACTCTGCGACAGTAACTGGTCGTTACGATGGTTCTTCTAAGTTCGGTAAGAATAATAAGTACGCATTCTTCCCATCTGCGGGTTTAGCATGGAATATTTCTCAAGAAGATTTCATGAAAGACAATAATACGATCAGTAACTTAAAGTTACATACTAGTTATGGTTTAATGGGTAACTCTGAAATTGGAACGTACGCTTCTTTGGCAACGATTGGGCAGGGTACAACGGTTATTGGGGGCGAAACTGTAACTACTGCCTATCTCAGTAAAATGGCTAATAAAGATTTGAAATGGGAAAAGACCGCTCAATTTGATTTAGGCGTAAACTTGGGATTGTTTAGAGATCGTTTGTCATTTGATGTATCTTATTATCGTAAATATACAAGCGATTTGCTTTATAGCCGTCCATTACCTTACTCAACAGGTTTCTCTGATATCACTGCCAATATTGGTGAAGTATCTAACCAGGGTATGGATTTAATGATTAATGCTACTCCTGTATTAAATCCAGAGTTCACATGGTCTTCTACCTTGAATTTAAATTACAACAAAAACCGGGTAGAAAAATTAGGTGCTAACGATGAGACGATCTGGAGTGATTGGGGTACATTGAAAGTAGGTGAATCCTTATCTTCTTTTGGCGGTTATGAGTGGTTAGGTATTTATGACTCTGGAGATCAAATCGGACGTAGTAAGATCGCCACAGAGAAGACGATCTTAGGTAAAGGTTTGCCTGATTGGACTGGTAGTTTTATCAATAACTTCAGCTATAAGAATTTTGATTTAACGTTAGATATGCAGTTTGTATGGGGTGTAGAAGTACTACAAGATTTCTTGCATTCAACTCAGTCTCGTTTCTTGACATCTGGTTTGTCTACGATCTTGACTGACGCTTGGACTCCAACAAATACAGACACAAACGTTCAAATGATCTATAACCGTCCTTATGGTGATGGCTATAGTGATCAGAATTTCAATTCTTCTTGGTTAGCGAACGGTTCATTTTTACGCTTAAACTTAGTTCAATTAGGTTATACATTCGAACCATCTAGCTTGGAAAAAATAGGTCTGAAAGGTTTGCGTTTATACTTCAACGTAAATAATGCCTTTGTGATTTGTTCTAAGGACTTCAAGGGCTACGATCCTGAGGGTTCTTCTAAAGGTACCTCTACATGGGGACAAAATGTTATGTTCTTCGCCTATCCGAAGTCTCGTAACTTTACGTTTGGTGCAAATGTTACATTCTAATAGTCAATCAATCACATGAAAAAAGTAAAATATTTAGTATACGGTGCAGTGAGTCTTCTCACCTTAGTTACTCCGGCTTGTTCTGATTTCTTGGAGGAAGAGCCATTAGACTTGAAAACAGATGGTCAGTTTTGGACTTCTGACACTGATGCGGAGTCTGCGGTAAATATGGTTTATTATAGTGGTGTTCCTTATTTGTATGGGGGACGTAACACTGGTTGGCAACCTACTCGGTTAATGTATAATGGATTATTGTCTGGATTGTTCACAGACGATAAGAAGGATGGTGATTTTTCTGCAAATATGGAGACTATGAATGTCACTTTCCAGACCGTAGCAAATGAAGTAGGTGAGATTTGGCGTGAACCATATGTTAGCATTAACCGTTGTAACGTAATTGACAAGCGTTTACCAGAGATGGTAGCTTCAGGTATTATTTCTGAGGAACGTAAAAACGAGTTACTTTCTCAGGTTTATTTCTTCCGCGCTTGGTCTTATTTCTTCTTAGTGAAAGAGTTCGGTTGTAAAGATGGAGAGGCACAAGATGGTGGGAATGGAGGAGTACCCCTAGTGTTGGAACCTTATGAGACTACTGATCCGGATGTCATCAATCAACCTCGTGCTTCTATTACAGCTGTTTACCAACAAATTGAGAAAGACTTGCTTGCAGCTATTGATTATTTGCCTAACAAGACATTTGCTGATAATGGCTGTCGTGTGACAAAGCCTGCTGCACAAGCTTTGTTAGCTTCCGTCTATTTGCAATGGGCTGGTTATCCCCTGCAAAATACCGAGATGTATGAGAAAGCTGCAAAAATGGCAGAGGCCGTGATTAACGGTACAGCAGGTCATACATTGGAAACGAGTGATGATTCAGGAGAAAATCAAATGAGTGCATTCAATAAAGTCAAGAATGATAAGACCTCTAAAGAGATTATCTATGCGATTGAGTATGAGCAGTCTCTAAACCGTGACAATCCATATATCAATGCTTGCTTAACCAATCAGGCAACAGCATGGACAGAAGATGACGGATCGAAAGTTTTTGCAACCTCTGTATTAGCAAATATGTACCATGCCAGCGATTATATATTGGATAGTTATGTAGAGGGTGATGTTCGTATTAAGGAGAAGAACTTTTTCTTTACAACTTATACCTCTGCCACTGGTAAAGAATTCCATTGTAACCAATACGATAATTGGTTCTGGTATGAGGATTATGCTATGATTAATTCCAAAGGTAGTAGCTTAAATTTCCCTGTATTCCGTTTGTCTGAAATGTATCTGATCGCTGCAGAGGCTTTGTTGAAGCAATCTACTCCTAATGCGGCTAAGGCTAGATCTTATGTTGAGACAGTTCGTAAACGTGCCTTTACTGTGAATGGTGTGTTAAATGAAGGATATAGTCTACCTGCAACAATTACGATTGATGATGTATTGACGGAACGTTTGCATGAACTTCCATTGGAATTAAAGATTTGGGATGACATCCGTCGTAATCGCTTGTATCCGCAATTACAATCAGACAATAGTCTGAAATGGGTAGATATCACCACTGCTCAAACTTACAATAAGCGTGATAATAAGTCCTTCAAGGAAAATACGCACATGTTGCTTTGGCCGATACCACTAAGCGCTATGGAGCGTAATCCGAACTTGTCACAAAATCCAGGATATTAATAGAATCTTGATTAATGTTTAAGTAATTCAATACAAATAGAGAAGGTATGGCAATTGAGCTATACCTTCCCTTTTGTTATAAATCTTATAAATAATATAAATTAATAAAGACTTAATCGGACAGTTACCTATAAAAAGAATACATTTGTAACAATGTACAGATTAAGTTATGGCAACATCTGAAAATGTCATCAAGAATAAGTCTTATTATTACAAATAATCTATATATAATGAAACACATTCTTTTATCTTTATGCCTCATGTCAGGAATAGGGTTTGGGGTATCGGCCCAGAAAGCTGATCTTACCCAATACGTGAACACCTTACAAGGTACCAACTCTAAGTTTGAGTTGACTCGTGGAAACACCTATCCAACCACGGCTTTGCCTTGGGGAATGAACTTTTGGACACCACAAACCGGTCTTAATCGTGACGGATGGATTTATCAACATTTCAAGGATTCTATTCGAGGATTCCGCCAAACCCACCAATGTAGTTCTTGGACGAATGATTATGCGGCTTTTTCATTAATGCCTGTGACAGGAGAATTAGTAGTAGATCAATATAAGAGAGCTGCACGGTTCAATCATAAGAATGAAATAGCTCGTCCGGATTATTATAAAGTCACCTTGGACAACAAGATAACAACCGAAATGTCACCAACAGAGCGTGGAGTTCATTTCCGTTTCTCGTTCCCTGGTCGTGGCGATTCATACGTAGTAATCGATGCAAATAACGGAGGAAGTTACGTGAAGATACTTCCAGAAGAACGCAAGATCATCGGTTATGACCGTAATGCAAACCATAGTGTTCCAAAAAACTTTACAAATTATTTCGTGATAGAATTTGACAAACCATTTGTCTCTTATGGAACATGGACTGGACATGAAGGTACGTTAGCGACCGGAAACAAAGAAGTGACACATGACTATGCGGGAGCGTATATCCAATTCAAGAAAGGAACAAAAGTACAAGCCAAAGTAGCCTCTTCTTACATCAGTTTTGAACAAGCAGAATTTAATTTGCGCAAGGAACTTGGCGATTACTCAAAGATAGAACAGACACGTGCCGCCGCAAAAAAAGCATGGAACGAGGTCTTGGGTAAAGTTCAAGTAGAAGGAGGTTCCGAGGAATTGAAGGCTACGTTCTACTCTTGCTTCTTCCGCTCTATGTTATTCCCCCGTAAGTTCTATGAACATGATGAAGCCGGAAACCCAATCTATTATAGCCCTTACGATGGTAAGATACATGAAGGGGTAATGTATACAGATAATGGCTTCTGGGATACATTCCGTGCACAGTTCCCATTGAATGCTATCTTACATCCTGATTTTCACGGTAAATATATCAAAAGTTTATTTGATGCTTACGATCAAAGCGGTTGGTTGCCGTCTTGGTCTTTTCCCGGTCAATCTGGAGGTATGATTGGTAATCATGCTTTATCATTGATCGCAGATGCATGGGCAAAGGGATTTCGAGACTATGATCCTAAACATGCGATGAAAGCTATGGTACATGAAGTAACAGGTAAAGGTCCTGCAGGACCTGCTAATGGTAGAGACGGATGGAAAGATTATTTCTTCTATGGTTATGTTCCTTATCCAGATGTTCGTGAAGCTACTGCCAAGACATTGGAATATTGTTACGATGACTGGTGTGCAATGCAATTTGCGAAAATGACAGATCAACCTTTTTACGAGAAACTTTTCAAGAAACAAATCTACAATTATAAGAATGTATATGATTCTTCTTCTGGTTTCATGCGTGGTCGTCAGAATGATGGTAACTGGTGTCCTAACTTCGATCCGGCAGAGTGGGGTGGTCCTTTCACAGAAGGATGTGCATGGCATTACCAATGGTCAGTATTTCACGATATCCAAGGATTAATAAACTTAATGGGAGGAGATAAGCCTTTTATCGCCAAATTGGATTCTGTATTTACCGTATCCAATGATTTCAAAGTAGGTACTTATGGACGAGTAATCCATGAGATGGCAGAGATGAAAATGATTAATATGGGGCAATATGCGCATGGCAATCAACCTATCCAACATATGGTTTATTTATATAATTATGCAGGTGAACCTTGGAAAGCACAAAAATGGGCCCGTAAGATTATGAATGACCTATATGATGCAAGTCCAAATGGTTATCCAGGAGATGAGGATCAAGGACAAACATCTTCTTGGTACGTAATTAGTGCAATGGGATTATATTCAGTTTGCCCAGGTACAACTGAGTATGTAATCGGTAGCCCGATATTTCCGAAGATGACGATCCAATTAGAGAATGGTAAGAAATTGGTGATTGAAGCAGAAAACAATAGTCCAGAGAATGTTTATATCCAATCTGCCTCATTAAACGGTAAGCCTTTTAGTCGTAACTATCTAGAGTACGATGAATTGATGAATGGCGGCGTGATTCGCTATCAGATGGGAAATAAACCCGCGAAGAACAGAGGAACGGCACCTGCTGATCGTCCATTCTCTGTAAGCAAATAAGCTATTATTCTTTTTAGACGGGTAATAACTGATGGAATGAAAGGGAAGGATGAGCGATCATTCTTCCCTTTCTTTCTAACATATCATCACAAGAACAGTATTACTATAAAACCATTCCCAAACTCGAATTATGCTTGTTCCCAAAGCCAAATAATCTTTGCATTAAAAGGGATGAATATTAAATTGCTTTCTGCTATAAACAAAAAAACGCCAAAATTGCTTTCTGCTATAAACAATTCGTTATATTTGCGAATATAAAAAATATGGTTATGGAGCGTTTAATAGAAATGTACAGAAAGAAACTGCGTTTTTCCTCTACCGCATTTATCAGGAGCATAATGTACGAAATTAACTGGGATGCCCGGTTAATCGGTATAAAAGGTGCTCGAGGAGTAGGTAAAACCACCTTGTTGCTACAACATATCAAACTGAACTTTCCGCAAGATGATCGGGTATTATATGTCAGCTTAGATAATATCTATTTCTCGGACAATCGGTTATATGATTTTGCGGATCGCTTCGTTAAACGTGGAGGTACACGATTGTATTTAGATGAGGTACATAAATATCCTCATTGGAGCCAAGAGCTAAAAAATATATATGATGATATGCCGGAGTTACAAATCATTTTCACCGGTTCTTCTTTATTGGAGATCTTGAATTCGAGAGCTGATTTGAGCCGAAGAGCAATCGTATATGAAATGCAAGGTCTGTCGTTCAGGGAATACTTGAACTATAACCTTCAAACCTCATTCCCTGTCATGCGTTGGACCGATCTTCTCCAAGAGCATACATCGCTAGCGGAGAATGTGGTGGCTTCCATAAAAGTGCTCGAACACTTTCCTCGTTATTTACGGCATGGTTATTATCCTTATTACAATGAGTTGCCGGATTTATATCCGCAGCGTGTGGAAGAAGTTGTCAATATGACATTAGAGGTAGAATTACCACAATTAAGGGGGGTAGATATCTCTTATTTGCCTAAAATAAAACAGTTATTATTAATTATCTCTGAGTCGGCACCTTTTATACCAAATATCAGTAAGCTCAGCGAAAGAATCGGTATTACGAGAAATGCCTTATTGACTTATTTAAGTGTATTGGCAGAAAGTAAGTTGACTTATAATCTACTAAAATCATCTTTTGGCATCTCCCGCTTACAAAAACCAGACAAGATCTATTTGGAAAATACGAATCTGATGTATGTTCTTTCTCCCATGGAAGCGAATATTGGTAATGTAAGGGAAACCTTTTTCGCAAATCAATTAAAAAAATCACATCAGGTAACCATGAGTAAAGTCAGTGATTTCTTGGTAGACGGAACTTATACGTTCGAAATTGGTGGTAAACGAAAGGATGGCTCTCAGATAGAAGGAATACCCAATAGTTTCATCGTGGCAGACGACATAGAGATTGGATTTGGCAATAAGATCCCATTGTGGATGATGGGATTTTTATATTAGGGAAACTAAAAAGAAAGGGAAGAATGACCACTCATCCTTCCCTTTCACGTCATCAGCTATTAAAATAAAAAATATTATTTAGCGGAATATCCCTCATTTTGAGTTAAATTCGGGTTACGTTGTATTTCATTTACAGGGATCGGCCAGTGCAAGTCGGTTTCCTTAAATGTTGCACCGCTACCATTCGTCGCGCCAATTAAATCAACAAATTGAACCTCACCCTTATTTGTCTCAGAGATTTGAGGGAATTTGCCTGTACGAACACAATCGTCCCAAATCTTCATTTCCAATGGGAACTCACGCAAACGCTCTTTCCAGCACTCCTCGATAAAGGCTTGCTTGCCTAGTCTTTGAAGTTCAGAAGCGATAGTAGAAACATCTTTACCTTCCATGTTAGCACGAGCTTTAACCTGAGCTAAATAATTAGCGGCTTCCGCGTTTACACCGCTAGATTGAGCGATAGCTTCAGCGGCAGATAACAATGTTTCCGCATAACGATAGAAGTTCCAGTCTTTCGTACCCTTACCTGTCTCAAGAATAGCAGTCTCATCGTACCAATACCAGTTACAAAGCATCTTCATATCCAAAGTTGTTCCATCAATCGGATGCGTATATGTACGATGGAAGAACTGATTCATCTCTGCACGTAAGTCATTTTCTCCATATACATTTAAATAGCGCTCGCTAACACCGTACACATTTACCCACAAAGAATAGTTATTTCCTGTAGAAGAGTTTGCGAAAAATGTCGGTGAAATCAAGTTAAACGCATGAACGGGAGTATTTCCATTGGAAGAAATAGAAGCGTCATATTCACGAGCATAAATCACCTCTGGCAGATCATCAGTTGTACGCAACTTATTGTATGCGCTACCTTCCCCTAAATCATCGTTAGTCGCTAACTCAAATTTACCGCTATTGATCACATCTTTTAAGGGAGTAACAGCACTAGCATAATCACCTTGTCTCATATAAACATCAGCCAACAACATATCAGCTGCATATTTTGTTACTCGGTGGCTATTACCTGCGAAAGTCGCATCTGGCAAATTCTCTACGGCAAATTGTAAATCAGGAATAATAATATTGCTATAGACCTCAGCCTCAGCTGCACGAGTCGGATACTCAACCAAAGTCGCATCTTCTGTCGGTTCTGTCATCATAGGCACGTCACCGAACATCTTCACCAAATAGAAATAGTTCAATGCACGGAAGAATCGAGCTTCAGCTTCATATTGAGCTTTACTATCCATCTCTACACCACCAATGTACTTAATGACAGCGTTCGCAATATTAATAGACTTATAACAATCTTTCCATGCGTCGTTAGTCAAATAATTACAACATGACTGTGTAAAGTTTTGACGGGTCAACTGGCGGGCATACGAGCAATCCACTTCTTGGCCTTCATACTCATTCGTAAAATAACCAGTGACCATGTTCACTACAGATAGACTAGAACCTCTATAAGCACCTGTCATGTCGCCCATCTTGGAAGGAGCACCATCACGATACAAATAGTTGACGTTGTCAATAATATCTGCGCTTGTCTTATAATATGTATCCAAAGTCAACGCAGACTTAGGCTCTTCATCCAAAAAACTGTCACATGCGGTAAACCCTGTTAATCCCGCACATAATATAGCTGTTGTTAATATTTTTTTCATCGCAATTTTCTGAATAATTTAAATTAATTAAAATGTTACGTTTACACCCAAAGTGAATGTTCTCGCTCTCGGATAAGAGAAGAAGGCCATATTCTGACCGAACTGTTCCGGAGAAACCGCACCGTTGGTTGTAGATATTTGAGAAGTTGCCTCTGGATCATACCCGTTGAAATCCTTAGCAGTAATCAAAAACGCATTGTTCACGTTCAAGTATAAACGTAAGCTGCTAAATGGAGTCTTCTTCAACTGATTTGAGTCGAAAGTATAACCTAATTGAATCAAGTTCGCACGCAAATAAGAACCGTTAGCCACCCATTGAGAGTCGGTCAAAGTATCTTGTCCCGCATGTCCACCGTTAAACAACCAGATAGCTTGTTGCATAGAATTCGGGTTCGTACCATCGTATGCGTCATACAATATATTTGTCAAGCCGTTTGTTTGTCCAAAGCGGTCATATGTAGAGTGATAGAATTGTTGCAATGTTTGAACACCTGCGACAAACTGCAAATCCAAAGTGAAATCCCAATTCTTATAACGTAATGTATTGATCATAGATCCTGTCCAATCGGGTACACCTTTACCAATAATCTCGCGTTCGGAAGAACGTTTCGCACGACCGATCTGTTTCTTTTCGCAGTTACCCGCCTCATAATCTTCGATCGTATAAACACCTAAACGTTTGTAACCGTAGAAACTTCCAACACTTTCGCCTACACGCAAAATAGAAGCACCACTTACCCACTCGTTTTTCAAGATATCCTCATCATTCTCTCCTAACGCTAAGATCTTATTCTTATTGAAGTTAGCATTGATAGATGTCGTCCACGTGAAGTCTTTCGTATCAATATTACGAGTTGTCAACATCAAGTCCAAACCTTGGTTACGGATAGAACCGATATTCTTATAAACAGTCTCGAAACCTGTCGTATGAGGAACCGGAGCATCCAATAACAAGTCTGAAGTTTTCTTATTGTAATAAGAAGCATCTAACGTAACCCGATTATTGAACAATCCTAAATCAAAACCTATATCGAACTGAGCGGTTTTCTCCCATCTTAGATCTGAGTTGGGCAATCTGTTCAAGTAGGAATAGGAAGTACGGGCGCCATTCAATAACAAAGTATTATTGTAAACGGTCGCTAAAGACTTATAAACACCAATCTCAGAGTTACCAGTCAAACCGTAGCTAGTATGTAACTTCAAGTTGCTGATTGTATTTTGGTCAGCCATGAAGTCTTCTTGCGTAATGTTCCATGCCAAACCTGCGGATGGGAAGAACGCATACTTATTATTCTCTCCGAACTTAGAAGAACCATCATAACGACCTGTTACAGTAGCTGAGTAACGATCCTTATACGTATAAGCAAAACGCAAGAAATATGAGTTCATAGCCCAACGTTCCCAATAAGTCTGTGGAGAATCTGGTTTTGTTCCGGCTGCCATATTATTGTCTTGGAAAAAGTCACTGGTGAAATTTTCCGTATACATTCTATTGTAATCATACTTACGTTCTTGCCAAGACAAACCGACCATAGCATTAATACGATGATCGTTAATTGTCTTATTGTAAGTCAAGTAAGTTTCCTCTTGCCAATAAAGTGTATTTGCATGCCATCTCTCCGCACGTCCTTTCTGGTCATAAGCCAAGTTTACCAAATCGCTTGGCATATATTTGTGCAAAGTCTTGAAGTTAGCGTCAACACCAAACTGGGTCTTTAAATCCAAACCCTCGATGATATGGAATGTCAAGGCTGCGTTTCCGAACACTTTCGTGTTATAATTCATATTCTTATAAGTCTTCAAGATATGAACAGGATTAGACATTGCCTCAAAGTCCATAGGCATGCCCTGCGGGGTATTTGTAGATGTATATTTACCATCGTATTGAACAGGCATCCAAGGAACCATCTCGATCATTGTACGACGAGCATCTTGGCCACCACCATCTTCAGGAGTTGAATTACCCCAAGTGTGGTTAACAGATAAGTTTACGGAAGTAGATAACCATTTGGTCGGATTTGCGTCATAAGCGATCTTTGCGTTCAAACGCTTTGAATAGGTATTCAACATGATACCCTGGTTATCCGTATAGTTCAAGAATGCTCCCATTGAAGACTTCTCACCTCCTTGTTGAATGTTCAATTGGTGGTTATGAGAAATAGCTACACGAGTAGCCTCATCCTGCCAATCTGTATCATAAAGAGGATTACCATTAGAATCGAAGAAACGACGATCTGCAAACCAATAAGCAGGATCTTCAGACCAATTAAAACCACCCCATTGATTCTCATTCCTGATACCTGTCATAAACGCATCACACCATTCTTGAGAGCTCATTGCATCCATCTTACGAGCGCGATGTGCCAAACTTACAGATCCGGCATAGCTTACTTTTGTTCCGTCACCGTCCTTATTACCACGTTTAGTTGTAACCATGATAACACCATTTGCTCCACGAGCACCATAGATAGCGGTAGCGGAAGCATCTTTCAATACCTCCATAGACTCGATATCATTGGGGTTCATCAAATAGAAGTTCTCCATTACTACACCGTCCACAACATACAACGGATCAGAAGAAGCGTTGATTGTAGCTTGACCACGGATTACAACACGGCTACCATAAGCACCTGGCTGGCTGGAGTTTGAGAAGATGTTTACACCGGCAGCTTTACCACGTAAGTTATCCAACGCACTAAAGTTCTGGGCCTTTAGCATATCTTCACCCTTTGCCGTAGAGATAGAACCTGTTACGTCCGACTTACGCATTGTACCGTAACCTACTACCACAACCTCGTCCAACGTCTGCGTATCCTCTTTCAATGTTACATTAATCGTGGATTGGCTACCTACAGGGATGTCTTGTGACAAATAGCCGATATAAGAAATCGACAAAACTCCATCAGAAGGTACTCCTTCAATCGTGTAATTACCGTCAAAATCTGTAATCGTTCCATTTGTTGTACCTTTCACAACAACATTGGCGCCGATTATAGGCTCACCATTGGCGTCAACAACTACTCCTGTTACCTTCTTACCCTGCTGTACTGCCTGAATTTCATCGACCGTACCGACGGAAACGGGAGCGGCCATTGCGGCGTTTACAGAAAAAGCGGAAAGCAGCAAACAGAACGCTGAGGCTTTAGCTATCCCTTGAAGGGATAATAGCTTAGATTCATTCTTTGTCATTTTGCTCTTGTTTTTTTAATTAAGTTTAGATTGATTACATATATTCCATGTAATTTTTATCGTATAGATGGACATAGTTCGTACGGAACTAGTGTGCCATTCATGGTCTACATTCTTAAAAACAGGGCAAATGTATAACTTTTTTTGTAAACTAGACTTAATTCTTGTAGTATTTTTTCAATAAAAATGACACATTTATCACAAATACCCCCTTTGAACCAAGAAAATCGGCCTCTAAATGTATTAAAATTATATTGTTCCGTACGAACTTATAATAGCATTTGGATCCTTTATACTCCATAAACAGTTGACTATCACACTCTAACAAAAGAAAAAATCTCAATCCGATCACAATGAACAAATGTTAAATCTATTGATATTCAAAGCTGACACAAAATTACACTATCATGGTCCTTTTCAGATAAAAAGATAAGATACTCACAATCTGAATGATATAAAAAGTCACTACTTCCCTTACGATTAAAAAAGGTACCGCATTATCTACAACCTTTCTACCAAGAAAATTTTACAAATTTGTTCTCCCCTAACTTGAGATCTGAATAACGTATTTTAAACATTGCCCGAGAAGAAGCTTGCCGCAGAGTTATCCGTCTCGTGCTCGGACAAAAACTCATCGTCCGACAGAATAATTCCGGTTTATTTGGCGCAGATTACTATTTACTATACATTTGTATATTTATAAAATAACTCTCATTAATACCCATCCACCTAAACAATGCAAGAAGAACCATTTGATTATTCTGAAGTTCCTTTCCATTTCGGTATGTGCGCCGAAAGCCAGTGTACACGATCGGAGACCTGCTTGCGCCAGATTGCCTTGCGGCATACCCCTGCGAACGTACCTTTTATATTAACCTTAAACCCCACATGGATCAAGGGAAGAAAAGGGGAATGCAAGTATTACCGCTCCAACGAGAAAGTTCGCTATGCCAAGGGCTTTATATGCACGGTAAAAGCACTCACCCTACAAGTAGAGGAGACTTTCCGAACACAACTCATCTTATATTTCGGACGTAAAAATTATTATCTGAAAC
The DNA here is from genome assembly GCF_947855115.1 of uncultured Parabacteroides sp. Lineage (GTDB taxonomy): Bacteria > Bacteroidota > Bacteroidia > Bacteroidales > Tannerellaceae > Parabacteroides. The sequence continues at coordinate 182,879 of NZ_CANTZW010000001.1, forward strand.
GTAAGGGAGAAGTATTATTATCTCCCGAAGAACAAACCTACATCATTAGTTTGGCGAAAAAACTGGGAGTCAAGCAAAATGAATATTTTGACGCATACGTGAAACGCTACAATTGGCAATAGGTATAGGCCTTTCCGTCACCTCTATCGTACAATGATTCTATGCTATAATATCAACAGTCTAATTTCCCCTAAAGGAAACTGTAATTTCTACGGCAAGAAACTACAGTTTCCTTTCGAAGGAATTACAGTTTCCCCCTTCTGATATTTTCAAGAAACGTAATTTAGCGAAATATACCATATAAAAGTATCCAAATAAATAGAAGCCTCTTGATACAAGACAAAAAATAAAGGCGGGTATCCCCGCCTTTACAAATTATACAAATAAAATTTCACCTTTCTTTACCAAGATAATTTTATAAATTTATTCTCCCACGGAGCAAAGTTCAACGGATTTCCCGAAACAGGATCTCCCACGACATCACAAACCGTAGTTTTTACAAAATTAACCTTATCCGAGGTTACCGAGAATGTAGCGGGTTTCCCCCCTATCTCACGTAGCTGAAGCATAACAGCGTTCTCTCCTTCCACAGGGCGCATATTCACCAACAACAGATTCTCCGGTACGATCTTAAAAATAGACGCCGACTGAAGGGGAGCTACTTTCTTATCTCCGGCCGGTAAGACACGAGTCAAGAACGGAATCCGGTTCTCCCAAGCGAACTTGGTCGCATACTCAATGGAATTGTCTTTAGAAGAGTTGATGAAATAACTCCATTGCATCTCTCCCATCTGGTCCGCGTTGAAATTGGTTACCCAGTAGTTATTCATCGGCCATGAATACATATTCGTAGACTGAGGTACGGCCCCGGCCTTATACCGCCCCGTATTGATCGCACCGAATTGCATCAGAGGAATCTCTTGGCTACCCATCACGACTTGCGACTCTCCATTACGAGCCGTAGCGAAGTTTTGCACCGTATACCAATCGTTCGAGGAACCCGGAATCTGGTCTACACCGGCCTCTATCGATCCTCCCGGAACATCTAAATGAATCTTTCCACCTTCAACCTCAAACGGGAAAGCGATATAAACCGCCTCCGGATCTGTCACCGCCTTTTTACGCAAGCGATAAACAACCTCGATTTTCTTTGTCACGTTAAATACACGGAACTCCACCATCAAGTTATTCGGCTCGCGTCCCGCTACCGTCTCTCCCCTGAAACGATACGTATCCCAGATCGGACCTTTCTCGTATTTCTCAAATTGCATCTTCTCAGGACGACGACGCAGGAATTGGGGAGCACGATATTGCTCCATCGGATGGCGGCTATCGATAATCTCATAAATAAACTCGCCCATCTCCCATTCTGCGTCCGGCGTAACCAGTTGTTTGTTCAAATCCTTATCATACAATTTACTAATTGTTCCTTTACGGATATTGAAATCTATGGAATACCAAGGATTCTCAACATGTGTCTCTTTCAATTCTGTAGCCTCCTGTATTTCCGGGCGTGGCGCATCCTTTACCTTTATATAATATTGAGCGTATCCCAAGGCCGGGACATCCTTCACATAAAAGTTCCAGTAAGTACCATCGGAACGGCTCTCGCCAGCCTGAGCGGGAATCACGTTACCTGCCGCGTCTACGATCTCGAACGCCTTGTCTTTCGGAAGGATCTGATGATCCACATAAGCTTTAGCGATACCGCTGTAACTCCAATTTAGCGTATTAAACACAGCGATAGACGGGACATCGCTTTTAGGCACGAACGATTGCAATATACCCATCGTAGCCTCTCCCAACAAACCGGAATGGCGATAGGCCTCCCACGCATACGATTGCTTCAAGGAACGTTGTTCCCAAGTTTCCAGCCCATAAGCGTTACGTACACTCTCACTATGGCCGAAAGTATGCTCATCATAGAACAAAAGAGCCTTGTTGATATCATAAATACGATCATTGATATCTGCCGGTAACTGAGCGCCTAGCATTTTAGCGAATGACAATCCGACTTGGTTCGCTATAATATCCGAATGAGTCACACGGGATATAGCGGCTTCGCGGGCTCCGGAGGCGAAACCGTCCGTCCACCAATCCGGCCAAGCGCCACGGATGGTCTGGATACGATCCGCATATTGGCTCTCTACCACCTTAAAGAACTCGCTGGCTACCGCCGTGCGTAACTTCGGCCACTCATATTTCTCATTCCATTTCCGCAACATCTCACAACTTTTCGTGGATGGGGGCGCATTGTCCGTAAAATACCCCGAATGTTGAGCGGCCAATATATCATACGGATAGTTTTTCGCTTCCATTTGATCCAGATACGCCAAGACTCGTTCCTCGAACTGCTCAAAATCATCGGTATGGATACCAAAGAAATTTCCTTGATTATAATGCTCGGCACGATAGGTCAGCACCTTCTTCCCGGAAGGAGACTCCCACCAGAATACGGTAGGCTTGTCGAAACAGATCAATGCCCGGTGACCGTGCGTTCCCATATTCACGTATTTCACTCCGGCATCCGCGAAATACTCGCTGAAACACCAACCGATACCATTCACGTCATCCTGCATAGCAACCTCGGCACGCATCCCGTTTTCCCGGAACTGCTTGATCGGGTAAAGGGAAGCGGCAAGTGTTTGCTCATCCGGCAGCTCGTCGAAATTCAAGTACATCGTAGCTAACTCGATACGGCCCTCCTTTACCCGCTGCTTCAGGCGAGCGACCTGTTCTGCCGGACGGCATTTCAAATATTCGCTAACCGCCCAAGCGATCTCGCAAGTCCAACGGAACTTGGCGAAATCGGGATAATGATCCGTTGCGTCGCAATAATCCAACGCATAATCAATATATCGCAGGTGTTCTGCCAAGATCTCCATCTGGGAACGAGTATAACCGATATCCGTATGCGTGTGTTGCACCATATTCATTTGCCAATGGCGAACCGGCTTTACGGTAACTGTTGTCTCCTCCTTCTCTTTCCCACTCGTCAACGTCAGCGGTAACTGGCGGGTAGCGCTAACCTCGGGTATCTCGATTAGAAATACATTATCGCCGGAGACCAGCTTCTCTTTACGGCTTTGCTCTCCTAAACGGATCGTTACCGCGGAAGGCTCTCCCTCATGCCTCACGGAAATCTCAACCTTTTGAGTCAGCCCATTTTTCGATTTATAAACCGCAGGCAATACACGACTCTTGATATCCGATAATCCCGGAGACGCATAGACCGACAATGTCCCGATCAACAAGGCCAGTCCTACTGATAAATAAGTTCTTTTTTTCATCTTATCGTGTTTTTAATGATATAAATCCTATGTACAACATACAAATTAATAATAGCATCAAGCCGGCTACCTGTCCGAACATATCGGCTATGCCCCCCATGCAAGGCGTGACCAAAGCGCCTCCCGATACCCCCATAATCATCAATGCGGAGACCTCGTTCGATTGGCCCGGTCGATGTTCCAAGGCAAAAGAGAACAGGATAGAAAACACGTTCGAGCAGGCTAAGCCTACAATTACGATCATAACGCCCATACTCCACAAGCTACCAGAGATAAGCAACCCTACGAAAGAGAGGATGCCGACGAGCATACTTCCTCTCAAGAAAGGCCGAGACGAGATCCTCGCCAGTAAAAGAGCCCCCAGGAAAGAGCCCCCGGTACGAGCGGCGAAATAAAGACTACTCCCCAGCCCGGCTTCTTGCAACGGCATAGACAACTTTTCCATCAATAACTTGGGTATCGTCGTATTCAGGCCGACATCGATCCCGACAATACACAGAATCCCCAAGAAAAGCATCCGTATCCTCGCATCTTTGCATAAGGCTAACGTAGAGGCGAACGAAGCTTCTTGCACCTCGCCTTCGTCTTTACCCGGAATGGTCGTTATCAACCAGATAATAGACAATAGGGTCGTCATCGAATAGACTATAAATATCAGCTTCCAATCTCCCCAGAAAGAGGAAGCGACTCCCGCTATAATCGGTCCCAAGAAAGAAGATACCGCCTTGATGAACTGTCCCAGCGTAAGCACACTCGTCACTTTATCCGGATTTACCACCCGTGCGACCATCGGGTTCAAGGATACTTGCAAGATCGTATTTCCAATTCCCAACAAGGCGAACGCAAACAAGATACAAGCAAAATCGTAGAAGAAAAGAGGAAGCAACATCGCCAAGGCGGTGATCACCAAAGCTACCACCACCGTATTCCTACGCCCATGCCGCCCCATCCAGATACCGGTCGGGACGGAGAACAGGGCGAACCAAAGGAAGACCATCATGGGCAACAAGTTCGCCAAGGTATCGGACAGGCCAAAATCCATCTTCACATAATTCGTGGCAATTCCCACGACATCCACGAATCCCATCACGAAAAAACCGAAAAGGATCGGGAATATAGCGGAGCTTGTTCTTTTAGTTTCCATATCGATCTTTTGGTTGGTTACTCATTTCTAATACCAAATGTCCACCCCGGGTAATCTCAGAGAAAGGAATGCGAGTATCCATCAATGGGTTCCCGTTTAAACGCATCGATCGCACATAATCATTTTGTTTACTATTATTACGGGTCTCGATCACGAATTCCTTTCCTTTATAATAACGATCATTCAGCCGGATCGTAATCTTATCGAACAAAGGGCTGCCCAAAGCGAAGGAAGGCTCTTGATCCGTCAAGCCTTTCATATCAAACAGGCCCAAGGAAGATATCACGTACCAGGCCCCAAGCTGACCTTGATCCTCATCCTGCCCGTAGCCATAACCGTGGATGCCATCCGTTCCATAAAACTCATTCAAGATCGCCCGCACCCATTTTTGCGTAAGGGAAGGACGACCGGCCTCGTTGAACATCCAAGAGATATGTAGGCAAGGTTGGTTTCCTTGGTTATACAAGGTTTGCAGGCCGGCGAAAGCCCCTACCTCCGTACCTCCGCTAAAGATTAATTTACGAGACACCGTGAAGATACTGTCCAGACGATGATTAAACACGTCCGCTCCAACCTTGGCGACCAGCCCTTTAGCGTCGTGAGGCACATAGAACGTATATTGCCAGGCGTTGCCTTCCTGGAATCCGCGCCATACTTGCATCGGATTGAAATCCTCGATAAACGTACCATCCTTCTTCTTAGGACGGACAAAATTACAGGATGGATCATAAATGCGTTCCCAGCCTTTCGACAAATCCATCAGGCGGTTATAATCGTCGGTCTTGCCAAGTTGTTTAGCCCATTGAGCTACGGCCCATGCGCTATACGAATACTCCAAGGTATGGGAAGCGGAGAACATAAAAGCCTCGTCCGGCCCATCCCCCTTATCTACATGAGGTACATAACCGTATTCCACGAAATATCGGGTATCGACCTTTCCCGCTCCCAAAGGACGATCTTTCCCGTCCAGCTCATTCTTCAAGCAAGCTTCATAGGCCGTATTCACATCGAAGTCTCGGATACCACATTGATAAGCGCCGGCGATAATCGCGCTCAACAAATTCGTACCTACCCCAGATACATAACGGCTATTGGCGATACCGTCTGCCAGCCATCCCGCATCCTTGTACACCAATAGATGACTGCTTATATAATCCGAATAATACTCCGGATAGGCTAAGGCCCAGACCTGCGTCAGATTCCATTGCGCTCCCCAAGCGGCATCGGTATTATATAAGTTATGTACCGGCTTTCCGTCTTTCAAGGGGATTTGCCCTACTGATCCGTCATTTCTCGGGTAAGCGCCATTCACGTCGCTAGCCAATCCCCGGCCCAGCAAAGCATGGTACAAACCGGTATAGAACTTCACCTTGTCTTCCCGGATCGGGGTCTCTACCCGGATACGCCCCAAATACTCTTCCCACGTCTGGCGGGAAATCGCTCTCGCTTCATCAAAGGTAAGGGTAGCGGCCTCTGTCTCCCGGTTCAAACGGGCATTCTCCACGGATGTATAGGAAAGCCCCACCTTAGCGGTTACCGATTCTTGATCTTGGGTATGGAATGTCAGGTAAAGACCGGCTCCTACCCCGGTCGCTCTCCGTTCATCCGGACGGATATCCTTTCCGTTGAAAGCACCATATCCTGCGGGAACCTTGTCCAACACAGCGGAGAAATACAAGGGGACTGATGCCCCGGGTTGGTACTTTCTCACGTATTCAGGCTCGGTAATCACCCAACCCTCGATACGTCCGTCTTCCGTAAGGCATACTTCCGCGTCTCGTATGGCTCCGCTTTCTCCCTGGCGGTTCCCTATATCGAACAAGATATGGCTATCCTCCCCGGCAGGAAATGTATACCGCTGGATAGCGACACGAGGAGTAGCGGTAAGCTCCGCACGGATCGAGTAATCTTTTAAAAGGACGGAATAATAACCGGCGGTAGCGATCTCATCCTCACGGTCAAAACGTGAGCGGTATCCTATACCGGTAGAATCGTCTACCGCTCCGGGTATCGTTTTCAAGGCCCCGGTCGTAGGCATCAGAACGATTCCTCCAATCTGGAATTCATGCAAACAAGGGAACCCTTCGATCGATTGATCCCGATAATCGTAACCGGTAGCCTCCCAACCGGATTTATTCCCGATATGCCCGTTGGTAGAAGGAGCCGGTTTAGCCATACCGAAGGGCATCGCTCCCGGAGTAAAATGAAACCATCGGCAATGTGCCGTGCCAATCCGGGGTTCTACGTATTGGCTAAGTTCTTCCTCCCGGTTTTTCTTGTCTTGTGCCACACACGATATGAAAAGACCGCAGGTAAGCATCAGGAACCAAGTATACTTTATAATATATTTCTGTCTCATGTCTATTTAGCTAGATGGTTCAACGCAAAAACATAAGCTCCCAGGGCAATCGAGCGATTAGCGCCTTGTTTGCTTACGGTCACTCCTATTCGTTTACAAGGATCATATACAACCTTGCGATCTGTTCCAGGGATAGATATCCCGACAGCCTCCCCTTTAGCGAACTTCTCGAAACTATCCGCGTCATCCAAAAGATAAGCTTTCATTTGCAACCGTCCGAAACGGGTTCCATCCATCATGCCGGTAGAAGAATTCAATTCTTTCAGCAAGGCCGGAAGGATATATTTGGAAGCTCCGGACAGCCCGCCGCCAATCACGATAATGCCATCGATCAAAGTAATAGCGGATGCCAACGCATCCCCCGCCATTTCCCCTAATTCCGAGAAAGCGGCGATAGCAGCCTCCCGGTTACCCGGACGAATACCTTCCGCGATCTCAAAGATCTCTTTCGGGGTATGCGCCCCCGTATCACCGGATCGTTCCGCATATACCCGCACGACCGCACGTATACTGACACTCTCCTCTACGATATATTCCGGATATTTCTTGTTACGAAGGCACCAGACATCTCCTCCCGCAGCGTTATCGCCAAGCAAAAGCTCTTGATTGATAACAACCCCGGCTCCAAAACCGGTACCCAAGGTGACACCCAGCAAATTCTTATATTGTTTCGTGCTTCCCGCTTCCCGTAAACGACGGTTGATCTCCGGAAGGACTCCGGTCAACGCTTCTCCATAAGCGAATAAATTCCCATCGTTATTGATAAATACCGGTATCCCGAATATAGCCTCCAAAAACGGGCCCAACGCTACTCCACCCCGAAAAGACGGGAAATTGGGTAAATCACCGATAATGCCGGCTTGATAATCCGCCGGACCGGGAAAAGCGAAACTAATAGCGACCGGCGCTTCCGGCAAGCATGCCTGAATTGCCTTAAACCCCTCTATCAAATTGCCTAAACACATATCTAAACAATCCGCACATGCCGGAAGAACTACCGGATCTACTATTTCCTTACCACCCTGAATGGCCGAGAAAACGAAATTTGTTCCTCCGGCATCCAGCGTCATTACGATTCGATCATCATTTGTGTACATATCTTATTTCTTCTTATTGCCTAAATCTTACATACGCTTTTATCGTACCACAATATTTACCTACGGACGATCCGTAAGGACGGATCGTATACTCACCCACGCTAGCCGGTACGATAAAGGTTTCCGCGTAATGAACGATGAATGGCTCGAACGTGTTTGTCGGGCTTTCTACGATCAACTCATCTCCTTTGATCACATTCAACACCTGTACTCCCCCGTTCGTGTTATGGGGCACGATATCCGTGAACCAATGACGACGGGTCTCGATAAACTCATTCTCGTGCAAACCGGTCCGCTCCTCCCGCCATCCGTCTCCCTCGGCGATCATCTCTACCTGGTTGATCAGGTTGTGGCGCACAAATTCGGTTTGCCGTTCCCATTGGATTACTTTTGAACCGTGACCGATATTGATCGGTCGAGGCAAGCCGTCTAATCCCAAGCGCCCCCAATCCCAAAGCTTAAACGTAAAGATACTTGGGGTGGCGCTAATCTCGAGTACCATGGAACCGGCCCCCGAGCAATGTATCGTCCCCGCCGGGATCAGATAATGGTCATGGCGTTTAGCCGGCCACTTATTAACGTATTTCTCGGTATCAAAAGGCTTTCCGGTCTGTTGGGACTCGTTTAGGGCGGCGATCATCTCGTCCGGAATTACGCCGGTTTTCAATCCCAGATAAACGGTAGCGTTCTCCTCGGCATCCAGCAAGTAGTAGCTCTCGTCTTGCGTATAATAGATTCCGAACGTATCCCGGATATATTGGGTGACGGGATGCACTTGCAAACTCAGGTTTCCTCCTCCCATCGTATCCAAGAAATCGAAACGGATCGGGAAATCTTGCCCGAAGCGAGCCTCGACCGGCCCTCCCAGCAAATCCCTTGTCTTATGGAATACCAAATCATTAGCAGGTATCTCGAATAATTCTCCCGCGACTTTCAGGTATAAGCTGTTTTCCTCGGGCACGCAATCAAAGCACCAGCCGAAGTTTGCCTGCTTCTTATCCAGATCACATACCTCTTTCATCCATTGCCCGCCCCAAGGAGCCGGATCAAAGAAAGGAACCACCCGGAATGGTGTATGCGCCGTTTTTTCCAATCCCTCTTTCAAGGTCTCTCCGGAAATCATCTTAGGCGTTCCCGCGATATGGGTATCCAACCAATAATCGACTTTCGGAAGTATCTTCTTCTTCAGATTGTCGCAAACAATCCAATCTACAAAATAGCCTCGTTTATAATGATACGACGGGGCCTCCTCCCGATTCCGTACGCCTAGCCCGTTCACCTCTTTTCTACGGGAGCGCATTTGGATTTCCCAACGAGCCATATCCACGTAGATCAATTTGTCCGGGGCAGGAACGACCTCGGCGGCGGCATGGCCGTAAACGATCGTCCAGCCTTTTCGCTCACACAAAGATTTCCTGCAAGCGGCGACCTTCTCCATATCCAAGAAATCCGTATAAGAGAAATGAGCCCGCCGGCCGAACAAGCGATCATCCGTTAGATAAGGGTGTGTCATCGCTTCTATCTCTTCTACCGGCTTAAAAAAGTCTTGTGTATCGATAAAGCAATCCGGTTGAAGCGCCTTCAACTCACGGGTCAGTTCCTCGTGATAAACACCTTGATAGCATTCTACCACCCAAGTCTGTGATCCACCTGTTTCCGCATAGATCTCTGTCAGTCGGTCTCGTATCGACTCCCAGCCTTTCCATAATATACCGTTCACAACGGTGGCCGGCATTTTATCATAATTACTTTTTCTCATCCCTTTCGATATTATTTAGATTACACACGCTCGTATTTAACTCTTATTCTTCTCTGCCCAATCCCTCAACAACTCGATGGCTTTGGATAGTACTCCGGCCGATCCCTTGAAATTACCAGACCCGCTAGGTACACCGCCCTTACCATACCATTCGTAAAAACCGTTATTCCGGATCACACGGTCGATCATCGGACGAATCTCCTCGTAAGCCTCCTCTATCATCCCGTTAATGGCTAGTTGCTGGATCATCCGGCCACCAAACCAAGTCCAGTCTCCTCCATTTTGATAAACATACGGTTTCGACATCCCGCCCCGGAAAAATCCATCCGGATATACAGGATACAAAGTCAAGCCTATACTCGGCATCCCCGATAAGCGCACGTTCTCTAGCATCTGCGCATTCACGGTACGGATTTCTTCTTCCGACAACAAGCCGGCTTCTATAGCGATAGCCGTCCCGCCATGATAATGGATGGTAAGCTCGTCAAAACCTTCCGGTATCGGGGATTCCTCCGGATAAATATGAGGAATAAATTTCTGCCGTTTCTCATCCCATAAATGAGTCCGTACATTTCTCTTGATTTCATCACGCAGGTTTCTCCAACGGGAGGCTTGCGGAGAATCAGGGGCCATTTCCAACAAATAATCCATGGCGATTATGAACATAGCGTTATCATATACATCGATAGCGGGGTCGGACAGGTCATTCATGTCACATCCGAAATCATCATTGGGTTGCACATCGCCCCAATCCGCTGTCATCGCTCCGTAAAGCAATCCATATTCCTTATTATATCGTTCTCGCATCAAATAATCCACCATAGCGTTCATTCGTTCAAGGACGGTCTTTCCGGCGACTTTCTCATTCAAGATTTCCCGGTCTCCCGTCTTACGAATGTATTTGCCTACGATTTGGATCAGTGAAGACTCTTGGTCTGTCTCTACCGTATTCTTAAAAGCGACATGTCTTGGAGCGGCATCCGAATAATAAGGTGTATCGTCGTACCACGTAAAATCTTCTTTCAGCACATAGCCGTCGATCATCTCGTCGTTCGGCTGCTGGAGGGCGAAAAACAACAGGATCGCTTCCCGTAATTCGCTAGGATTACTCTCCTCGCAAGCGATCTCTATAAATGTATTCATATCACGTGCCCAGATCTGCGAATAACCGCTTCCCGCATTGAAACCGTTACGGATGGTAGCGCGAGCCATACTATCGACCTTACACAAAGTCGTATCAGACAATATCCGGTTGGCTAATCGTTGTTTCTCGGTTAATTCCGTACAAGATAAAAAAGAAACGAAGATAATAGTAACTACAACTAGAATTTTATTCATGGCATTATGTTATGATTTACGTCGGCAAAATTATTTCAATAATCCAGAAAAGAATGCTACATTTGTTCCGATTCACTTGTACAATCTTACGATTCGCTCATCATGGTCAAGATAAAAGAAGGATTTAAGGGGGAACGACTTGTTTCTTTGCCCGAGGAACTACTGGCAAACTATCGAAGGGAACCGCTCATCAGTAATTTATACGTGCGCAAGATCGGTTTCTTTCCACGTGTGAAATATCATTTCCTCCAAAAAGAACAAGGCTGCGATTACGCCATGCTTATCTATTGTACGGAAGGAAAAGGTTGGTATCGTATACTCGGCAAACAATATACCGTAGAGAAATACCAATATATCATCATTCCTCCCGGTATCCCCTACTCATTCGGGGCAGACGAGGAAGATCCATGGACTATTTACTGGTTACACTTCCAAGGTAAACTTCGCGATCAATTCCTGCCGTCGCATCCGGTTCCGGTCACGATCTCGCCCAATGAATATTCCCGCCTGCAAGACCGTCTTCGGCTGTTTGAGGAGATATACAGCAGTTTCTCGATGGGATATATCAAGGAATATATGATTTATTCTTCCATGTGTCTTTATAATTTCCTGGCTTCTTTCGTTTATTTAGAGCAATTCCGCCATATCATGATTCCCTCGCAAAAGGAATATCCGTTCGTGGCACGGGTTATTCATTATATGCGTGAGAACATCCAGCAAAATCTTACCCTGAAAGAACTAGCGTCTTACTTTAAATATTCCCCTTCCCACTTCTCGGCTCTTTTTTTGGGTGATACCGGGGTATCGCCCATGAATTACTTCATACGCCTGAAAATACAAAAAGCTTGCGAATATATAGAGCTCACGAACATGAAGCTGAACGAGATCGCCACGAGCTTGGGATTCGAGGATGCCGCCTATTTCTCCCGCATGTTTACGAAAATAATGGGCTGTTCCCCTTCCGCTTACCGCAAAAAGGAGGCTGAGATATAGAAAACACTTGGATTGCTAGCATTTTTCAAGAGAATAAAATATATTTGTACATTAGATATTTAATTAAAAATAATACCGGTAGTTATTATGATAGACCTAACACAGTTTACTCCTTGGACTCTCTTTACGGATATTGGACTCATCTCAATACTTCTATTAGTTGGCAAACTAATACGGGTAAAAGTAAAATTAATACAGCAATTATTTATCCCACCCAGCCTGATCGCCGGTTTACTGGGATTGGCCTTCGGCCCTAACGGGTTGGGATGGATCCCTTTCTCCAATGACTTGGGTACCTATGCGGCAATCTTGATCGCCTTAGTATTCGGGGCCTTGCCGCTATCATCCCCCAATGTATCCATAAAAGAGGTAGCGCAACGGGTTGGACCAATGTGGGCATACGCGCAAGTAGGTATGTTATTGCAATGGGCATTAATGGGGCTGTTCGGGCTTTATGTAATCAAATGGATCTGGCCGGAACTGCACGACGCTTTCGGCATTATGCTCCCCACGGGATTCTATGGGGGGCATGGTACAGCCGCCGCTATCGGATCGGCATTCGAAGGCTTGGGCTGGGACGAGGCTCGCAGCCTAGGCATGACAACCGCCACGGTGGGTGTCGTTTGTGCCATTATCGGCGGTTTATTAATGGTGAAATGGGCCGCCAGACATAACCAAACCGCTTTTATCTCTGATTTCGATGATCTGCCGGATGAGTTGAGAAGCGGGCTGCTTCCGAAAAATAAAAGGGATTCTATCGGAGAGGCTACCACTTCTTCCATATCCATCGACACGCTTACGTTTCATGTGGCCCTGGTCTTTGTGGTCGCTTTTCTGGGATATATGGCCAGCCAAGGTGTGAAAGCCTATTATCCGGCGCTGGAGCTTCCGGTATTCAGTTGCGCTTTTATCATCGGATTGGCATTGAAGAAAGTTTTCGACATCACACAGATTTCCCGGTATATCTGCCCGCAAACAACCCAAAGGTTGAGTAGCTCTTTCACGGATATGCTAGTAGCTTGTGGGGTCGCATCGATCAAATTGGGGGTAATCGTCAAGTATGCGTTACCACTGCTCGTTTTACTCATCGCAGGTACGGTGATCGTTTGGTGCATCACGTTTTTCCTAGGAAGGAGATTATCCAAGACCTTTTGGTTCGAGCGTACGATCTTCGCCTGGGGTTGGTGGACCGGTACGATGGCCATGGGTATCGCTTTGCTAAGAATCGTAGACCCTAAACTCTCCAGCAAAGCGATGGATGATTACGCGATGGCTTATCTGCCTATCGCCCCGATAGAGATATTACTGATCACTTTCGTCCCGATCCTTTTCGTAAACGGACTGGGAGTCTGGTTGCTACTAGCTTGTTTAGTTCTTTCCTTGCTGATCTTGCTACTGGCATGGAAAATGGGATGGTGGATATCAAAACGGCCTATTTAATATCATACAGATAAGGGATAACATCCCAGAACTTCTGTGGTATTGCCAAAAAAAGTCTCGGCAACGCCACAGGAGATTCCAAGACGTTGTCGAGACTTACGGATAGCATCAAAATATATCTAAACTTATCAAGGGCCTTTCTACTCGCTCTTGATGCTATTTACCGGATTTGCGTTCGCCGCTTTCCAGTTTTGGAAATTCACGGTCAATAGCGTGATTACGGTCACGATCAACAACGCGAGTAAGAATACCCACCAATGAATCGGGGTTTTATAAGCGAAACCTTCAAGCCACATCTTGACACCCTGCCAAGCGATCGGCGCCGCTATCACGAAACAAATGCCTACGATCTTCAAATAGGTCTTATTAAACATCAACAGGATCTCTCCCACCGTAGCTCCATGTACTTTACGGATACCTATTTCCTTACGGCGGTATTGCGTCTCGAACACCACTAAACCAAATACCCCGACCAAAGAGATAATAATCGCCAGCAAACTAAAAACCGTAACCAGATTGCGCAGATTCTCCTCCTTCTGGTAAAGATGATTAAAGATCTCATCATAGAACTCGATATTAAACGGATAAGACGGATCTAATTCTCTCATCGTCTCCTGAATATGATGTACTACGGCATGAATGTCCGATCCGGCTCTCAAACGGATATAAGAGATTGGCAAAGAATAACCAAAGTTTCCGACCAAGAAAGCGATATTATCCTCCCCGCCACGAAGCGAGGTGAATTTCACATCGTCGGAGAAACCGATAAGATGACCGGAAGAATAGCTATCGAACGCGTCGCCGACTTCCATATCCAGCCCCTCCTTCGCCGTACGGTTGAATATATAAGACACATGATCCGAAAGCTCGTCTGCCTTCGAGAAGTCTCTCCCTTCTATGACAGGAATCCCCATCACCCGCAAGAAATTGGAAGATGCTATAATTATGAAATATTGAAAGTCCTTACCCTTATAACTACCGCCATTCGTGTTATACCCGTCCTTAGAACCTACTTTCTCCATAGCGAAAGCTACATCCTCGATACCCGGATTCTCTTTCAAGCGATTCACATACGTATCGTGATGCTTATCATACATCGTCTCGCTCAGCTCCACGATGGCTATCTGATCCTTATCGAAGCCCAAAGAGAAATTCCGCATATAACTATTCTGGATTTGTACAAAGGAGGCCCCGATAATCAATATGATCGAAACAACGAACTGGATACAAATCAACGTCGCACGTAGCTTACGCCCGGAAGGAGATAATCCGAAGCTGCCCTTCAGTACCAAGGCCGGAGGAAAAGAAGTGATATAATAAGCAGGATAAATACCCGCCAACCAACCGATAACCAATGCTACAATACCACATAAGAGAATGATCGGAAGATTTGAGACCAAGCTCAAATCGGCCTCGATAAAGGGTAACACTTCCGCCCAATCCAATCCCCAAACGATAACGAGACTTACCAGCCACGCTATAAAACTAATAAGGGCCGCCTCTATCAATAAAGATCTGCGCAACAAAGTATCCGAGCTACCTAATACCTTCTGCGTATTAATGCTTTTGATTCGCAACGGGGTTAAAGAAGTACTAAAGTTCGTGAAGTTAATGGCCGCGACAATGACGATCAAGAGAGCTATACCGAACAATAAGGCCGTGACCTCCTTGTTCCCGCTCCGGAATGTACCACCGTCTTGCGTCTCATTCATATAATAAATATCTGTCAGCGGAACGAGCCGGATCTGTTCTCCTTCATGGTAAATCTTCTTGAAATCAAAATGACGGTTGAAATTATCGGCAACCTCATCTGCCATGGCAGGATTATCAAGCAATAAATAACAGACAAAGTTACTCGACCCAAAGTTATTGATATTATAATCCGGATCGATTGCCGTATAGACCACGTTCCGAAGCTGCGTGTTCTCCGGGAAATCCTTATAAACCGCGCCTATCGTAAGGAGTCCAGCCGATTTAGTCCAGATATGTTCTTCCGCTCGCAACGTCTTACCCACCGCGGAGGTGCCTTCCCCAAACAACTTGTCAGCCAAGCTTCGGGGCACCATTACTTTCTCAGGATCTTTCAAGCAATCGATATCGCCTTCCACGATCGGGAACGCAAATATTTTCGGCAAACTAGCGTGGCAGGTTGTCACGATTTCCTTAAATCCAAACGGTTGCCCGTTTCTATCCACCGAGAGATAAATCCCATCCTGGCCAAAAGAAGGTGTCAACAAAGTACCCGCCTCGATATGCGGGGAAGATTGGATGACAGCCTCCACGAAGGCACGGGGTAATATGGTCCCGAAAGTACCCGGAATGGTCAAGTCTACCCTAAAAATCCGTTCGGAAGTAGGATGGCAACGGTCGAAAGTCCGCTCAAAATTAACCTGTATCAAGATCACGCTAAAGGCTGCGAAAGCAACCGCAAGACCGGCTACGTTCAACGCGGTCGCCATTTTAAACCGCCTCAACACACTTAGAAAGTTACGGATAATCGTCTTCATGTTAATATAGTTTCATTTATTACTCCGTTTTAATACTATCCACCGGGTTCGCGTTTGCCGCACGCCAGTTCTGGAAAGTTACCGTAATCATCGTTATCAAGGAGACTATTAATAGAGCGACCGCGAATATCCACCAATAAATAGGAGTCTTATAAGCAAAACCCTCTAACCATTTCCGCACGCCATAATAAGCCAAGGGAGCCGCTATGACAAAGCAGACGCAGACAATACGGAAATAAATCTTATTGAACATAACCAGTATCTCATTAACCGTGGCCCCAAATACCTTACGCAGGCCGATCTCTTTCCGGCGATATTGAGTCTCGAATATAACAAGGCCGAATATACCGACAATAGAGATAATCACGGCCAACAGGCTGAACAACAAAATCATCGTACTTAAATTCCGCTCCTGATGATACAAATGATCGAAAATCCCGTCATAAAACTCCACCTCACAAGGATACGTGGGGTCCAGAAGCGCCACCGTCTTACGGATATGGTCTACCACCCCCATGATATCGCTTCCAGCCTTCACCCGAATAAACGAATAAAACAACAGACGAGGCTCGTTGATCACAAAGCCTAATTCGGAAACGCTCCGCCGCAAGGAAGTAAATTTGACATCATCTACAAACCCGATAACGGAACCAACGGCCGATTCCTCCCCTAGCCACGGTATCCGCATGATACCGTTCGGCTCCATGTTCCATTTATCCCGCATTTGTTTATTGAATATATAACTATAGCTCTTACCTTTCTCGTCAGACTCGGTAGGCATTCGCCCTCCGATCAACGGAATCCCCATTACCTTGAAGAAATTCCAAGAAACGGACAGAGACGTGAAGCCCACGTTCTGCTCTTTATACATGCCTGCCCATGTACGGTAGCCATCTTCGGAACCGAACTTCTCGGAACAGAACGCGACATCCTCTATCCCTGGGTACTCTTTCAGCCCACTCACATAACTATCCTTATGGTCGAGCAAAATATTCCGGTTCAACTCCACGACCACGACCTGATCTTTGTCGAAACCCAAAGAATACCTTTGCATAAATCTATTTTGCTGCCGGACAAACATGGCCGATATAATCAATACGATAGAAACGACAAACTGAAAGCCGATCAACGCCGTACGCAATTTCTTCCCAGAGGAAGAAAGCCCGAAAGAACCCTTCAGCACCACTGCCGGAGGAAAAGATGTCATATACCAAGAAGGATAGATACCCGCAATAAAACCGATCACAACAGACAACGCAGCCAGACCTCCCACCAAACCGGGATAAGCGGTCAATGCCGTATCTGCCTGCACGAAATACAACCATTCCATATGTCCCAATCCCCAAACGATAAACAAGGAACAAAGGAAAGCCAGCAAACTGATCCCCACGGCCTCGAACAACAGGGAAGCACGCAATATGCCAACGGAGCTTCCCAGTACCTTTTGCGTATTGATGCTCTTGATACGCAAAGGAGCCAAAGAGGTACTGAAGTTCGTAAAATTGATACCCGCCACGATAATCACCAGCAAGGCGATCAAGGTCAGTAAACGAGTTTTCTCCGCGCTACCGCTTCTCACCAAGCTTCCGCTGGAATCCTCATTCATATAATAAATATCGGTCAACGGAACGAGTACGGCGTGTACACCCCTCGTCACATCGTCATATAGTTTCGAATAGTCGAAATGGGCATCAAAATTCTCCGCCACTTCCTCCGGAGAGGCCGAAGGGTCTAGCATCACATAACAGAAATAATTGTTATTCGTCCAATTCGTCAACGCATAATCCGGAGACATCTCCGTATAAATCACGTTCCTCAACTGTGTATTTTCCGGGAAATCCTCATAAACGCCCCCTACGACCAAATATTTCACGCCCGGCTTCGTCCAAATCTCACCATCGGGTACAATCTGTTTTCCTATAGCCGATTCCTCTCCAAATAACCGGCGGGCCATACTTTCCGGGAGCAAGGCTTTTTCCGGGTCCGACAGGCAGGAAGATTCCCCTTCACGCATCGTAAACTGAAACATCCGGGTGATCTCCGGATGACAGGTTACGATCATCTCCTTGAATCCTTGCTTCCCGTCTTTCCCCGTCACGGTCACATACATTTCCCCGACATAAGGATTCACCAAAGTACCGGCCTCGATATGCGGGGAGGAATGGATAAACGACTCTATTAACGGACGGCTATGGATCAGGCTCGTCCCATCCGGGAAAGCAAGTCCCATCCGGTAAATACGGGCCGAGTTCGGATGACAACGATCGAAGTTACGCTCAAAGCTCACTTGCATCATGATAATCAAAAACGCCGCGAAAGCGACCGCTAATCCCGCCACGTTCAAAAAGGTAGCGACCTTGAAACGTACCAACACATTGATAAAATTACGTATAATTGTCTTCATAATCTATTCATTTTTTATACTATGTACCGGATTCTCATTCGCCGCACGCCAATTCTGGAAAGTGACGGTAAATATCGTGATCAACGCGATGATCATAAAAGCGATCAAATACACCCACCAATACATAGGGGTCTTATAAGCGAAATTTTCAAGCCAGCGATATACCGCGTAACCGGCGACCGGCGCCCCCAAAACAAAACAAACACATAAGATCCGTATGTACGTCTTGTTGAACATCACGATAATCTCTCCGGTGGTAGATCCCAGTACCTTACGGATACCGATCTCTTTCTTCCGGTACTCACTGTCGAACACGACCAAACCGAACACTCCCACTACAGATATAAAAATCGCTACCAAGCTAAACAGGGTAATCAAGGAACTGAGGTTCCTCTCCTTCTCATAAAGCCCGTTCAATACCTCATCGAAGAAACGGACATCAAACGGATATTCCGGATCGAACGATTGAAGGGTAGCCCGGACGTGCCGCATAGCCTCATGTAAGTCTGATCCGTCCTTTACCTTTATATAAGCGTAATTAGGTTGGCTTCCCCAATAAACATCGGTACCCCATACGAAAAAGGCCATAGGCGTCACTTCCGTACGGAAAGAGGCAAATTTTATATCCGGCATGAAACCGACGATCTCCATGCTATCCACCAAAGCACCCAGTTCCAATCCGTATTCCGTACGGGCCCGCTCGTTAAAAATAAGCGAGCCATGACGTTTCGCCTTATCTTCTTCCCGGAAGCCACGCCCCTCGGTGATCTCCACGTTCATTACCCTCAGAAAAGAAGGATCGACGGGAAGGCATTGGAACTGTATATTCTTATCCCGGTAATCGCGCCCCCATCCCATATACTGATCCTGGCTGGAAAGAAGCGGCTCCGCGAAAGTGACCTCCTCTATGCCTGAAAACGATTTCACTTGGCTGGCGAAAGCATCCATGCTCTTCCAGATCTTACCGTTCATATTCGTAACAATCACCTCGTCCTTAGCATAGCCCAGGGGCGTGTTCTGCATATAATAATTCTGCAAGTACATGAAAATAGCGCCGATGATCAACCCGAAAGAAGCGACATACTGCACTCCTATCAATACATTACGCAATTGACGGCCCTTCGGAGACAAGCCAAAACTACCTTTCAAAACTAAGGCCGGCGAGAAAGAAGTCATATAATACGCCGGATATATCCCCGCGAGAAGCCCGGTCCCTATCGAGATAAGAGCCGTAATCAAAGCCAACCCGACATGCATCGACAACGAGATATCGGCATTTATCAATGAGGCGATCTCCGTTTTACCGGCGATATAAACCAATAGCAACCCTAACAAATAAGAGATTATACTTATTAGTATCGCTTCCGAAATCAAAGCGAGACGGATCACAGACTCTTCTCCTCCCAATACCTTTTGCGTATTGATGCTCTTGATACGCATCGGGGCAAGCGCCGTACTGAAATTCGTGAAATTAATCCCGGCGATTATCACGATCACGATCGCTATGCCAAACAACACCATCAAGGTTTGCTTGCTAGCTTTCGGGGTCTGGTCATATTTTACATCTGTCGTATAATGGACATCCGGCAACGGGTTGATACGAAAAACGATCTCCGATTCTCCCAAAGAAGAACCACTCTCCTTCAGGCTTGACTCAAAATGCTCCTTGAAATTCTCGAACAACCCCTCTGCATTCTCCGGATTGTCCAAACGGATATAACAAACATAATTCCAATTGTCCCAGATCTGAGCGTTTTCCTTCGGGTCCATCTTCCGGTAGATACAATTCCGCACGGACGAGTTCCGCGGATAATCCTTATACACCCCACCTACCGTCAGATGACCGCCGTTCTCGAATTGCAGCCGCTTACCTACAGCCGATTGATTTCCAAACAACTTACGGGCCATGCTCCGCGGCAATAAAACAACGTCCGGCTCTTGCAAAGCCTCCGGGTTTCCCTCCTGGAACTTGAAGTCAAACACCTTCGTAAATTCAGGATAAACACTTATACATTGTTCCTTGAAAGTTCTCCGTACACCATTCTCTTCTACCGAGAAAAACAAATCGCCTCCCCAAGGATTCACCAAGGTACCGGCTGTGATATGAGGTGAGGAACGGATAAAAGCATCGGCCAACGGGCGGCAGATAACCGCCAGCCTGCCATCCTCAAACATAGTTTCCACCCGAAATATAGATTCCGTATCCGTATATCCACGGTCAAAATTCCGGTCATAATCAACCTGCGTCATGATCAGGATAAAAGCGGCGAAGGCCACGGATAATCCTAATACATTCAGGAGCGTCGCCATTTTGAAACGGCGCAACACACTCAATAAGTTCCTCAAAATAGTTTTCATTCGTATATCTTATTTTATCTGTTACATCACTCGTTTTTGACACTACGGACAGGATTCTCGTTGGCTATATTCCACGATTTCAGAATCACGCATCCCCAGATGATCGCCAGTACCAGCAAGGCCGTAGCCACGAAAATAAGGACTGTCAACGGTATCTTATCCGCGAATTGCCTCAACCAGCTCTCTCCCACGACCCGCGAGGCGACCACCCCTAAAAGGATAGCCGGGAAAGCCGTAACCAGTACATCTTTAGATAAAAGGCGTAGAATACTCATGGCTGTCGCTCCATTTACCTTGCGAATGGCGATCTCTTTACTTCTACGGTGCATCTCGTCCGTAATATACCCCAGCAATCCCATCAAGGTGATCAGCAAGATAGCGATAGAGGCCACAAAGACACCGTCGCGGAAACGACGGGTTCCCTCATATTGAGACTCTATAACCGTTTTCAACACCGTGAAACCGACATCCTCGTTTGGAAACAGTTCCGCTATCTTATCATTCATCTCCCGCAAGCGTTCCGAGGTCAGCCCGGAGACACGAACCGTAAAGTCGCAATAGCTCATCCGGTCGCAACCAAACATGATTACCGGTAGCTGAGGCGTGAAGAAGGAAGTCACCATGAAATCGCCGGTGACACCCACGATCTTTCCTTTCAGGTTACCCTCGTCGTCATAAATATACTTGCCAATCGCGCCATCGGTCCACCCGCGTTTATCGACGAACGACTCATTCACCAAAATATCGCCCTCGCCTTTCAGAGGTTGCCCCTCGAGCAAACGGATCTTCATCAGAGAGATATAATCGGCGTTATAGTTTACCTGCCGGGCCGTGAACAACCAGTTTTTCTCATTATCCATAACCGGGAAACCACCATAACCGCTCACGATATCTGCCGATGAAAGCCCCGTGGCCGTAACATAAGATAGCTTCTTGAACTCGGAGGTAAGCTTGGCTATCTTCTGATCGTCCATATTCCCTAAAGAGGCATATACCACATTCTCCGGATCATATCCCAAATCCTTATTCATTAACCGGTTATATTGCAATAACACGATCACCAACAAGGTAATGACAAACGTGATTCCCCCGAACTGGATAAAGAGCAGCCCTCGCTTCCATCCCTGCTTGCCCGAGGTGGATACCCGGAATACCTGGGTAACCGGGATAACGCTCAGCAAACGGGCCGGCAACAAGGCAGACAAAATGAATATAACCAAGATCATGGACGCAGGAAGCCATATGGTCTGCGTGTTCAACAAAGTGCCCAAAGTAGTGACAGCCGCCATCTCCGCCACATGTTCACGGAACGCGAATAAAAGCAACGCCATGCACGCAAGAGCCACGATGAACAAAGCCGCCGTCTCAAACAAGAACATATTGAAAATGTCCTTGCCGGAAGCTCCGCTACATTTGTGTATCCCTACGGATTTCGCCCGGATCGGCAGAGAAGACACCGAGTTCAAGACGTAGTTCATCGCAGCCACGAACAACAACGCGAAAGCCAGTACGCTCATGATTACCACCATCCGCTTGACCTCGGAGCTTTGCGTATATACCTCCGAGACCGGCTTGATATAAAGCTCCATGTCGAACCCCTGTTTCCTCTCTCTTTCTACATCTATATATTTAGGCAATAAAGCCGGTATTTTCCGATTGACTTGTTCCGGAACCACACCCGGCTCAAGACGGATATAGCCCAGATAGCTATCGTCGGCCCCCCAACCGGCATAAGCGCCGAACTGGGTTTTCATATTGATGAAAGAGGCGACAGCGTCAAAACGCAAATGGCTGTTTTCCGGTATGTCACGGAATATCCCGGCTACCGTATAAGGATAATTCTTTCCGTACAACAATTGCTTCCCGATCGGATCTTCCTCGCCAAATATACGCTTGGCCATTTTTTCCGATAAGAAAACCTGATCCTCGATTCCCAGCAAACGATCATCCCCTCTTAAGACCTCGATTCCCATCGTACGGAAAAAAAGGGAATCCGCCATCATCAAGTTGGGTTTAAACCGATCTTCCCCATGATATAACACGGCGCCATACCTTCTCCGGCAAACCGTGGCGTAGCGTACCTCGGGAAACTCTTGCCGCAAAGCCTCGGGGATCGGGGCAAATATGATACGAGACCCATCTTCCTCTCCCGCCTTTTCATCGCTGTATCGCACATGCACGCTATACAGATCTTCCACCTGATCAAAGAACGTATCGAAACTTAATTCAAAAGCGACTCTGGCGAACAGGATCAACCCCACTCCAAGCCCAAGCGTGAGAGATAATATCTTGATCACGTTTCCTCCCCGGCCTCGAAGTAAATAACGAATTGTATAATATAGCTGTCTCATTGATTCCTATTTTATGTTGAGTAGAAAGCTAACCGACCTTCACAGGCCGATTAACTTTATAAAAACTTTGTGTGCATGTGTCTATATCATGTTGATTAAATAAATTCGCTTACGGAAGAAACGACACTACCGTCGAACAGGTTGATCACGCGGTGGGCGAAGCCCGCGTCGTGCTTGGAGTGCGTCACCATCACGATCGTTGTTCCTTCCTTATTCAACTCTGTCAACAACTGCATTACCTCGGCTCCGTTCTTGGAATCCAAGTTACCCGTCGGCTCATCGGCCAAGATGATCTTCGGGTTGGAGACTACCGCGCGGGCGATCGCCACACGTTGTTGCTGACCTCCGGAGAGCTGCTGGGGGAAGTGAGCCGCACGATGGCTGATATTCATTCGTTTCAAGATATCCGTGACCATCTGCTTACGCTCGGATGCCTTGATCTTTAAATAAGTCAACGGCAGCTCTACGTTCTCATAAACGTTCAGCTCGTCTATCAAATTGAAACTCTGGAACACGAAACCGATGTTTCCCTTGCGGACTTGCGTGCGCTCTTTCTCCTTCAAGTGCCCTACCTCTTGGCCGCCCAGGTAATAATTTCCCTCGGAAGGGTTATCCAGCAAACCCAGGATATTCAACAACGTAGACTTACCGCAGCCGGAAGGCCCCATGACCGCTACAAACTCACCGTCTTTTACCTCCAAGGAAACTTTGTTCAACGCAATTGTCTCAACCTCTTCCGTACGGAAAAACTTACTTAAACCTTCGATCTTAATCATGATTGTATTTGTTTTAATTGTTATCAGACTATCTTATTTGCCATATCTAGTTCAAATAGTATGCCAAACTTATTAAATACTTAATTATCAAGAAAGTACTATTCCAGTTTCCGAAACCGACTGTCCAATTATTTGACAGTAGTGTACAAAATTTAGACACTATCACCCTATATCCAGACAAAAGAAACACCTCTCGCCCCAAGGCCAAGAGGTGTTATCGTACCCTCCCAAAGGCACGGCTATGCCACTACGATGGCACAACTATGCCATTACGGTGGCACGCCTTTGCCACGGCGGTGGCATAGCTGTGCCACAATGATGGCACTAGATTGGCACTATAAGTCATTGTAAAATAACCTTATACATCGCATAGACGGATACACTTCTCCAACGAGGCGATCTTGTCCTCCTGGCGGGGCACAAACTCCTGACCGACAAATCCCTTATACCCCGTTTCCATAAGCGCCTTGATGATAGCCGGATAATAAAGTTCCTGTGTCTCGTCGATCTCCGCACGCCCCGGGCTACCTCCGGTATGGACATGAGAGAAATACTGATTATATTTCCGGATATTCTCGATGATATTCCCCTCCATGATCTGCATGTGGTAGATATCATACAGCAGCTTAAAATTCGGGGAACCGATACGGCGGCAAAGCTCCACGCCCCAAACCGTATGGTCGCACAGGTAATCCTTATGGCCGACACTGTTCAAAAGTTCCATCGTCAAGACAACCTTGTGTTTCTCCGCCAACGGAATAAGGCGCCTCAACCCCTTCTCGCAATTCTCCCAGCCTTGCAGGTCTGTTACGCCATTACGCCTGCCGGAGAAGCAGATCAGGTTCGTCAGCCCGGCATCTGCCACCATCGGGATCACCTTCTCATAACTGGCGACCAGCTCGTCATGCAAGTCCGGATCATTGAACCCCCGGTCTATCCCAAGCCCGGCTCCTTGCGCCATCGCCACGGTCAGGCCGTGTCTTTGCACGACCGGCCAGTCTGCCGGGTCTAGCAGCTCGACGGATTCAATCCCTATATGCTTGCAGATCTCACAGAACTCGTCCAGGTCATAATCGCCGAAACACCATTTACTCACGGAATGACGGACATTCCCTTTCAAAGGTTCCTTCGCGGCGGCAGCAGCCTCGAAACTGGTAGTAGCCAACGCTACGCCTCCCGCCAAAAAAGTCTTAATAGCTGTTCTTCTCGAAATGTTTTCCATGTATTCAAAATTGATCGTTAATAGAAGACAAATATAGCGAAAATCAGATATAATGTCTCGCGGAGGCGATAAAACCAGAACAATTACCGCCCGGGCCTATTAATCAAAAACAACCTATTCATAGGATAAAAGCACTTGTTTATTGATAAAATAGTCCGCACTAAGGAAAAACACTCTATTTTTGCTCTAGAAATCAAGCTCGAACAAGGTAATGAGAGCGACACATATCCGGGGAAAACTCGTATAAACACGAATGATTCATATGAAAAAGGATAAAAGGGAACGATACCTATATTTAATAGAAAACTTAATCTATCTAATTATCTGGATATTCATCCTGGGTACTCCTGTATGGGGAGAATACAAGTACGCGGAGAACGGCATAAATTGGTACAAGATCGCGCAGATATGGCTAACGACAAGTCCGATCCTTATCATTTTCATCATCAATAATTACTTGCTGCTTCCGTTCTTGCTGATCCGGAAAAAGGCCAAGGCTTATTTATTTTTCACTTGCTGCCTTATCCTCTCGCTCGTCTTATTGAACGTAGCCCAGCCCGTAAACCGAGGGCCCGGCCCCAAGGCCATGAACCGCCCGCCCATATCGTCGCAAGAACCTCGTGCCCCCAGGCCCGGGACTCATGCCCAAGACATGCCTCATCTACAAGAGAGGCCCCCGCATGTACCCGGAGAGTTTCCTCGCAAGCCTTCGCAGGAACCGCCCTTGATCTTCATCCCCATATTACCTATACCTATCTTCTTATCGCCTATGGTAATAGCCATCTTCGTGATCGGCCTAAACATCGGGATCAAGTTTCTATTCAAGTCGATCCGCGACGATCAACGCCTGAAGGAACTGGAAAAGCATAACCTGCAAACAGAATTGGAATATCTAAAGCATCAGATCAACCCGCATTTTTTCATGAATACGTTGAACAATATCCATGCCTTGATCGACCTCGACTCGGAGAAAGCGAAAGATACGGTATTGGAGCTTTCCAAGATGATGCGGTACATACTATACGAGGCCGCCAGCCCGTCCGTACCCTTATCCAAGGAAATACAATTCCTGAATAACTACATTGAATTGATGAAGTTAAGGTATACGAACCAAATCGAGATCCTTGTCTCTATACCTAAAGACATCCCGAACGTACTAATCCCCCCTCTCCTGTTCATATCGTTCGTAGAGAATGCCTTCAAGCACGGGGTCAGTTACCAGCACAGCTCCTTCATCCATATCTCCATGGATATAGAGGCTAATAAGCTCAGATACCTAGTAAGTAACAGCAATTTCGAGAATGCCGCCAAACAACGCCAAGGCATCGGCCTGGAGAACGTACGCAAACGGCTCGATTTATTGTACGAGCACAACTATACGCTCGATATACAATGTAAAGAAAATGAATATCATGTATTACTTCTAATCCCCTTGCAAATATGATACGATGTATAGCTATCGATGACGAACCTCTGGCTCTTGCCCAAATCGTAGGATATATCGGCAAAGTGGCCTTCCTGGAGTTGATAAAGGGATGTTCCAGCGCCATGGAAGCCCTGGAAATCGTCAACAAGGAAAAAACAGACTTGATATTCGTCGATATTAACATGCCGGATCTCAACGGCATGGATTTCGTGAAATCCTTAAGCCATAAGCCCATGATCATTTTCACCACCGCCTATTCCGAGTACGCGGTAGAAGGTTTCCGCGTGGAGGCCCTTGATTACTTGCTCAAGCCTTTCGGGTTTAACGATTTCCTGAGATCAGCGAATAAGGCGCTCCGGCAAAGTGAATTATTATCCCCGAAACCAGGGTCTAGCACGGAAATCGCGACCGGCGAGAACGAGCATCTATACGTAAAAGCCGACTACAAGATGATCCGCTTGGATATCGATAAGATTATCTACGCGGAAAGTAAAAGCGAGTATGTCCGCATCTATCTGGAGAACGAGAAACCGATCATGACACTACTCAGCATGAAGATATTGGAGGAACGACTGCCGATGGATAAATTCATGCGTGTACACCGTTCTTTTTTAGTCAACACCTCAAAGATAACAGCGATCGCCAATAACCGGATCATCATAGGCAAAGATGTTTACATTCCGATAGGAAACCAGTTCAAGGAGAAATTTAACAACTATATCGACAAACATTTCCTCGGGAAAATGTAAAACACTATTTTTGTATCCGCAATTCGCTTTACATGGAAAACACATCGAGTACAAGACGGTTTATTTATCTGATCTTATTCCTCATGCTAGGATGTACCCCGGCCATATATGGTATGGAGGGAGCGGGTGTGTATTTCAAGGCGAGCTTATGCGGAAAAATCTACAAACACTTATCTTTCCTCGTAGAAGAGGATATACGTCCGAGAGACGATTTCAAGGAAGCGGAATGGTTCCTTACCACCGTTGAGGTAAACTATAAGTTCAACAAATATCTGCTGGCGGGAAGCGGGTATATGTCTTTAGTGCGGTACAAGGCTTCCGACGAGCTACGAAACCGGTATTATTTCTACGCTACCGGGACCTACTCGACCGGACGTTTCACCTTCTCCGTGCGGGAACGTTTCCAAAGCACCTACAAGGCGCACGCGGAACATCCCAAGAGCTATCTACGCTCGATGCTGACCCTTTCCTACAAGATCGGAAAGAGCGGCTTCTCTCCTTTTGCCTATACCGAGGTTTTCAACGACACGAGAAATAAGATGCGATCCGATAAGATCCGTTTCTCCGCGGGGAGTAATTACCGGCTAAACCCGAATAACAGCCTACAGCTTTATTACCGCTATCATATATTTAATGTAGACGACCCCGTGAACTACCGCCACGCGATCGGTATCTGCTACACGCATCGTTTTTAACGGGAATTTTCGTATCTTCGCGCCCCGAGTGCTTGATAAACCTCGTTAAAAACAAGAAGACATGCAAAAAACAATCACAGTACCTTTCATGCTGCTAGGTATACTCTTTAATATATGCCTTGTAGCGTCTAATCTCTTAGAGACAAAAGTAGTGCAAGTAGGCGGCATAACGGCTACCGCAGGTCTGATCGTATTCCCGATCTCGTATATAATCAATGATTGCATAGCCGAGGTATGGGGATTCAAGAAGGCACGGCTAATTATCTGGAGTGGTTTCGCCTCTAATTTCCTGGTGATCGCCTTCGCGCAATTGGCGGTATTATTACCGGCAGCCCCGTTCTGGGAAGGCGAGGAAGGTTTCAACTTCGTATTCGGGATGGCCCCGCGCATAGCGGTCGCCAGTTTGATAGCCTTTCTAGCCGGCTCTTTCCTGAACGCCTATGTGATGAGCAAGATGAAAATCGCCTCCAACGGAAAGAATTTCTCGTTACGGGCGATCGTATCGACCCTTATCGGCGAGAGCGCGGACTCCATGCTCTTTTTCCCGATCGCTTTCGCGGGGCTGGTCCCTGTCGGGGAGTTATTTATCATGATCGGTACGCAGGCGATACTTAAATCCTTGTACGAGGTAATCATCCTTCCCGTCACCATCCGTGTCGTAAAATACATCAAGAAAGTAGACGGGAACGATGTATATGACCTTGAGACCTCGTATAATATCCTAAAGATAAAAGACATCTGACTCGCCACCTAGAAATCAATGTTCTCGGTCAGCTCCGTCCATCCGGTCACGTTAAAGCTTCCGGGATTCGTCTCCTCCAGCAAGACATCGCCGATCGTCGCTTTCAAGGTCAAGCGAGTACCCGGAGATAAAGTATTCTGCAGATTCTGCCGGTAGGTCTGCGTTCTCCCATTAGCCATTGTTATCACCAAGGTAACAGGAGGATTGGGAGCGGATGGGAATAACATCACCGTTGAATTGGTACTCAACGTATTCCCATCGGAGGATAAGGAAAGAGGGAAGCTTATCGTCTTCGAGAAATCGCTGGCCTCGCCCGTATAATAATTCAAGGCATAGGCGATATTACCGACCTGTACATCCACACTCGTGATATTCGGGTCGATACTTCCGTTCCTGCCGGACAATGTAACCTTCAACCCGGCGGTTACCCTATGCAGCAAGGTTCCCATCGTATCCACTCCGATACTGATCGATTGCTTCGCATAGACATAATCGTATACCGGGCCATACGTGGTATCCATCTGATTCGGATAGAGCTTGAAGTATTGGTCTTTCAGATCCTCGTCTAGGATATAGACAGGCCCGTCGACACGAGATCCCGGATAAGCAGGATCAGAGGTTTCATTTTGCACGACTCCCCAATAAATAAAATCATAAGTCCCGGAGGGTAAACGAACGGGGTTCGAGGCAGGCAAGACGTGTCCTTTACCTACCGTATACAAGGCATGGATAGAGGTACGCACGCCCGACGGGTTGTAATTCCCAAAGTAAATAGAAGAATTCTTCTCGCAAGGAGCCACCCCCAACGCTCCCGTAAAAGGTGTTTCCGACACAATGTTGGCCAACCGGAATTCCGGTGTGATAAGTTCTCTGGCCTCACGCTCGAGTTCCTCATCTTTAGAGCAACTCCCAAATAAACCGACTCCCAATAACACTATAAGTACAATCTTTTTCATAACTAAATCAATATTATATTCATTTGCCCTTATTAAACAAGACAGTATTGATTTAGTTCGATTCTGAAAAGTTAAAAAAATTCACTTAAATAGATACAGCGCCCTTCCATCCCCCCGACCGTGGCGTATAAAAAGATAGCGCCGGGAATCATCGCTTCCAGCATATTGGCGATAAGATATTTACGATTTAACCTTACTTCCACCAAACACCTCGCTCATCGGCATCTCGCTCAAAGCCTTGTCTATATACCCTAGTTCCTCCACGGAAAGACGGATATCCACCGCCCCCGCATTCTCCTTGAGCCTGCTGATCCGGCGTGTACCCGGAATAGGCACGATCCAGCTCTTTTTACAAAGCATCCACGCAAGGGAGATCTGTGAAGGAGTGGCATGATGCTTTTCGGCCAATCGATCGATAAGCTCAAAAAGCCTCTTATTCCTCTCAAAGCTATCCGCTTGGAATTGGGGCATAGAAGCACGATAATCAGTCTTGGCATCAAAGGTAGATGAAGCCGAATATTGGTTGGTAAGCAACCCGTTGGCCAATGGCGAGAAGGCCACCAAACCAATGCCAAGCTCCTCCAGAGCAGGAAACAGATTCTCGTTCCAACGGGCCATCATGGAATAACGGTTTTGTACGGCGGTGACCGGACATACCTTGTGCGCACGACGCAAATAATCCTCGGTCGTTTCCGAGATTCCCCAATGCAAGATCTTGCCTTCCTTGATCAACTCGCCCATCACCTCCGCCACAATCTCAGGTTCTATCTTCGGATCTATACGATGCTGGTAATAAAGGTCGATATAATCCGTTCTCAACCGGCGAAGCGAGCCCTCCACCGCTTCGCGGATAGCCCGGGGGCTGGAATCGGGAACCAGTACATGAGAGCCTGTCTCATTCTCGTTATCTATAGTAAGTCCGAATTTCGTGGCAAGTACTATCCGGCCACGATAAGGCTTGAGCGCCTCACCCAGCAGTTCCTCGTTGTCATGAGGATTATTGTCTGTTCCATATGCCTCAGCGGTATCAAACATGGTATATCCCATATCTACCGCGGCAGCAAGTAAATCGGTCATTTCCCGCCTATCACCGGGTTCGCCATACGCATGACTCATTCCCATACATCCCAAACCTATGGCAGAGCTGCGAAGCCCGCTTAATCCTAACATTCTCGATTCCATGATACTCTTGTTTTAATGGTTTTACAATCGCGAAGTTACAAGAGCGCCAAGAATGATCCCTTACAATAAATACGGATATAATTACCATTATTTCAGTTCTTACGGAAAGAGGCATTCGCACGGTCTTCATTCGGGTGATTTTGATTACTTTCGCGATCAGACAAATCGTACAGGAGAGATGGAAAATATCATCATAAAGAACACCTTACAGGAGCTTGGCGTGAATGAATACAGCGATTACCTTGCTCACGCGCTTTGTACGGAAGGCAAATGTACCTTCGTGTTTAACGGAAAGATATTCGATTTTGCCGCCGGTGATTCTATTATCATCCGCAAGGGGAAACTGGTTGAGAAGATTTCTCCATCCGTAGATTTCCGCGTCAAGGTGGTTTACGTCACACCCGCTTTCATCGAGGCTTGCACTCCCTTAAGCAACTATGGCATGAAAGGGCAACTCGCGTTATTCTTGAATCCTGTCATGCATCTTGATGGCGAGCAGGCGGCACGCCTGCTTCGTGATATGGAAAATATCGAGTTCCGGATGAGCGATAAGGAACACCATTTTTATCGAGATATCCTAATAAACGCAGTGCAAACCATGATACTCGACTTTTTCGATTTCCACTCTCATTTATATGGGGAAAAAACAATTACTACGGCCTATGCCTCCACGATGCTCCGTTTCATACAAATGCTTGAGCGGGGCGATTACCGATACAATCGCGAGGTAAGTTATTATGCATCGGAACTATGCGTCAGCCCTAAATATCTTACGGAGGTGTCGAACAAGACGAGCGGTTACTCTGCCAACTACTGGATAAACCGTTACACCATCCTTGAGATATCCCGTTTATTACGAGATAAAACCCTCACCTACGTGAATATATCCAATATGTTCGGCTTCTCCTCTCCCGCCTATTTCAGTCGTTACGTACAGACCTATCTTGGGATGAGGCCTTCGGAATATCGGGATTGACAACTTTCTGCCGGCATTTTTAAGCGAACAAATGCGACCAATCCTCCCGAGCCTGCGGCATATAGGATCTCATTCCCAATAATTCGGCCGCCCGGCAATTCACGGAGGCATCATCAATCAGCATCGTTTCTTCCGCTAAAATATTCGAATCTTTCAATACATATTCAAAAATATCCGGGTTCGGCTTCAGCATATGCAACTCGTAAGAAAGGTAAATCTTATTGAAGAAATCTTGGGCGCAAAGACCCTGGTAAGAGAAATAGGTATTTTCAGACCATTTCCAATGAAGCTCGTTCGTATTGCTCAGAAGCATCGTATTATAACGCTTACGAAGCTCCAACAGCAACCGCAACTTATTTTCCGGTACATCTCCCAGCATGGCGATCCACGCAGCGTCGATTTGATCATCGGACAAGGGCTTGCCCGACAAGGCACGAATATCATCGCGGAAACGCTCTACCGATATCATCCCTAATTCCAATCGCTCAAACAAATCCTTATGTTGGTAATTATTCGTGATCTGCTCACGGATATTCTCCACGCCCAGACTCTCGAAAGCCTCGATACAGCGGTTGCGAGTCAAGTTAATAAGCACACCGCCCAAGTCTATAATCAAATTCTTTATGCCTTCCATATCATTTCTTTTTATACCAGCTACGCCGTCTGCGATGCCGTCTTTTTTGTTGATAACGACTGATCCGCTTATAAACGACCCAGACAAACAACAGACCGAAAACAGCGAATATCAATATAACAATCCAAGAATTAAGATTGTCTCCCTTTACCCGGCTCCACATCTCCAAAACAACTTCCGTCTCGTTCCCGAAATCACGGATCATGGCACAACGCTCCACGACCTTCCGGTCCGGATATTGAGCCGGATCTATCCGGACTCGCTCCGCTCCCGGCCCGAAGAAATAACTGACATCCGAGAACTCGCTCCGTGTCGTATCGATTTTCTCCGCCAATATCTCCGGGGTAGCCACGGTACTGACATATCCGGTCACTTCCATATTACGGCAGACGATGTCCGGACGACAAAGATAATCCATAAAATAACTGGCCGCCTTTACGTTGCGAGCATATTTAGGGATCGCCCAGCCATCGTACCAGATATTACTGCCTTCTAAAGGAACCTCATATCCCAGATCCACACCTACGGCACTCGCCTCTTCCATGGCCCAGACCGCATCGCCACTCCAAGTGAAGTTCAACCACGCTTTTCCTTTCGTCATCATCTCCTTACCGAAATCGGCCTCCCAACCGGCGATATTCGGTTTCATCTCCTTCAAGTATTTCTCGGCGATAGCGATCATTTCCGGGGAGTTATCGTTCATCAATCGCTCCACCGTGATCGTACCATCTGCCAGTTCCTTCGCATGGGCGTATATGATAGCGGTCCCATAGGCGTCGCGATAACTATCCTTCATCAAGATCTTGTTCTTGAAACGAGGGTTCCATAGGCATTTCCACGACATTACCTCATCTTTCGATACATGAGCCTTATCGTATAACAAGCCGGCGGTTCCCCACATATAAGGAACTACGTAGTCGGTAGTCTTCCGCCCCGGCTGGCTTAACTTATTCAGCTCCCCTTGGATATAAGGAGAGACATTGTCGATATAATCCGGGGTCTTCCCGAAATCACGATCGATCGGCAATAGCAGGTTCTTCCTCAGCATACGCTCGATGATATACTCCGAAGGACAGATCAAGTCGAAATCCTCATGCCCCCGCTCGATCTTGGTCAACATGATCTCGTTGATATCAAAGACCTGATAGATAATTCGGACATCCTCGCCCGTTTGTTCCTTATACCATTCCGGGAAATCCGTCAAGACATCCTCATCGATATAATCTCCCCAGTTATAAATCTTTAAGATCTTGCTTCTCTCCTCGTCAGAACGCCCGCACGAAGCGAACAACCCCAGAAGCAGGGCCAAGACAGACAAGACCGATATAAACTTCTTCATTTCCATTTACGCTCGCTTCGCTTTCTCAGCACGTTTATTTATAACAATCAATAATACTAATACGGTTACGAAGATAATCGTAGAGAGGGGGCGTAACTCCGGGGTCAATCCTCCCTTCCGGGCATCTGCGTAGATAAAGGTAGAGAGAGTCTCCAAGCCTTCGTTACCAATCGTAAATATGGTCACGGCAAAATCGTCGATAGACAGCGTGAAGGCAAGGATAAAGCCACTGATCATACCCGGACGGATTTCCGGGAAGATCACTTTTCGCAAGGCCTGAAACGGGGTCGCTCCTAAATCCAACGCCGCCTCGTAAATATTTTGGTTCATCTGCTTCAAGCGGGGCATGACACTTAATACCACATAAGGCGTACAGAACGTGATATGCGCCAACACAACCGTCGTGAACCCTTGCGAGATCCCTAAACTGACAAATAACAGGAACAAGGATATACCGGTGATGATATCCGGGTTCAGCATCGGGATGTTATTGATAAAACTCACGGCGTTGCGGGCTCTTGCCTTCAGATTAAAGATCCCGATAGCGGCCACGCTCCCCAACAATGTAGACACCGTCGCGGCTATCATGGCGATAGCGAACGTATTCCAAAGGGCGCTGACCAACGAATGCTGTACGTTGCCGGCGAAAAGAGAGCTATACAATTTCGTGGAGAAACCTGTCCAGTTACCCAACACTTTTGCCTCCGTAAACGAGAAGATCATGATAATCAAGATCGGCGAGTAGAGCAATACGAGCAAAGCCCACAGATATCCTTTAGCCAAATACCTCACCATCAGATAAGCCCTCCCTCATTCGCGGAATCACTGCTCTCATTACTGAACAACCCCGTGATTCCGATTAATAATAGCATGATAAGAGAAAGCGCCGCCCCATAATTCCACATGCCGTTATTGATATTCTCCTGTATGGTCGTACCGAACAGTTTGATATTATTCATCGTTAATAACTCGGCAATGGCAAACGTAGAGATAGTCGGCATGAATACCATCATGATGCCACTTACCACTCCCGGCATGGATAGGGGGAACACAGCCTTGATAAACACCTGCAACGGGTTCGCCCCCAAATCTTGCGCCGCCTCGATCAAGCTGTGATCCATCTTCTGGAGTGTATTATAAATCGGATAGATCATGAAGGGCAGGAAGTTGTACACCATACCGAAAATCAAGGCCCCTTCCCCCAACGGGAAATTCAGGAAATCGAACAAGGCTACGGTAGCCAACGTACGGATCAAAATATTGACCCACATCGGAAGGATAAACAAGACAACCATCGTACGGGAGGTATTAAACCGGGCCTGACTCAGTATCCAAGCGGCCGGATATCCCAGCAACAGACAAAGAATAGTCGTTATCAAGGCGATCCCGACCGAATACACGAAGGTGTTTATCGCCTCGGGGTGGATCATAAACTTACGGAAATTAACGAGAGTAAACATCCCCTCGTCATTCGTAAAGGCGTAATACACGATCAAAATGAGCGGTATCACGACAAAAATGGCCAAGAACAGGACATAAGGAATAGTCCAGTTCCTCCGTCTCATGAAAAATGCAGAAAACGTATTGATCACTTCCTTCCCTTTTTAAACATGAATAACTCGAATTTTATCCGGGGCAATCGTTATGCCGACATGGTCTCCATCATCCCATACATCATTGGTATCGACAAAGATATCCTCGTCCCAGTCCGTAAACACGGTCAAATGATAATGGTTGCCTTTGTAAAGGATAAACTTCACCTCTCCGGTCAAGCGACCGTCTTCCTCGTTATCCTCCAAGATCACGTCCTTAAAATCAATCTCGACCTTAACCGGCGTATTCGGCTCTATGCCGGTTACTTCCTTACATTCGAAAGTACAACCCAGGAATTCCACGTGCGTAGCGTCGATCAGCTTTCCCTCGAAAGTATTGCAAATACGTTCCTTCCTCATCACATGGATATCGAAAGGTTTGATAAGAAGACCAACCTCACTGCCTGCCTCGAACGGATGGTAATCTTGTACCATGAACTCATATCCGTTCGGGGTTTGCACCATCATCTCATAATGTACGCCCTTGAAGATGGAGGAAGTCACCTTCCCGGTCAACATCGCCGCCTCAGACAACTCGAATATATAAATATCCTCGGGGCGCACCACAACATCTACCGGCGTCTGCTCTCCGAACCCCTCGTCCACGCATTCGAACTCATGGCCGGCGAAAGAGACTTGCTTATCCCTGATCATCGTTCCGTTCAAGATATTACTCTCACCGATAAAATCAGCGACAAATGAATTGACAGGCTCGTTATAAATATCGATCGGAGTACCGATCTGCTGGATCTTCCCCTCGCTCATGACAACGATGGTATCGCTCAATGTCAACGCCTCTTCCTGATCGTGCGTCACATACACGAAGGTAATGCCTAAAGACTTATGCATCTCTTTCAATTCCATCTGCATATCCTTACGCATCTTCAAGTCTAAGGCCGCCAACGGCTCATCCAGCAATAACACCTCCGGTTCATTCACGATGGCACGGGCTATCGCCACGCGTTGCTGCTGGCCGCCGGATAGAGAATCAACATCACGTTCCTCATAATCCGTCAATCCTACCATTTTCAGCGCTTGTTTCACTTTCTTCTCGATCGTGGCGGAAGGAAGCTTCTTTAATTTCAAGCCAAAGGCGATATTATTATACACATTCAAATGTGGAAATAAAGCATATTTCTGGAACACCGTATTTACGGGACGTTTATGCGGAGGAGTCTGCGTGATCTCTTTCCCGGCGATCGTGATAACACCTTCGGAGGCCGTCTGAAAACCAGCTATCAAACGCAATAATGTAGTCTTTCCGCAACCGGAAGGTCCCAAAATTGTTACAAACTCGCCCTTGCGGACATATAAATTTACATCATTCAGCACAGCCTTCTCCCCGAAATGTTTCGAGACATGCTCCACGCTGATAATGCAATCGGATTTTTGCATCGACATTATCCCCTAACCTATATTAGAATTAAACAAACATGAACAATGTTCTTATATTTGCGCGAATGTACAGATTTTAATAGGGTCGGGCACTATCGTTTTTACAAAATTTGACCTTACAGGCAGTGGGAAAGCTAATATTTCCCTCAGATACGGCCTTATACCGGGTGAGAAGCCTGTATTTCCCACATGCCCGGCTTCACATCGGTATAAGGCAGATATTTGGAAAACCTTCAGTTCACGCATATCCGGTAGCTACCCGATCTCAATCGGTATATAGCTTTACCGTCTTCCAATCCCACGAATGTAATACCCTCCTGTCCTTTTTCCAAACGAACGGACTTCTTGGATTCAGCGGGTAGATACAAGGTGGCTGTCGTATTCGCAGGAATAGTCGCCTCGTATGTATAACCTTTCTTTTGGACTTGCCACCCACTCTCGATACGGCCGTAAACGGAATCGTAATGCCCCCGGATAAACGAGAAGGTTCCGCCGATACGAGGCTGAAGGATGATATGCTTATAGGCGGGTTGTTCCTCGTCTCGCTGGATACCCAAGGTATAGGCCATCATCCACTCCTCGATAGCGCCATACGAATAATGGTTGAAAGAATTCATATCCACCGGACCGAAGCCATTTACCAACGTATAGGAATTCCAACGTTCCCAAATCGTGGTAGCGCCTTGCAGGACAGGATATAGCCATGAAGGGTAGGCGGTTTGCTCAAACAGCTTATAGGCGACATCATCATAGCCATTGTCGGACAATACCAAATTCAAGTAAGGTGTACCGATAAAGCCAGTCGTAAGCGTATAATTATGTTTCTCGATATTCTCCACCAGATGCCGGATCGCCAAAGGTTTGTTCTTCTCATTGAATAGGTCGAACTGGAGAGGAACCACGTAGGAGGTTTGCGTATCCACGATCTTCGCCCCGGTAGCCGCTGTACCGGGCCACATCTCCACTCGCGAACCCTGGCCAAAGATAGATTCTTCTGTGGGAGCGAACGTGCGTCCTTCCTCATTCACGAACAGGTCGTTAAAAGACCGCTTCACGTTCTCGTAGAAAGTACGGAAACGCTTTTGGTCCGCGTCCTTCCCCAAACGTTTCGCTACCTGCTCCATAATCAAGGCGTCGTAGGCAGAGTATGCGGTGTTCGTCAACATGGAATTTGTCGGTTCGATAGCCAGCCAGTCGCCGAAACCGCCGAAAGGTTGCACATAGCGTACGGCACGGCGCTCCAGGTAATCCATATAAGCGACCATGGAAGCGTAATGTTGCTCCAGAATACGCACGTCTCCGTATTGTTGATACATTTGCCACGGTACGATTATACCAGCTTCCATCCAGCCCATGGCACCTCCACCATCCTCCGCGCCATGAGGCGGGAAACCGACTACGGGTATATAGTTCGCATAACTACCGTCGTCTCCCTGATTATCCCGGACCGAGTAGAGCCAACGGGTATAGAACGGACCGACATTCATATTATAAGTAGCCGTACGAGCAAATACTTGCGCATCCCCCGTCCAGCCCATACGCTCATCCCGTTGCGGACAATCTGTCGGAACCGACAGGAAATTACCTCGTTGCCCCCAGATGATATTATTAAACAGACGGTTGACACGTTCGTCCGAGGTCTCATAACCGCTAGTCCGCGCACCGATAGATTCCAGCACTACCCCTTTCACCGCCTCCAATGGCAACGGTTTATCCAACCCGTGGATCTCCACATAACGGAAACCATGGAACGTAAAACGAGGCTCATAGGTTTCACCTGCCGCATCTCCTTTCAAGATATAACGATCCGTGGAAAGGGCGCTCCGGTAATTATCCGTATAGACTTGCCCTTTCTTCTCTTTATACATCGCGATCGTGTACGGGGCGACCGGATCGGTAGGGATCGTCTCCGGATAATTCATCTCACCGAAACGGATCGTGATTTCCTGTCCGGCCTTTCCACGGAAGGTCAGCCGGGGAACACCCACCATATTCTGTCCCATATCATAGACATAGACACCGGGGATAGGCTCTACCATAGACTGGGCGGTCAGGGTTACGTTATTCTGTATCGGGCTGCCTACATATCCTTGGATCTCCACGTTTACCGGAGGAGCGGCGAATAAGGTAGCCGGTTTCCAAGATGAATCATCAAATCCCGGCGCATCCCAACCTTTTACCTCTTTCCGGGCATCGTATTCCTCTCCATTCTGAAGGCCGTTGAAAGTGATCGGGCCCCGGTCATAACATTTCCAACTATCATCCGTAACGATTGTCTCACGAGTGCCATCGGTATATTCGATCAAGATCTTTCCTAATAAGGATTGACGGGTTCCGTATTGGTCTTGCCAACCGGTAAGGAAACCGCTATGCTCGCTCCACCATCCGGCACCCAGCATCGCCCCGATGCCATTATCACCCGGTTGTAGCATATTCGTTATATCATACGTATTATACATAATACGGTAACGATAATCCGTCCAACCCGGATTCAGATAATCTTTTCCTACTTTTTGCCCGTTAATCGAGAACTCATAGATCCCCCTGGCGGTTGCGTATAAACGGGCGCTCTTGACCGGCTTCTCTATTTTTATCGACTTCCGGAGCATGGGGGCAGATACGTTTTCGCCCGGATACCAGACATTGAGTTTTCCCTCTCCTTTCTCCACGTATGTCTCCGCGGGACTGTAAAGAAGCGTATTCCATGTATCCTCGCTGATACGCAAGTTAGAAAACGTGGCAGTCTGCCCTTTAGGTTGCCGGAAACCGATCGCATACAAACGGCAATGATAAACCAATTCTCCATTCGGATAAGGATATACGGTGAAGGCCCCTTCCTTGCCTCCCCAGAAATCACCCCGGCTTTTCCGCTCTCTCTCCTCGGGAGTCAATGAGGAATTTTCCAGAGTCTTCCCATCGATCTCTACATCTACAAAATATTTCAAGGCATATTGGGCCGTCGTCACCTTCAACCGGATATGATGTACCTTATGTTTATCCGAAGCCGGGATGATGGAGGCCAGATTCTCCTCCGCATCCCGCGTCGTTTTTCCGTCCGTGGTATGACGTAGAATGAAACGGGCATCCCCCGAACCATTTAAGTCGAGTTCGGCAGACACATAATTATTCGCGTCTCTCGACCCAAAAACAAATACGGCTTTGTCATCGCCCTCGGCTATTCGCACATCATAATCAATCACATAATGCGAGCGATATTTGGAGAGTTGTGCCTCCGACGAACCGATCCAACGGGCACCACTCCATCCGGACCCCAAAAGACCGGTCTCGAACCACGCAGGCTCGGTAGAGGTAACTTCCACTCCCGACTCATCCCATACGGAAACTTTCCAATAATAACGAGTAGAAGGTTGCAATACCTTCCCTCGATAGACAATGCCTACCGATTCTCCGGAAAGAACCTTTCCCGAGTCATAGATATAATGCCCGGTTGCCAATCGCTCTGGACTATCGGCTACCCATAACTGATAAGCCTGTTGTCCGGCCCCATAACGATCGGACTCCATTTGCCAGTTAAAACGCGGCTGGCCAACGTCAATTCCCAGTGGATTCGTTTGATACTCAACTTGCAGGTTCTTCAATACAGTGGCCGCACCCAAAGGTAACCATCCGGCCAGCAACCCTAAGATTATAGACAAAAGACATCGTGCGCTCTTCATAATACAAAGAATTAAAATGATAACGATACAAAAATATCCATTATCTTCTTAACTCCTTGTTTCATTTTTGGGAGAAGATGTAGCAGTTTTGACACTATTCAATTTTCCCCCACCCCACACCTCGCTTTCGGTATCGCGAGATACCCCGCTCATCATATTCCCCAAGACACATAAACTTTATTAATCCCTTCGTAATAAACTATCCGGATATCGAATTGTTTATGTTACATTCGCGAGTATATCATTAAAAAAGACATTTTATCATGAAGCAGGATTCAAATCATAGAGAAACAGCTTATTTCGCCTCCGGATGTTTCTGGGGAACTCAGTACCATATGGACAAAGCGAGCGGTGTGGAGGAAACCTATGTAGGTTATATGGGTGGAAAAATAGATAATCCGACTTATCCGGAAGTAAAAACAGGCATGACAGGCCATGTAGAGACCGTCAAGGTGGTATTCGATCCGTCGCGGACCAGCTATGAGGATTTACTTCGCCTTTATTTCGAGACTCATGATTTCACACAGGTGGGAGGACAAGGACCGGATATCGGCACACAATACCGCTCCGTGATTTTCTATTGTAACGAGCAGCAGAAAAAAACGGCCGAGAAATATATCGGGATATTGACAGATAAAGGATATAAAGTAGCCACAGCCTTAGAACCCGCTACCACATTCTGGGTTGGCGAGGATTATCACCAACATTATTATGATAAGAAAGGTGATACCCCCTATTGCCATATCTATCGGAAGATCTTTTAAAGCAGACTGTTGACAAGTGGCAGTTTAAATTCCAATAACAGATAATGGTCAATTGTCACTTGTCAACTACTCACTCATTCTCGTAGTTTCTCTTCTCGTCGATAATGTATTCGGGACGAGCCTTGATCTCGTCAAAAAGGATACCGACATATTGCCCTAACACGCCAACCGTCAATAACTGGACACCCCCAAAGAAAATAATAGAAGTCATGATAGAAGTCCAACCAACCTCAGCGTTACTGAAACCATAGATCTTACCCAACGTGAACCAAACAGCCAAGATGATACCGACCAATACAGATATAAATCCAAGGCTCGTCGCCAAACGCAACGGTTTCTTCGAGAAATAAAGCATCGCCGTCGACGCAAATTTCAGCATCTTACTAATCGGATATTTCGTCTCGCCGGCAATACGCGCCTCACGCTCATAATAATACGGTACCTGGTGGAAACCCACCCAGCTTATCAAGCCGCGGATATATTTTCCCCGTTCCTTAAAACGATTGAACTCATTCATCACTTTCCGGTCTACCAAACGGAAATCCCCCGTATCCAACGGGAAATGAACCTCGCTCATATAATTCATCACCCGGTAAAAAGCCTTGGAAGTGAACAGCTTGAAAAAGCTCTCTCCTTCCCGCGATTTACGGACGCAATAAACCACGTTGGCATTCTCCCTCTCCTGTATCTCCAGCAAATCCGGGATCAATTCCGGTGGATCCTGCATATCAGCGTCGATGATAACCGCCAAATCAGCGTCGCAATTATTGATACCCGCCGTTACCGCCGGCTGATGACCGAAATTACGTGAAAAATGAATCACCTTCACATGGGGATCGTTTGCGGCTATACTATTCAACAAAGACCGTGTCTTATCCTGACTACCATCATTAATATAGATAATTTCCGTAGGGTTCGGCAACTTTACCAAGACCTCTCTCGTACGCCGATAAGATTCCTCGATCACGGCCTCCTCGTTGTAGCACGGAACTATAACCGCTAACTTTTTCATGCTTCTTAAGCTCTAAAGGTATAAAACTTATTTACTAAAAAATTGATCACCGTATAGAAAACCATTCCTATCAAGTGGTTGTAGTAATGGTCGATCGTAAGCCGGGAATTCAAGATCAGTACCAATCCGTACTGTAAGGCATAACAAACAACGAAAGCGATCGTAAACCGAACCGCCCCTTTCATCCATCCGGTAGAACTTTCCTTGAAAGTCCATTGCTTGTTCCAAATGAAGCTGTTTAATATACCTGCCACATACCCCGTTAAGTTAGATAAACCTTCCCGGCATCCGAAGAGCTTCATCATCACCCAGATAACGATCATCGTTATCAAGGTATTACTCAACCCGACTACACCATACTTAATAGCTTGCTTAATCGTCTCCATTCTTATTTATAATCTCGGAAATCTCCTCCGGTGTCAATTCCTTGACATTCGTGATCGTGAAAACATTCGAGAGGAAATCGCCGTATTGGTTACATTCATTGATTACCCGGTCCAACGTAGCTTTTATATCCGTACGTACCGGGATCAAGAACACCAGTTCCACATACTGTTCACCGATCGTCAAACGTTCGATCTCGCAGTCCGCTTTCGGCATATAGTAAGCGAATTCTCGCTCAACCGTTTGTCGCTGATACTCTTGAAATGGCTTCTTGCCTTTAGACGTCAT
This sequence comes from uncultured Parabacteroides sp., assembly GCF_947855115.1. Taxonomy (GTDB): domain Bacteria; phylum Bacteroidota; class Bacteroidia; order Bacteroidales; family Tannerellaceae; genus Parabacteroides. The sequence continues at coordinate 225,728 of NZ_CANTZW010000001.1, forward strand.
CAAAACATAGAAACGTAGCTTCTCCCCTTTTCCTCCCAAACCGGTCGAGATATAAATCTGTTTCTCATCGGAGAAATCGGATTCCAAGGAGATACGAGATTCCATCAAAGCCATATAAGCCCAATCCGTCACCTCCGGGTCCGGATGCTGGGCGTATTCTTCCAACAGGCGGTACGCACGGACGGATTTCGAGGTCGCCAATTGAGACAACAGATACCTCTTCTCGGTCTTGTCCTTGGTCTCCTCCATCAACAACGTATTGTACATGGTCTCGCACTCATCCTCCGATAAAGGGCGGGGAGGCCGGTTTTCCTTCCGTACGTTTTCCGAGTATTTGAAATACTCCATCTGAAGCTCAACCGGCACGCGCTGTTCTAGTATATGGAAATGTCCCTCCATCCTGCTGAAGGAATCACGGAACTTTTTGAATACATCACCTTCTTCTTTCATAGATCGTCTTTTTTCATTATTAAACTCCCATAAACAAGAAACAAGAACAAAGGTAATGTTTTTTCCCGAATAAATAAAAATAACGTTATTTAAGCTCCCGCATAAATCAAGAACCCAGGTCTGATCACGAGTAATACGAACATCCCGACATTCAGGCGATTGGAAATGGCAGAATCACAACGAAACAAATCACGGCGTATGTAAAACCCGGCTTTTCATAATGCCACTCATCTGCTGCAACGCCCAATCCACCAGCCCTTGGATATGGGGGATAAGGCTTGATCCTCTCTCCGTCAGGCAATATTCCACGCGGGGAGGAACTTCCGCATAGACTTTTCGTTCGATCAGGCCGTCCGATTCCAACGTGCGCAAGGTTACGGTCAGCATACGTTGCGATACATCCGCTATGGTTTTATGGATATCACTAAAACGCATGGTTCCATTGGCGCTTAAAGTGATAAGCACCAACATAGACCATTTATCTCCTAGCCGGCTCAATACGTCTCTCACGGGACAATTCCCTGTCGGATGAAAGTTTTTCATTTTTTAACCTTTTCTATTTACTTGAATATCAACGATAGTTACATCCATGTAAGTTCCTTATTTATAAGTGCCTTCTTGTTTTCTCTAAAAAAGGAACTTACTTTTACGCCACAAAAGTAATAAACTTACGAAAAATAACTATTGTCTCACTTAATAATTCATGACTATGGCAAAGAAAGTAGCAGTTTTAGCGGTAAATCCAGTAAACGGATCCGGTTTGTTCCAATATTTGGAATCATTTTTCGAGAATGGCATTACTTATAAAGTATATGCGGTAGCCGATTCAAAAGAGATCAAAACGAACTCCGGCATAGCATTGACGACAGACGACGTAATCGCTAATTTAAAAGGACGCGAAGATGAATACGACGCGATGGTATTCGCTTGCGGCGACGCAGTTCCCGTTTTCCAGCAGAACGCCAGCAAACAATACAATATTGACCTAATGGAAGTGATTAAGAATTTCGGGGAAAAGGGTAAGATTATGATCGGACATTGCGCTGCCGCCATGCTTTTCGACTTCACCGGAATCACGGAAGGAAAGAAGTTGGCGGTACATCCGTTGGCTAAACCTGCCATTAGCAAAGGACTAGCCACAGACGAGGATTCCGTAGTTGACGGCAACTTCTTCACAGCGAAAGAAGAACATTATATCTGTACTATGATGCCTCAAGTATTGGAAGTCTTGAAGAAATAAATTCGAGAACCGATAAAACCAACTATTCGGACAGGATACAAACGCAGGGGAAGGAGCATTCACATCGCTTCTTCCTTCGCGTATTTGGGGTTGATCCGGAAATCGGTTGGACACAAATATGCAAACAGCTTATTATTACCCCTTTATAAGCATGATTATATTTTCGAAAAAACATGTACGTGTTTTTCAAAAAGCTCGTACATGTTTTTCTATTAACACGTACGTGTTTTTACCCCATCATACGACAAAGGATCAGAATAGATAGAATATCCACAATAAACCTCCCTGCCGTTATGGGAATTTCCCTCATCAGACTCGCGAGGATACGAGGTTGTTTCAAAAACCAAGTCCCAACTCAAAGGCGAACCGGAAGCTCTCTGCCGAGCCAAACCAAGAATATTTAGTGGTGAACTTATTCAAGAAAGTAAGCCAGATCCCGCCACCATAAGAGGTATGCCAGCTATGGGAACGTTCGCCGGGAAACCAGACCCGTCCATAATCAAATCCCGCAAACAGGCCGTATTTTAAGGGAGTGAACGGATTCTTCAGTTTTCCCATGTCCAAACGTAAATCCGAGTATTGGTAAAAAGATTGCTTCCCGATAAAACGGTTATCACGGAATCCTCTCAAATCAATCGTGGCGGCTTGATAGAACTCGTAATCATTATCGAACAATACCGTTCCCTTCATCAAGGAGGCCCAAGTAAAACGATCCGAGAACCGAACGTTCCACGAAAGGCTTCCCTGTACATACGGGAAATTACGTTCCGGCTTTCTCAAATTCATTTTCCAACCGGCCGTCCATTCCGTTTCCAATACGGGAAGCCACGAACAGAGCCGTTTCGTTATCCGGTAAGTAGCGCCAAGACCTACGAAATAATTCGTGCGGAAAATAGGATGATCTTTTCCATAAACCGTGTAAATATACCGATCATCCGTACGTTTGGCTTTATACATATCCAAAGAACCGAAGAAAGTCAACACCTCTTCTTTCCTCAGATCCATCTCGAAGGATGGATTAAACAGATACGTCCGGAGCTTCACCCGGTTATAATTCTTTTTCTCCTCCTTATAACCCGCCGTATTATTTCCAAAACCGAAAAAGTTCTCGAAATTACGGGGTGAAGAGATCGAGGCATTCAAGTATAAACGTCTTCGACCGTCATAACCAGGGAAGATTCCCGCATACATGAACCCTTTTAAATAATTATATCCGATCCGATGCTGATAGGTAAACGGGGCCCGTTTAAAGCCATACATCGTATATGTAAAGAATGTACCCAAACTAATACCTTTATCGGAATCGTATATTCCCCACGGGGTAAAAGAGATCTTATGGTATTTTATTTTCCGGTAATCATATGTATAATCCTTATCATAGACATGTATTTTCCGGCTTCGATTCAATCGATACCGATTCTCCCCCTCTCCGGAGATCAAGTATATCGGGAAGCCTTTCCGCATATTGCCTCTCACTTCAAACGTATCGTTTCCCGCAAGCCCATATAGCCACAGTTCCTTGGTTTCCTTGCCGGAAAATTGTTGTTCCAACCTACAATCACCGGTCTCGGGATCATACATCCGTAAAACAGTCCGGTCGGGCGCCTGCCGTTCGATCAAGAAATAATCGGATCGATTGGTCCCGGCGACTACAGGTGTACGTCGCAATAAGCGATAATACCGGCCGGCAACCGCCTCCAACTCTTGCCTCCTTCGTTTCAGCTTTCGTTTGATCAGCTCTATCTCTTCATGTTTCACGCCTTCCGGCAAATAAGTGAAAGCGCTATCGATCAAAGAGTCGGTCATCTGTCTTCGGAGCTCTCGGGCCTGGCGTATCCAAACCGATTCATCGCTGCGACCCGCTACCGCCATATCCAACGCAAAAGCCAGCTTATTGATTCTCTTTATATCTTTTAAAATAAGACTATCATAATTACAAATAAAATCCAACGAGAGCATCTTCAACATTCGCTTGAACAATACTCCGTCTACCTTCGTAAAAGCATGATTCCTATCGATCACGACCGGGGTATAAATCACGCTATCATTTACGGCACGCGACTGCCATTTCCAGTTCTCGCCCGTCTTATTCCAATCCCCGATCCACATATCGAAAATACGTTCCCGAATATATAGATCTTGATCTGCCATATGGCTTTTACTCACTTGAAGGCTGTCCAGAAATTCCTCGGTGGTATACAAATCAGAACTCAAATTAACATCCGGTACATGTATCAGATTGACCAGTCTATCCAGCATATCATTATCGCCTGTCGCTGTGTCTCTCCGTGCGTGAGAAGAAACATAATAAATACGGGATGGAGAGAAACTCAATCCCGCGGATTTCGCTAAAAAATCAGCGACCACGAAGGTATAAGGATTGATTATCGTATAAGCATCTCCCAGAAACTCATCCAGATACGTGTTCTTGAAATCGGCTTTATTATATATTTCCCGGAAAAGCCTCGACTCCAAAAAACTTGTCGAGCCACCCAATGGTTTCAACAAAAACAATTGTTTACGCTTATTCTCCAGCAACCATCCATGAAAACCTTCCATCCACCCGATGACATCCATCCCGCCACCCAACGTTTCTATCGTAGCCGAAGGAACCCTAACCGGGATCGTATAGAGATGACGGTAATGCCGTCCCCACATCCAATTATATAGCTTGCTCTTGCCACTATCCGCTTGGGGATAGATAGACCTACGTACCCAATCCTGAGACTGGGAACAAAGCAAGCCGGGCATAAGCACAAAGAATATAAATATGATATATCTATAAGATGACCGCATGGGCAATTTCTTTCTGATTTTGTTTTGCTAATAACAGGGGTAAGACAAGAGTTGTTTTGTTTTTTAGCGCAAGAGAAGAATCAAGGACTCGACGTATCAACAGGCAATAATCATATATTTCGGGTAGGCAATTCTAAAATCATGCTATAAAACATTATTCAGAAAGGTTATAAATACAAAGAAGAAAGTTACTTTTACACGCAATTTCAATAATATTGATACGCATGAAGAACAAAAATACACTGTCGGGCTTGTCTGTAGCCAATTTCAGCAAGCAAATTGACGGGAAAGAAACAGCGCTTTATACCCTGTGTAACAAGGTTGGAGCAGAGCTAGCGATCACGAATTATGGAGCGAAAATCGTTTTGCTGATGGTTCCGGATAAGAATGGAAAAATGACCGATGTCGTTACCGGCCATAATTCGATTGAAGAGTACTTAACATCAGAGGAACCTTATTTCGGAGCTATTTGCGGTCGTTATGGAAATCGTATCGCCAAAGGAAAATTCATGATTGATGGAATTACTTATGACAAGTTAGCCATAAATAACGGCCCCAACAGTTTACATGGCGGTATCAAAGGATTCAACGCTGTCGTATGGGACGCCAAACAAATAGACGAACAAACCATTGAGTTGAAATATACCTCCGCTGACGGCGAGGAGGGATTCCCCGGAGAATTAAAAACAACCGTAACTTATCATCTGACCGATGAGAACGAGGTCGTTATCTCCTATCAGGCCACGACGGACAAACCTACGGTCTTAAACCTGACCAATCATTCTTACTTTAATCTATCCGGCGCTGGAGATCCTTATATAGGAGACCATATCCTCACGATCAACGCCGACTATTACCTGCCTACGGACAATACGGCGATCCCGTACGGACCCAAAGAAAAGGTAGAAGGTACACCGATGGATTTCCGGACGCCTCATGAGGTAGGTGAGCGAATCAACGACGATTTCGAGCAGCTTGTATTCGGTAAGGGATACGACCACACGTACGTATTGAACAAAGAAGGTAACGAACTTTCTTTCTGTGCCCGCTGCTCTTCCCCCAAGACCGGTATCGTAATGGAAACCTATACGACCCAACCGGGTGTGCAATTATACACAGGAAACTGGATGACCGGGAACTTCGAAGGCAAGAACGGACAACGTTACCCGGAACGGGCCGCTTTATGCCTGGAGACCCAACATTTCCCCGACAGCCCCAACAAACCGGAATATCCGACAACGGAACTCCGTCCTGGCGAGGCTTTCCAAAGTACTACTATTTATAAATTCAGTGTAGAATAAGAGAATAATCTAAGTAATCTAATAATCTAAAACAACAAAAAAGAAATGGAATCAACAGCAAAAAAGAATTACACATTGCCTATTATCATGATGGTGGCTCTCTTCTTCATGATATCTTTCGTGACGGGTCTGCAGAACCCATTCGGTATTATCGTTAAGAACCAATTCGCTGCCAGCAACTTTATGTCGCAACTGGGTAACGCGGCAAACTTTATCGCCTATGCCTTTATGGGTATCCCGGCCGGTATGTTATTGCAGAAGATCGGTTACAAGAAAACCGCTTTGTTAGCGATTATCGTAGGTTTCTGCGGCGTGGGAATCTCTTTCCTTTCCGGTGTGGTAAGCAGTTACGCGGTTTACCTGACAGGCGCATTCGTATCCGGCTTCTCCATGTGTATGTTGAATACCGTGGTAAACCCGATGCTTAACACGCTTGGCGGCGGTGGAAACAAAGGTAACCAATTGATTCAGGTAGCAGGTTCTGTAAACTCTATCGGAGCCACAATCGTTCCCGTATTGGTAGGTTATCTAATGGGTGATGTAGCCAAGGCACAGATCAGCGACGCAAATCCGGCATTGTTCTTGGCCATGGGTATTTTCGCGATCGTATTCGTGGTATTATTTATCATGGATATCCCTGAACCACACATGGTGAAAGAAGGAGACGCTCCTAAGACTCCAGACAAACACAGCGCTTTGTCTTTCCGTCATTTCATTTTAGGAACAATCGCGATTTTCCTCTATGTAGGTGTTGAGGTAGGTATCCCCAACTTCATGAATTTGTTCGCCACTTCTCCCGAGATCGGTATCGATCCTACCGTAGCCGGTTCTATCGTAGGTACATATTGGTTCTTGATGATGATCGGACGTTTGTTCGGCGCTTCTTTCGGAGCGAAGATCTCTAGTAAGACGATGTTGTCGTCGGCAGCTACAATCGGTATGATTTTCATCTTGATCGCTATTTTCGCCCCTGAGACTACGAAAGTCAGTATGCCCGTATTCTTGTCTGATATCTCCTTTGGTATGGTAGAGGTTCCGGTCGGAATCATGTTCATGGCTCTTTGCGGTCTGTGTACTTCCATCATGTGGGGCGGTATCTTTAACTTAGCGGTAGAAGGTTTGGGCAAATATACGGCAGCCGCTTCCGGAATCTTCATGGTAATGGTTTGCGGTGGTGGTATCCTTCCGTTGATCCAAGGTGCCGTAGCCGACGCAGGTGGCTTTGTCACTAGCTTCTGGGTAGTATTCTTAGGATTGGCTTATTTGCTATATTACGCTTTGATCGGTAGCAAGAACGTAAACAAAGATATTCCTGTTGAATAATAAGGACAGGACATAGTATGATAAAGAAGAAATTATCCGGCAGAGTTTTCTGAAGGGATAATTTCTTCTTGTTTATTCAATTATTTACCTTAATCAAATTAAATATCATGCAACAAGAAATCAGAACTAAATTCAAAGAGTTATTTAATACTGAAGGTAGCTTATACACATCTCCGGGACGTATTAACCTGATCGGTGAACATACCGATTACAACGGAGGATTCGTTTTTCCCGGCGCCGTAGATAAAGGGATGATCGCAGAGATCAAGCCGAATGGAACAGGTAAAGTCCGGGCTTTTTCTATCGACTTGAATGATTATACCGAATTCGGCTTGACCGAGGAGGATGCTCCTTCCGCAAGCTGGGCAAGATACATCTTCGGCGTATGCCGCGAGATAATCAAGCGCGGTGGCGCTATACAAGGTTTCGACACCGTATTCGCGGGTGATGTACCCTTGGGCGCGGGAATGTCTTCTTCCGCGGCATTGGAAAGCACGTATGCTTTTGCCTTGAACGACTTATTCTCATTGAATATCGATAAATTCGAGTTGGCTAAGATCGGTCAAGCCACGGAACATAATTATTGCGGCGTGAATTGCGGTATCATGGATCAATTCGCTTCCGTGTTCGGTAAGGCAGGAAGTTTGATTCGTCTGGATTGCCGTTCTTTGGAATATAAATATTATCCGTTTAACCCGGTTGGCTATAAACTCGTGTTATTGGATTCCGTCGTTAAGCACGAGTTGGCGTCTTCCGCCTATAATAAACGTCGCAAATCCTGCGAGAACGTGGTAGCCGCCATTCGCCGTAACCATCCGGAAGTAGAGTTCTTACGCGACGCTACGATGGAGATGCTGAACGAGGTAAAAGCGGATGTCAGCGCCGAGGATTATATGCGCGCCGAATATGTCATTGAGGAAATCCAACGTGTACTCGATGTATGTGCCGCGCTGGAGAAAGGAGACTACGAGACTGTCGGCGAAAAGATGTACGGCACTCACCACGGCATGAGCAAGCTCTATGAGGTTAGTTGCGAGGAACTGGATTTCTTGAACGATATCGCCAAGGAATGTGGCGTAACGGGTTCTCGTGTAATGGGCGGAGGATTCGGCGGTTGTACGATCAACTTGGTTAAGGATGAGCTATACGACCAATTCGTGAAGAAAGCTTTCTCCGCATACAAGGAGAAGTTTGGCCGCGAGCCCAAATTATATAATGTAGTAATCAGTGACGGAGCGCACAAACTCTGCTAATCTTTTAAATCCATAAAACGATGCCAACCGCTTTTTATCAAGATGAAGTGAAATTCTATGTTGCCGTAGATTGTATCATTCTCGGTTTTAACAATAAGGAACTAAACGTATTACTATACAAACGTTCGTTCGAGCCGATGAAAGGACAATGGTCCCTTATGGGAGGCTTCGTGAAATCCGGGGAAAGCGTGGATGAAGCGGCATCGCGGGTATTAACCGATTGTACGGGTATCGAGCGTCTTTTTATGGAACAAATAGGGGCTTACGGAGATGTATCGCGCGACCTGGGGGAGCGGGTTATCTCCGTAGCTTACTATTCTTTGGTGAACATGAATGATTTCAACCCCGAGATACTGGAAGCCCATAACGCTACCTGGACTAAGATATCCGAGCTTCCGGACCTGATCTTCGACCACAACCAGATGATAAAGGATACACTGTCTGTCCTAAAAAAGAAGGCGGCTAGCCGTCCTATCGGTTTCAATTTGCTACCCGAGCAATTCACCCTGCCTCAACTACAAACCTTGTATGAGGCGATCTACCAAACCTCCTTGGACAAACGAAATTTCCGCAAAAAGCTAAACGCCATGGCCATTCTGGAAAAGTTGGATATCAAAGACAAGAAAAGTTCTAAACGAGGGGCTTTCCTATACAAATTCAACGCAAAGAAATACAATAAACTGGTTGAGCAGGGTTTCGATTTCTCGCTCTAGCCCCCATAAATATACCTCAAATCCATTCACGCCGGACAAACCAATTACACGATAGGCTCCTATTTGTAATTCAACGCAGTTACCCCCTGTTTACCCCCCAAGATAAAAAAACAGGAACCTTTACCGAAAAGGAATTGTTTGATTGATATAACGGCTCTTACAAAGAGTTTGATTATCTTTGCAGTCAAATAATAATTCATCTGATAAAATGAACGATATTCAAGTAATGAACAAAGCAGCTGATAACATCCGTATACTGGCTGCGTCAATGGTGGAGAAGGCGAACTCCGGGCATCCGGGTGGTGCTATGGGTGGTGCAGACTTTGTTAACGTACTGTTCTCTGAGTTCTTAATATACGATCCCAAGAACCCGAAATGGGAAGGACGCGATCGTTTCTTCCTTGACCCGGGGCATATGTCTCCGATGCTTTATTCCGTACTGGCTTTAAGCGGCAAATTCACGTTGGATGAACTTCAACAGTTTCGTCAATGGGGAAGCGTTACTCCGGGGCATCCCGAGGTAGATGTAATGCGTGGTATCGAAAACACGTCCGGCCCATTGGGACAAGGACATACTTATGCGGTAGGTGCGGCTATCGCGGCTAAATTCTTGAAAGCACGTCTGGGAGAGGAAGTAATGAACCAGACTATTTACGCATATATTTCCGATGGTGGTATCCAAGAGGAAATCTCCCAAGGGGCCGGACGTATCGCCGGAACATTGGGATTAGACAACTTGATCATGTTCTACGACGCAAACAACGTACAGCTATCTACCAAGGTAGAGGAGGTCGACGCAGAGAACGTGGCTATGAAATATGAGGCTTGGGGCTGGAAAGTCATCCAAATAAACGGTAACGATGTCGATGAGATCCGTAAAGCCTTGAAAGAGGCTAAGGCCGAGATCTCCAAACCGACGTTGATTATCGGTAATACGATCATGGGAAAAGGTGCCGTCGGCGCGGATAATAGCTCCTACGAGGATAAGGTATCCACCCACGGACAACCTCTATCCGCGGCTGGAGCCTCTATCGCGGACACGATCAAGAACCTAGGAGGCGACCCAGAACATCCCTTCACGATTTTCCCCGAGGTAGCCGAATTATATGCCAAACGAGAGAAAGAGCTGGAAATAATCGTTGCCGAACGATACGCTGTAAAAGACGTATGGGCTAAAGCTCACCCGGATTTGGCGGTTAAAATGGAGCAATGGTTCTCCGGAAAGGTTCCCGAAATCGACTGGGACGCAATCGAACAGAAAGCGAACCAAGCGACCCGTGCCGCTTCCGCCACCGTATTGGGAGTACTTGCTACCCATGTGGAAAACATGATCGTCGCCTCTGCCGACCTTTCCAACTCTGATAAGACCGACGGATTCTTGAAGAAGACCCATGCTTTCGTGAAAGGTGATTTTAGCGGAGCGTTCCTTCAAGCCGGCGTAGCGGAGCTTTCCATGGCTTGTATCTGTATCGGTATGTCTCTGCACGGTGGAGTGATCGCCGCTTGCGGTACATTCTTCGTGTTCTCGGATTATATGAAGCCTGCGTTACGTATGGCCGCATTGATGGAGCAACCCGTAAAATTTATCTGGACACACGATGCTTTCCGCGTCGGAGAAGACGGACCTACGCACGAGCCGGTAGAACAAGAGGCCCAAGTACGTTTGTTAGAGAAATTGAAGAATCATAAAGGGCGCAACTCCATGTTGGTGCTTCGTCCGGCAGACGTAGAGGAAACTACGGTCGCTTGGAAACTAGCGATGGAAAATACCCATACTCCTACCGCCTTGATTCTTTCCCGTCAGAATATCACAGACCTTCCCGCTATAGAAAACCGCTATCAAGAGGCTTTGCAAGCGGAAAAGGGTGCCTATATCGTCAATGAGGACGCTAATGCGGATGTAATTCTTTTAGCTTCCGGTTCCGAGGTATCGACCTTGGTCGAGGGCGCGGCCTTACTTCGTGCCGAAGGTGTAAAGGTTCGTATCGTTTCTGTTCCTTCCGAAGGCTTATTCCGTTCACAAAGTAAGGAATATCAAGAATCCATCCTTCCCGCAGGAAGCAAGATCTTCGGTTTAACCGCAGGTCTTCCGGTCAATCTGGAAGGTTTGGTAGGTTCTAACGGTAAGGTCTGGGGACTTGATTCCTTCGGTTTCTCCGCTCCTTACAAAGTATTGGACGAGAAATTAGGCTTCACGGCTAAGAACGTTTATAACCAAGTAAAAGAATTATTAGCATAAAGATGGGTATAGTAGGTTTATGTAGCGATCACGCTGGTTTTGAGTTAAAAGAATATATAAAGACAATCCTCGATGAAAGAGGGTTGTCTTACAAAGATTTTGGGACTTATTCCTCCGATAGTTGCGATTATCCGGATTTCGCCCACCTGATGGGCAAGGCCATAGAGGATGGCGAGGTTTATCCGGGAATAGCAGTCTGTGGCACAGGCAATGGTATTAGCATGGCATTGAACAAGCATCGGGGTATCCGTGCCGCTTTATGTTGGCAAGAGGATATCGCGAAACTGGCACGCGAGCATAATGACGCGAACGTGTTATCAATGCCCGGCCGTTTTATCAGCCATGAAGAGGCTAAAAAAATCGTTGAAATATTCTTGGATACACCTTTCGAAGGTGGCCGTCACCAACGTCGCATAGACAAGATCCCTTTGTAAAGTCTGTAATAAAATCACTTTATAAATAAAGAAGGCTCTCCCATGGTTCGCTTACCATTCGGAGAGCCTTTTCGTATCACCGTTTAAACGGCAACGTACATATAATAGATGACGGATGCCAAATTTAATGACCTTCTATTACATTAAACATCTAACTTCGCTTTTTGTTCTTTCCATTTAGTTAAAAATGTACGGGCCACTGTCGGGAACAATTCCAACAACAGGATTTCTTTCTCATTATCAGCCAATAACACACCTAAATCCTCTAATACGGGATTTTCTTGCATCACATAATGCGAGCCATCGTAAGGAACCTCATTCCGTACGCCGGCGATTTCCAGCCGAAACGCCGGATCAACCGGAACCGGAGTCTTGCCATACTCTCCTTTTACCAAGGCAACGAACTGATTGGAAGGATTACTATACATCGGACGACCATCCAGCTCGTTTAACGCACAAGATACCGCCTGTGCCTCGATAATCTGGCTCGTAGGTGTTACCAACGGAGGCAAGCCGGCATCCATCCGTACTTGCGGAATCAAAGACATCGCCCTTTCCAACAAGCCGGTCTGTCCCAATTGCTTCAACCGGGTAACCATATTCGTATACATGCTTTCCGGGATCTGCGCTTTTCTCACGAGCTCATTCGGCTCCGGGAAATTAAAATACTCCTCGATCGCATGGCAATAAAGCAGCAGATCATCCTCTTTATCTTTTCTGGCAGCTTCTATGGCATCGTTAAAGAAACGATCGATCTCGGCAGGGAAACTATCCTCCAGGGGGTTAAAAGGCCTCGGGATTTTTTTCGCCGCATCGAATACAGAAAGTTCCTTACGAATCGTCAATAGCTCCTTATTGATCTTAGCGACCGCATCCATATCAATATCCAGCTCGATACCCAGTTTCTTGCAGAAAATATAGATTAGCTCTACGGCGGGAGCAGCCGATCCCCCCGCGAAATTCCAGATATTCGTATCAACGATATCCACCCCATTGATAATAGCAGATACAACCGAGGCCAATCCATAACCGGGTGTACAATGCGTATGAAAATCGACCGGGACTTTCAGTTTTTTCTTAAATAACCGTACTAACTCTGCCGCACGAGCCGGAGGAATCAGACCACTCATGTCTTTTATGGTTATCATATCAGCCCCCAGCGACTCCAGTTGGAGGGCCTTATTCAAGAAATACTCGTCCGTAAAAACAGGCTTGTGCAAAGGACGACCATGCAAGGCGGCCTTTATACGTTCCACCGGAGAATGATACGGATCTATCGTATAACAGATGGCACAATCGGCTTGTCCTCCGAATTTCTTCACATAACGAATCGTAGATCTCATGTTATCCACGTCGTTCAAAGCATCGAAAACACGCATGATATCAATGCCGGAACGAATCGAGTTACGGCAAAAACCTTCTATAATCTCATCAGGATAAGGATTATAACCGAATAAATTACGTCCGCGGGAAAGAGCGGACAACTTTGAGGAATCTCCTATTTTTTCTTTGACAATCTCTAAACGATCCCAAGGGTTCTCGCCTAAATAACGCATCACGGAATCGGGAACCGCCCCACCCCATACCTCCATGGCATAAAAGCCTGCGTCTTTATAGTAAGGAAGCACACGGTCTATTTGTGCTTGAGACATTCTTGTGGCGAATGCCGATTGCTGACCATCGCGAAGAGTTAAATCGCGAATCAATAATTTACGTATCATACCAAATTTGTTTAGATCGTTTTAGTTTATATTCTGATTATATAACAAGATCTAAACAAATTTGATAAAGATTATGTGGTTAAGAATAACCAATTTTTCTAAAACCCTCAGTCTTTCACCTCTACAACGATCATCACAGGGAAGTGATCGGAAGGAGTACGAGCCTCGTATTTACTCAAAGACACTTCCTTCGGAAAGTTACCGTTTTGCTCCTTTTGGGCACTTTCTTTCACCTCGGAACGATAGGTATCCGTTAAGATTCCATACTTCTTCACCTCAAACTCCTTGGTCAAGAAAAGATGGTCGATACGGCTCTCGGTCTTCCGGTCCGGATGGAAACCATTGAACGTGCCGTTCGGGGCATAACGGAAATCAGCGATCTCATAAGAGTCGCGCATGATACCGGAACCATCTAACAGCTTATACGACTCACTTGTTTGATCGACATTGAAATCTCCGGTCAAGATAGCGGGAAGTCTCTTTGGGAATTCCTTGATCTTCTTTAAGATCAACTTAGCGCTCTCCGCACGGGCTTGTACGCCGACATGATCCATGTGAAGGTTGAAAAACAAGAACGTAAAACCGGTTTGCTTATCCCGGAACTCACCCCACGTACAGATACGAGGCAATACGGCATCCCAGCCTTTATTCGGGCGATCGGTAACCTCGGACAGCCAAAAATCGCCATGCTCCAGTACCTCAAACTTATCCGTACGGTAAAATATAGCGGAATGCTCCCCCGCCAGCTTGCCGTCGTCACGTCCTACGCCAATATAATCGTAAGCGGGCATCGCCTGTTTCAAGTCCTGCAACTGATGATAGAAACACTCTTGGGTACCGAAGATATCGAACCCGTGGAACTGAACCATCTGAGCGATATAGGGATAACGTTGCCCCCATCCGTTTCCGTTCGTAGAATCACTGCCGTTGGCGTTTCGCAAGTTATAGGTGGCCACCACCATCGTCTCCGCCTGTAAGGTTAATACGGCACAAAAGAGAATAACAAAAGAATAAAAGAATTTCTTCATGGTTTATTTATTTAATAACAGAAAGCAAAGATAAGATTTACCGGGCAAAATCATTCCACTCCGGTCGCGCTAAATGAAGGAAGACCCCCTCACTTCTCGCACGAGGCAATCTCAAAAGCCGAAAGGATCGGACGGGCGATCCATACCTGCGGTTGCTGCACGTCTAATAAATAAGCTATCGTACCGGCGATATCGTATACCATCGTGCTCTCCGGAATCTTATAACCTTTCTTCACGTTTTTCCCGTAGAAAACGATCGGGGTTTGCATCTCGTTCATTGTCTTGCCACCATGACCGGTCTCGATCCCCCCGTGATCGGCAGATAATATAATCACGGTCTCGTCCATGATACCTGCCTCTTGTACGGCATTTACCACTTGAGCCAAGCAACTATCCAGATGATGAACCATAGAATAATATTCCGGAGAACTCCATCCCTTACTATGTCCTGTCCCATCCGGCTCGTCAAAGATAATGGCGCAAAGATTAGGTTTCTTTTCCTTGATATACTGTACGGCAACGGAAGTCAAGCCTCCCGGGTTCTCTGGAGTCATCGGTACGAGTCGACGGTAATTAATCGCCAAAGTATCCACTAAATAGTTCATGCCTTCCCAACCGAAAATATAGCCGATCTCGGCTTTGGGAGCCTTATCCCGGTACAAGCCGAAGATATTCGGAAAACGGTTATCGGCATTCACGATACGGGAAGGAAGTTCCGGCACCCGGGAACCCCATTCCGTATATCCGTGTAACTCCGGTCCCGCCCCCATAAACATAGAGGCCCAATTACAAGCACTTGACGAAGGCAATATCGAACGGTTCTCCAAGGTGGAAGCCCCTTCCGCCATCATCTTACGAAATGTAGGCATATCCGCACCATTATTCAAGCAATAAGCGCTCAGGCCATCAAAACCGACCAAGATTACATGTTTAGGAAGATCTTTCTCTTCTTCAGGAGCTTCCTGAGAGATTTGAACACAAACACCCAAACAACACGCGATTATCGCACAACAGATAAACAAGATTCCTTTTTTCATCTCACTGAGTCTTTTCTTTTTAAAATTATATAGATTGTATCTTAGATTCCCGTCAGACAAAGGTACAAAGTTTAAAGAAAGTTCAAAAAGATCGCTTATCTTTGTGGCTTAATCTAATCTTATATTTAATAAATACATATGTGTAAACACTTCTTGACAAGCCTATTGCTTGTACTTTTCATGGTATCTTGCGGCAGTCCCTCCCTTTTCGAGGACAAAATGCGCGAAAGTTTACAAACTTCTTTAAGCTGGAGAAATGACACGACCGGCATCTGGGAAACCGCCGGATGGTGGAATTCCGCGAATGTATTAACCGCCACGATCCGCTATGGGGCCGTAACCGGAGATCCCTGCGTTCTCCCCGTTATCGAGGATGTATATGAGAAAGCGCATCATTATCAAGTGGGCGTAGACTCTACAGGGGCTCCCCGTTATTGCGATAATTTCATCAATGATTATTACGATGACGAAGGCTGGTGGGCTCTCGCCTGGATCGAGTCTTTCAAACTGACCGGAGAGAAAAAATATCTGGATATGGCCGAGATCATATTCGATGATATGACAACCGGATGGAGCGATGCTTGCGGGGGCGGTATTTTCTGGAAGAAAAACCCGCTGCACTACAAAAATTCGATCGCAAACAATCTATTCTCCCTTACGGCGATCCGTTTATATAAAGCGACCCAGAAACCTGCATACCTAGACTGGTTCAAGAAAAACGTGGATTGGTATATGGGAACCGGTATGATCAATACGGACATTTATCAAATTGAAGACGGCACAAAAGAGGATTGTAGCCCTAACCGGGGGGCCCACTATACTTATAATCAAGGTGTAGCCATTGCCATCTTAGCCGAGATGTATCTCCAAACCAACGACAAATCTTACTTGGAATTGGCAGAAAAAATTGCCGATGCCACTATCAGCAAACAATTGGTAACCAACGAAGGTATTCTTTGCGAAATGAAGCCTGAAATTGAAGATAGCAACGATGGTGTACAGTTTAAAGGCATCTTCATCCGGCACTTAGCCTTTCTATATGACATAACCAAGAAACCCGCATACAGGGATTTCATCTTGAAGAACGCAGAATCCATTATCACGAAAGATTACGACCCTGCCTCGAAAAGCTTCGGCTGTTATTGGTATGGCCCCTTCCACAAACAAAGCTCCGCGGCAAATGCCTGCGCTTTGGAGTGCGTGATAGAAGCGTATAATTTAACGAAATGAACAATAACACAGGGAGCTGACCGAAAAACAACAGCTCCCTGTACTCTTCTTCTCTACTCATATATATAACATTATCTTACATTTAACTCCATAAATGTAGCAAATAGAAATGGAAACGTAATGGCAGGGTAACACAATATACATGCCAAACGTTCAAACACTATCATGATATAAATCATGATTCCTATTTTTTTTATCATAGATCAAGAAAACACAAGAATCCATTAAAAACATGCTATAAAACATACCAAGTATAGAATAACGCCGTATATTTGTGCCGTAAAACATAATTGTAAAGCAATATGGTAAAAAGATTGTTTAAACGTTACATCGATTTGCTAGGGTTTCAACCTTGGACAATTTGGGTTTACCGTGTGTGGTAAGCCTACGATGAAAAAAGATGGTGGTTTAGGTTATCTGAAGTCCGAGATTAGGTTAGTAATAGGTTAAAAGGTTAATGGTTTAGGTTTTCAATTCATGTATAACTCGGACTTCAAAGGTTATTTGAGATTTAGAACGTGCTAAAAGCACAGATTTATTAATTAAAAAGAAAATGGGCTATGAAAAGTTTTATTAGACATTTCTTGGATAGTTGCTTGAGATCACTCGCTACTATCGGTCAGTCAGAATTAACTAAATGGGGTTACAATAAATAAGTAACACCCCATTTTACCGGGAAGGTGAACATTTGATTTTTTCAAACTATACCGCGGTTGCTTGGTTTCTTGCCAGACAACCGCTTTTTGTTCCCATACCTTGAATAATATAAACAAAACCTATATCCTTATCAAGATTAACTATTTGATAGCTGTTTGACAATAACTTATTTTTGTGAGGAAGTTAAAAACAATTGTTGTTACTAAACAGTTTTATTTAAAGACTACTTTATCTAAAATTCTTTATTGCGACATAAAAAACTAAAGTTATGGAAGACAAAAAGCTAACTGCCGCTAACGGACGCCCTGTCGCGGACAATCAGAATGTACAAACAGTAGGCCCACGTGGTCCGATGGTATTGCAAGACCCTTGGTTTATCGAGAAACTTGCGCACTTCGACCGTGAGGTAATCCCTGAAAGACGTATGCATGCCAAAGGTTCCGGCGCATTCGGAACCTTTACCGTTACGCATGACATCACGAAATACACGAAAGCGGCCATTTTTAAAGAAGTTGGCAAGAAGACAGACTGTTTCGTGCGTTTCTCCACCGTAGCCGGAGAACGCGGAGCGGCCGACGCAGAACGTGATATTCGAGGATTCGCCATAAAATTCTATACAGAGGAAGGTAACTGGGACCTGGTTGGTAACAACACTCCGGTATTTTTCCTGCGTGATCCCTTAAAATTCCCGGATTTGAATCATGCGGTCAAACGCGATCCGAAAACAAATCTACGAAGTGAGGATAACAACTGGGATTTCTGGACCTTGCTTCCCGAGGCCTTACATCAAGTGACGATCACGATGAGTTCTCGCGGCATCCCTTATTCTTATCGCCATATGCATGGTTTCGGTAGCCATACTTACAGTTTCATCAACGACAAGAACGAACGTATCTGGGTGAAATTCCATCTTAGAACCCTACAAGGTATTAAAAATCTTAGCGATGAGGAAGCGGCGGCTATCATCGCTAAGGATCGTGAATCCCACCAGCGCGATTTATTCGATAGCATCGAGCGCAGGGACTTCCCGAAATGGAAATTCCAAATCCAATTGATGACCGAGGAACAAGCCGAAACCTATCCGGTCAATCCATTCGACCTCACGAAAGTATGGCCACATAAAGACTTCCCGTTGATGGATGTCGGTATCCTTGAGCTGAACCGTAATCCGGAGAATTACTTCCAAGACGTGGAGCAAGCCGCATTTAATCCGATGAATATAGTCGAAGGTATCGGCTTCTCCCCGGATAAGATGCTGCAAGGCCGCCTATTCTCGTATGGCGATGCCCAGCGTTATCGCCTTGGCGTGAACCTAGAGCAGATCCCGGTAAACAAGCCTCGCTGTCCGTTCCATGCCTATCACCGTGACGGGGCAATGCGTGTGGACGGGAACTACGGGGCCGCCAAGGGCTACGAACCCAATAGTTTCGGTGAGTGGAAAGACTCTCCCGAGAAGAAGGAACCGCCTTTGAAAGTACATGGGGATGTTTACAATTACAACGAGCGTGAGTATGATGATGATTACTACAGCCAACCGGGTGCCTTATTCCGCCTGATGCCGCCGGAAGAGCAGCAGTTGTTATTCGGCAATACCGCCCGTGCGATGGGCAACGCCCAATTGTTCATCAAGCAACGCCACGTACGTAACTGCTACAAGGCAGACCCGGCTTATGGCAAAGGGGTAGCGGAAGCTCTAGGCATCTGCTTGGAAGAGGCCTTGAAGGAAACCCGATAAAGCAATAAGGCCGCGATAGAATGTTCCGAGAGTTTTCATTATACGAAACTTTAGTTTCTTCCGCACAAAACTAAAGTTTCACCCTAATAAAACAACTCGAAACAAAACGATAAAGAGAGATAACCCCAGTAATCCCATGGATGAATAGGTTATCTCATTCTTTTTTAGTAGGATAAGAAAGAATATGCCATGATACTCCTATACTGATAAGCCCTAATAAGATTTTCACCCACCAGTAACCAACCAACAAAAGGGAAGTAATGATCGTAGACAGCCACATGATAGCGATCGTGATAATCTTGGAGCGCAAGGGGATAGCCTTATCTTCCACAAAGCTTTTGATATGCGGGCCAAAGTAACGATTACTCATTACCCGGTTATAAAGCCTCTCCGAACTACGGATATAAAACCAACAGGTCAGTAACCAAAAAGGGGTAGTCGGGAGCAAAGGGACAAAAATACCGATCGCTCCCAATAGGAGAAAAAACGTTCCTAACGTAATGTATATGATACGTCTTGTCCCGTTCATCAGTCAACCCTATATTCCGCAATTTGCTTGAAACCATTCAAGAAGTCCGTTATGTTCATCCGCTTCTTTCCGGCAAGCTGCAAAGAACGCAAACGAAGGAAGCCATCCTTCACAGCTACATCAATATACGATTTATGATCCGTATGGATAGAACCGATCGAGAGGTTATGCTCTGCCGGACGTTTTTCCGTCTGATAAATCTTCAAAACCAAGCGTTTGCCATCCGTTGAAACCAATTCCGTCCAAGCCGCCGGATAAGGGGAAAGTCCGCGAATGAAGTCATAGATATTTTTCATCGGCTGGTTCCAATCGATGCGGCAAGTATCCTTGAAGATTTTCGGGGCCGGACGAAGCTCGGAGGCATCCTTATAAAACTCCTCTTGGGAGATAGCATCCGCTTGCCCTGCCAGCAGTAAGTCCACGGTTTCCGTAACCAACTCCGCTCCCATCACCATCAAGGCATCGTGAACAACACCCACATCATCCGTATCGGCGATCGGCAGACGTCTCTGACGAATGATCTTACCCGTATCAATCTCATGGGTTAGGAAGAAAGTTGTCACACCGGTCTCCGTATCCCCGTTGATAACCGCCCAGTTGATCGGAGCCGCACCCCGGTATTGCGGAAGCAAGGAAGCATGCAGGTTGAATGTTCCCAAACGGGGCATGTTCCAAACTACCTCCGGCAACATACGGAAAGCCACCACGATCTGCAAATCAGCCTTCAACACACGCAACTCCTCCAGAAAGGCCTCATCCTTCAACTTCTCGGGCTGCAAAACCGGAAGGCCCACTGACACAGCATACTGCTTCACGGCACTCGGCTGTAACACGCTGCCATGACGACCCATCGGTTTATCCGGCATCGTAATGACACCTACCACATTATACCCGCCTTCAACCAAGGCACGCAGGCTCTCCACGGCAAAATCGGGAGTACCCATATATACGATTCGTAAATCCTCTTTTTCCATATATACTATATTGGATCTGTTTTTTTAACAAGTTAATCTCCGGAAAAGTTATCCACCAAGACTTCCCGGTAAGAATTAAATATCTTCGATTTCGACATAAAACCGATATAATGGCCATTCTCATCGACCACCGGAAGGTTCCACGCCTTCGTATCGTCAAAAGTCTGCATGATCTGGTCCATCGGCGTGTTGATCACGATCTTGGCAGGAGCGGAAACCATGAACTTCGATACATGGAAACGGTTATACAACTCCGGACGGAACATGATATTCCGGATATTATCCAACAAGACAATCCCCAACAACACACCTCGCTCATCTACGACCGGGAAAGAGTTGCGCCCACTTCGGGAAATCACCTTTACCATATCGCCCAATGTCATCTCCGGTGATACCATCTGGAAATCTTTCTCGATCACGCTATCCGCCCGCAACAATGTAAGCACCGCCCTGTCCTTATGATGCGTGAGCAACTCGCCTTTCTGCGCTAAACGCATGGAATAGATACTATGAGGCTCGAACATAAGGATCGTGATATAAGAACTGATCGAGACGATCATCAAAGGCAGGAACAAATCATAACCACCCGTCAGCTCGGCGATCAGGAAAACCCCGGTCAAGGGAGCGTGCATAACACCAGACATAATACCCGCCATACCCAATAAGGCGAAATTCTTCTCCGAGATATACATCGTAAACGGAAAGTAATTAGATGTATGCGCAAAGATAAAACCGGCAATACAACCCAGATACAAACTAGGAGCGAAAATACCACCGCAACCACCTCCGGCATTCGTGGCACTAGACGCAAACACTTTTGTAAGCAAGATCAAGGTCAAGAAGATCAAGACCCCAAAATACGTATCGTTCAGATCGTAAAACAAACTTTTATCCATGATATGAGAAAACTGCCCGTTCAGCAATGAACCGATCGTATCATAACCCTCACCGTATAATGGAGGAAACAAGAAAATCAAGACACTCAACATCACGCCACCTAACATAAACTTTTTCCAATACGTGCCCAACTTCCGGTACATCCCCTCCACCTTATTCATCACACGGGTGAAATAAAGGGAGACCAACCCGCAAAAAACACCCAGCAAGAGCACGTAAGGAATACGCCCGATCTCGAACGCCTCGGTTTGCGAGAACTTAAACATAGCCTCGGTCCCGGTAAAAATATAAGACATCGTAGCAGCCGTCACCGACGAGATCAGCAAAGGAAGCACCGAAGTCATCGTAAGATCTAGCATCAGCACCTCGATCACGAACACCAACCCGGCGATAGGTGCCTTAAAGATACCGGCGATAGCTCCGGCAGCGCCACATCCCACGAGCAACATCAAGGTCTTCTGCTCCATCTTGAACACCCGTCCCAGATTGGAACCGATAGCCGCCCCGGTCAATACGATAGGCGCCTCTGCCCCGACCGATCCACCGAAACCAATCGTCACGGAACTGGCTACGATAGAAGTCCACGTATTATGCGGCTTGATACGGCTCTTGCGTTGCGAGATGGCATACAATATCTTCGTCACACCGTGGCTGATGTCATCCCGCACGATGTATTTCACGAATAACCCGGCCAGCAATATACCGACCACCGGATAAAGCAGATAGAGATAATTCACGCCATCGGCATTGAAATTACCCGTCAATAAATGCTGTATGAAATGGATCAGTTGTTTTAAGATGATAGCGGCCGCAGCAGTACAAAGCCCCACTATAAAACTGATAATAAGGATGAAATGCTTCTCCTTGATGCGCTTTTCCCTCCACAACAAGAATTTATAGAATAAACCTTCGTTTGCCATTTTAAATACCTTTACCTAATTAAATACCTTTACCTGTAAACACTGTCTTAACCGTATAAATGAGAATCGTTATATCCAAGATCAGAGACATATTCTCATAATATAATATATCATATTTCAAGCGCTCTACCATCTCGTCTACACTGCCCGCGTATCCGTACTTCACCATTCCCAACGAGGTGATACCCGGCCGCACGTTATGAAGCAAATAATAGAAGGGAGCTTTCTTCACGATCCGATCGATGAAATATTTACGTTCCGGACGAGGACCAACCAACGACATATCCCCCTTCAGCACGTTCCAGAACTGCGGTAGCTCGTCCAAGCGGTATTTCCGCATCACCCGTCCGAAAGGAGTAATACGGCAGTCGTTCTCGGAAGAGAGCAACGGCCCTTCCACCTCGGCATCCGTATACATCGTACGAAACTTATAGATTATGAAAGGCTCACCCATATACCCAATCCGTTCCTGGCTGAAAAACACAGGACCGGGAGAATCCCTCTTCACCCGCCAAGCGATATATAGGAATAAGGGCGATAAGAGCACCAAGAAAACCAGAGACAATGTCTTATCCATAAAGAACTTGATATTCTGCTCGATGGGTAGGAAATGGTTAGCTGTCACATCCACCAGAGGAACCCCCTTTATCGCCTTGATCTTTACCTGCGACAGAGAGCTGGACTTATCCGCCAATATCTTGATCGGCCGTTTATAGCAATACAACGAATAAAGGATATCCATTAAACGGCTATTATCCACCGCCTCCAGAGCGACAACCAGCTCATCCACCTTTTTCTCCGCCACGATCGTAGGCAAAGATTCCAATTTGCCGATCACACGGTCTTCGGCGATCGTTCCTTTTTTCTCCGTACCATCGGAAATAAACCCAACGATGTTATAGCCCAGCCTATACAAATCGTCCGCGATACACGCCGCCTTCTTCCCCGCCCCTATCATCAATACGTTCAACGCCCATTCCCTGCATTTTATCTTTCGAAGCCCAGCTTGCGTAATCAATAACCGGGGGACATACGTTAAGACAAACTGCAATCCCCATAAAGAGAAAAACATATCATAATATACATGATAAGAACGGGGCAAGTCATTCAACACCAAAGCAAAAAACAAGATCACGACTCCAATCGAAACACTTCCAAGGGTAGAGAATAGCTCGGTAAGCCTCGATTTACCGAAGGGCTTATTATAATAACCGGAGAACCAAAATAAAACGAACCAAAAAAACGGGATCAATAGCTGCCCTCTCAACGAGGGGATATGCAGTAAAAAGGCCCCGATGGTATCAAACCCTTCATACACCGCCACCTCTTCATAGCGTATCAGGTTAAATAACAACCAGACAACCGATGACGCTATAAAATCCGAGACAATATATTTTCCGGCTTGTACGTTTTTCTTCATCCTTATCTAATTACCTGCACAAGGCCACCGGCTCCCAGCTTGATAATACCGGACGGAATAGCCCTGCTCATATCGTCCTGACGATAATTCACGATATAATCCACCCCCTTCTTGATCACTTCCGATACCTCGCGGAAATTAGCGGGAGAAGGCTCTCCGCTCACGTTGGCAGAAGTAGAGACCAAAGGTTTACGGAAACGCTCGCATAATTTCTTGGAGAACTCCTCGTTCGTGATACGAATACCTACACTTCCATCGGCTCCCAGTAAATTGGCCGCCAAATTCTTGGCGTTCGAATAGATTATAGTCAACGGCTTATCAGACACGCTAATCAAGTCCCAAGCAATATCGGGGATATCTGACACATACATATTTAATTTCGCGTCGCTGTCCATCAAAACCAGCATAGCCTTATTGTCTGCTCTTCGTTTCAGCTCGTATACTCTTTGTACGGCTTTTTCATTGGTGGCATCGCAACCAATTCCCCAGATAGTATCTGTAGGATAAAGTATTATACCGCCCGCAGCCATTACCTCGCAAGCTTTTTTAATATCTTCCGTCATTGTATTTTATAATATTTAGGCAAATGTACGAATCATTCTCCGACTTCAAAAAAATAACAACAAAAAAACTATTTTCTTTAAGCCATACCGAATATCCCATATTTAATTCCTAACTTTACGGGTTGAAATATATTGCGGTGGTTTTGCCTTCGTCAGGCGGTTGATAAAGAAAGACAAGGTATCCGTAGTATCAGGTAAGCAAAAAAGAAAAAAACAATATATAATGATTAACAAATGGAACTTTCAAACCCCATCAGAAGAAGAGTTACATAAGAGAGACCGGTTAGTGGCTGAGCTAGGGTTCAGCCCAGTGATCTGTCTTTTACTCGTTCAACGAGGTATCACTTCGATCGAAGAGGCGAAGAAATTCTTTAAACCCAGCTTGAACGATTTGCACGACCCATTCCTTATGCCGGATATGGATAAGGCGGTGAGACGTTTAAACAGAGCCTTGGGGAATAAAGAGAAAATTTTAATCTACGGCGATTACGACGTGGATGGGACAACAGCAGTATCGCTCGTCTTCAAGTATTTAAGGCCCTACTCGTCTAGTTTGGATTTCTACATCCCGGATCGGTATGATGAAGGGTACGGTATTTCTTACAAAGGGATCGATTATGCCGCCGAGAACGGGGTATCGCTGGTTATCTCGCTAGATTGCGGCATCAAGGCGATCGAGAAGATCGAGTACGCCAAGAAGAAGGGCATTGATTTTATTATTTGCGACCACCATATGCCGGACGCTACTTTGCCCGACGCTGTTGCCGTATTGGATGCCAAACGCTCGGACTCTATCTATCCGTATGAGCATTTGTCGGGTTGTGGAGTGGGATTCAAGTTCATGCAGGCATTCGCCAAGAGCAATAATTTCCCGTTCTCGGATTTGGAGAAGTTGCTGGAGCTGACAGCGGTCAGTATCGCCTCGGACATCGTACCGATTACGGGCGAGAACCGTATTCTCGCCTATTACGGGCTGAAGCAATTGAACAGTAACCCCAGCCTCGGACTGAAAGGTATCATCGATATTTGCGGATTGACCGGGAAGGAGATCACGATCAGCGATATCGTCTTCAAGATCGGCCCGCGTATCAATGCTTCCGGCCGGATGATGAACGGAAAAGAAGCGGTGGAACTGCTACTGTCCAAAGATAGCGCCAGTGCCCGGGAAAAGAGCGAGAGCATCAACCAATACAACGAGGAACGCCGGGAATTGGACAAGAAGATTACCGACGAGGCAAACGCCATCATCGACGAGGTCCAGAACATGGAAGACCGGAAGGCGATCGTGGTGTACAATCAAGGATGGCATAAGGGTGTGATCGGTATCGTAGCGTCCCGGTTGACCGAGAAATATTACCGTCCGGCGGTTGTCCTCACCAAATCGTCCGAGTTGATCACCGGATCGGCACGTTCCGTAACGGGCTTTGATATTTACAAGGCCATAGAAAGCTGCCGGGATTTATTGGAGAACTTCGGAGGGCATACCTACGCGGCCGGGCTTTCCTTACGGGAGGAAAACCTCGAGGCTTTCACCGAACGTTTCCTGAAGATCGCCGCCGAAGAGATCATACCGGAACAGATGATCCCGCAGATCGACATCGATGCCATCCTGGATTTGAAAGAGATCAACCAGAAGTTCGTGAACGACTTAAAGAAGATGAGCCCGTTCGGACCGGACAACCAGAAGCCCGTATTCTGCTCGCTTGGCGTAAAGGATTACGGAACCAGCAAGCTCGTGGGCAAGGAACTGGAGCATCTCAAGCTGGAACTAATCGATGGAAACTCAAGTACCCCCATGCACGCCATCGCTTTCGGCATGCATAGGTACAACAACCATATCAAGGGAATGAAGCCTTTCAACATCTGCTACACGGTGGAGGAAAACACCTACAACGGTAACACCTCTATCCAACTGATGATCAAGGATATCAAACCCGATGATATATGAGGAGGACAGGTGGACGTCTACCATAAGATATTAGAGAAGTATTGGGGATACCCTGCTTTCCGTCTTTTGCAGGAGGATATTATCCATTCCGTCTGCGCCGGAAAAGATACGCTTGGGCTGATGCCTACCGGCGGTGGTAAATCCATCACCTTCCAAGTGCCTGCTTTGGCAATGGAGGGGATCTGCGTTGTCGTCACCCCTTTGATCGCTTTGATGAAAGACCAAGTGGAGAACTTACGCCGGGTCGGTATCAAGGCTACGGCCATTTATTCGGGCATGAGCCGGCAAGAGATTATCACGCAACTGGAGAATTGCATCTTCGGGGGATATAAATTCTTGTATGTCTCCCCGGAACGGCTCAGTACGGATATTTTCCGGGCCAAGATGGAAGCCATGCAAGTTTGCCTGCTTGTGATCGACGAGAGTCATTGTATCTCGCAATGGGGATACGATTTCCGTCCTTCTTACCTCAACATCGCAGAGATCCGGGATTTATTGCCGGGTGTACCGGTACTGGCCCTGACCGCTACGGCTACACCGGAGGTAGTGAATGACATACAAGAGCGCCTGCGGTTCAAGGAGAAGAACGTATTCCAAAAGAGTTTCGCCCGTAAAAATCTGGTTTATATCGTCCGGAAGACGGACGATAAGTTAAACACGCTTGTATATATATTGGGAAAGGTTCCGGGTACGGCTATCGTATACGTCCGCAACCGGAAACGTACCAAGGAGATCGCCGTCATGCTGCAACAAGCAGGTATCTCCGCAGATTTCTTCCATGCCGGGCTAAACCGTGACGAGAAAGAATTACGTCAGGCCCGCTGGAAAAACAACGAGTGCCGGGTAATCGTATCGACCAACGCTTTTGGCATGGGTATCGATAAGCCGGACGTGCGGTTGGTCGTGCATATGGATATGCCGGGATCGTTGGAGGAGTATTATCAAGAGGCCGGACGCGGGGGACGTGATGAGAAGAAAGCGTTCGCCGTGGCTCTTTGTTCCTCCACGGATAACGCCAAGCTAAAGAAACGGCTGGCAGACGAGTTTCCGGACAAGGAATTTATCTACCGGGTCTATGAGGCGTTGGGTAATTATTTCCAGATTGCCGTAGGGTATGGGCTGGATACGGTACATGATTTCTCGTTGACGGATTTCTGTTCCGCTTATAAGTTCTCTCTATTGCAAGCGCATCACGCCTTGAAGATCCTTGGGTTATCAGGGTATATCGAATATACGGAGGAAGTAGATAACGCTTCCCGCCTGATGTTCACGGCCACCCGTGACGAGCTTTACAGGTACTTAAGCGAGAACAAGCGAACGGATGAGGTAATCCAAACGATCTTGCGCTCTTACACCGGGTTATTCGCTGATTATGTTTATATCGACGAGAGCGTAATCGCTACCCGTGCGAGAGTAACGCCTCACGAAGTTTATGAGATATTGGTAGGCTTATCCAAATACCGAATCGTAAATTACATCCCGCGCAAGAAAACACCGTTGATTATCTATACCCAGACCCGGGAGGAACAGCGATATCTTTCCATACCCCGCTCGGCATATGAGGAACGTAAAGAGCGCTTCGGGAAACGGATCGAGAAGGTATTGGAGTATATTAACGAGGAACGAGTATGCCGTAGCCGCATGCTCCTATCCTATTTCGGAGAGACGGATTCCACCCCTTGTGGCTGTTGCGATGTATGCCTATCGAAACATGAATCGCAGCTTATGAATTGGGAATTCAACGCTATCCGGGAAAGCCTCGTGAAAACACTGTCCGGACATCCCCCTATCCCCGTGAAAGAACTTATCAAGAGATCGTCTTTCTCCCAAGAGAAAAGCCTCACGACCATCCGCTTTCTGGCAGATCAAGATCCCCGATTCATCCTAAGCGACGGCTATCTATCGTACGAGGAATCGGTGAAATAGTATGATGCCTATCATAAGCTCTTTAGAATGCCCATTGTCAGCATATAAGAATGCCCATCATAAGGTACTTACAATGGGCATTCTTACAAATCAAGTATCACTACTTATAAGCATTTCGATTAGATACCTGCTTTTCCGTCGGGAAATCGGCGGGAACCTTTTGGGTTACCTTACCGGTAGCGGCCCATTCCGCACCTCTTAGCAAGGTGATCTGGAAACCGGCGCATTGCATGGCCGGGCAATTCTCTACCGTTTCCCCCGCATGTCCCAACATCGTATGGAATATACGGGCCTTTCCATAATCAACCGTGAAGATCAACGGCTCCTCACGACCGGAACCTCCGGTATCCTTATCCGAATAAGCGGTATACAAACAATCCTTTATATTTCCAGGGCCACGCATACGATCATACAGCTCATCCTGCGCATGTTTCCATTTATTCGGCAACCCTTTCATAATCGGATGATCATGATTCCGGGCATTCAGCACATACTCATGTTGCTTGCCATGAGAGCCACCCACACCTGCCGAACTATCCTTTATCAGCTTGCCATCGCTCCAATATACATAGGGTCCCGCTTTCTCATCCCGGTTCGCCCAACCGCCTAAAGCGCAAATCTTGTTGTACTCCAGCCAATCTACAAAAGCGTTATCGGCGGCATGATAAATCACGACACCACCTCCCCCTTGTACATACTCCAAGAAACGACGGTTCGTCTCCTCCGGCCAAGCATCCCCGTTATAATCCAGCACGACTAGCTCATAAGGGCTGAAATCCAAGACAAAGCCGGACATATCTTTCCCGGCCTCCGGAGAAATCGCGAAATCTACGGAAAAACGTCCCGAGTTCTCCAATATCTGTTTGAGCACCACATGGCTCACCTGCCAATTATGGTTATTCTGTCCCGTTATCAACAACGTCTTGATCGGCTTACGGGCCGACAGGCCACATACAACCAGCAAAGCGGCTAAAAGGAAAACGATCTTCCTACTCTTCCTACAAAATACATGTCTCATGGTATAAATCAGATTTAAGTAAACTATTGATTATCCGTCTTTATTTATCATAACAAAGAGAAGCGGCACCGAATAGGCCCGGGTTCTCCAGCTTAGAGAAACATATCTTCAGGTTCTTGATAGAGTTCGGATAAGCGAAATCTTTCAAGCCCTCATACATGCTCTCCTCAAACAACTCATGGGCGGCGGTCACCGAGCCTCCGAAGACGATCATCTCCGGATCTACCGTCAACACCACGATCTTGATAGCGGCGGCCACATGCAGGCCCAACTGCCGGTAAGCCTCCAGCGCCTGCTCGTCCTTCCGCATCGCACGGGTATACATCTCTTTCCCATCCACGCCCCATACGTTCATGAAATAGGAACCGCTACAGAAATATTCCAAGATCTGTCCTTGATAAGGGATCATACCAAACTCGCCCGAGCCACAATTAGCGTCGGCCAGCAGCTTGCCTTTCTGGATAATTCCACCACCCAGCCCCGTACCCAAGGTGAGGCCCACGAAATTATCAACCGTTTTCCCCTCACCAAAGATGCGCTCACCCAGAGCGAAGCAATTCGCGTCGTTATCCACATAAACCGATACGGAGAAGCGAGCCTCCAGGATCTCTTTCAAATGTACCTCCTCCCAATGCGGGATATTCACCACGTTATATACGATCCCTCTCTCACGATCTACCACGCTCGGCACACCGATACCGATAGCGACCACGCTCTCGTCCCACACGGAACGGATCACCTCTATCAAAGCCTCCAATGTCTCCTCACAATCCGCAGCGTCCTTGGGAGTCGGGGCACTCCCCTGAGCCACTAATCGATCCCCTACGATACGACCGGCACGCATATTCGTCCCCCCTAAATCCACTCCGATATAAGCGTTTTTCTTCTCTACACTCATTCTTTCCACGATATTAATTAGATTATACTCCCACAAAGCTAACAAAAAAAAGGCAATGCTACGAATAACATTGCTTTATAATCATTCTCCAAAAGAGGATAATCACGAGCAATCTCATCACGAAGCTCATGAATATAGTTCTATTCTTCAGCTCTCTCTATCAAATGATAGCGTTCAAATTTCCGGGCCTTCTTCTTCTATAAACGAGAAAAATGAGGTCTCACTATTTACTTCTTTTGTATCCATAAACACACTATATTGCTCAATAATAAAATCCCCCTTCGCTCAATCTCGAACAAGAGAAAGCGAAGAGGGATCTTCCTATTTTAACCTGATAAAAATCTACCGCATCAAGCGAAGAACAAGATCAATAATTGCGCCGTAAGTACTCGTAAGAACATGGTCAACGGATATACCGTAGCGTAACCCACGGAAGGAGCGTCGTTTCCTGCCGTAGCGTTCGAGTAAGCCAATGCGGGCGGGTCTGTCGTGCTTCCGGCGATCAATCCCATCAATGTGAAATAATTGATCTTATAGAAATAACGGCCTACGCAACCGATGATCAGCAAAGGAACCGTCGTGATGATAAAACCGTAACCGATCCAGGCAAGCCCCCCGTTATTCACGATCGTATCCACGAAACCATCGCCGGCGCTGATACCCACGCAAGCGAGGAACAAGGTGATACCGATCTCACGCAACATCAAGTTAGCACTCTGAGTCGTATAAGTGATCAACTTATAATGATAACCGAAACGGCTGATCAGGATCGCCACGATCAACGGACCTCCCGCCAATCCCAATTTAACCGGCTGCGGGATACCCGGGAATGTGATCGGAATACTGCCCAATATGATACCCAGAGCGATACCGATAAAGATCGTGATCAAATTCGGCTCGTTCAGGCGTTTCAAGGAGTTACCCAATACCTTCTCTACGTTAGACACGGCCGTCTCGGTACCTACCACATTCACACGGTCGCCCACCTGCAACGTCAAGCCCGGCGTAGCTACCAAATCCATACCCGCACGATTGATACGGGTGATATTGATACCGTATAACTTACGCAGTTTCAACTGCCCCAGCTTCTTACCGTTCAACTCCGGCTTCGTGATCAGGATACGGCGGTTGATAAACTGGCTCTCCATACGGATCCATTGTTTACGTTCCATATCAATCTCCTCACCGAGGAATGTCTTTACGGACTCGGCATCTTGATCGGTCGTGATCACGAAAATCTTATCATCCTCATTCAAGGTCGTGCCAGCGGAAGCGATCTCGATCTGCTTGTTATCATTACGCCATACCCGGGAGATCACGAAATCCAGATGCTCCATCAAGCCGGACAGTTCTCCTACCGTCTTTCCGAAAACCGCCGGATTCTTCACAATCAGCGAGATCGGTTTCGCCTCATTTGTATGCGAAGCATCCTCCTTGTTCAAGTCTTCATTCTCCTTATCGAAACTCACATGGAATACGTAGCGCACGAAAATAATCGAGAGAATGATACCGATCACGCCTAGCGGATAAGCCACGGCATAACCCAAGGCGATCGTATTATCAGAAACCCCGTACATATCGGAATAAGCTTGCTGAGCCGCACCCAATCCCGGGGTATTCGTCACCGCCCCCGATAAGATACCTACCATGGTAGGCATCGGGATACCTGTCACGAAATGCAATATCAAAGCCGTAGCCACGCCCAAGAAAACGATCCCGCAGGCGAGCATATTCAACGTGATTCCCCCTTGCTTAAAAGACGAGAAGAATCCCGGGCCGACTTGCATACCCACCGAATAAACAAACAAAATCAATCCGAACTCCTTGAAAAAGTGAATCACATTGTGATTAATCGTGAATCCGAAATGCCCTAAAATAATACCTACAAACAACACCAAGGTTATTCCGAGCGAAATCCCAAATACCTTTATCTTTCCTAGCTGAATACCGGCGGCAATCACGAAAGATAGTAAAAGGATGGAATGCCCGATACCTTCTCCCCATAATAAATCGTTTATCCAATCCATTCCAAAATCTTTAAAAATCTTATTACCTATTAATAAAGGCGCGAAGTTAGGTATTTACTTTGTGTTTTACAACATAACGCCTATATTTACCTTCCAAATAAAAATCACATGAAAAAGATATATTACATTCTATCAACGCTATTCCTTTGCGTCGTAGCTACCGCGGCGCAAGAAACAGGGAAAACGGTAGTCATAAAAACCAATGTGGGTACCATGAAGGCCATCTTATATGACGATGTGCCCAATCACACCCGTACATTCATCGAACGGGCGAGACGAGGGGATTTTAACGGGACCTTGTTTACCCGTGTCTTGCCGGAGTTTATGATCCAAGGAGGAGCCCCGGATTCCAGGAACGCTCCAGCCGGTGCCAAATGCGGTTTCGGCGATCCTTCTGCCGAGATCCCACCCGAGATCAACGAGAAATATTTTCATAAGAAAGGGGCCTTGGCCGCTCCCCGCCAACCGGACGAGATCAACCCACAAAAGAAATCGGACATGTCACAATTCTTCATCGTGCAAGGCAAGGTCTACAGGGAAACCGAGCTGGATACGTTAGAGCGCACCGCCAACTATCCGGCCCGGCAAAAAGCATTGAAAGAGTTTTACGCACCGGTCCGCGCGGAACTGAATATGATCAAGATTAGCAACAAACGGGAATACCAGAAACGGATGAGGGTAATTTACGCCAAGATAGATTCCGTTATCCGGGCAACTCCCGGTCATTTATTGTTTACGGATGAGCAACGGAAGGCCTATACTACCGTAGGCGGTTGCCATCATTTGGATGGCACTTATACAATCTTCGGTGAGTTGACGGAAGGTTTCGACATCTTAGACTTGATCGCCAACCAACCGAAAGACCAGAATGACCGGCCGAAAAAAGACATCCGTATCCAAAGTATAACGATCGAATAATCCGTCACTCCTATGCTAAAGAGAGATTTCATCATGGTACAGATCGAGGAACTGGGCAAAGTGATCGCCCAGATCATCCTCAATCGTAATTCCAACGACGGGGCACGCAAGAACCCCGAGTTAATACAATCCGTCTACACGTCCTTAAAACTGGATAACGATTTCTTGCAGAATGCGCCTATCGACGAGATCCGTACCTATTTGGATGGTGATGACTCTTGCGGCCTTCAACGCATGGAGCTAGCCGCCAAGACCTTGCTGGAGGAAAGTTATCTCTTGCCCGGCGCTCAAGGCGAAAAGTTCCGGACAAGAGCGAAAGAACTATTAGAATATATCCAACGCAACGACACTACGTTCTCGTTGGAACGAGTAGCGTTGCTGGAAGAGATCAATAACTATTGAATAGGCCGCGAATCGGTGGTGGGGCCTTCCACGACCAGAAGGCCATTCTCGTCGATTCGCATTTTATCGATGAATACGACCCGCTCGTCCCCGGTCTTCCGGGTACGTCCGTGGTAAACGCAATACATTTGTTTTCCGTCCTTAGACCATGTAACGCTATTATGCCCGGTACCCGTAACGATACCGCCTTTTTCCACGTTCTTTTCTAGTACCGGATTATTGGATGCCTTCTCGAACGGTCCTAGCGGATGTTTAGACACGGCGTACCCCACCGCATAATTTGCCCCGCCGAAATAATTAGCGGAATACATCATATAATACAAGCCGTTATGACGTAGCATGAAAGAGCCTTCCGTCCAACGACGTCCGACCTCCCCTTGGGTAACCGAGCGACTTTCCCATTCGCTCTGTGCATCATCCAGTTTCACGGGCGGACGCAGTAGAAGTACAGGTTCCCCAATCACGTGCGTAAGATCCGGAGCGACCTCCACCCCGTAGATCCAGCTTTCCTCAACGGAATCGAACATGCCTTTCCTCTTCGCCTCTTCAGCGATCTCGCTTTCCACCGGATGTTTATAGCAGCAACGGGAATAATAGAGATAGGTACGGCCTTCTTCATCCTCGATTAAGTTTCCGTCGATTACAGGATATCCCGGATCGAACAAAGGGGCGTCAGCCAATTCCTTAAAGGGGCCGGTCGGCTTATCCGACACGGCTACACCGATACGGAAATTCTCCTCCTCGTTGGTCGGGTTATTCCTCCAATCCGCACTGAAGAGCATATAAAACTTACCGTCTCGCTCGTACACCTCCGGCGCCCAGAAATTAGAGACCGCCCAAGAATCGGGCGTATTACCCCGATAGACCTGCCCTTCCGGTTTCCAATGGATCAAATCATCGGAAGAATAGGCACAATAACCATCTACAGCCCCGGCTCCGGTACCATACATATAATAACGCCCGTCCGAGGCCAACAATACGTATGGATCGCCAAACTGAACCGACAAAGGATTACTGTACGTCAATTCCGGCTTTTCCGCAGCAGACTTCTTTCCCGTACAGCCCGCATTCAAACCCATAAGAATTCCCAGACAAAGGGATATTCCTATTTTCATACCTCTTTTCATTTTACTTATTTATTGGATTCAAGATTATACACTCCTTCCGCACAACGCTCCCCATCGATAGCGGCAGATACGATACCTCCCGCATAACCGGCTCCTTCTCCGCAGGGGAAAAGACCTTTTACCGTAACGTGCTGATATGTCTCCCGGTCGCGGACGATACGAACCGGAGCGGATGTACGGGTCTCTACACCGATCATAGTAGCCTCGTTGGTCAAAAAACCTTTAGAAACCTTACCGAAATAGCGGAAACCTTCACGTAGGCGGCTGGTCACGAATTCCGGCATCCAGAAATGCAACGGAGAGGCCAGTAAGCCCGGCGTATATGAAGATACCGGTAAATCGAAAGAGTTCCTCTTGCGCATGAAATCGTCCATACGCTGGGCGGGGGCTGTTTGCTTCATACCTCCATTTAACCAGCAGACTTCTTCCAGACGTTCCTGAAAGGCCATCAATGCTAACGGGGAATCCGCTTCCACTTTCTCGCCATTCCGAAGATAAAGTTCTTCCTGCCCTACCAGCCCGGGATAATCCTCCGGCCGGATCTCTACCACCATCCCGGAGTTAGACCAACGGGAACCCCGATTAGAGGGCGACATTCCATTTACCACGACCTGCCTAGGTCCACTCGCCGCAGGAACCACGAAACCTCCCGGACACATACAGAAGGAATAAACGCCCCGGTTATTCGCTTGCGTCACAAAACTATACTCTGCCGCAGGAAGATATTTTCCACGGCCTTCTTTTCGGTGATACTGGATTTGGTCGATCAATTCCTGAGGATGCTCCAAACGAACACCGACCGCTATCCCTTTCGCCTCGATCTGGATCTGGCGTTCGTATAAGTAGTTATAGACATCACGGGCAGAATGACCGGTAGCCAGAATGACCGGGCCGTAAAAGGTCTTTCCCGTATTCGTCTCGATACCGATCACCTCATCCTTCTTCATGATAAAAGCGTCCATCCGGGTCTCGAAATGTACCTCGCCTCCGCATCGCTTGATTTGCTCCCGGATATTCTCGATCACACGGGGGAGCTTGTCTGTCCCGATATGCGGATGGGCATCAGCCAAGATAGAGGAACTGGCCCCAAACTGGCAAAAGATATTCAGTATCTTATCTACCGAACCCCTTTTCTTGCTACGGGTATACAGCTTACCATCGGAATAAGCGCCGGCCCCCCCTTCACCGAAACTATAATTCGATTCTCCGTTCACCTTATGCTCACGGCTAATCAAAGCGATGTCTTTCTTACGTTCCCGCACGTCCTTACCCCGCTCGACGATGATGGGACGCAAACCTAGCTCTATCAAACGCAAGGCGGCGAACAGACCTCCCGGGCCGGCTCCTACGACGATCACTGGTTTCCCATTCGAGACATCTTTATATTCTATCGATTGATATTCCGGCTCACCGGGTATCTCGTTAATGAAAACACGGAGTTTCACGTTGACAAATATCGTTCGCTGACGTGCGTCTATCGAACGTTTCAATACCCGCACGGCTTGGATGTTTTTCGGGGCCTCACCCGTCTCACGGGCTACTACTAGCCTCAACGATTGCTCATTGACAGCCTCTTCCGGCAATATCCGGAGTTGTAATTCTTTTATCATTGTTTATCACAATTACTTTATTTTATTCTCAATCAGCATCATCCAGTTGTAGAGACGCAGCGTGCTGCGTCTCGATCCCTCAAAATGGTAACCTAAAGATACTATCAGTCGATATTGAGACGCAGCACGCTGCGTCTCTACAACTAGGAAATTACTAATGCCATAGCTTGGGTTAACCGAAAAGCTGGCGGAAAGCTTCTTCCACTTTTTTCACTTGTACGATTTGGATCTTTGCCTTCACCGTATCAAAGCCCTTTAGATTGTTATAGGGAATGATAATCCGGGAAAAACCCAGTTTCTCCGCCTCCAAGATACGTTGCTCTATACGGTTGACCGGACGGATCTCTCCGGACAAACCCACCTCTCCGGCCATACAAACACCCGGCTCGATACTGATATCCAAACTAGAGGAAAGGATGGAGCTGATTACCGCCAAATCGATAGCCGGATCATTTACTTTCAAACCTCCGGCGATATTCAGGAAAACATCTTTCTGGATCAATTTAAAACCCGCCCGTTTCTCCAATACCGCCAGCAACATATTCATACGGCGTAAATCAAATCCGGTGGCACTACGCTGCGGCGTACCGTAAACCGCTGAACTGACCAAGGCCTGCGTCTCTATCAAGAAAGGGCGTACCCCCTCGATAGTGGCAGCGATGGCGACACCGCTCAACCCCTCATGATTCTGGGTTAATAACAATTCGGATGGATTGCTTACCTCGCGAAGCCCGTTCTGGCGCATCTCGTAAATCCCCAGCTCTGCCGTACTGCCGAAACGGTTCTTGATGCTCCGCAGGATACGATACATATAATGCTGATCGCCCTCAAACTGCAACACCGTGTCCACGATATGCTCCAGTACCTTCGGACCGGCGATACTGCCTTCCTTATTGATATGGCCAATCAATAAGACCGGAACACCGCTTTCCTTGGCGTATTTCAAGATAGCGGCGCTGCACTCGCGTACTTGGGAGACACTGCCGGGAGAAGATTCCGCGACTTCCGTAAAGATGGTTTGTATGGAATCTATGATCATCAAGTCCGGCTGGATATTGGCTGCTTGCGTAAAGATCTGTTCCAGATGGGTCTCGCATAGGATGAAACAGTTCGGATTATCATGCGACAACCGGTCCGCACGGAGTTTCAATTGGCGACCACTCTCCTCACCCGATACATAAAGGGTTTTCAATTCAGTCAAGCCCAATACGGTTTGCAAGACTAAAGTGGATTTTCCGATCCCCGGTTCTCCTCCGATCAATACCAAAGAGCCCTTCACCAAGCCTCCACCAAGCACCCTGTTTAACTCATCATCTTTTAAATCGATGCGGGCCTCCTCTTCCGTCGTTATATCACGCAATAACACCGGACGGGTCTTATTGCCCTCCATAATACCGGGAACCGGTCGTTTCACGGCAGGTTCCTTCGTTACAATCTCCTCCACATAAGTGTTCCATTCCCCGCAATTCGGGCATTTACCCAGCCATTTCGGGGAATCAGCGCCACAGTTAGAGCAGAGATATACTGTTTTTGTTTTCGCCATTCTATACTGAATTTGGCGTAAAGATACAAAAAACTACTTTTCCCCTACCACAACAATTTTCTTTCCGATACCGCACCCCTTCTTAATTTCCGGGCTACCTTTCTCTTTGTACAAGAATCCACGGAACATGCCACCACTGTTATAGGGCATGGCGATATTTCCTAATTTATCCACGGCGATCAAGCCTCCATTACCAGCGTTCGTATTCAATTCCGTACGGATGATATAATCCGCAGCTTGCTCTACGCTTTCCTTGAGGTATTTATAACGGGCACAAACGTTGAACGCTACCGCATGACGGATAAAGTACTCTCCATGCCCCGTACAAGAGACGGCGCAACTGTTATTATCCGCATAGGTCCCGGCGCCGATCACGGGCGAATCACCGACACGCCCCCAACGCTTCTTGAACATACCGCCGGTACTGGTCCCCGCCGTTAAGTTTCCCTGTTTATCCAAAACGACACAGCCTACCGTACCGTTCTTCTTACTCTCCCGCTTTAGCTTCTCGACCCACTCCATCGTCTTGGGGGTAGCGAAATACATATTATCCTCCACCATTTCCAAGCCTTGTTCCTTTGCGAACTCCTCGGCACCGGTTCCGCTCAACATGACGTGTGGAGATTTTGTCTTTACGGCATAGGCGGCATTGATCGGATGTTTCACGTGTTTCAGGCCGGATACGGCGCCTGCGCTCAAATCCTTACCTTCCATGATAGACGCATCCAGCTCGAAAGTTCCCTCTGCCGTACAGGTAGCGCCGATTCCGGCGTTAAACAACGGATTTCCCTCGAAGTAATTGATTACGGCCATAACAGCCTCCGGCCCTTCACCTCCCGTTGAAAGCACCTTATCACCAATCATCAAGGCAGAGTCGAGAGCGGCATAGTACTGGGCTGATCTAACGGGATCATCTTCTATCCCCGCCATGGCTCCCGCACCACCATGTACCACGATTACATACTCCCTGTCTTGAGCGAAGGCCATAGATGAAACCATCAACGCCGCCAAAGCTATTACTTGTTTTAACATACCCTTAGTTTTTAATCATTATCCGAAAATAGGACAAATATAGGAATATATTATAAAGAAAAGGGCTTATCTCCAGATTTTTATCCGTACATTTACTACGTGAGTAATCACACTAAACAAGAATATTATGGAAGAATACATCGACACCATCATAAGAATGGGATATATCTTGATCGGAAGCGTACTGGTCTTGTTCGTGCTTTGGTATATCGTAAAAGATATCCTTAAAGCCTATGAAAAGGATTCGGATGAACCTGATTAAAAAAAGAATGCCACGGCATCAACCGCGGCACCCCTTAATACAAACAATAAAAATAAGCCTATTTATTCGTATACCAAACCGGTCCCGGCTGGCTACCCATCACGAACTCTAGCGTAGCGCCACTCATGATTTGCTCGTGGGTAATATAGCTCTTATCATAAGGCTGGCCATTTAGTTTCACGGATTGGATATAAATATTCTCCGCGGAAACCTCTGGAGCCAAAACCGTAAAGGTCTTGCCCTCGCCCACATGCATCCTCACCTCCGGGAATAACGGGGAACCGATCTCGTACCGGCCACTAACCGGATCGACCGGATAAAATCCCATAGAGCTGAACACGAACCAAGCGGACATCTGTCCACAATCCTCGTTACCACAAATACCGTCCGGGGCATTCAGATACAATTCATGCAATACCTGAGCCACGTATTTCTGGGTCTTCCAAGGCTGACCTACCTTGTTATATAAGTAAATCACATGATGGCTCGGTTCATTGCCATGCGCATACTGACCGATCATACCCGTGCTAAAGATAGGCAATTCCTCATCCGACTTCGGGATATAGGTAAACATACTATCCAATTTCTCGGCGAAACGCTCCTTGCTTCCTACCAACCCGATCAAACCATCCAAATCTTGCGGTACATACCAGAAATACTGCCAGCCATTGCTCTCGCAAATATCCTCCGTATAATCATCGGGGCTGAAATTAGCGGCAAAGTTTCCTTTCTCATCACGAGGCTGCATAAAAGAGGTAGCCGGGTTGTATACGTTACGATAGTTTTGTGAACGCTTAAAGAACTCATCGGCAATCTCTTTCTTCCCCATCTTTTCGGCCATCTTAGCGATACAATAATCATCGTAGGCGTATTCCAAGGTCTTCGACAGAGACCAGTTCTCCCATTTCTTCGGGTCGCTATAAGCCGGAACATATCCTAACTTCTTATAATCGCCGATACCCCGGTAATCATCCCGGTTGGCTGTCGCTATACAAGCTTCCAGCGCCTTCTCGGCATCAAAATCGCCGACACCTTTCAGATAAGCGTCCACGATAACGGGAACCGCATGATAACCGATCATCATATTCGTTTCCCACCCATAAAGGTTCCATAAAGGTAAAGCCCCATTCTGCTCGTAGAACTTCAAGAAACCTTTGATCATATCATTCGTACGCTCCGGCTCCGTATATGTAAACAACGGGTGAGACGCACGATAGGTATCCCATAAAGAGAAGGTGGAGTAGTTCGTCCATCCGTCTGCCTTATGGATTTGCTGATCCGGACCGTAGTAAGAACCGTCTACGTCGCTATAGATCGTCGGGGCGATCATGGAATGATATAAGGCCGTATAGAACTTCACCATATCGTCTGTATTCCGGCTCTTCACCTCAATCTTGGAAAGCTGCTTGTTCCAATTCGCGCTAGCCTGGGCCTGATAATAATCGAAATCATCCTTCGGGGCTTCCGCACGCAAGTTCTTTCCCGCTCCCTCCATGCTGACCCCGGAAATTCCGGTCGTGACAAGGATTTCCTCATCCTTCTTCGTATTGAAGTCGAAACGGGCCACATATGCCGTACCGATCCAACCTTTCTCCTTGGTCACGATAGAAGTCGTGTCTATATGATAAGCCGCAAAAGGCTTGGAGAAACGGGTCTCGAAATAAACATGTTGCAAGGGAGACCATCCTTGGGACAGGCGGTATCCGCGGATTGTCGTAGAGTCTATCACCTCGATCTTGGAGTCTAAGGTAAAATCCCAGTTCATCGCCTTCTTTAAGTTCAGGAACACCGAAGCCTCAGCCTCTGGGAAGGTATACCGTTGGATACCGCAACGCTCGGTAGCCGTAAGCTCCACGTTAATGTTATAATCCTTCAGCAATACCCGGTAATATCCGGCAGAGGCCGCCTCATCATTATGCGAGAACGTGGAATAGATACCTAACGGTGCCGGAGCCTCTTTATAAGGACGGGTCACGGGCATAAAAGAGATATCGTATAAATCGCCTGCCCCCGTACCAGAAAGGTGCGTATGGCTGAAACCGGCGATAGTCGTATCCGGATAGAAATATCCAGAGATGCGGTCCCAACCCGGCAAACCGTTATCCGGGCTTAATTGTACCATACCAAAAGGAACTTGGGCTCCCGGATAGGTATTACCGGTAAAGTCCGTACCGATCATGGGATTCACATATTGCGAGTAATCTGCCTCCTGTTTCTTTTCAGGCGTGCAGGCCACGAGCGCCAGCAAGGAGACCGCCAATATAGACATGTGCTTCATGTTATTATACAATTCGTTTTGAGTTTGAGCAAACATACGTAAATTATTCCGAAAGAGAAATAGTTTCCTGAGAAAACTTTCTATTTTCATTGGGGTGAAAATCTTTTTCATTAAGACGTGAATTCGGTGAAATCCATTAACTTTGTATAAAAACTACGATAATATGGAAAATAAGACATCGACGCTTCGCCTGATTTATCCACAATGGCAAGGTGGGATCATCAATCATTGGATACCGGATATTCCTGCTGATGACGCTTCCAGAGGATATTACTTAGGCGCTCAATTACTCAATTTCCTAGCGCCCAAAAGTCCCCAGAAGACTGTGGAAGTTCCTGTTTCATTAGACATTAATGATAGGGAAACCGACTTGGGAGTCAGTGCCCGTAAGGTTATCTTGAAACAAACCAAGGCCGCTATCGGGCTACTTCAAGAGAATGCCCCGGAAAGGATCATTACCTTAGGGGGCGAATGCTCGGTAAGTGTCGTACCCTTCACCTATCTGGCCGCTAAATACCCGGATGATATCGCCGTTGTCTGGATAGATGCCCATCCGGATATAAACTTACCATATGACGAGTATAAGGGATATCACGCAATGGCTCTCACGGCTTGCCTAGGAATGGGTGACGAGGAAATTCTTCAATTATTACCGGGAAAATTCAAAGTCGCAAATACCTTAATCGTAGGTTTACGCTCATGGGACGAAGGGATGAAAGAACGGCAGAAAGAGCTAGGTATAAAAGGATTATCCCCAGAGGAGGTAGCGAAAGATAGTTCTCCCATCCTTGAATGGTTAAAAGGGACGGGCGTATCTAAAGTGGTTGTTCATTTCGATATGGATGTGATCGATCCCGCAGATATGATAGCGGGAGTCGGCGTAGAGCCTAACGGGATGAGAACAGACGAGGTCGTTCGTGTTATCAATGATATAGCATCCGAATATGACCTGGTAGGCCTTACGGTAGCCGAGCCGATGCCTCGTATTGCCATCAAACTTAGGAATATGCTAAGACAGTTACCTTTATTGAAATAATAAAAAAGACGTAACTCCATGTAGGGTTACGTCTTTTTTTCAATAACGTTTATAACTTTCGGGATCTATCCCTCATTATTATTTTCCTCATCCTCATTCCCCTCGTCTTCTTCCTTCGGGGCTTTCTTCACGAAGAACGCACTCAACTCATACAAACCATAGAGCGGCAAGAATACGATACTCAACGTAAACGGATCACTACTTGGAGTGATGAACGCCGCACCAACTAACAGGCCGACAACCGCATGCCGTCTGTATTTATGGAAGAAAGAGCGATTTAGCAACCCCATCTGAGATAATAGCCAAGAAACCAACGGCATCTCAAAAACAATTCCCATCACGAATATCAACATCAAGAAGTTATCCATGTAAGAATCAAGCGATACCTGTTCCGTAATGGCGGCACTCAACTCGTAAGTCGCCAAGAAACGTAGCGTCATCGGGAACACCAAGAAATAACCGACCGAGCATCCGATAAAGAACATAATCGTTCCGAACAAGAATACCCAACGCACATTTTTCTTCTCATTCTCATAGAGAGCCGGACTTACGAACTTCCAGATCTCCCACATCAAATAAGGGAAAGTCAATAATAACGCCAACCAGAAAGAACTTGTCATATGCGTAAAAAACTGGGAAGCCAGCTTGATATTGACAATGTTCACGTGGAACGTATCATTACAAAAGTCCGGGAGAAAAGAAAAATGAGAACTAATCTTACACATTTCCCGATAGACGATGAAATCGGAGCTACACGGGGCCATCACGACATTATCGAACAGCCACGGCATTACCGAGAACCCGGCTATAGCAAAAATAAAGAGCGCTAAAATAGAACGAAATAAAGTCCAACGAAGTTCTTCCAGGTGATCCCAGAATGACATTTCTTCTTGTTGCATCTTCCTTTACTTCTTTTCCGTATCGTCTAATTTGATATCGTCTTCCAAACCTTTTACACCGTCCTTGAAATTCTTCACTCCCTTACCGATACCTTTCATCAGCTCAG
Source organism: uncultured Parabacteroides sp. (assembly GCF_947855115.1). Lineage (GTDB taxonomy): Bacteria > Bacteroidota > Bacteroidia > Bacteroidales > Tannerellaceae > Parabacteroides. The sequence goes on from NZ_CANTZW010000001.1 coordinate 269,219, forward strand.
GAATTTTCTTACCGCCGAAAAGTAATAACACAACAATGGCGATGATCACGATCTCGCCTGTACCCAAGTTTCCTAAAAATAGTAATTCATTCATGATATTATAATATTAGTCATTAATATTCTCGTTTCTATGGGGGCAAAGATACAATTTGTAATGAATAGTAGCCTCATTATTCCAAATTTATTACCTTTGTACCGTCTTAAAAAACTGAAATTAGAAAAAAATTAGAAAGATGAAAGCGTATGTATTTCCCGGTCAGGGAGCACAGTTCGTAGGAATGGGCAAAGACCTCTACGATAATAATTCTCTTGCTAAAGAGATGTTTGAGAAGGCTAATGAGATCCTTGGTTTCCGTATCACGGATTTAATGTTTGCCGGAACGGACGAGGATCTGAGACAGACCAAGGTTACTCAACCCGCGATCTTCTTACACTCTGTCATTCTCGCGAAAACATTGGGCGACCAATTCCAACCGGACATGGTTGCCGGTCACTCATTAGGAGAATTCTCCGCCTTGGTAGCTGCCGGAGCACTGTCTTTCGAGGACGGTTTGGTATTAGTTTCCAAACGTGCCATGGCTATGCAAAAGGCTTGTGAGGCGACTCCTTCTACAATGGCTGCCGTTTTAGCTTTGCCGGACGCTACGGTTGAGGAAATTTGCGCAAGCATCAAGGACGAGGTAGTGGTTTGCGCCAACTATAATTGCCCGGGCCAGTTGGTAATCTCCGGTTCTATCCCCGGTATCGATCAGGCTTGCGAGAAGTTATTGGCTGCCGGCGCTAAGCGTGCCTTGAAGTTGAAGGTAGGAGGAGCGTTCCACTCTCCATTGATGGAACCGGCTCGTGCGGAGTTGGCTGCCGCTATCGAGACTACGACTGTTAATAAACCATCTTGCCCGGTTTACCAGAACGTAAGTACGAAGGCCGAGACTTGCCCGGAGACAATCAAGGCTAACTTGATCGCCCAGTTGACTGCCCCGGTACGTTGGACCCAAAGCGTACAGAACATGATCGCCGATGGAGCTACTCATTTCATCGAGTTAGGCCCGGGTGCCGTTCTTCAGGGATTGGTTAAAAAGATCAATAAGGCAATGACTACGGAAGGTATGCAATAATCTGCTTTTCAAGGGTAATAAAGATAAAAATCCGGAAAGGATGGAGAGTTCTCTCTCGCGTCTTTTCCGGATTTTCTTATATGATAATGGCTCGAAAAAACATGAACGTTAAACCAATCAAAGACCAACGTTGTTTTATACTGTAAACACAATTCAGAATATAGAAAATGGAGACAATACAACAGAAAAATAGAATCATCCTACTCTGGCCGGATGGCGCTCCCACCAGTAACGGGTTGGCCGGCGTAGAATTGGAAGATACCCCGAATGCCATATCCAATATATCGAACCCTTCTTTATTGGTTTATCCGGCAGGCAAGCCGAATGGCAAGGCGATCTTGATGTGTCCGGGTGGCGGGCTTTCCAAGATTTCGATCGGACATGAAGGACGCGATATGGCCGCATGGTTCAATGCGCAAGGTATCACTTATGCCGTATTGAAATACCGGATGCCGAACGGACATAGGGAAGTCCCGCTGGATGATGTTCGCCAAGGTCTACGCATCCTTCGGAATTACTCGGAAGAGTGGAAGATCACGAAAGTCGGTGTCATGGGTGCTTCCATTGGCGGCTATATCGCCGGGCATGCCGCAATATTCGGGGTAGATGACGCACGTCCGGATTTCCAAATACTTCTTTATCCGGTTATCAGTATGCTGCCTCATTTAACGCATCTTAAATCAAGGGAACGACTATTAGGAGCGAACCCCACGCATGAGGAAGAGGAAGCTTTCTCCCTGGAATTGCACGTAAACTCACAAACACCTCCCGCTTTTATAGCATTAGCTTCGGATGATGAGGCGGTTAGCCCGGAGAATAGCGTGCTTTATTATCTCGCTTTACTAAAAAACAAAGTGTCTGCCTCCTTACACATCTACCCGAAAGGCGGCCATAGTTTTGGATTCCGGGACAACTTCGTCTACAAACGTCAATGGACCGACGAGCTGGAGAAATGGTTAAGCATGATCGAATAAGAGACTCGGGGTAAAACTCGAAGTCTCCATGATCCTACTTCTGTTCACCATAAGGAGGAGACGGAGGCTCACAAATCCAATCCGTCCGGTTCTCAATCGTATAACGGAGTTTCTCCGGTGCTTGCCGGGTATAAAAAAGCAAGGCTATTTTTACCGCATTATCTTCTACCCAATAAATAATCTTTGTATTCGGATGCTGGGTGAAAGAACGGAAACATTGCGGATAATCAGATAATAAAGGTTCTATTTGCCCCATACCGGGAAATATACAGAAATCATTGAAAGTCCGTTTTATCAAAACATAAATAGTATCAGCTTTCTTACATCCATAAGAAATCGAGCAATACGCATAGAACTCATCTAGTTGTTGATTTGCCAAAGGAGAAATCTTTAGATCTAAGTTTTTCATCTATTCACATTTTATATGATGTCTTTTTTCAAATTCCCTAAAAAAATCCTCGCCATCAATCATACGCCCATTCCGGTCATCTTCCAAAACCTGCTCAATCAGACCATGAAGCTTTTCTTTTGATGGGAATTGAAGCAAATTCGGAATAGGTTCCATAGATACCTCCTTGTCCTCCTTATACTCAAAAATCTGATCCTCAATAGAGATCAATAAATCCTCATCTTCTATCTCTGTAATCAACTTAATTAAGTCGCTCCTACGTCTATTTAATGATTCCTTTGACATATACAAATTCTCCTTCTACTTTTATGTTCGCACCAAAGATAATGAAATATATCTATAAAAACGGTGCCACACAAATAAATGCGTGACACCGAAAAAGTATATGTAAAACAGACCAAGCAGATTCACTATTTAGCGTTCCACCACAGTGGAGTAGTCGTCAAATCCGGACCGCCCAAAAGCTGGAGAGCTTGCGCATATCCCGCTTGATTGTTCGTTTGGATATTCGCCGGATAACGGTAACGTTTCGGGTAAAAATCCCAACGGCATTCTTTAGAGGTAGCGACCGTCAGAGGTACTTGATTCAATGGGTTGTAATCTTTCTCTACCGCTTGGTTCTCAAAGAAAGGAAGACCTAAACGGCGATGATCGCTCCAAGCCTCTTCCGGTAGCCAAGGAACTTGCGCTATATATTTCTGGGTGATAATCTTCGTAAGGATATCATTATTATATGCGCCATTCCGGTAGATCGAGTTCTGAGGATATTCATATGTACGGCTCTTCATCTCTTTTGTATATGGGTCCGTATAACGGATCGTATACGCTTTCGCCTCCGTCGTATGGTCGAAAGCGACAGAAGTACCGATACGGTTGTATTCCCGAGATGATAAGTAATCACCGACCTGGCTCAACAACCCGTGATATTCAAAACTCGCTGTAATACCGGACTCATAATTGGATTTAGCCGTTCCCGGAACCTTCCAACCTTTCACAGCGGCTTCCGCCAATAAGAAGTAACTTTCCCATGGGCCGAAGAAGACACGCTTGTTGGTACTCATACGATATTGCTTAGACATAGAGGGATAATTGTAGTTCTTGCCTGTCAGCTCACTTACCAGACCGGCTTTCACATCCCATTCTCCCGCTACCCAAGTGTCCCACGTATATTTCGGGTCGATCGTCAACATATTCTGGGTATTGTCTGCCGGATTCTTCAAGTTAACCGGTTTCACCTCGCTAGCCGCACCGATATAATCGGAATAGACCACGCCATCATCCCACCCTACGACACTAAACAGTTTCGGGGCACGGGGATCTACGTATTGAGGAATACCGTCAAAATAGAAACCGGCGCACGGATCGTTCGTTGTCAGAGGGAAATGTTGGCTCAAATACAAACCCTGATACTCATACGGATTCTTCAAATGGCTTTTCAAAGAGTCCGGCAACGGAAATTCCTGTCCCCCCAAACCTACCACCAAGTTCTTAAACGTCACGGACATCGCCTGCCCGTTCCAAGGACGAGACATCACGCTCGTCAGCTCATCCCAACCCTCTTTCTCCTGTACGGAAGCGATATCGGCCAGCTCGGAGATAAATGTCTTAGAGGCGGCATCCTCAAATTCCGCTTTTGCCAAGGCTGGATCGACAGCCGAGATACGCATCGCCAAACGCATACGCAAAGAGTTGGCATATTTCTGCCATTTCGTTACATCTCCCGCATAGAAAGCATCCTCGTTAGCCATAGCGGACATGTCCAAGGAAGGGTCTAACGCAGACTCTGCCTCACGTAATTCTTTCAATATAAATTGATAGATCGCCTCCACGCTATCGTACTCAGCCGGTACACCGGAGAAAGCGGCCAACGCCGGGATCGGACCGAAGCCGTCCGCGACTTCCGAGTTCAAGTAAGCACGCCAGATACGGGCCATCTGGATCACATTCTTATAATAGGGATAGGTATTCGCCTCACCATTGGCCACCATCCGCTCTCCCAACTGGATCGCTTTGGTTGCTTGGTTCAGCCAACCTACGGCGTAATCGTTACTCAGGTAGGTAGTACTGTAATCGTTGTTGTCCGTACCGATCGTAAAACCACTCCCCCTATTGAAGCGGGAAGCACGATCCCAGTACAGGATAAAGATACGCTCGGCTATCTCCGGGTTCATCTGGTCTCCTATGATAGAGGCATTCAGGAACCATTGGGGCTTCACCTTATCCTCTCCTACAAGATTCGGGTCTTCATTGATCTCCTGAAAATCATTACAGGAGGAAAGAAGAGCGACCACCGATACCAATCCGGCAAAAAGTATATTTCTTGTTTTCATCTTCATCATTTTTATCGTAATTCAAATTATCATGTATTCCTTCAGAATCCCACGGTTACGTTAAACGTATAAGAACGGCTGGTCGGGGCGGCTCCGTTCTCGAATCCGGTGGCGTTGGTATTCGTGGCGGCAACGGATTCGGGGTCGATACCCGGCAAGTTATAATGGATCATCCAAACATTGTTGCAAGTAGCGGACAGACGTACACGCTGGAAAGGTGTTTTCTTCAGCATCTGCCGATTGAACTCGTAGCCAAGCGTAATATTACGCAAACGGACATTGGTGGCGCTATAGGTATAAACCTCCGGCAAACCATAGTTTCCGGTTGAACCGATACGCTCCCAATAGTTCTGAGGGGAGACTGCTACCGTATTCTCCGCATAACCATCACCTTGTTGTACCACGGTATTCGGAACCACGAACTCGGCACGATCACCATTCACGACTGTCCCGGCAGCGTTGCCCCGGGTATACAAGTTGGAGGCTGTCGCCGAATAGATACTACCACCGATACGGAAGTCGATCAGGAAACTCAGGTTAAAACCTTTGTAAGAAAAGTTATTGGTCCACCCCATCATCCAATCCGGGCTCTGGTTTCCTACTTTCGATTTCTCGGTAGAGATCAAAGGCAAGCCGTCATCGCCAACGATGATCTTTCCATAATGAGGACTATTCTCATCCGTCACACGCATAAAGGTCTGCCCGTAGATCTCACCATAATAACCACCCACCGGAGCTACGATCTGAATAGCGTCGAACGTCTTGATATCATACAGATTCACCCCTTCGTATAATTCCTTGATCTTATTCCGGTTCAAGGAGAATTGTACCGTAGAGTTCCAGCTCAATCCGGCGGGGTTATCTAAGATCGCACCGTTCAAAGAGATTTCTAAACCCTCGTTCTGGATATTACCCGCGTTAATCTTACGAGAGGCGTAACCCGAGAACGGGTCCATCGGTAAATTCAGCAACTGGCGGGTAGCGTTCGACTTATACCAAGCGGCATCCAGCCCCAACCGGTTATTAAAGAAACGAATGTCAAAACCGGCCTCCCAAGACTTGATCAACTCACTACGCACATTCGAGTCGTAAAGTACCTTACCCGGTTTCGCCGTCGTATTCCCGTTGGGATCTTTGCCTACGGAATAGAAGTTATACAATTGATATGGATCCAAGTCGTTACCTACCTCGGCGAAAGAGGCGCGTATCTTAGCGAAAGAAAACCAATCCGGCATGCTCCCGCCAATCTTCGGCAACATATCGGAGATCACCGCGGAAAAACTGACAGAAGGATAGAAATAAGAACGGTTGGCTTTCGACATCGTAGACGACCAATCGTTACGTGCCGTAACATCCAAGAACAGATAACCATCCCAGTTCAACTGCAATGACCCGTACAAAGAATTCATGCGGCGGCGGATCAACTCGGAAGTGACCGTCGGTTTATTCACCCCATTATTCAGCGAGAACAAGTTCGGCACCAGCAGCTCTCCGGCAGAAGCGTTCATCTTGCTACGTTGCTGAAGCATCAGGTTACCACCGAAAGTAACGAAACCTCCCAACCTATCGATCAAGTTATCCTTCCGGGCCGTAGCCAAGAAACTGAAGTTATTCTCATAGAATGTCTCCGAGCCCTCGGTATACAAACCTCTCGGACTGGTATTACCACCGGCATAGACTTTCTCGCTCTTCGTCGTGGTATAATAATCCGTACCGCCTCTCAACTCAATATCGAACCAATCGGTCGGGGCATATTTCAAGGAGATATTCCCTAACAAACGGTTACGGGTATCCTCGTTCTGGCGATAACGGGTCACCCAATAAGGGTTCTCCTGCGGGTTCTTGGAGGCATCATACCAAATCATATTGCCTTGCTCATCCACGTCATTCTCAAACTCACGGATATTCAAGGAACGAGGCAGGTTATAGATCGTATTGAAAGCGTTCGAAGGGTTCACGCCTTGAATCGGGCGGTTATGTGCGTTCTGATTGATATAATTCACCTTGGCATCGACCTTCCACTTTTCCGCCTCATCCAGAAAAGTCGTGGCACGCAGGGTTATATTCGTCTTGTTTAGTTTTGAGCGTGGAGTGATGCTAGCGTCGTCGGAACGGTTTACGGAGGCGAATACCGCCGTACCCTTTATATTCTGTTGGAAGCTGACACCTTCGTTAAAGGAGGTCCCTACACGGAAAAAAGCGTCAATATTATCATATGTATACAGGGGGATCCGGTTGCCCCTCCAATCAGTTACCATTTGTCCCGTGACTTTCGGTCCCCAGCTAACACGAGATTGGTTATCGTAAACACCCACGGAGCCTTGCCCGAAGTCGTTCTGTAAATCCGGTTTCAGGAAAATCGTCTCGGCGGTGATACCAGCGTTGACCGTGATACCGAGCCCCTCGTTCTTACGTCCGGACTTGGTAGTGATCAAGATCACGCCGTTACCGGCACGCGATCCGTAAAGGGCGGCGGCAGAAGCACCTTTCAATACCGTCATAGACTCGATATCTTCCGGGTTGATATCCGAAAGACCGTTACCCATATCCGCTCCGGAGTTACCCCATACATCATCCACGCCACCGGTGAAGTTATCCATCGGGGTACCGTCTACAACGATCAATGGCTGGTTACTACCCGTCAATGAGTTATTTCCGCGAAGTACGATCTTAGAGGAACCTCCCACTCCATTGCTTGAACGGACAATCTGCAAACCGGAAACCTTACCGGAAAGGGAGTTCGCCAAGTTCGATTCACGGGAGGCCAAGAGATCATCCCCTTTCAACTCCTGCATGGCATACCCCAAGGCTTTCTTATCTCGTTTCATCCCTAAGGCCGTTACTACCACCTCATCGAGTTTCTGGGTATCTTCCACGAGTTTGACCATAATCTCGGACTGGCCGGTATACGGGATGTCTCGCGAGGTATAACCGATAAACGATACTTGTATGATATCCCCTTTCTTTACGTTATCCAGGGTAAAACGCCCGTCTAAATCGGTCATGGTACCGTTGGTAGTTCCTTTCACGATCACGGATGCTCCGGTAACGGGTCCTAAGGCATCCTCTACTGTTCCCGACACCTTCGAGTTTTGCTGGGAAATGTCTGCTTTCGGAATCCTTGGCACGGCGTATAAGTTTCCCGAGAACCCAAGTGCCCCGACTAACAGGATTAAGCTGACTGGTCTGAATCTTTTCAACATAACAACTGTTTTTTGTTTATTTTCTAGACAATGTTTTAGCGTCAACGAATGTCATTTATCCCGTATAAACATGAAAACGGCTGATATGTTTTGAGTTTAACATATAAGGGAAACAATGTCGCATACCTCATTCAAACTGGATAAACACACTTTTTTTACCCTGATGGTAACTTTTTTCTAGGTAGAGAAGCCTACTTTTGTGCCGCAAAAACAAAAGGAAAAAAACAGATGATGCAAGACAGTATTGATTTTGGAACAATGAACATTCCGAAGTTGTTCCGTAAGATGTTTATCCCTACCTTATTAGGTATGGTTCTCTCTGCTACGATTAACATCGCCGATGGGATATTCGTAGGTAGGGGCGTAGGAAGTGATGCCCTGGCAGCGGTTAATATCGTAGCCCCCTTCTTCATGCTATCCACCGGAGTCGGACTTATGTTCGGGGTTGGAGCGTCTATCGTCGCCTCAATTCATTTATCGCACAAGAAAAACAAGGTAGCGAATATCAATATCACGCAGGCGCTCTCGGTATCGCTATGTATCATGTTGTTGCTCTCCCTGCTGGTGATGGCCTTTCGGACCGAGGTAGCTTTCCTGTTGGGATGTTCCGAGCACTTATTACCCTCCGTATTGGAATACATGAACTGGATCGTCCCGTTCTTAGCTTTTTACATGTTGCTGAATGTCGGGTTATTCATCATACGGCTAGACGGGTCACCAACATACGCCATGTTATGTAGCGCGGTCCCGGCCGTGATAAACTTAGTATTAGACTACATCCTCGTCTTCCCACTACAGTGTGGGTTGATGGGCGCAGCCCTGGCCTCCGCTATATCCGTAATCGTGGGGAGCATCATGATCGTGGTTTATATTGTCGCTTATCCTAAAACGTTACATCTTTACCGCCCTAAGTTCTCACCCAAAAGTATCCTGTTGACCATACGAAATATAGGATACATGCTAAAACTCGGCTCTTCCGCTTTCTTAAGCGAGGCAGCCATCGCATGTATGATGTTGGTGGGTAATTATATATTCATGAGATACCTAGGAGAAGACGGTGTTGCCGCCTATAGCGTAGCCTGTTATTGTTTTCCTATCGTATTCATGGTGAACAACGCGATCGCCCAGTCTACCCAACCGATCATAAGCTACAATTACGGCATACAGCAATGGAAAAGGGTACGGCAAGCTTTCAAGCTGGCCTTGCTATGCGCTATCGTATGTGGCGGCTTAGCTTGCGCCAGTACCATTCTATTCTGCCCGGAAGTCGCTTCCTTGTTTCTTGGCGACCAAGGCAACGCCTATGAGATCGCGGTTAGCGGCATCCCCTATTTTTCCCTGGGGTACGTCTTTTTCGCTCTTAATATCGTTTGTATCGGGTATTTCCAGAGCATAGAACGCTTTAGGCCTGCTACGCTATTCACCATCCTACGAGGAATCGTGATCATCACCTTAAGTTTCATGTTTCTCCCGGTTCTCCTAGGAATTAAGGGCATTTGGCTGGCCGTTCCCTTGTCGGAATTTATTACTTTCGCGATTATCGTGGTATACTATCTATCGAAACGTACAAGACAATGAAAGAGGAAGTCCGCCAGAAAATAATGGAACGATTCTCCATCCCCGAGCGCACCATGCAATTGCTGCTGGAAAACGCGGAGATCGTACCGTTCGTCCCCAAAGATATAATCGTACATGAAGGGGAGATAAACACGAATATGTATATCTTATCCGAGGGAATCTGGCGGGCTTATACATTTAAGGACGGGATGGAAGATACCTTCTGGTTCGCCGTGGAAAGTGAGATCGCTCTTCCTGTATGGGGATATACCTCCGGTTCCCCTTCTCTTTATACCATAGAAGCCGTTACGGAAGGCGAGGCTTTTTGCCTTCCCAAGCATAAGCTTGAGGTCTTATTTCAATCCTCCGCGGAATTAGCGAATATCGGGAGAAGGATATTAGAGAATTTTATGCTTGAGGTAGAGACCTCATGGCTGAGTTCTTACAAACGGACCGCCATTGAGCGTTACGCTACTTTATTGGATAAGCAACCCGAGATCATCCAATCCGTTCCCCTGAAATACATAGCGTCTTATCTAGGCATCACGGCCCAATCTTTAAGCAGAATCCGGGCGAAACTGGCCAATTCCGCAAGTTTTATCGTATAGATATCTTTTATTTAATGATTAAAATACGGAACTCAGGTTGTGTATTCGGTAATAACATGTTGCTCCCGTTCGTGTTCAACAATATATTGGATATTAGGATTGAAACGCTTTCTCCTTTGCCCGTTCAAGCATAGATAAAGTATAATCAACTCCCTTAATATTATATCCATCCTTTGCTATTGAAATCGTAAGCCTACACAGCAGAGTTCAAGTATTTTGGCCTCTTTATTTTGAGGTAGCCATTTTTTGTAAAACTCCAAATCGGACAGAGAATTATTTAACCCATCATAAATATCTGCATTATAAATAAAATCACCGACTTTTTGAAGAGTATTCATATTCTTTATTGATTATCGGCACATTACAATACTTATCTGTAAAGAGATTTTTCAACATTGTTTTTTGCTCGTTGCAAGAGTGTCTTGCAAATTAAATTGTGAAACGGTTTGATTATGGTAAAATAACATTTTCCCAAACCATTATGGAACCTGACTTTTGTGCCGACAGATATGCGTTGGCTATCACGTCCCATTCTCTCGGTTATAAACGCAAATTCCAAATCAAGATGCTTATCATTTTTGCATACCGTTGCCAGATTCTCGGATTCGATATGTACCAAATCCGATAAAATTCTTTCTTTTTTCAACCCCAAAGGTCTCATCATGACATTACGAGATTTCATCAAAATGGTTATCCACTTGGGGGCGGAAAAGAACAGTTCAGACAACTCTGCCGCATTTATAAATCTCGTAGTGTGGATTATATCGTTAAATTCATCCGTATAATCGTAACTCTTATTGTCTTTCATAACTCTTTATCTCAACATCTTACGATTTTGATTATCATCACAAAGGTCGCTATAATTCGCGAGATCGTATCCTTTTTAACGAACTATTTATAAAGATAGAATACTCCGTTAAATGTTTATTCCTCACACGGTTGTATCAAACCGTTGAAAATCTAAAATAAACCTTTCCCGATCCGTACTTGTTTTCCTGTCATATTTTAATCAATTCAAGATGAATAAGGAACAACAACAAAGAGTAGCCGCCATCCATGATCTATCGGGATTCGGTAAATGCTCATTGACAGTAGCTCTCCCGATCCTCTCGGCGGCAGGAATAGAGACAAGCGCTTTGCCCACGGCCATACTTTCTACACACACAGGAGGAATCCCCGGCTATACATATAGAGACCTGGCGGAAGACATGCGTCCGTTCATGGAGCATTGGAAAGATCTAGGCATCCGATTCAATGCCATCTACAGTGGCTTTCTCGGGTCTTTCGAGCAATTGGACATCGTAAAAGAATTTTTCATCCTTTTCAAGAAGGAAGATAACCTAATCTTAGTAGACCCCGTTATGGGCGACAACGGAGAACTATACAAGATACTCACTCCTAAATTCGCAAAAGGCATGAAAGCTCTTTGCGAGAGGGCAGACATTATCGTACCGAACCTGACAGAGGCTACCTTATTACTGGGTGAGCCATATCAAGCCGGACCTTATACCAAGGCGTATATCGACAGCATTTTACATAAATTAGGACAGCTCGGCCCTAAACAAATTGTCTTGACCGGCGTCTATTTCGACGAGAATGAGCTGGGAGCCGCTACCTTCGACGTAAGGCAAAACATTACAGCATATGTCTTAACAAAGAAGATACCCGGTTATTATCATGGAACGGGAGATGTTTTCGCTAGTGCCTTGCTCTCCGGTTTGTTAAATAAATTCAACTTGGAAAGATCAGCGGAAATAGCCGTTCGCTTCACGGCAGAAAGTATTCATCGGACATTCAAGGCGCGAACGGACTATCGCTTTGGCGTAAACTTCGAGCAATCCATCCCTGATTTACTAAAAGAACTGAAACTGGTATAAATGAGAGCCTTTTTTTCCCATATTTGCAGATAATAAGGAATAATAAATAGTATGGCTAAATTAAGAATAGCGTTTTCCGGTATCGGCGCTGTGGGTGGTTATTATGGAGGCATGATCGCCGCTCGTTATCAAGGGACAATAAAAGCGGACATCTTTTTTATCGCCCGCGGAGAAAATCTAAAGGCTATCCGTGAAAACGGTCTGCAAATACAACTGGGTATCCGGACGATCCATACGGCTCCAGCACTAGCTACCGATGATCCCGCCGAGATAGGACCGGTAGATTATCTTTTCTGTTGCACGAAAAGTTATGATCTGGAAGAAAATATCCGGCAGTTGAAACCTGTCATCGGGCCTCAGACCGTTATCATCCCCTTACTAAACGGATTGGATATCGAAGAACGAATCCACGATATATTACCCGGACAAGAGGTATGGAAAGGATGTGTCTATATCGGTTCCCGTTTAACGAGACCGGGAGTCGTCGAGAAATTCTCCTTGAAAGAGCGTATCTTTTTCGGCAATAAGAACGCAGACAAGAACCGGCAATCCGAGTTACTTAAGTTGCTTATGTATGCCCGGCTAAACGCTTTTAACCCCGCAGACATAGATCTCCGTATCTGGAAGAAATTCTTCATGATCTCTACCGCCGCTACAGCCACGAGCTTCTTCAACCAGCCGATTGATGAAGTGCTGGCCCAGCATATCGACCTGTTTATCGCCTTGGGTTCCGAGCTAAAAAGCGTAGCGGAGGCTATGGGTGTCAATTTGCCCGATGATATCGTTTACACTTCCATCGAGACGCAAAAGATGATGCCTGCCGGCTCCACGACCTCCATGCACAGTGATTTTATAGCCGGAAAAAAGACAGAACTGGAGACTTTGACCGGATATGTGATCCGTCAAGCGGAGAAACTCGGCGTGGATGTCCCGACTTACCGATTTATGTACAACGGATTGTCTTTCTATCCTTATCCGAAAAAAACTGAAATGCCATGATCTCGCAAGATATAATAAACGGGCGCTGTGGTTGGTGCGGAACCGATGAGCTATATGTGAGGTATCACGACCAAGAATGGGGAAAACCGGTGACTGACGATAAGACTCTGTTCGAGTTTCTCGTATTAGAGAGCGCCCAAGCCGGCTTGAATTGGATAACTATCCTCAAGAAACGTGAGGGGTATCGCAAGGCTTTTCATGATTTCGACATCAAGCGGGTGGCACAAATGACCGATGAAGATATCGAACGGTTGACACAGTTTAACGGTATCGTGAAGAACCGTTTGAAAATCAAGTCGACAATCACGAACGCAAGGTTATTCCTCGCCATACAGAAAGAGTTCGGTAGTTTTTATAACTATACATTATCGTTCTTTCCCGACAAAAAACCGATCGTTAACACTTTCCGGTCATTGAGCGAGATCCCGGTATCATCTCCGGAATCCGACGCGATGAGCAAGGATATGAAAAAACGAGGATTTAAATTCTTTGGGGCTACGATTTGCTACGCCTACTTGCAGGCCTCGGGATTTATCGACGATCATCTGGCAGACTGCGTTTGCCGAAAAAAGAAAATCAATTCCTAACGTTACACCTATATAAATAATTATCTTCGCGGGAGGTTAAAGAATAATTTATGAAGACGTTACTTGACGTGCATACCCACACGACAGCCAGTGGGCATGCGTTTAGCACCTTGCAAGAAATGGTATTGGCCGCTTCCGAGAAAGGACTTAAGCTACTGGGTATAACAGAGCATGCGCCCGGCATACCTGGAACATGCGCCCCGATTTACTTTCGTAACCTGCACGTGGTTCCCCGCCTGATGTATGGCATAGAATTATTGCTCGGGGCAGAATTAAATATCATCGACTATAAGGGTACGATCGATCTGGGTGAGGAATATTTCCCGATGCTGGATATCCGGATAGCGGGTATCCATTCGCTTTGTTATAAACCGGGAACTGTCGAACAAAATACGGATGCGATGATCGGGGCGATCCGCAATCCGTATATCCATATCATCAGCCACCCGGGAGACGGCACAGCCGAGGTAGATTTCGAGCCGATCGTATTAGCGTCCAAAGAATATCATACATTGCTGGAAATCAACAACAGCTCTCTCAACCCCGTCCGCAAGAAACTAGCCGCTAGAGACAATAACCTTACGATCTTACGTCTTTGCAAAAAATACGAGGTCCCTGTTATTTTAGGTAGCGATGCGCATATATCTTTCGATATAGCCAGGTACGATTATGTCTATGAGTTATTGCAGGAGACAAGATTCCCGGAGAAATTGATATTAAACGACAAGATAGAGGCATTCAAGAAATTTATAGGGATATAAGACTTTCTATAATACTTTTTTGAATCACTATAATACACGAGGAATCAACCAATTACAGTTTTCTTAAATTTCCCGCAAAAGAAACTTTAGTTTCTTCCTATAGAAACTAAGGTTTCTCCAGCAGGAAACTAAAGTTTTTCTTAGGAGAAACCAGAGTTTTCTCCTAAGAAAACCGGAGTTTCTTCCGAAGATGATTGCCCCTTCTTATACTACGTTATTTACAATGTTCCTTTATCAATTTATCCACGACCGGGTCACCCAGCTCTTTAGCCTTATTGAAAGCCTCACAAGCCTCTGCCTTCTTGCCCTGGCGGACATAGCAAATACCTCGCAGACGGTAACAGGAAGCGAAATCCGGAGCGATCTTCAGGGCATTCTCCAAGCTCTTCAATGCCTGATCGTAATTTTCCATACGGATATATACAGACGCTTCCTCCGCATGATAAGTCGGATCGCCCGGATTCAACCGGATAGCGTCTTGAATATCGGCCAAAGCACCGGGAAAATCGTTCATGCGGAACTTCGCCTGTTCCCGGTAATAGAAGAAACGATCATCGACCTGCCCTTTCAAGATATCGTAATATAAATTATAATCGTCTACGGCCTCCTTGTATTGCATCAGTTTTAAACGAATATCCACCCGTTCCAAAAGATAGGGAGCAGCCTCGTTCGTTGGCGGGTTCCCGCATTTAGCGATGGCACTATCCAGCAAGGCGATGATATCCCCGAAATTGGCTCCCCGGATATTCTCCTTCGCCTTGGCCGCCCAATACCAAGAGGTAGAAGATGCCATATCGCTATCGTTCACCTTCATATAATCATCGAATGCTCGCTCGAAATCGCCCTTATAAAAATGGATGTCTCCCTCCAACTGGCGATAGACAGGCAGATCCTCTTCCCCGATCGCCTTTTGTATCGCCTCGGTAGCGGCATCGATAGTCCACTGTTCCTTATTCAAGGTCGTATCTGTAGCGGCCACACCGTAGATCAGCTTGGCACGGTTGAACCAGACATCTCCTTTCCGCTCGCTGAAACGGGAAGCCGTGTTTATATCTTCCAACGCCTTATCCAGATAAGTGGCCTGCCCGGCCTCCGTAGGAGCTAGATCCGCACGGTGGTAAGCGTAATGATTGGCTCGATTCAAATATCCGTCGGGAGAATCCGGGAACGTAGCGATAAAATCATTCAAGGTAGCCAGATAGGTCTTCGGATCTTGCGAGCTCGCCATCAAATACAAAGAGACCTGCGCCTGATTCACGTCCGACGGCCACGCCTTCCGGATACCAATCCGGCTATACGTGGAATTAAAAGCGTCTGCCGAATGGATTGTCAGGCTATTCGCATATCCCGCCGAAACCGCATAGGAATCCTCTTTCTTCCCGGAAGCATCTTCCTGGGCCAAGCCGAACACCTCTCCATCTTCCGTCAATAAAGGAGAGTTTACCAGACCGCTCTCCAACGCCATCGATAACTTATAATAACTAAACGGGTCTTTCAACTTACTGACCTCCGAGACCGGCCCTACCCCGAACTTCGTGATCTTACCAGTCGAATAAGGCATCAGATAAGCGGTAGTTCCTTGCGCAATCGGCTCGCTGGCGATCGGCAAGAACACTACTTTCTTCGGAACCTCTACCTTAAATTTAATCACGTCATATAATTCATCGGCCCCTAAGATACGGCTTACCGGATACTCTTTTCCTCCGGCATCCGTCACGGTCGCCCTCTCCGCGTCCTTAAACAAGGAATAGCCGGACAACGCCTCACCGGTCTCGGTTACAAAGAATCCCGTACCGGATGCTTTCTTCAGGTTATCTTTCCCATAAGTCGTGATGGTAACCACCGCCTTCCGTTGTTTATCCATCCACTTAGGAGCCTTCTTTTGCGCCGCCCCCCAAAACACTTGGCAACAAACCGTAATCAACAGAACAATTCTTCTCATTTCGCTTTCATGTTATCAGAATATATACCGCAAATGTAAATATTTATACTGGATAGCCCAATAAAAAGAATCTTTCTATCTGCCAAACTTATGGAAAATAAAGGATATGATAAAGTTACCGCTTTAATATTCGTCAACCTTCTGGTCTACACGGAACTTATTCAAACGAGCTTGCAAGCGAGCTTGGATATCGGCGTACTCCGGATTGTCGTATAAATTATTCAACTCATTCGGATCATTTTGCAAGTCGTAAAGTTCGTTACAATTGATCGCATCACGCTTCTCATCTTTCTCTCCATAGAAATGTATTAGTTTATAACGGTTATCACGCACACCATCATGACGGCGTACCATATGGATCGCAGGATAATCATAGTAATGATAGTACAGATACTCACGCCAATCTTTTGGAGTCTCGCCTCCAAACAAAGGAACCAAAGAAGTCCCTACCATATAATCCGGTTTCTCGATACCGGCTATATCCAGATAAGTCGGGGCATAATCAATATTCTGCACCAAGGCCATACATTCACTTCCGGCCTTAATCTTAGCGGGATAACGGATAATCAACGGCGTACGGAAAGACTCCTCATACATGAAACGCTTGTCGAACCAACCATGCTCACCCATATAGAAACCCTGATCCGACGTGTAAACAATCACGGTATTATCCATGAGACCCTCCTTTTCCAAGTAGGCAATCAAACGCCCCACCTCATCATCTATAGATTTGATACAACGTACATAATCCTTGATATAACGTTGATATTTCCACTTAACCAAATCTTCTCCTTTCAGGTTCTCATTGATAAATTTCTCGTTACGAGGTTTGTAAGAAGCGACCCAAGCTTCCCGTTGTTCCGGAGTCATTCGATCCAAAGAGGCATTCCATCCTTTGATATTCCATTCATTTTTATAAGCCTCTTTTTCTTTCAGTTCATCTACCTTCAAGTCGTACACCATTGTCATACTGTTCTTGATATTCATCTCTTGTGTACTTGCGGCTGAACAACGAGTGGCATAATCATCGTTAAAAGTATCCGGATAAGGGAATTCCACCTCCTCATACAAATCCATATATTTCGTTGGCGGCATCCAGTTACGATGCGGAGCCTTATGATGAACCAACAAGCAGAAAGGCTTGTCTTTCTCCCTGCCTTCTAGGAATTCTATGGCATGATCAGTGATACACTCCGTCGCATACCCTTCCTCTTTCACATATTTACCATTCGATTCCGGGCTTTTGAACTCAGGATTATAATAATCGCCTTGATCCCATAATACTCGATAATAGTCGAACCCCTTAGGTTCACATTGCATATGCCATTTACCCACGACAGCGGTTTGATAACCATGTTCCCGCAAAATCTCCGAGAAAAACACCTTGGTCGTATCGATTCCCTTTCCTAACCGCCTTTGCCCGTTCTGGTGACTGTAAAGCCCAGTCATCAAGCAAGCACGGCTCGGCGTGGAAAGCGAGTTTTCGACAAACGCCTGCCGGAACAACATACCCTCAGAGGCCAAACGATCCAAGTTTGGCGTAGGAGCCAATTTTCCTAACGCATGTCCGTAGGCACTAATGGTTTGATACGAATGATCATCTGTCATAATATGGATGATATTCAGTGGTTTCTCTACCGCTTCTTTTTGTTCTGTTCCACAAGCGGAGAACAACAGGGCGGGAGTCAATAAAGCTCCCGCAATAGTCATATTTTTCATACTACATAATTTTTATCAATACTCATCAACATTCAAGTCCGAGCGAAATTTATCCAAACGTTTTTGCAAACGAATCTGTGTCTCTAAATATTCCGGATTATCATATAAGTTATTTAACTCGTTCGGATCATTCCGCAAATCGTAAAGCTCGCTGCAATTGATCGCATTACGTTTTTGATCCTTCTCCCCATAGAAATGAATCAACTTGTAGCGGTTATCCCGCACACCATCATGACGACGCACCATGTGAGTAGCCGGATAATCATAATAATGATAATACAAATACTCCCGCCAATCTTTCGGGGTCTCACCGCTCAATAACGGTACCAAAGAAGAACCTTCCATATAATCCGGCTTCTCTATGCCTGCTATATCCAGATAAGTCGGAGCATAATCCAAATTCTGTACAAGCGCAGAACATTCGCTTCCTCCTTTAATCTTTCCCGGATAACGGATAATCAATGGAGTATGGAAAGACTCCTCATACATGAAACGCTTGTCGAACCAACCATGTTCGCCCATATAGTAGCCTTGATCCGACGTGTATACAATTACCGTATTATCCATCAAGCCTTCTTTTTCCAGATAAGCGATCAAACGCCCCACCTCGTCATCAATGGCTTTAATACAACGCACGTAATCCTTGACATAGCGTTGGTATTTCCATTTCAACAATTCATCTCCTTTTAAGTTTTGCTTGATGAATTCCTCGTTACGAGGCTGGTAAGCGGCATTCCACGCCTCCTTTTGCTCCGGAGTCAACCGATCGAAAGCATTTCTCCACTTTTTCAAATCGGACTTCGCATCTATTTCCACATTTTGGTTGGCCCACTCCACCACCTTCATATCATAAGCCATAGTAATGCTATTTTTTATATTCATCTCTTGCGTACGAGCAGCATCGCAACGTGTGGCATAATCATCATAAAACGTCTCCGGATAAGGGAATTCCACGTCCTCATATAAATCCAAATACTTCACGGGTGGCATCCAATTGCGATGTGGAGCTTTATGATGTACTAACAAGCAGAAAGGTTTGTCTTTATCCCGGCCTTCTAAGAACTCCAAGGCATGATTGGTAATACATTCGGAAACATATCCTTCCTCCTTGATATATTGGCCGTTCGAATCCGAACCTTTAAATGTTGGATTATAATACTCCCCCTGTCCTTTCAGTATCCGATAAAAATCGAAGCCCTTTGGCTCGCATTGCATATGCCATTTACCCACGACAGCGGTTTGGTAACCATGTTCCCGCAATATCTCGGAGAAGAATACCTTTGTAGTATCAATCCCCTTACCCAATTGCCTCTGCCCATTTTGATGACTATACAAACCTGTCATCAAGCAAGCACGACTTGGAGTAGAGAGTGAGTTCTCGACAAATGCCTGCCGGAACAACATACCCTCAGATGCCAAACGATCCAAGTTTGGCGTAGGTGCCAACTTACCTAAGACATGGCCATAAGCACTAATGGTCTGATAAGAATGGTCATCCGACATAATGTGGATAATGTTCATGGGGTTCTTTCCCACCTCCTTCTGTCCGGTTCCACAAGCGCAGAACAACAAAGCGGGAGCCATCAATGCTCCTGTAACGATAGTTCGTTTCATATACAATTCTTTTATTAAAGTTCTTTACCCCAATTCTCATTCGGTTCCTTACCCATGAAAAGTTCCAATGTCGATCCGGCCTTTATATCGGAGAAATCCAAATAGCACCTCGTGTACTCTTTTCCATTTAATAATGCCTTTTGAATGTAAACATTTTCCGATGTATTATCATGGGCTATAACCGTAAACTTCTTTCCCGTAGCATAAGCCGGATCTAAATCAAACTCTATACGATCGAATACCGGGCTGGTAATCTCCATACGGGTATTACCCGGGCAAGATGGGTGTATACCTGAAGCAGACAACACATACCATGCGGACATCTGCCCGGCATCCTCATTACCGACAAGCCCTTCCAACGTAGCGTTCTTGTAGGCATTATCACAGATATGGCGTGTCTATTTCTGCGTATTCCAAGGAGTTCCCAGCCGGTTAAATAAGAATGGGACTAAATGAACCGGCTCATTGGCATGGTTATAATAATCATTCCATTTCAAGTTTTTAGGCGCTTTTTCAAAGAACTCGGTCAAGTCCGCTATCACGGCATCCCGACCTCCCATCAACTTAACCATTCCCGGTATATCATGAGGAACAAACCAACCTTGTTGATACGGATTACTCTCCGTACAACCCCACCCCTGTTGTAAACGTCCCTTGGGCTTCATGGGCGACCACTCACCATTCTCCAAACGCTGGCGAAACCACCCCATCTCCGGATCCCAGATATTATGATAAGCCTGACTTTTCTTTGCGTACACCTCGGCTTCCTCCTTCTTTCCCAAAGCTTTTGCCATCTCGGAGATACACCAATCAAAGTAGGCATACTCCAATGTAAGGGAAATACAACGATTACGATCGTCAAAACTATACCCATGTTTATCGTTACCAAATAAAGCAGACGTATTTTTAGCGTACGCATAAGCCTTCTCCACATCATAAGAGCGGATCCCTTTCACATAAGCGTCGGTCAAGACAGAAAGAGCTGGATTTCCAATCATACAGCCAGAATAGGCATTAAAAAGTTCCCAACGCTCATAATACTCCTTACCACTCTGATCGGCCAATGTGATCAAAGAGTTCAACAGATCGTTAACCACACCCGGATTGATGATAGACAACAACGGGGTCATACTACGGTACACGTCCCAGCCGCTGAAAACGGTGCGCTTAACGAACTTTCCATCCGTACGATATATCTGGTAATCTCCTCCTACGTAACGGCCATCCACATCGGTATAGATACGAGGATCAAGCATCGTGCGGTAAAGGGCTGTGTAAAATATTATCTTTTGATCCGATGTACCACCAGTTATCCTTATCCGTCTCAATTCCTTGTTCCAGCTATCATAAGCCTCTTTACGCACTTTATCAAAATCCTTATCGGCGATCTCTGCCTTGTAATTATTCTTTGCGCCTTGCAGATCTACATAAGAGATACCCACTTTAAGTGTCACCTGCTCACCTTCTCTCGAGGCAAACTCCGTGAAAAAACCGATGGATTTTCCTTCAAGTTCCGATTCCTCTCGAATCACTTCGGCTTCGGACAAACGTGTCTGATACTCGGTGCTCAATACATTATCGCGCTTTCTTTCCCAATTGTCAGGAATATCCGCACTCCAGAAACCATAGTTTTTCAAGGGCTTACTAAACTGACCATAAAAGTGAAGGGTATATTTCACTTGTCCCTTTCCATTTCCCCATCCCCCTTCATTGGGTGTACAACGAATCCACCCCTCAATAGTATTTTCATCTACCACACGGAGATACTGCCGTTCAGAAGCTCCCGCTACCCTTCGAGCCAAGTCCACTTGAATACGAGACCGGTCATTCTCGGGGAAAGTGAAACGCATAATACCACAGTGTGGAGAAGCCGAGGTCTCTGCCAAAATATCATAATCGATAAGTTGTACGGAATAATAACCAGCCTTAGCAGTCTCGGTCTCCTTATCAAAGTAAGATCTCCATCCTTTTAAGCTACCATCTTCTCTTCCCGGAATAGTCTTAAGCTCGCCAGTAGTAGGCATAACCAAAAAGTTACCCATCTCACCAAACCACCCCACCCCACTCATTTGGGTTAAGGTAAAGCCTTCAATTGTCTTGTTTTCCTCACTATATCCAGAGCTAAAATCCTTTCCGGTAGCGGTATTCGGGTTAGCCTGTACCATTCCATAAGGAACAAAAGCCCCTGGGATAGTCTTACCCAATCCATGTAAACTACCAGACGCATCCGGATTACAACTCGCCCCGATAAAGGGATTTACATAATCAGCCGGATTAAATGGCTCTATATCAATAGAGGCGTAAGAATTCAAACTATAAAAGGCGCTTAGAAATATTCCTAAGATATTTTTTATATTTCGTATCATATCGCACATAGCTTTATATATTTTACTCACTTATAGATGTGTTATTGCGGACGGCTATATCCTTGATTCATCAATTTATTTAATAAAGATGATAATTCCCGTACTTTCTCTTTCTCTCTCAAATAAAGATTATTACTTTCTAATGAGTCTGTACGCATATTATAAAGTTGTCCTACCGGCCCATTTTTTACCGGAGCTACACGGGCAGGAGCCGTAAAACCCGCAGATCCCAAGCAATCAATATATTTCCAATCGCCTTTCTTGATCGCCAATTCTCCAGAACCTGAATAATACATGATCTGATCACGAGTAGGAGTCTTCATATCTCCATCCAAGATACTTTTGAAGCTAAAACTATCCTCGGCCTGTCCTTTTGGTAACGACTGGCCTGTCAGATCAGCCAAGGTAGCTAAGATATCTACCAAACCGACTGTCTGATCACACACATTCGGATGTTTGATGTGATTCGGCCACTTTATAATCAAGGGGATATGATGACCTCCATCATAGGCATCACCTTTCTGGCCACGACGACTATAGTTAGCCTGATGAGCATATTGCTGGATATCCTCTTCTGCCCAAGGAGCCCCATTATCACTGGAAAAGATAACAATGGTGTTATCATCCAATCCAAGTTGCTTTAACTTATCGCAGACCTGAGCTACCGCATCATCAATGGTCGCTATGAAATCACCATAAGTACCTAGTTCTGAAGAGCCTTTATACTTTTCTGTAGGTAACCAAGGGGTATGCGGTCCAGTTAATGGCATATACAACATGAATGGCTTGTCTTTTTTTCCCTCACGTTCGATAAACGACACTCCTTCTTTGACAATCGTAGGAAGACACTCCTCAAACTTAAACGATTTCGACATCTCGCCATTACGCCACCAAGTACCGCGTTCCCAATAAATATCATCCTCTTTGGTATGTTTACGATCCCATGCATATTCAGTGTCTTCCAATTTTCTTGGATACTTATCTGCGGTCAACATTACATCCGGATCAACTACACGGTCATTTTTCACGAATGTATAAGGAGGCATATCCAAAGATGCCGGCAAAATGAAAGAATAATTGAACCCTCTTTCTGTCGGACCGTTTTTGACTGGAGCCGAGAAATCCGTATTGGTATATCTGTTTGATTTATCCTTTGGTACCAGAGGTTGTTTCTCTTCTTTAAGTTGCCAATCCAATCCCAAATGCCATTTGCCTATGCATCCTGTCGTGTATCCCGCATTCTGCATTAAGGAGCCAATAGTCAATCGATCTGGTTCGATGTAAGGAGCTAAATACCCCCAATATTCTTTTCTCTTTTCAACCCGGGAAAAGTAACGTCCTGTCACCAAACCATAACGTGAAGGACCACTCAGAGCTCCAGCAGAATGTGCATCTGTAAAGCGGATACCGCTTTGGGCTAATCGGTCAATAGCAGGAGTATTAACCCGAGCATAAGGATTATTGCAACCAACATCCCCATATCCCATATCATCAGCGAGGATAATAACCACATTTGGTTTCTTTTGGGCAAAAGCCGCCGCCCCGGACAGTAGTCCGATGGCTAAAACTGTTAATTCAAGTCTCATATTATAACTAAATTATTATTTACCAATAAAACTTTTGAGAGATTTCTTACATAACCGGAGATTTTCATTACTTTTTATATCTTTTGGTTACTTTCTGTTTGATCTTCTGTTGTTCTTTTTTCATGAAGGTTTTACGAATTTCCTCATTATCACGATGTTTGAACATCTCTAACGCTGGCGAACCAGTGCCATACATCCACTCCTGCAAATAATTGCGATAATGGTCTATGATTTTCAGTAAGAGGGTCATGAGAGTTGAACATGCAATAGAATGACTTATTTTTGCTTGGTTTCTTTCACAAATACCTTCCAAGGACAACCAATCTCTTTGTTATACACCAGAGTATATCACAAAGTGGCAGTAAATCAAATAATAAATCATTTACAACATTTGATCTCATGACCGTCTTTACTTACCCTATTAATAACCCGGATTCTGTGTTAATTCCGGATTCAAATCCAATTCTCTTTGAGGAATAGGCATCAAGACCATATAATCTTTGATATTTGCTGCTATATCTGTTTTATTAGCCTCTGCGACCTTGGCTTCATAAACGCTATGTTCCTTCATTCGTTGTACAAACTTACCTGTACGCACCAAATCAAACCAACGATGACCTTCCAATGGGAATTCTAAAAATCTCTCCTTTAAAATCGCATCACGGAAAGCATCTTGTGACAGACCTGAATAATTACCCGAAGTATTTCCATAAGCTCGTTCTCGTATCCTGTTAAGATTTTGAAGTGCCTTAGTAGACTCTCCTACCTCATTCAAGGCTTCCGCATACATTAATATTGCATCCGCATAGCGAATAATGTGCATATTGATATCACACTTATTACAATGAGATATTCCATCAATCCAATATTTACCAAACAAAGGAATACTGGTCTTGATCATTTCCCCCTTTGAGTTCATAAAATCATACTTGCAGTTCAAATCCTTTCTTTTATCACCCTCTCCATAAGAATCATGCAACTCCATCGTAGGTATATCGGCCTCATTAGAACCACCAATACCTATACTGCCACCAGGTGCGGAATATTTAGGCCCGGCTAATCCCATCTCACCATTATTTGGTAACGGGCTCTCCTTAAATTCAATATAAAACACAGCCTCGATACCAGCTTCCGTTTCCGTATCCCAGTTAGCCTTATATTCAGAATGCAAACCATAACCAAACTCTTTCTCATGCTCCACCACTTCAGCCAATTTGTCTTTCGCCTTGTTGAATTCCCCTTGAGTCAGATAAACCTTCCCCAAGAGGATTTTGGCAGCCCCTTTCGTGGCACGGGCTTCATCGGTCGCACCATATTCGGAACGTAAGGGTAATACATTTTCTGCCTCCGTCAGATCTGATAATATCAAGTCGTAAATCTGTTCTTTCGCAACACGCGGTCCCACCGCATCATTGATATCATCCAGCTTTGTAATTAGGGGAACATCTCCAAAAAAGCGAACCAAATTGAAATAATAAAGCGCACGAAGGAATTTTGCCTCAGCAATCAAACGAGCCTGAACAGAAGAAGACATAGTAGTAACTCTTGGAATATTATTGATCGCAGCATTGGCTTTCATGATCCCGGCATAATTATCACCCCACATATCTGCTATAAAAGTATTCTCCGGAGAATGGCGAAGGAACTCCAAATCTTGTAAGACAGCGTTGGGCATGCCCAAACCATTTTTATGAATATCTGTTGGCAAATCACAAACCAAATACATATTCCGATTATAAATAGGTATCAATTGCTGATAAGTAGCGTCCACAGCAGCTTGCGCATCCTTATCACTCGCATAGAAGTTATCCATAACCAAACGATCCACTGGAGATTCATCTAAAAATGTACAACTGCTCATAGAGAGAAATCCCCCTAAAAAACAAATATATATGATTTTCTTCATAATGAATTTCAAATTAAAAGTTTCCTAAATATTATTTAATATCCAACTTGATACCAAACAAGAAAGAGCGAGATTGTGGATAACCGCCAAAGTCCTCTCCTGCTTGAAGCGTAGAAGCACCGCGAAAACTAACCTCCGGATCATATCCACGATATTTCGTCCATGTCAACAGGTTCTGCCCAGTCACGTAGAGTCGTATTCCTTGAATATGCTTAATGCTCACTGTAGGAAAACCATAAGATAGAGAAACCGTCTTTAATTTCAAGTATGAACCATCCTCTACAAAACGGTCACTAACCAAAGCTGTTCTATTAGTCGTGGCTTTTTGGTAAACATTGCTTGGATTCTCTGGAGTCCAACGATTCACTAAGTCCGCATAAACATTATTTCCACCAGTTGGAGTTTCCATCTCGATCGCATTGTAATTGAATATTTTATTTCCGTAAGAATATTGCAAAAAGACATTTAATTCAAATCCTTTATAGCCAAAAGTATTCGTCAAACCACCAAAGAACTTCGGATTGGAATCCCCCAATATTTCACGGTCATTGTTTGCGTCAACCTTCCCATCGCCATTCAAGTCCTTATATCTACGCAAACCAACACCAATAGGTGGAGGAGATGCTGTTTGCTTGCTACATTCCTCCTCATTTTGGAAAATACCGTCAAAACGATAACCATAGAAAACACCAATAGGCTCACCTACGATCAAACGGCGGAATGCCCCTGTCTTCAAACTTCCATCCCCCGGATCCAAATCCTTATAGTTCTCACCACCTAATTCCAAGACCTTATTACGGTTAAATGCAATATTAAATGCAGTTGTCCAAGTGAACGGACCAGTCAAGTTATCACTTTCAATGGACAATTCATATCCATAGTTACGGACACTTCCGATATTCTTCAACATAGTACTATAACCGGAAGTCTCTGGGATAGCGACATCATACAGCAAATCTGTTGTTTTCTTGTTATAATAATCAGCGGTTATACGTAAACGATTATTAAACAATCCTAAATCCACTCCTACATCAAACTGTCCGGTACGTTCCCATTTTAGATCAGGATTAGGAATTCTATTAGGGAAGAATCCGGTTACCAACCCATTACCTATCACATAGTTTGAAGACCCTAACGTAGCTAAAGACTCATACAGGCCAATTTCTGTATTACCGGTAAAACCATAACTAGTTCTCAATTTCAGATTAGAGATAATTTCTCTGGTTGGTTCCATAAAACTCTCCTCGGAAATACGCCACCCCGCTGAAGCAGAAGGAAAAAATCCATATTTATGGTTAGCACCAAAACGAGAAGAACCATCCACACGAGCATTCACAGAAAATAAATATCGACTTTTAAACGAATAGTTAACACGCGCCAAATAAGACATCATCGTCCATTGTGTAGCGCTGGATTCCGGGGCATTATAAACCGCACCCGCACCCAAATTGTTATATAACATAGTATCGTTCACAAATTGAGCTGAGGATGCAGAAACAGATTCATAATTATTTTTTTGTATAGTAAAACCACCCAAAACACTCAATGAGTGAATATCATTGAACATTTTATTCCAACTCAAGGTATTCTCATTCAACCAATTTATAGTTTTATTGACAGAGATTGAAGCCGAGTTTTGTCCTTGTCCTTGATAAATATTAGAGGGGGTATATTCGTCAGCTTTACGATATGAAATATCTGTTCCCAAAGAGACCTTTAATTTCAAATCAGGGATAATCTCCCACTGAGCAAAAATATCACCCAAAAAATGAGTAGAGGTATTATGAAATTTCTGCTCCTTCGCAGTAGCTACCGGATTCCTTGCCAACATACCCGGAATATTCGATAACGTATAAGTTCCCAACTCCTCATCCTCATAAACAGGTAGGATAGGATTCATCTTCAAGGCTCCAGTAATTACACCATCCTCACCTCCAGAATCAGTGGGTACTACATTTGCAATGATATGGCTTCCGTTTAAATGTGTACCGATCGTAAAATTTTTAAATAATTCTCTATCTAAGTTCACACGTGCCGAATAACGCTTGAAATCGGAACCAAGAATAATACCTTTTTGATTCAAATAGTTTCCAGATATTGAATACCGGGTTTTCTCATCACCTCCAGAAAAATTAATTTGATAGTTCTGTGTACTACCGCTACGGAAAGTTTCATCTTGCCAATCCGTACCATCACCGATTTTTGCGATCTCTGCCAATTGTTCTTTGTCATAGAAAGGCTCCAAACCATCATTGACATAAGCTTCATTCACTAATTTGGCATAATCTTGTGCCTTCATCAAGTCGATTTTTTTAGCCACATTCGCAATTCCAAAACTGGCCTCAAATGTAATTTGATCATGACCTTTCTTTCCTGTCTTAGTCGTGATCAATACCACACCGTTTGCTGCACGGGCACCATAGATAGCAGTTGCAGCCGCATCCTTTAAAATCTCAATAGATTCAATATCAGCAGGATTTACCATCGCCAATCCACTCATAGAGACATTACCTCCTGTATTTCCAAATCCACTTCCACTATAAACAGGAAAACCATCAATCACATACAACGGCTCATTACCTCCCTGCAAAGAACTACTACCACGGACACGAATGGAAGCGGTAGCACCCGGCATACCGGAAGTCTGTGTGACTAATACTCCAGAAGCACGTCCTACCAGACCTTGATCTATTGAAGTCATCGGGGTTTGCTGCAACTCTGTTGTTTTTACAGATGTAACGGCACCAGTCAAATCACTCTTCTTTTGTGTACCATATCCCACTACTACAACTTCATCAATAGCTTGCGCATCCTCTTTCAATCGAATTTGTAAAGTTGAATTCTGCCCGACCTTAATCTCTTGTGTATTATATCCGATATAAGAAATTTCCAATACCATCCCCGGTTCTACCTCCAACACAAAATGACCATCCATGTCTGAGATAGTGCCAATTGTAGTCCCTTTTACTTTAATATTGGCACCTATCACTGGTATTCCAGTTGCATCCACAACGGTTCCTGTTATCGTTTTTCCCTTATTATCCTGCTGTTTCGAATCTCGATTCATCAACAAGATATTATTACCCTCCATCGCATAAACGATACTAGTCCCCGAAAACAATTGATTTAATACTTCCGCAACCGTGACATCCTCTGCCGTTATGGAAACAGTGTTATCTAGATTTACCTTTTTATTGTTATAAACAAAGAGATAGTCTGTCTGCGCTTCAATTTGCTTCAGGACTGTTTCTATCTGTTCCTGATTCGCTTCAATACGTACTCTCATTGTTTGGGAGTTCACATTGGTGGCAAAAGCTGATGACACACACACTACCCCGAAAAGAGTAGTTAGTTTCATAATCCTATAAATGTGTTTAAATTTGGTTAACATCAAGGCATTTGATACCCTGATAGACTTCTTTTTCATAACTTCGTCCATTCTTAAATGTTAGTATTCGATTTAAAATTCTCAATTGTCAGAATACTGACTGATCTCACAACCGGATCATGTGGCAGCATGATCCGGTTTTATCATTTTCTATATTTTCATATCACTTCATAGGCTATCTATTTTATAGTTATCTCATTCAAATCATTATCTTTCACATAAACAAACCGATGCTCTAATTGCAATACCTTCAACACCTGTTCAATACCATCGCTTACTCGAAACTTTCCAGTATAGTATTCATTTTTCAAAGTTGGTTTATTCATATTTATCTTTACTCCAAAATAAAGAGAGAGTTTATCTATTATTTTAGGGATTGGTTGGTTATAAAAACAAAGTAGCCCCTCCTTCCATTTGAAATAGTCCTCATCTGTTATCTCTGACGATGTATATTTTCCATCCTTAAATACTATTTGTTCCCCTGCTTTCATTCGATAAGCCTTCGAAAACTGGGGAGTCCACAGTTCAACACTACCTTTTAATAACGCAACATTAAAATCTATATCATTTGGATAATCTGAAACATTAAATTCCGTACCTAGAACTTTCACACTAGCTGTTGGAGTTTTCACTATGAAAGGAACAGCCTCATTTCTTTTCACCTCAAAGTACCCTTCTCCTTCCAACTCAACCGAACGGTTTTCTTTCAAAAAAGTAACAGGATAAACTAAACGAGACTGAGCATTTAACCACACCTTTGTACTATCAGGGAGTATTAACTCAGCACGTTGTCCAGCCGGAACATATAAAGTTTGATACAAAGGTATTTCTACTTCGCCGCTTCGATTTTCCAAAATTGATTTGCCACCTAAAACCAATAATATAACCGCCGCAATCTTTATTACCTCTTTAATTATACGGCGAAGAGAAATATTTTTTGGAAACTTTTCCTTCTTTTGTATGGGAACTTGGTTCAACACAGATATATTAAATACTTTATGTAAAGCCATAAATTCATTAATATGCTCTTCATCCGCATCCAACCAGTCTACAACTTGTCCAGCTTCCTCATCGGTCACATTTCCTTCTATATATTTTCGTAATAAATCCAAATTCATTGTCTATCTAATTTGTCTTTTCACTATATAGACAATCCATCTACGAAAACCCCTAGAACAAAAACACGATTATTTTATAAAATACTTTTTGAATATCTTTCTGTAGTCTAATTAAGAAACAATAATTGGAAGATAGGTAAATAATCTTTTAATGCATAGCGTAATACTCTCAAGGATTTGGTTATATGGTACTCTACACCTTTCGTACTAATATTCATACTTTCTGCGATTTCCTTGACCGACATTTGATCATAGCGGCTCATCTCAAAAATCTGACGTGTCTGCTCCGGCAAAGAGTTTAATGTTCTTTGTATAATGTTGACAATCTCCGAGGAAAATAGTTCTTCCGGATCGCACGCTCGCAAACTAGCAATCCGATAATCCATATCCCGTGATTGTCTTGAAGAAATAGATTCTATCGACTCCAATTTAATCCGCTCACGAGTCAAATAATTTAATGACTTATTTCTCAATATAGCAGTTAACAGGGCCAATGGATGTTCTATATCCTCATTCTTCGAAGTTTCCCATAGATGAATTAGTGCCTCAGACGTTATATCCTCAGCGATCATATCATCACGCACATATGATTTTACAAACAAAAACGCTCGTTTATAATATAATGTATATGTCTTTGCAAAACTTAGATTCTCCATCTCCTTTCACTTCTACAGCCGCCTATTCGCTACTCTTTCAATATCCAATTACTATCATGTAAATATACTAATATGACTGATTTTTCTTACAAACATACATAAAAAACATAAGATTTCACATTATCCTAATAAAAATCACAATTATATTTGTAAAACATAAAAATACAAGATTATGAGACTAAAATCATTTATGCTTATGTGTAGTTTATTTATGGCGAGCTTAGTTTCCGCTAGTGATTTCGCCTCGGATTCTTTTAAGACCAAGAGTGGAAAAGAACTGACCATCACGTTCATTAAGCATGGTAGCTTGATGCTTACGTATGATAATCACTCGATACAGGTAGATCCTGTCTCCGAATATGCCGACTATACGACTTTCCCGAAAGCCGATATCATCTTGATCACGCACGAGCATGGAGATCATCTGGATCCGAAAGCGATACAGGCTGTCGAGAAAAACGGTACGGATATCATCGCCAACGAGAATAGCCAAAAGAAACTGGAAAAAGGAAAGGTCATGAAAAACGGTGATACGGATACCTCCATCAGCTATATGAAGATAGAAGCCGTTCCCGCCTATAACACCACACCCGGGCGGGATAAGTATCATCCCCGGCATCGGGATAACGGTTATATCCTCACATTCGACGGATTAAGGGTTTATATAGCAGGTGATACGGAAGATATTCCGGAGATGAAAAACCTAAAAGACATCGACATCGCTTTCCTTCCCGTCAACCAGCCTTATACCATGACCGTCCCGCAAGCGGCAAAAGCGGCCAAGATGTTCTCGCCCAAAATCCTATACCCTTACCATTACGGGGACACGAAGATCGGCGAATTGAAAGACGCCTTGAAAGGTAGCGGCATCGATGTCAGGATACGGGAGTTACAATAACGACAAGGTACGGTTCGTCCGCAAGATATTTCTCCGATATACCCAGCAAGCCAGGAGGAAATATACAATACATTGTACCCACAATGTCACGTATTCCACACCGACTTGCTCAATCGACGCTCCCATCGAATTAAGCTGTACATAGGCTAACGTGACAGGGGCTGCCGGAATGATATAATGGGCTATTTGCCAATACCAAGGCATCAATTCCAAGGGATAAGAGACACCGGAAAGGAAGATCAGGCCTACCGAGAAGAAAGCGATCATCAATAACGGAGCCTCCGAGTCTGTAAAGAAATAAGAGGCCGACAGGCCAAAGAAACTGGTAGCCAACAGGAATGGTATCAGCAGGATCAAAGTGTTCAGATAATTACCTATATCCGGCAGGCCAAATAATAGCGGAATCAATCCCAACAAGAACAAAGCGAAAATCGTATATAATACGCAATACACAAAGGTCTTGCTGATTATCACCCTGGCGATCCGGCCAAAGGATAATCCCTTGGAGGCAAAACGGACGATAGTACCCGAATCCCGTTCTTCCCCGCTTATCATCCCGATCACCATCAACAACGTCTGAAATATAATGACGATTAATACCGCCGGGATCAAATAGGTACCATATCCTTCCGTAAAATTATACAACGCCGTCCCAACCACAGATATAGGTCGCGCCGAAGCGATCTTGGCTGCGTCTTGCTGGGGCAAAAATACCAACATCTCCGGACGATACCGATCGTTCAACGCTAACATAGCACCGCTGGAGGCCTCCTGCATCGCCATATAATAAAGGAAAGCACTCGTCGTCTGATACATAATAAACAGGGATTCATCTCCCCGTGCCACCCGAGTCTCGAAATCGTAGGGAAGATATAGGATCCCGACGGCTTCTCCTTCCTTCATCCATTCCTGCGCTTCGGCGTAATCCAAGCCATCGGTGATTACAGAGACTTGCGGAGTGGCATCCAGTAAACGGATGTACTCCCGGCTCAAATCGGTCTTTGAGTCATCAACGACTACTACCGGGGCGTTATATACCAGATCCGGGGCATACATATAATTATATAGTAGGCCATAGAGGAATATACCTCCTACCAAGACCAGCAGGATAGCATAGCTCGTGGTGATCGTCTTAAACTCGTCTTTGATCAAGGAAGCGATATCTACCAAGGTCCCTTTTATTTTATCGGATGTTCTCATACTTATGACTTAAAATAGCGGTTTTCAAATGTGGCAACAGTGCCAATGCCAATAATATAAACGCAAACAATGAACTTACGTTCATCCATGTATAAGGGAATCCGTAGTCACCGTACAATAGATTCTGGTTGATCTCCACGAAATGCCGTACAGGAAACAGATATGAGGCGTAGTGTACGGGAGCGTACATGGAATCGACCGGAAAAGTAACGCCGCATAAAGTAGCCCCCAGCGAACCAACCATCGACACCCCACTAATAGCGATCGCTATAGCTGGAAACAATGAGAACAGGAATACCGCCAACGCTTGCGTAGCGACCACAAACAAGATCGCCGTCAAGTTTAACGGCCAGAAACCGCAAGCGAAAGGGATATGCATAATCCCGAACATGATATAGTTAGCGAAGACGCTCATGATACAAAAGATAATCGTATAAGGGAGCAACTTTCCTACTACCGCCACGAACATATTCATCCGGGCCGCCTCCAGCCATTTATCGCCTGTCCGGAACTTGATCTCGCTACCGATAGCGTACACCGTAACCAGTAAAATGATAACTTGGAAAAAGACAAAGAAAAACGGATTACTCAGATAAACGGAATAATCCAGATCCGGATTGAACAGCGGGTGACTACTGGATCGTACCGGCAATAGGAAGGTGGTTATCTGATTCTCGCCCACTCCCATCGCCGTGGCTTGTACAACGACCGGGCCAAGGGAAAGTGTACGTAGCAGGGTCTCGAAGGCCCCACGTACCTCACCCCCCACACTCAACAAGGCATAGTGGTAATAATACGATAATGTAGCGGCACGCCCCGCCGTAGCATCAGCCTCAAACCGGTTGGGGATCACTAAATAGCCGTAGATCTCTTTCGCTTGGGTGGCACGGCGGGCGGTCTCTTGGTTCGTATAGTGCCGGGTTACCCGGAAAGTCGGTACCGCCTCTACCTGCCGGACGATCTCCCGGGACATGGAGGTATTGTCTTGATCTACTATCGCTATCGGTATATTCTCCATCTGCCCGCTTCCGAAAATCGTAGACATAAAGAATATACAGAACAGAGGCAACACGATGCACACCCCGAAGTACAACCTCCGGGAAACCATGCGATCCAGTTCCCGGCGTAAAACAATATAGAAAGGACTTTTCTTTAGCATAGCAACAATAAATTATTTAGTTGTAGAGACGGGGCGTGCCCCGTCTCATCCCCTCAAAATAGTATTTAAAATTACTGTCAGACGGTGGGAGACGGGGCACGCCCCGTCTCTACAACCGGATAGTATCAGGGGAGTTGATAGAGGACGGACATACCGGGACGTAATCCATCCACTTTCATCACCGGCAAGGCATGTATCTCGAAAGTCCGCAAGTCATAGCTACCGGTCTGCTTGGTAGATTTCCAGGTAGCGAAACTACCCAATGGGCTGATATAATTGATCTTAAACTCGATATCCTTCTTATCGATCGCCGGTACATCAGCGACAAACGTTCCTCCCATCTTAAATAAAGGCAAACGATCCTCACGTACGTTCAATACCACATGTACGTCATCCAGTACGACTAAATTCATGATTGGTATCCCGGCCCCAACCAACTCGCCCCGTTTTGGGAAAATAGCGGAGATTTGTCCGGACTCCGGAGCTGTCAACCGAGCGTCTTGTAAAAGAGCCGCGACTTCCTCTACGGTCCCTTGCGCCGCCGTCACCAACGAGCGGGCACTTTCTTTATCTTGTATCCGTGCCCCATCTACCGCCATCTGATATTGGCTATAAGCGGCACGTTCAGCGGCGACAGCCGCTTTATACGTTGCCTCCACCTCGTCCTTACGCTGTGAGGTAACCACACTATCTTTATACAAGGCATTGACCCGGTCGTAGGTAATCTTTGCCAATTGCAAATCCGATTTGGATTTATTCCACAACTGCCGCATGGAAGCGATGATTTGCTCCCGTGTACCCTCATCCACTTTCTGGTGTTGATACTTCGCGATATTCTCCATGGCGTTTACCTGCTGATATTTAGCCAACGCTTCCGGGCTGTTGATAACCACCAAGGTATCGCCTTGACGCACATTCTGTCCCTCTTTCACCAAAAAGGTATCGATACGTCCCGGCAACTTGCCGGAGATACGTATTTCCGTGGCCTCGATCTGTCCTTGCAAGATCACCGGCTTTTTCTTCAATAAGATCATCCCGATCAACGAGACAACTATAACAATCGCCAAAACCACAACAAAGGCCACGCTTAAATATCTCTTAGTACTATCCATAATCCCTAAATTCTCAATTTTCAATTCCTAAAACTCCTCTGTCTTCCCCTCTGCCTTGTATTGATGGAATTGCTCCGGCATCCCGCAAATAGAAAGCAAATTAATCAAGGCCACATCATATTGATAATAAGCCAAAAGAAAAGCGGTCTTCACCTTCGCCAGCATAACCTCGGCATCGACAACCTCCGTAGATGTAGCCATTCCTTCTTGGAAAGATTTTTTCCGGACCCGGACCAATTCCCGGCTCATCTCGACAGTCGTATTCAAGGCTTTTACATTATCCAAGGCATTTTGTAGCTGACTGTAGAATTTATCGATACCAACTTCCAGATCCGTAATCACCTTTTCCTTACCCAAACGAAGAGACTGGCTGGTGATCTTTGCTTGCCGGATGGTTTTCTCCCGGTTCAAGCCATCAAAAATATTCCATGTAAAACCAACTCCCACCATCGTACGAGGCAGTAAATATTTATCCAATCCGTCCGCATACAAAGTTTGCTTGCCGAATAAAGCGATATTCGGGATATAAGCGGACCGGCCGATCTTTAATTGATTATCGGCTACGACCTGTTGCAATTTCAATTGATTGACTATATAATTGTTTATCGGAACCAGCTCCTTGAAGTATTGGACCGGAGGAAGCGTCTCATTAATAAATAAAGGGGTCGTGGTACGTATATCGCTTTCCTCTTCCATATTAATCAGGCTTTTAAACGCTTGCTGGGCGACCGTTAAATCCTTTCGGGCCGATTCCAGTTCCCGCTTCGCCTCGTCCATACTCACTTGGGCGAAAAGGCACTCGGCCCGGTTGATCATCCCGTTTTGCTCAAGTTTAAGCGCTTGGTCATAATGGGTTTTCAAAGAGTTGTACACTTCCGTTTTCACGTCTACCACGCTTTGCCCCAAACGAAGGCCGAAATAAGCCTCGACCAATAAGGATTGTTGGTTGGCATCCACTTGGCTCTTGTTTACCTCCGCAATAGAGACCATCGTCTGTCCGATCTTATTTGCGTAGATACGTTTCCCGCCCGTAAAAACAGGCCATGTCACCGTAGCGTCTATCGAAGTGATGTTCCGGGCGATTAGCGGAAGCGAGAAAGTTCCTTGCCCGACCTTATCCAGCACCGACATGATCAACTCGTTGTCCGGAATATAATCATGGACAAACTCTTTCACCGGCTCTGTATATTTACCCAGGGATTGCCGTACCTCTATCGGATTCGACATATGCACGAAAGCGCCCGCGGCATTTACCGACGGATACCAAAAAGCATTTAACTTTTGATGCTCATTCCGAGCCCATTCCACTTCTTTCCCGGCTATTTTCAAGTTTTTATTTTCCTTATGAAGCAGGTCGAGAGATTGTTCAAGGCTTAAATCCACATCATTTCCTTGGCTCCAAGAAACACATGGGAGAAAAGACAGTAAAAGAATACTGCAAGATACTATATTACTCACCATAAACTCATTTAGTAATTGACGTTCAGTTGGAGTAATAACAGCGAAAAAGGGAGGATTGTTTTTACTTCCTCTTTAAGTTGGGAAGGAACCAAGTAACCAGCCCTAAAAGAGGCATGAAACCGCAAACGTTGTAGACAGCCTCTATCCCATAACGATCTGCCATATTTCCCAATACGGCTGAAGCTATGCCTGCCACGCCAAAAGCGAATCCAAAGAAAAGTCCCGAGATCAGGCCCAGTTTATATGGGAGAAGTTCCTGCGCATACAGCAAAATAGCCGGAAAAGCCGACGACAAGACCAGTCCCACGCAAAAGCTAAGCACAATTGTCCAAGCGAGCCCTACATGCGGCATCAACAAACTGAATGGAGCCGTTCCTAGAATCGACCCCCAAATCACATATTTCCGTCCTATCTTATCACCGATAGGCCCGCCCGCCAATGTACCTATGGCCGTAGCGACCAAGAAAACGAATAAACAGACCTGCGAAGCTTGCACACTCACCCCGAATTTATGAATCAAGTAAAAGGTATAGTAGCTATTCAAGCTAGCCATATAAATATACTTGGAGAAAATCAAGACCAACAATATCGAGATCGAGAAAATAGTCTTACCCAACGACAGGGGCATCTCCACATGTGCCTTACCCGACATCTTTTGCCATCTCACCTGGCTCAAATATGCCTTATACCAACGACAGACAGGAATCATCACCAAAATAGCGATGAACGCCAGTATGGAAAACAAGGCGATATGAGTACGCCCATAAGGGGCCACCAACAACGCGACCAAGAGCGGCCCTAGCGATCCACCCAAATTACCTCCTACCTGGAAAAGCGATTGCGCCAATCCCCTACGCCCACCCGACGCTAACGAGGTAATCCGGGAGGCTTCCGGATGTAAAACCGAAGATCCGATACCGATCAAGAACACGGAGAACAAAACCCAATGGAGCGTAGACGAGAATGCGAGATTCAGCAAACCGACCAGCGTAAAACTCATGCCGATAGGCAACGACCAAGCCACGGGACGCTTATCAAAAACCAAACCGGTTATAGGCTGGAAAACAGAAGCAGACAATTGATAAACAAACGTGATCAACCCGATCTGGGTAAAACTCAAGGCCAAATCATCTTTGAATAGCGGATAAACCGCCGAGATTACGGATTGCAGCGAATCATTCAAACAATGCGCAATACTTAATGCCACCAATATCCGGAAAGCCGTCTTATTTACCGGCTGTTGTTTTGAAACCCGCTCCATAACCGTCTATATTTTTATTTTACCTCGTGCTCATTAACATTTCAAAAAGCACGCAAAAAGTTAGCTAATTCTTAGAAAAACAAACCTTAAGGCCGTATTTTAGCCCTAATTGAGACAACGATTCTTTTAGTTCTTTTTATTTCTTTATGTTAATCAGCTTAATCCTAATATCTATTAGGCTTGTTTTCTCAGTGATACTTCAGAGCTGTATCCCGGAATGAGATATATCTTAACTCACTCCCAAAAACAAACGCCAAAATCCCTTATCTGCCATCATTCCGACCCGAAGTTAAAGATCGAGATCATAAACGGGAACAGCCTCTGAAGTTTTTTATATCTATTCCTCCTCTTCCCCCTCATTCGCAGAATGCAAGATAAAGGTAGTAGCGCCGATCGTTACGATCGCACCTTCCCCGATACGCACCTGCTCCTTTTTACCGACCAAGATATTTTTCACGAAAGTACCGGTCAAGCTGGGAAAATCACGTATCGTATAGACAAACCTGTCATTAGCGTCTTTCCTTACATGGATCACGCAATGCTTACGTCCCATGCTAGGATCGCTCGTGATAATAGGGACATCCACTCCTTCCGTATCCTTATTACGGCGACCGATCACATTATCGCCCATCACTAACGGGAGATCTTGCTTAAAGGCAAAGCCATTCTCGATGACAGTGATATAGCCGCACGAGAAATCCGGCTCCTTTACCTCTTTCTCCTCGCCGGTAGCCGTTTTCACCACCTTTCGGCCTAACTTAATCTTAAACTGAGCCCCACATTGCGGACAAACGAAAGCCAACACTTTCCCTTCCGGGTATTTGGTCTCATCAAAAGACAACTGATTATCACATTTTGGACAGAATACTCTTTTCATACACTTAAATACAGTATCTAGTATTACAAATGGAGCGCGAATTTACGAAAAAACCTTCAGCTACACTCCCAAAATCCCATAGTTCTGATTTTTTGAAACAAAAAAAGGCTATCCTCACGGACAGCCAATCTTAATTGTTAACCTTAAATCTAATACCATGAAAAACACAGTGCAAATATAGGGATTTTATGTTATGTAGCATAACATTATATTTGCAAATCTCATTTCCTTAACCAGATTTAACAAAATCATGCTTTAAAACATATTCGTAAAGCAGCATATGCGCTCTCAGAGCTTAAATTAATCCTCCTGAATCTCCATCAAAGGCAAAGTGAACCAAAAGGTAGATCCCTTCCCCAATGTAGATTCCACTCCGATTCGCCCTCCCAGCTTCTCCACGATATTCTTGCAAATCGCCAAGCCCAACCCGGTTCCTTGCCTACAAGCGTTCAATTTAACGAAGCGATCAAATATAGTCCTGCAATCTTCCTCCGAAATCCCCATTCCCGTATCTGAGACCGAGACCCTCAATTCATTCTCCAGAACCTCATAATCTAGCTTGATCTCTCCTTCCGAGGTAAACTTAATCGCGTTCGTCAAAAAATTAGAGATAACCTGCACCACCCGTTTCGGGTCCGAGTAGATAGTCACGTGCCGTAATTCCCGGTCGAAGACAAACCGGACATTCTCCGGAATCTTCAAGGCATGGACCGCATACGTTTCCTCACAAATCTCCTTGAAATCAAAATGTTTCTTTGTGATGTCAAACGTTCCCGCCTCAATCTTCGAGAAATCAAGGATATCTTCAATCAATTGCAGAAGCAGCTCACTATTCTTGTCTATGATATCTACATAAAACTCTCGTTCTTCCTGCTCCATCTCCTTGGTCTCTGCCAAAATATTC
This sequence comes from uncultured Parabacteroides sp., assembly GCF_947855115.1. Lineage (GTDB taxonomy): Bacteria > Bacteroidota > Bacteroidia > Bacteroidales > Tannerellaceae > Parabacteroides. The sequence continues at coordinate 308,806 of NZ_CANTZW010000001.1, forward strand.
GCGAAACCCACGATAGCGTTCAAAGGCGTACGGATCTCATGGCTCATATTCGCCAGGAACATAGACTTCAGCCGATTCTCCTCCTTAGCCTTGGCCAGCTCGTACTCTTTCCGTTGATGCTCCCGTTCCGCCCAACGCAATTTATCCTGCATGGCGATCTCATCCGTTATGTCCGTCAGGTAATAAAGGATTTTCGCAGGCTTTCCGGCCTCGTCATATTTATAAGGATATGCATACGCCCTTACCCAAACATATCGCCCCTCGAAAAGACGCCGGTATTGAATGCTATATTCACCGATCTCACCCGTAATGATCTTTTCGAAACCTTGCGTAAGCACTCGTTCCCGGTCTTCCGGATGCACGATCTCATAAAAGTCATTTTTCGTTGTTAAATTGCTTACTATCAGCCTAGATTTATTTCCTAAAACACGTAAATCCAGATCAATGTGCATCTTATCGGCCTTAACGTCATACTCCCACAGCAAAGAATCGCTGCAACGCATAACCGTCTTCAGTTTCGTGAACAGCTCCTCGACTTTCTCCGACTTCTTATATTCTTCCGTCTCATCCGTAAACATCAACACATATCCGCAAATCTCCTCAGCCTCGTCTCTCAGCGGCACACATTTAATTGACAGGCGCAAGTTCGTACCTTCCGTCTTCGGGTTTATGTTATAATACTTGTTCGTTCGTATATTATCAAAGTCATAATTACAATCGAACACGACCATCTCGCCTTGTTTAAGACGAGCGATCTTATCCTCCGGGAAATTAGGATTCTCGAAAAGGTTTATCCCTACGATATCTTTCCGGCTTATGGCAAACAAGTTTTCGTCCACCCTATTCAGATCTACAAGTTGCCCCGCCTTGTCATAGACCTCTATTCCAATCGGCAATTTCTGGAAAATGTCATTAAATCCCATCTCCTCTATCATTTTATTACATTGTTCCATCGTCATTCAAATCACAACTTTTAATCAATTAAGCAATATTTTCTATGAATAACTTATAATACAACAGATGATCTTTTACGATTCCGACATGGGTCCCAAAGTTATTGAAAAAATCAAAGACCCAAAAAGACCAAATGTAAATTATGACGGAAATATATGTTTTCGGTATATTAAGAAAGAACATCCCCGTGGCACTGCTGTACCATCGGCATGGCACAACCTTGCCATAGCATTGGCACAGCTGTGCCACCAGGGAGGCACTGCCGTGCCACGATGAAAAAAATAATTGGCAAAGCATATCATTGATAAGCAATCACATAATGCCTCTATACAAAAAAAGGCCATCCATCACGGACAGCCAATCTCAATCGTTAACCTTAAATCTAATACCATGAAAAACACAGTGCAAATATAAGCACTTTTATGTTATGAAACATGCTTAATTATTTGCAAATATCATATACTTAACTCGATTTAACAAAGAAATCCTTCTAAGACATAGTTATTAACAAGAAAACGATCCGCTCAGATCTAATAACTTCCCAAAAAATCGTCCAGGGAGCGAGGATCATCATCCGGCATCAACTCTTTCTTCAAACGGAACTTGCGTTTATAGATAGCATCCTTCGTCACGTTCAAGACCGACATCAGTTCTGCCGAGGTCAACCGCAATTTAATCAAACAACAAAAACGGATGGCATCTTCCGTCAAATCAGGATAAGCGACACGCAAACGGCTGATAAAATCATCATAAAGAGTATTCACGATCTCGATCAAGTTCACCCAATCCGAAGCCGGCAATGCCGTTTTCGATTTAGAAAGAATCTTCAACCTCTTGAACGTATCCAACTGCTCCAGCAAACACTTCGCCAAACGTTCTTTTTCCTTGATCAGGGATTCCACGTCGTGATCCGCTTTCCATTGAGCCGCATGCTGATATTCTTTCAGACATTTCTCCTTCGCCTCCAATTGTTCCTTGATACGCGACATCTCACGGCTGTAACGTTGTATCAGAATCTCATTTTTATCCACAAGACTCGCTATTTCTCTCAGTTCTTTCTCCTTTTTTGTCTTATAGAGGTGATGGCGCAGAAAAGAGAATAAAAGCAGGGTAAAAGCAACAATAACCAGAAGGACCAGATAATAAATATCTACGTAAAAATGCTCCGGTTCCCCCAAAACCGGGCTTAGGGCAGTAGATGTACGCAACGTAAGCTTCATATAAATAGTATTCATTATCTTAATACCTCTGTCTTAAAATCCCCTCTCTCACAATCGCCTCTAAAAAGCCTGTTCCATATCCGATCAGTTGGACAAAAGCCGCCATGATAGATAATAACGCTACGATTCCATTCTTATTTCTCATCAAAGCGTCAAAAAAGATCAGTGAAACATAAAATAATAATAAAGCATATACCGTCGAAACGAAAAAAGCGGAGACACATATCCCAAGCAGGCCTATCACGAATAAGGCAGGCAAACAATGTACCCACCTCAAGGATTCCGGATATTTCCGGTACAAGATAATCCTAGCGTATCCCGAATGCCGTACTTGCCTGAAGAACTGCATGAAACTCGTCCTACGCTTATGATAGACCCAAGCGCCGGGGAAATAACGGCATTTATAACCTGCGGCAAAAATCCGGATACTAAAATCGATGTCCTCCCCATAGCGCATATCCGAAAAACCTCCCAAGGCTTCATAAACCTCTTTCCGCATTCCCATATTAAAGCTCCGGGGATAAAAAGTATCCAGGCGCCTCCGGCCTCCCCGGATCCCTCCCGTGGTAAAGAATGAGGTCATCGAGTAGCTGATCGCTTTCTGCACGGCAGAAAAAGAGGCGTGCGCCCTGTCAGCCCCACCAAAGGCATCCACTTTATAACGCGTCAAGGACTCATGTACCTGTTCCAGGTAGCAGGCCGGAACGATACAATCCGAATCCAAGATAATCACGGTCTTCCCTTCCGCATAACGTACCCCTTGATTACGGGCCAAGCCCGGACCTGAATTCTTTATGTAAAAATAGCGAATCCTCAACCGGTCATTATAGGCATTGACTATCGGCTCGCAAGGTATAGAAGAACCGTCATCTACCACGATAACCTCAAAATGGACATATGTCTGCCGAGTGAGGCTGTTTAATAAATCCTCTATCTCCTGCGGACGATTATAGACAGGAATAATAATTGAAAATACTTCCATTAAGCTAGATTTATATCTGCCAACAAAAGTAAAGAGTTAAAAAATGCGGGTCAAAAAAGGGTACTGGACAAATCGAGGACATGAAACCTCCTCTTACCCCTACAGCAACAAACTAATAAACAATTATTTAAATAAAAATTCGCTATCAGGCAAAGATTGGACATAAAGTCGAATCTCATGCGTTCCTCAAAAATAGCGACTGGACATCAAATACCTCCCTTTTTTCAATCCATAATAGAATAACTGGACAAAAGGCATAAGACTCATTTATCTCATTCACACGAAAGAATTTAGTTATCAACAACTTATAAAGCATATCACTATCCGCGAATATTTGGACAAAGACCGGACACGCGCAATATTATTTCATTCGCACATCTGCCCCCCACATCAATTTTTCCCGAAGCGTCTGGTAAAAAGTATGATTATAGCGTTTGATGACTTTCGTCGTATAATCGGCCTTGCTTATCTTTAATCCGATACCTGCCGGAAATATCTCAGAACGTCCATCCAAGGATATCAGAAAATACTTATTCCGGCTCTCTACCCGAAGAGTTATTATATCCGAATCCGGAATAACCAGCGGACGCACGTTCAAGGAGTGCGGGGCGACCGGGCTCAAAACGATATTATTACTTCGCGGGACGATAATCGGCCCGTTCACGCTCATCGAATAGGCCGTGGAACCGGTAGGCGTAGCCACTACCAAACCATCCGCTTGATAAGAAGTCAGATATTCCTCGTTTAAGAATGTATGAATCGTGATCATCGACGAACTGTCACGCTTAAGCACGGCGATCTCGTTCAATGCGTAATTATATCCTCTAAACGCACGGTCTTCCGTATACAAGCGCAAAAGGGTACGCTCCTCTACCCGATAGTAATTCTTAAAAATCTCATCCAAAGTATCCTCAATCTCATTACTGCCGACATCCGCAAGGAAACCCAACCGTCCCGTATTGATACCTAAAATAGGGATATCCTGCTTATTTACCCGGGCCGCCGTGCGAAGGAACGTGCCATCTCCTCCCACGCTAAGCGCTATATCCAGATCAAACCCGTCGCCTTCCAGCAACCCGCTTACCACAGGCTCAAAGCCAAAAGCATCGGTAAGGAACGTATAAAAAGGACTGTCTACATAGATATCGGCCTCTTGCTCCCGAAGCTTCTCGAACAAGCGTTTTATCAGATTCTGTCTCTCAACCTGGTATTCACTTCCAAATATTCCAACTTTCATTCTACGCTCCTTACTTTACATATTCATATAATGCAATAACTCATCCATCCGCTGCCGCAACATATCATCTACCATCCCCTTCTCCATAAAATGGTAAAGTACCGTATAATTAAAGCGCTCGAAACTACGGATCACGGGAGAGGCGTCTTCCAGGTCTATCTTCAGGGTTATCAGCAAACGACCCGTATCCTTATCTTGATGGGAAAGTAAATTAAGGACATGGGCATTATTCGCCTCCACCAAACGGGCGATATCCGTCAGGGAATAATCTTGCGGCATCATCTCCAATATGATCACGCTCCCAGCGGCCTCCGCATTGCATAACTCGGACAAGACATCGACCAAACGGTCTCGGGTAATCGCCCCCAAATAGGTTCCGTCAACAGAAACCACAGGCAATAGGCTCAACCCATACCGGGTTATCATTGCCAACGCCTCGTGCAAATGCCCGTTTTCAGAAATCACCGGAGCGAATAAAAACGGCTCGCCGATTGTGGCCGAAGGATCCGGCATCGCCAACAGGTCTTTCTCCGACACTAAACACTGGTATGCGCTATCACTCAATAACGGAAGATGCTTGAGTTTAAAGTCCTCCATCAACGCTAACGCATATTCCGCTGTGTCAAAACTTTTTAACACCGGAATTTCCTTTGTTATGAAATCTTTCACCAACATTATTCTGTTAATTCCCTAAATCCTGCTAAATTTGCCGATACTTTGTGCAAAAGTAATGAAAGAAAAAAGATATACGATATACAATGACAAATTTAAGTGTAAACATTAACAAGGTCGCTACCATTCGCAACGCGAGAGGTGGCAATATGCCAAACGTACTAAAAGTAGCACAAGACTGTGAATTATTCGGGGCACAAGGGATTACGGTCCATCCCCGTCCGGACGAACGACACATCCGTTACAACGATGTTTATGAACTAAAACCTCTTATCCGGACAGAATTTAACATAGAAGGTTATCCTTGCGATAAATTCATCGACTTGGTATTGAAGGTAAAACCAACCCAAGTCACATTAGTTCCGGATGCGCCAGACGCTATCACGTCGAACGCTGGCTGGAACATAAAAGATAATTTTGATTTCCTAAGCGATCTGGTGGATACCTTTACCTCGCAAGGAATCCGTACATCTATTTTCGTAGGGACAGACTTGGCGAATATCGAGCTCGCGGCAAAAACAGGTACAGACCGTATCGAGTTATACACGGAACCTTACGCGACCTATTATCCGGAAGATCGCGATAAGGCGATCGCCCCTTTTATTGAAGCCGCGCAATTAGCGAAAAACTTAGGGTTAGGCGTGAATGCCGGGCACGACTTGAATTTAGAGAACCTCGCTTTCTTCAACAAGAATATCCCTTGGCTGGAGGAAGTTTCTATCGGACACGCTTTGATTTGCGACGCGCTTTATCATGGCTTACAAGAGACAATCGCTTTATACAAGGCATGCTTGAATAATTGAGAATAAAGAATTGAGAATTGAAAATCATAAACTATAATTCAAAACGATGAGTATTTTACTTTCACTACAGGCCGTGGGTTCTCAGACGGCAGATCAAATGCCGGACTTAACGGCAGTTACCGTTCCCACAGAAGCGGAAATTAACGTGATAGACCTTGCCTTTAAGGGAGGTTGGATTATGGTGGTATTATTACTGCTTTCCTTGATGGCTATCTATATTTTCGTTCAACGTTTGATCGTCATCCACCGTGCGGGAAAAGAAGACGAGACGTTCATGAACCGTATCAAGGATTATATCCATGAGGGAAAAGTGGATTCGGCCCTTAATCTGTGCCGCAATACCAACACGCCTTCTGCCCGTATGATCGAAAAAGGTATTACCCGCTTAGGCCGTCCGATGAACGACGTACTTGTAGCTATCGAAAATGTCGGGAACTTGGAGATCGCTAAATTGGAAAAAGGGTTCCCTTTGATCGCGACAACAGCCGCCGGCGCTCCTATGCTTGGTTTCCTCGGAACGGTAACCGGTATGGTACGTGCCTTCTTCGATATGGCGAACGCAGGCACAAACGTCGATGTATCCCTATTATCCGGTGGTATCTACGAGGCCTTGGTAACAACCGTGGGCGGCTTGGTAGTTGGTATCATTACATTGTTCGCATACAACTATCTGGTTTCTCAGGTAGATAACGTGGTAAACAAGATGGAAGCCCGCACGATGGAATTTATGGATTTATTAAATGAACCGGCTAATTAATTGAAAATAGAGAATTAAAAATTGAAAATGAGCCAACTCTCCTCTATTTAATTTTCAATTCTCCATTTTCAATTTTCAATTATAAAAGATTATGGCTCTAAAAAGAAGAACAAAGGTTAACGAAGCGTTCAGCATGGCCTCTATGACAGATGTCATATTCCTCTTGCTGATATTCTTCATGGTTACCTCCACCGTAGTAATCCCGAACGCCATCAAGGTTACCTTGCCACAAGCGCAGAAGCAAACAGCGGCAAAACCTCTTACAAGGGTAACGATAGACGCAGACCTGAATTACTACGTGGCATTTGGAAAGCAGAAAGAGGTACAGGTCTCATTCGAAGAGATCACTCCTTTCTTGCAAGACAGCTACGCAAAGGAACCGGAGATGTTCGTCGCCTTATATGCCGACGAGACCGTACCTTATAAAGAAATTGTAAAGATACTGAATATAGCGAACGAAAATAAATTCAAGATGGTGCTTGCCACCCGTCCGCAGAAATAGTTGATAGCTGACACAGGACAGTTGACAGTTTTTCCAGACTGTGTTTCCAACTGTCAACAGTCAACCATCAATTGTCAACTAATAAATTATGAGACTGAATAAGGATGACATATACAGTTTAATGGGTACCGTAGCCTTTCACGGTATCATTCTGCTGGTACTTTGGTTCACCGTATTGAAAACCGAGGTTCCGGATGAAGACGGGGGTATACTCGTTAATTTCGGGAATGTAGATGCCGCCGCCGGAATGTTCGAGCCCCAATATACCGGGCAAGAAGCACTCCAGGAAACACCTCCCCCTCCTCCCCCCGTACCTGAGCCGCAAGTGGAAACGTCTAAGCCAGAGCTGATCACTCAGGATATCGAGGAAAGTGTAGCTCTAGAGGACGCAAAAAAGAAAAAAGAAAAAGAAGAAGAGGAGAAACGCAAGCAGCAGGAGGCCGAGAAGAAACGCCTGGCCGAGGAACGCCGCAAAAAGGAACAAGCCATCAGTAATAAAGTGGCGGGGGCTTTTGGCAAAGGGAGCTCGCAAGGAAGTAGCCAAGGTGACGCGGCAAGTGGAACCGGCAATCAAGGAAGTCCGTTCGGTAACTCCGATCATGGCGCAAACGAGGGCGTAGGCGGTTACGGGTCATTTAACTTGAATGGCCGCTCTATCGGCTCAGGAGGGCTCCCGCGTCCCGCTTACACGATTCAAGAGGAGGGCCGCATCGTCATTAATATAACCGTAGACCCGAAAGGTAATGTTATATTTGCCGAGGTAGGCCGGGGAACTAATATAGACAACGCTTCCATGCGTAAAAGCGCCTTGGAGGCCGCTCGAAAAGCGAAATTCAACAGTATCAGCGGGGCTAATAACCAAAGTGGTACTATTACTTACGTGTACAAATTTAAATAATTGAATCTTATGAAGAAAGCGATCGTATTCTTAGCGAATGGCTTCGAGGAAATGGAAGCCACGGGAACCGTAGACATTTTGCGTCGTGGGAATATAGACACGAAAACGGTCTCCATCACAGACAATCGTAAAGTGATTGGCGCTCATAATATGGAATACACGGCTGACGCTACATTGGGTGAAATTGATTTTTCAGACGCGGACGCCTTGATTTTGCCGGGAGGCATGCCCGGTAGCAGCAACCTAAACGATTGTGAACCGTTAAAAGAACTCCTAATCGAGCATTATAAGAAAGAGAAAACCGTAGCCGCTATCTGTGCCGCTCCGATGGTATTAGGCGGCCTTGGTTTATTAAAAGGCCGTAAAGCCACTTGTTATCCCGGATTCGAACCCAAATTGATCGGTGCCACCGTTACGGGCGAGGCCGTAGAAGTAGATGGCAATGTGGTAACAGGCAAAGGCCCCGGCTTGGTGTTCAACTTTGCCTTAGCCTTGGTATCCGTATTGAGGGGTGACGCTGTCGCGGAAGAAGTCGCAGCGGGACTATTACTATAATAAATAACCTCGCAGAGAGTAAATCGAAACAGAGCGTAGCGAACAGGATTGTAAAAGACTCGTTACGCTCTATTTTTTCCTTTCGCGAGAAAACGAATATTAAGGCTATCGATAACTATCGCACGAGTTTCACTTACCCGTATCGTTAATATTCAAGTTATAATGAAAAAAGAAATATATCAACTGCTAGAAAAACTAGGTATAAATTATACGTGTTTAGAACATCCTCCTATCATGACAACGAAAGAAGGTATGCCAATAGCTCAAACATTAAATGTCACACCTTGCAAAAATCTTTTCTTAGTGAACAAACAAAAAGAATACTTCTTAGTCATGATATTGGGAGATAAGAAAATTTCCATTAAAAACATTGCCCGGCAAATAGGAAGTTCTCGCCTTACTTTCGCCTCCAATGAGGATCTGGATAAATTTCTTTTCACTATGCCCGGAAGTGTAAGTATTCTCGGGCTGATATATGACAAAGAAAATAAAGTTAAACTATTAATAGACAAAGAGATTCTTAAAACTGATTACATAAGTTGCCATCCTTGTGAAAATACTTATAGCCTAAAACTAAAAACTAAGGATATAACAGATATTCTACTTCCCGCGATTAACCATACCGATTTTAAAGAAATATCTTTAGAAGACTTATAGGATAAAGGGGAAGTACTTCGAGAACATGCCTATATACAAACCCAAAACCGGCCCTGCCGCGGATGGTGGTTTTACGGTCATTTTATCAAAAAACATAAATATGAATAATAATCTAAAAGGTTTCGCTTATGGGATAGCGACCTCCGTCACGTTCGGCCTGATCCCTTTATTTACGTTGCCTCTCATGGAAAAAGGTATGCGGTTTGATTCGATTCTGTTCTATCGTTTCTTATTTGCGGCCATCGCCTTGTCCGGTATGCTTCTGGCGAAAAAGGAATCCTTCAGGACAGAGATGCGTAACCTGCCGGCATTGATCCTATTAGGCATTTTTTATACAGGCTCGGCGATGTTTCTATTTTGGGGATATAGTTTCATGGCCGCCGGAATCGCTACAACCCTGCATTTTACCTATCCAATATTCGTAACCCTTTTCATGTTGCTCGTATTTAAAGAAAAAGCATCATGGATCACGCTTTTGGCCATCGGACTCGCCATTTGCGGCGTAGCCCGCCTGTCTATCGACGGGGGTGAGATGCGATTAAACGGGCTAGGCGTAATGATCGTGCTACTTTCCGCGATCGCTTATGCCCTCTACATCGTGACCGTCAATAAATCAAGGATACACGATATGCCGGGGCAAAAACTCACGTTTTACGTATTTATCGTTAGCACATCGTTGTTTTTCATAAAAGCACAGACGGGGACAGGAATCCAACCCATCCCGGACGTACCTTCTTTTATCAATTTAGTCTTATTAGCCATCCTGCCAACCATAGTATCAAATATCACGTTGGTACAAGCCGTACATCATATCGGTTCCACCTTGACTTCCGTGCTGGGGGCGATGGAACCTGTAACAGCCGTTTGCGTAGGGGTATTGGTTTTCGGAGAGCTTTTCACCCCTCACCTAGCTTTGGGAATCCTACTGATTATCGTTGCCGTGACATTGATCATCCTGTCAAAATACATACAAAAAAGCCTTCATGAGGCCAAACGCTTGTTTAAGGCGCGACATATCCTAAGAGCCAAACAATAACGCGACGGAAAGTAATACGGCATAGACAAATACGTTCCGTGCCGTATGCCCCAAAGTTCTATTAAGCTCGCGCCCTTGATAATGCCTCATCTCCAACCATGTGGCAGCGAACAACACGCTGAAACCCGCAAACAAACAAATAAGCCAAGGCGAGGCATCCATCAATAAAGGAAGGGTAATCAAGATCGCCAATATACCATTCAGCAGATAAGCGACCAGCCCGAACGTACGCCCGAACAATACGATCGTAGTCCGTTTACGAGCCGCCCGGTCTTGCTCATAATCCCGGTAATTATTCACGATCAAAATATTAGCGGACAACAGACCCAATGACAACGATAGCAAGAAAGACAATAAAGAAAACGACAATGCTTGTACATAATACGTAAAGCAAACCGGAATAATCCCATAAAATAATACGACACACACATCCCCCAGCCCGTTATAAGCCAAAGGAAACGGCCCTGCGGAATAAGCCAAGACACAAATAGCGATAGCGATTCCTACACCGATCAACTCCCATCCGGCAAAGAACAACAAGAAACAACCACACAAACAAGAAAATCCCAGCGTGATGAAAGTACCCCATAACATATTCTTAGGGGTTATCCAACCAGAAGCCACGGCCCGCTCCGGCCCCAACCGGTCCTCTTTATCCGCACCCTTTTTAAAATCAAAATAGTCATTAGCGAAATTACTGGCTATCTGAGCGAGCAAAGCTACCAAGACACAAAGGATCGCCGGGACCCATTTAAATACTCCATCCCTGTAAGCCAGCGCACAACCCACCAATACCGGACTAAAAGATGCCGGCAATGTTTTCGGACGTGCCGCCTCCAACCAAACTTGAATTCTCGATTTGTTATTCTTCATTCTTTTGTTTTATTCTTAAAATATCCACAAAAATAAAAAACAAATAACATATACCGTTGCTATTATCTAAAGAAATACTTGTATATTTGCACCATGAGAAATTTTCTATTCATATTAGGTCTGTTGGTAAGTTTCATGCTATTTGCTCCCGAGGAAGGGACAAAGGGTATGGATGAGGTTATGCCTGCGGTAAAAGAGGCCGTTATGAAAGAAAAAAACACGGCAGATGCCCAACGTAGGTTCGAGGTATTAAGCAATGAATTGAAAAGTAGCAATTGCTTGACTCCCCGCAGGATCTCGCAAACAACAAACAACACGAGTGAAATACGGATATGGAAAAATATGGAGAAATCCCTTCAAGACATGCGTTTGAGAGGGATAAACCAGCTTCATAAAGTATCTCAACATATATCCACTCATCAGATCGTGAATTTATCTACCCTTCTATGCCGTATGGGAGAGCATGTCTTTACCTTGCGGAAACTCATTATTTAGTTTTTAATTGTTTCATACTCACATCTTTTTCGGTAAGTCATAAATATGTCTTACCAATAGGAATATTGTATTTATTAAATCAATATTCCCAGGGAATTCTTGCCCATTTACAACAAATTATAAACAATTAAAAATTACAATTATGGCAACTAATAAATCAGGAAAAATACGTATATATCTTTATGTTCTTCTAACAATCGCAGGTTGTGTATTTGCGTGTAGTTCTATTATACCCAACGATTATATCAAATTAGTCGTAGTTATGGGTACTCTATGTGTAGGTCTTTATGGCATAATGAAAGGGCTGAGTAATGCCGGGACGTCACCGGAAGAAGAAGCATTGGAGAAAAAGCAATAAATACAAGAACTTAAAAAAACAAAGAAGATCATGAAAATAAATAAAGACTTGGCTGATGCAGTCATGATGGTTTCATTTATTATATTGGTATTAGTCGGAACTACCACTTTTGACAATGAGGTTACCAAAAACGTAACCATGGGAGTCTTAGGCCTGATTACGGTAGCGATGTTAGTTTCTCGTATCACCGGGTCAAGCCGTAAGAACGAAAACGAAGAAGCCTTTTAGTAGTTAGTCCTTTGGTTTCCTGTTGTTATCCCGGGGTGATCCCGGGATTACTTGAGATACGTTTTTCTACCTATACTATAATAACTTGCTGTTTGACTTGGGTATAGCGTTCTTACGCTTGGCAACAGGAAACCGGACTTTAATGTGTCACGCTTTCCGATTGAACTTTTTCTCTTTCACAAGACTAACCGCCGCCGCTGCGAAAAACAAGAAAATACCTCCCGTCAATAAAGCGAACACGGCATGTCCATGATAAACATTACGAACGATCCATCCATGAATAATACCATTCATAATCTGAGGTATCGTTATAAAGAAATTGAATATTCCCATATAAGTACCCATCTTTTCCGCAGGAAGACTATCAGAAAGAATGGCGTAAGGCATCGCCAATATACTCGCCCACGCTATTCCGATACCGATCATGGAAAAGACCATCATACCCGTATTATCCAATAAATAGAGAGAAACCAGACCAGCCCCTCCCAGACATAAACAGAAAGCATGGGTCATTTTCCGGCCTAAACGACGAGCGATCGGGATCAATAATAAAGCGAACAACATCGCCACAAAGTTATAGATACTGAACAACTCACCTACCTTGTCACCGGCCATCGCATACTCGGCAGAAGTCGGGTCTGTTGCCCCGTATACATGTTCCGCAATAGCGGGAGTAGAGTAAACCCACATCGAATACAAGGCGAACCATGCGAAAAACTGGCATAAACCTAACTGTAACATCACCTTTGGCATATGAAAGATATCACGCATAATCTCCATAAAACCATTGCTATCTCGTCTTTTTTCAATTAGCTCGCCACCGGAAAGCCTAAATTCGGCCATCTCCTCCGGAGAATATTCCTTCGTCTTGAAAATCGTCCATAGCACACTCGCTAGCAAGATCGCCGCGCCGGTATAAAAAGCGAACTTGACATTATCGGCAACCTCACCGGCAACAGCCGTATTGGATAAACCAAATACCTTATTCATAATACTCGGTAACAAAGAACCAACGACGGCACCGATACCGATCAAGAAAGTCTGGATAGAGAACCCGGTCGTATGCTGCTCATCAGGTAGCATATCCCCAACCAAAGCCCGGAAAGGTTCCATCGTCACATTGATGGAGGCATCCATAATCATCAGCATGCCCGCCCCTATCAATACGGGAGATAAAATTGCCGTTTCCGCTCCGGGCGACAAGAACAATCCCGCATTCGGCATCAATATCAAGGCGATAGTCGTAAAGATAGCTCCCACCAGGAAAAAAGGTCGCCGACGCCCTAAGCGGCACCACGTCTGATCGGAATAATGACCAATGATAGGTTGTATGATCATACCTGTCAGCGGAGCTGCCAACCAAAACAAGGATAGTTGTTCCACATCCGCCCCATAGGTTTGAAGTATTCTACTTGAGTTCGCGTTCTGGAGGGCAAAACCGAACTGGATGCCCAAGAAACCGAAGGTTAGATTCCATATTTGCCAAAAGCTCAAAAATGGTTTTGTTTTCATGAGAATTATGTTTTTAAGGTATTTATTTGTTTGACGGCAAACATACGGAATTATTCCGAGACAGGATATCGCGGCGATTCAAATTCATTCAAAGAAGTAAAGCAAACGTTTTCGGAACCCGCTTTTTAACGGGTAGTCTGTCTCACCACCAGATTGGTCTTGATAATCTTGCTCACGATACGATCTCCATCACGCACGCCCTTCAAGCGTTCTATCAACAGACGCATGGCAGAGGCTCCCAACTCATAACCGTGCTGGTCTACGGAGGTAAGCAAGGGGTCGCTAACCTCGGCCAAACTATTATTCGTAAATCCACAGATCGAGACCTCGTCGGGTATCTTCAATCCTTTGGCCTTGACAACATTCAAGACCCCGATAGCGGTCTCGTCATTCACGGCGAAAAACGCGTCCGGACGATTTGGCAAGGAGAGTAATTCCGGGGTCAGCCGGAGTGCTTCGGTATAATTATCACAAATCTTGATCAACTCTTTTTCTACCGGCAAGCCATTTTTACGCAAAGCATCCTCATACCCCATCCTCCGGTTATTCGAGATCGCTAAATGAGCAGGAGAGCCGAAAAAGGCGACCCGCCGGCAACCGCTATGAATCAGGTATTCCACGGCAGAGCAAACCCCGGCGTAATCATCAACCACGACCCGGTCTGTCAGGATACCCGTACATATACGATCGAAAAAAACAACAGGGATATCACTATCGATAAGTTCTTGAAAATGATCGTAAGTCGTCGTCGTCTTGGCAACAGAAGCCAAGACCCCGCAAACACGTGCCTCCAATAAAGCCTGAGCGCCCTTAACCTCTTTCTCGTACGTTTCGTTACTCTGGCAAATAATCACACGATATCCCCCTTTTTCCGCCTCATCCTCTATGCCGGACAAAACGGAAGAAAAGAAATAATGCACGATCTGCGGTAAAATAACCCCGATTGTCTTCGTATTATTCGTCCGCAAACTCAAGGCTAAGGCATTGGGCTTATATTTATGCTCTCGGGCGTAAGCGTTCACAATATTCTTGGTCTCTTGGCTGATATCCGGGTGGTCGGCCAAGGAGCGAGAGACTGTCGAGGGGGAAATACATAAAGCTTTCGCTATGTCTTTTATCGTGATCTGACGCTTTTTCATGGCTGTTTATTTTACAAGATCAAAGATATGTATTTAGACCATACAATGCAAACGTTTGCAAGAGTGCCTGTTGATTCATTTCTATCGGCAATAGGTGATGCTTGTATTTATAAACCATGCCTTAAAAACATGTTCTATAGCACATTTTCGTTAAATCAAGTTAAGCAAATGAGATTTCCAAACAAATTATTATGCTACATAACATAAAAGCCATATATTTGCATTGTGTTTTTCATGGTATTAGATTTAAGGTTAACAATGAAGATTGGCTGTCCGTGAGGATAGCCTTTTTTATTTCTTTCATTCAATAATACATATTGGATTTAATACCATTGCTGACATATAACAGCCCCTTCTTTCTTGTGATATAAATATTGTTTTCCCTAGCCAACCAGCCAATAGCCAAGGCTAGGTCTTCAATGCTCAAAGATAATTTACGGCTCAATTCCTGCGTAGATATCTCATTCACCTCATTTAGTGTATGCCATACTTTTCCCGCATTTACCCCGATTCTTCCCTTTTCCATAATCAAAATATTTTTCTAATAAACAAACTGTATTCTTTTTGTTTCCTCTTTCCTACAATTAGTATTCATTTGTAAAGTTCGCCCTTAAATTTTACAGAATCAATATCCATTCTTTTGTTTCTATGTTCTATTTTTATTATCTTGAATAATAAGTATTTATTAATACGTATATTTGAAACGAATTACCGATTAGATATGGAAAAGGAAATGCTCACATTCGATATCACGAACGATTTTATCGTCGGAGATCGTATCACAAAAGAGACGCTAAACAAATATAGCAAGCAGCCTCATAAGATAAAGGCCGGTTTGTTTCTCCTTTGTGTGGAAGGTTCCGTACAGGTTTCTATCAATCTAGCGAAGTATACGATTAGCAAATATGATTTCGTCACCTTGGTGCCCAGTAACTTTATCCAGTTTCACGAAATATCGGACGACGCACGTTTCTACTTCGCCGGATTCTCTTCGGAATTTATGACAAACATCAATTTCATAAAATCCACCATGAGTTTCCTTCCCGTCATTACGGAACATCCGGTCATGCCTTTGGAGGAACCTGTGGCCCAGTTATATATTGATGGATACCGTCTATTGATACGTGCGCAATCCTTACCCCCGTCTTATTCCATGGTCAATAAAAACCTGATCATCGCCTATCTCACGATATTTATGCAAGGGACGGCCGAGTTATATAAGAACCATAGCCATTGGACAAACGGAATCCGTACGCGAACCAATGAGATCTACCGTAAGTTCATCCAACTTGTAGTAGAGCATTATACCTCCGAGCACAGCGTCTCTTTTTACGCCGCTCAGCTAAACCTGTCGTTGCCCCATTTTTGTACGACTATCAAGAAAGCGATCGGGCTTACTCCCTTGGAAATCATATCTTCCGTTATCACGATGGACGCCAAGGCACAATTAAGATCGACAGATCTGACGGTGAAGGAGATCGCTTTCTCCTTAGGTTTTAACAATTTGTCCTTTTTCAATAAATACTTCAGGCAACATACGGGAATGACACCTCAAGAATACAGGAGGATGAAAATCCCCTCGAATACACAGACGGACACGCCTAAACAAAAGTAACCTCCCATCCGGCAATATCGGTATAAACGAAAAAAGGAAGCATGCCTTTATATGACATACTCCCTCTTTTCACTTATATAGACTAAATATGAGTTACCAGATAACCACCCGATCAGCCGGAGCCATATACATCGGGTCTCCCTCCTTAATACCAAAAGCGGCATAGAACGGGGCGATATTACGCAAGGCCGCGTTCACGCGCCATTTCCCCAATGAGTGCGGATCGATCTTGGTACGACGGCGAATCTCCTCCGGACGGATATTCTGCCCCCACAACGTAGCGTATCCCAAGAAGAAACGTTGCTCATTCGTGAAGCCATCAATCGGAGCCGGAGTCTCCTTGCCTTTCAGGCTATTCAAGTAAGCTTGGTGAGCGACCAACAAACCTCCGTGATCGGCGATATTCTCACCCAACGTGAAACGTCCGTTGGCATGAAGCGTATCTATCACGATAATCCGGTCATATTGATCGGCCAATTTATCAGCGCGTTCCGTGAAACGAGCTGCATCCTCGGCGGTCCACCAATCAATTAAATTACCATCCTTGTCGTAGTTACGTCCCTGGTCATCGAACCCGTGCGTCATCTCATGACCGATCACCACGCCGATAGCGCCATAGTTCACCGCATCGTCGGCATCCGGGTTAAAGAAAGGAGGCTGAAGGATGGCAGCCGGGAAACAGATCTCATTAGTTGTCGGATTGTAATAAGCGTTCACGGTCTGCGGGCTCATATGCCAGCGAGACTTATCCACCGGCTTATCCACGTCTGCCAACCGATAGGCCATATCAAAGATATTAGAACGGCGAACATTCGCCCAATAAGAATCGTTCTTGATCTCCAAGCCGCTATAATCACGCCATTTGTCCGGATAGCCTATCTTCACCGTGAAGGCGGCCAGTTTCTCTTGAGCCTTCGCTTTTGTCGTATCGCTCATCCATTCCAAGCCGTTGATCCGCTCACTCAAGGCGGTCTGCAAGTTGCCTACCAGCGTCAACATCTTTTCCTTGGAAGAAGCCGGGAAATATCTCTCCACATACATCTTGCCTACAGCCTCGCCCAACACTCCGTTTACCGTATTCAACGAACGTTTCCAACGAGGTTGTTGCTCCAGTTTACCGGACATTGTCTTTCCGTAGAACTCAAACTCGGCGTCTACGAAATCATCACTCAGGAAAGGAGCGGCGGCGTTCAATAAATTAAACGCCAAATAATATTTCTGCTCATCGACCGTCGTGTTCTGCAAAGCCTCGTTCATGTTTTTATAATAGTTGATCTGCTTCGCATCTAATTCTTTCAGCCCAGCCAATCCCATGGATTCAAAATATACATCCCAATCCAGCGGAGACTCTATTTTCTTGAAATCCTCGTAAGCCAGTTTATTGTAGTTCTTCTGGGAATCACGCAAATCCTCACGCCCGTAAGAAATCCCCGCGATAGCTTTCTCTATTTTCATCACGGCCTCTACCGCCGCATCCGCTTGCTCCGGGCTTGAGCCAGACAAGGTAAATAATTTATCTATATAAGCCTCGTAAGCTTCACGCATCTTAACGGAGGCCTCATCTTCCAACAAATAATAATCCCGATCGCCCATTCCAATACCGCCTTGATACAACTGGACGATGTTCATGGCACTGTTCTTCTCGTCCGCGTCTACGTATAACGCAAAAAACGGATCCATACCTTCCTTATGAAGTGTAGCTACCATTTTTGAGACATCCGATTTCGTAGCCAACGCATTGATCGCTGCCAGTTCTTCTTTGATAGGAGCCACACCTTCGGTGTTCAACTTCGTGCTATCCAACCCCATCGCATATAAAGCGCCGATCTTTTGGGCGACACTGCCCGCCTCATGAGGCGTGGTGCTAAGTTCCTCGATCAATACCCGGAGTTGCTCTTGGTTATTCTCTAGCAATTGGTCGAAAATTCCGAAACGAGCGTATTCCGGTTTCAAGGGATTATTCTTAATCCATCCACCACAAGCATATTCGTAAAAATCCGTACCTGCGGCAACCGTGGTATCCATATTCTCAGGATTAATAGCCGCAATCTTCACTACCTCTTTTTGGGGAGCATTGCAACTCGCCAAAGCGACTACCCCAGCCGCTAAAAACGGAAACATTTTTCTCTTTCTCATTTTGTTTAATCTTTTGCCTTTTGCCTTAAAAACTTCGCAAAGATACGATAAATGCGCTAATATCGTCCTATTATAAAGGTTACCGTATCAAAATAATTTCGGGAAAAACATGTAAATTTACGTCAGGTGCCGACGGAATTCGCCTTTATCGACAGGACATTTTATGTATATAACGTTTATTTATGATTAGCAACCGCAGGCATTTACGCCCAGTAGCGTTATCTATTCGCATAGAGAGAAGGCATGCCCTGTCGTAAATTAAAGGAGAAACCGGTTCTATTTTCGAGAATAAGTGTATCTTTGCCAATAAATCAATTATATCATGAAGAAACTAATAATCAGCGTTTGGGCATTCATCGCCCTTCCTTTATTCGCGCAACGAGACGCGAATATCCGCATTTATCCGGAACAAGGCAACCAACAAATCAGCAAACATATCTACGGGCAATTCGCCGAGCATCTGGGGAGTTGCATCTACGGAGGCTTATGGGTGGGGCCGGAATCTGATATTCCCAATACTCAAGGATATCGCACAGACGTATTAAACGCATTGAAAAAACTACAGATCCCGAACTTGCGTTGGCCGGGCGGTTGCTTCGCCGACGAATATCACTGGATGGATGGAATAGGCCCCAAAGAGAATCGCCCGAAAATGGTGAACAACAACTGGGGAGGAACGATCGAGGATAATAGCTTTGGGACCCATGAGTTCTTGAACCTATGCGAGTTATTGGGATGCGAGCCTTACATCAGCGGGAACGTAGGAAGCGGCACGGTCGAGGAAATGGCCAAATGGGTGGAATACATGACATCGGAAGGAGACAGCCCCATGGCTAACCTACGCCGGAAAAATGGCCGGGACAAGGCGTGGAAAGTCAAGTTCTTCGGCGTGGGAAACGAGAGCTGGGGATGCGGAGGCAGCATGCGCCCGGAGTATTACTCCGATCTTTACCGCCGCTACTCTACCTATTGCCGTAATTACGACGGTAATGTCTTGTTTAAGATAGCCAGTGGCGCCAGCGATTATGATTACAACTGGACCGAGACGCTGATGAAGCAAATCGGCGGACGTATGGACGGTATTTCCCTACATTATTACACGGTAGCGGGATGGAACGGCAGTAAAGGCTCTGCCACCGATTTCAATACGGAAGATTATTACTGGACTCTCGGGAAATGCCTTGAGATAGAGGATGTCATGAAAAAACATATCGCAATCATGGATAAATACGACCCGAAGAAAAACATCGCTCTCATGGTAGACGAGTGGGGTACTTGGTGGGACGTGGAGCCCGGAACAATCCCCGGACACCTGCACCAGCAGAACACGATGCGCGACGCTTTCGTGGCCGCTCTCACCCTGCACGTTTTCCACAAATACACGGATCGGGTGAAAATGGCCAATATTGCGCAGATTGTCAATGTGCTACAATCCATGATCCTCACGAAAGGCAAGGATATGGTGCTTACGCCTACCTACCACGTATTCGAGATGTACAAGGTTCACCAAGACGCTACATTCCTGCCGATGGACTTGATCTGCGATAAGGAGAAGGTACGGGATAACCGGGAAGTACCGGTCGTGAGCGCATCTGCCTCACGGGACTCACAAGGTAAAATCCATATCTCGTTGGCAAACATTGACCTCCAGCGGAGTGAGAACGTACATATCGACCTGCAAAACATGACGGTCAAGGGCGTGAAAGGGCGTATCCTGACATCATCTTCCATAAACGATCATAACACGTTTGAATCGCCGGAGAAAGTCAAGCCGGCAGTCTTCGGGGGAGCGAAGGTGGAAAAAGGAAAGTTAAGCGTCAGTTTGCCTCCCATGTCGATCGTCGTATTAGAAGTTTTATAAAAAGCACGTGCAAGGGCATGGCAATGTTTCTATAATTATTAACTTTGCCCGAAGAATAAACACATAAAAGAAACGAATCATGAAACCTACATTATTTGTATTAGCAGCCGGAATGGGTAGTCGCTATGGAGGATTAAAACAATTAGACGGTCTAGGCCCAAATGGTGAGACGATCATGGACTATTCCATCTTCGACGCTATCCGCGGAGGGTTCGGCAAACTCGTATTCGTCATCCGTAAATCTTTCGAGAAAGACTTCCGCGAGAAAATCATCTCAAAATACGAGAACCATATCCCGGTCGAGCTTGTATTCCAAGACTTGAACGATCTTCCGGAGGGTTTCACCTGCCCGGAAGGACGTGAGAAACCGTGGGGAACAAACCACGCCGTATTGATGGGCAAGAAGGTCATCAACGAGCCTTTCGCCGTAATCAACGCCGACGATTTCTACGGACGTGACAGCTTCGCCGTGTTAGGCAAGCAATTGTCTGAGATGGACGGCAAGAAGAATGATTACTGCATGATAGGCTACCGTGTAGGTAACACGTTAAGCGAGAGCGGCTCCGTAGCACGCGGCGTTTGCGCGACCAACGAGGAAGGTTATCTGACAGGCGTTGTCGAGCGCACCGCTATCGAGCGGATCGACGGAGATATCCAATTCATAGACGAGAACGGGAAGAAGGTCGTGCTGGAAGAAAATACGCCGGTCTCCATGAACATGTGGGGCTTCACTCCCGATTACTTCGAATATTCCGAGGAATTTTTCAAGGAGTTCCTGAAAGCGAACATGGGTAACTTGAAGAGCGAGTATTTCATCCCGTTGATGGTAAATAAACTGATCACGGAAGGTACGGCCCGCGTGAAAGTACTGGATACGACTTCCAAATGGTTTGGGGTAACTTACGCCGCGGACCGTCAAGGCGTTGTCGATAAGATACAGGCCTTGGTAGACGCAGGTGAGTATCCTAGCAAGTTATTCGGATAATCCTTTTTATAAGCTAATAAAAGCCGGGTCTTGAAGCAGATCCGGCTTTTTATTTATCTCGCAAGAAAGCAAAAAGGCCATATTCCTGTCTATTTGCCCGAAACAAGATGACTTATTTGACACACCTGTTTTCCCAGAAGACTCAACCAGAGATAAACCAAGGGTAAAAAGACGCATTTTACCACCGGTTTTCATGTAAAAGGCCACATTTTGCCACACGAAAGGCCGCATTGCCCAACGCAAAAGGTTGCGTTTGCCCATACGATAGGTCGTATCGGACGGTACATCCGGTAGTATCGGACGATGCATCCGGATGAAATGCCCCTTTCTTCCGGATAAAAACAGGTTTTCTACCGTATAAATGCGAACTAGGATGAATTAATTCAGCTAGAATAAAAGGTCGTTTTTCGATAAAGAGCTACCAAACAATCAGTTGCCAATCTTTTTTCTCGTATTTAAGCACAAGTCGCACAACGGGCCGGAGAAATCCATTCTCCGAGGCATCCCTTTACAAATTGTCAAAAAGACACTACCCGCTGTTCTGGGACATCAATCATATTCCTCATCCGTTACAGCCCGGAGTTGCACGGCATGATTCTCGATGGCATGCTCCGTAACGGTCATACACACGATAGAACTATCCGGTGTCGCCCCATTCCAATGACGTACATTGGGAGGAGTAACGATCACATCGCCTTTCCGGATCACACGTTTCTCGCCTCCTTCCTCTTGATAATACCCTTCGCCGTCTAGTACCAACAAGGTTTGCTCGGCATCCGGATGATAATGCCAGAAATTACGGCTGTTTGGCTTAAATATAAAATGAGCGATCATCGTATTACCGGATTCCTTTAGCAAAGACACATAGACCTCCCCCGTGTTATATTCCGGCGAAGCCTTTGTATCGGCCGGGAAAATCAAGGTTCCGGCAGTATCCACGCCTTGCTCCTTTTTCCCTTCCAGACAAGAACCGAGCAATAATAACACGGCAGACATCATGACCATGAGCCTCAAGAACCGGCCATAGGACGTACCATTCATACCTTCCTTCAAATTTGTCTTCATCTTTCTTACTTTTTTATTTATACGGCAAAATTATCTTATAGATGCCACAGCCTCTGTATATATATTACAGATGTTTGTAACGCTATTACGGTTTCCTACCAAAGAAATCGCGTTTAGACCTATTTCTTTAATAATAGATATCGATATTTATTCGTATTTTTGTCCATCTAAAACTAATAGAAACAAATATGAGACGGATTCTTACGATGTTGTTTGTCTCGGTATTCATCCTTTCGCTATGCCCGTCGCGTGCGCAAGAAACCGAGACATTGGTGCTGATTGATACGGATATGGGTAAGATCAAGGTAAAACTGTTCAACGACACGCCGTTGCACAGGGATAATTTTATCAAGAACGTAAAAGAACACCGCTACGACGGATTGCTGTTCCACCGGGTTATCAAGCAATTCATGATACAAGGAGGCGATATCAACTCGAAAGACGCTCCTTTAGACGTACATCTGGGCGATGGTGATCTGGGCTACACCATTCCCGCCGAGTTTGTATACCCGAAATATTTCCATAAACGGGGAGCGCTCTGTGCCGCACGTACCCCGGATGAGGAGAATCCCGAGAAAGTCTCATCCGCGACCCAGTTCTATATCGTGACCGGGAAGTTCTTTACGGAGATGGAGCTAGATAAGATGACCAAGGAGAAAGGCATCAAGTTTACGCCGGAGCAAAAAGAAGCTTATATGCTGGAAGGTGGAACACCTCATCTGGACGGGAACTATACGGTATTCGGAGAGGTCATACACGGCATGAAGGTTGTAGACAAGATACAATTCGTCGAGACGAATGCCGATGACAGACCGGTGAAGAACATCAAGATCAAGTCAATGAAAATCATAGAAAAATAAATATAAGATGGAAAATCAAGCAACCGACACGATGGTGCTTATGCGCACCAATAAAGGAGACATAAAGTTGAGATTATATAACGACACGCCATTACATCGCGACAACTTCATCAAATTGGTAAAAGAAGGACAATATAACGGCTTGTTGTTCCACCGTGTAATCAAGGATTTCATGATACAGGGAGGCGACGTAACCTCCAAGGACGCACCGATGAACAAGCCCCTAGGCGCAGGAGACTTGGGCTATACCGTTCCCGCCGAGTTCCGTTACCCGAAATATTTCCATAAGAAAGGCGCTCTTTGCGCCGCACGCACCGGAGACGAGGTGAACCCGGAAAAGGCCTCTTCCGCTTCACAATTCTATATCGTAACGGGGAAGAAATATTCGGAACAAGAGCTGAACCAGATGGAAAAACAACTGGAAAGCCGCCTGCGACAAGAGATCTTCGCCCGCCTGCAAAACGAGAACAAACCCAAGATCATGGAACTATATCGCAGCGGTAACAAGGAAGAATTGGCGATCCTTCGCGATACCCTGATCGGAAAGACCGAGTTGGAGGCCGAGAAACGGAAAGACGAGGTGAAATTAAACCCGGAACTTCGCGAGGCATACAAGAACATCGGCGGCACGCCATTCCTCGATAACCAGTACACGGTCTACGGCGAGGTGGTAGAAGGCATGGATACCATAGACGCTATCCAGTCTGCCAAGACCAACAAACAGGATCGCCCGACCGAGAATATTGTCATTAACTCCGTAGAGATCTTATAATGCGGCTATCGGTCTACAAGGAACATTATAAAGAAATCATCAAATTAGGAATCCCCATCATGCTCGGGCAGTTGGGGATTATTATTGTGGGATTCGCCGACAATATCATGGTCGGGCACCATAGCTCCACCGAGTTGGCGGCGGCTTCCTTCGTGAACAACTTCTTCAACCTAGCCTTCATCTTCGGAATGGGGTTCTCCTATGGCCTCACTCCTATCATTGGCGGGTTATATGCGAAGAAAGACACGGATAAAGCGGGCGAGACTTTGAAGAACAGCCTGTGCATCAATTTTATCGTCGGGGTATTGCTTAGCCTGTGCATGCTGCTGTTGCTGCTGAACCTAGACCAGCTAGGCCAACCGGACGAGTTGATACCGTATATCATCCCCTATTATACCTTGCAACTTTTCTCGGTGATATTCGCGATGTTGTTCAATTCCTTCAAGCAATTCAGCGACGGAACTACCGATACGCTAACGCCCATGTGGATCATGCTGAGCGCGAACGTATTAAATATCATCGGAAACTATATCTTGATTTACGGGCATTTCGGTGCTCCGGAATTGGGATTAACCGGTGCCGGCATCTCCACCCTGACGAGCCGCATCGTGATGTTTCTCGCTTTTTGCGTACTGTTCGCCCGCCATTCCAAGCACAAGGCTTACCTAGAGGGGTTTAAGAGAGGTTCCATAAACCGGACAAGCTTACGGAACTTGATCCGTCTCGGCCTTCCGGTCGGCCTGCAGATGGGAGTAGAAAGCGGCTCGTTCAATCTAAGCGTCATCATGATGGGATGGATCGGAAGCGCGGCTTTAGCGGCGCATCAGGTTATCGGCGTAATCACGACCTTGGGGTTTATGGTTTACTATGGGATAGCGGCAGCCGTAACCATCCGTGTCAGCCAGTTCAAGCAGTGGAACGACCTTCTGAACGTGCGCCGGACATCTTTCGCCGGATTACATATTATCATGCTCGCTATAATGGTAGTCATGCTCTTGATCTTCACGTTCCGGGATTCCATGGGATACTTGTTCACGTCGGAACCGGAAATTGTCAGTCTGGTAGCCTTGCTCGGTTGGTCGGCGATGCTCTATCAACCGGGAGACGGGTTGCAGATTCTCTTCGCCAATGCGCTCCGGGGAATGGCCGACGTGAGATATACGGCATGGATAGCCCTCCTGTGTCATTTCGGGCTGGCTCTGCCGATCGGGTATTTCTGCGGGTTCGTCTTAGGATGGGGACCGATCGGAGTCTGGTTCGGATTCCCGATAAGTCTAACCACTTTGGGCTTGTCGCTAAGTTATCGGTTCAACAGACTAACGAAGTCACCGACCTAATAAACTAACGGAGATTTACCGCGACTAATATCGAAAGACTCGCGAACACCAATTAATAAAGGAGCTAGCTTGAGAAAGATAATACATATCGACATGGATGCCTTTTATGCCTCGGTGGAACAACGAGACAACCCGGAGTTGCGAGGTAAACCCCTAGCGGTCGGGCATGCGGAGCAGCGAGGCGTGGTAGCCGCCGCCAGCTACGAGGCCCGGAAATACGGGGTACGCTCTGCCATGTCCTCCCAGAAAGCCAAACGCCTATGCCCCAACCTGATCTTCGTACATGGAAGGATGGACGTATATAAATCCATCTCACGCCAGATCCACGAGATCTTCCATGATTATACGGACATCATAGAACCCCTCTCCTTGGACGAGGCCTTCCTGGATGTCACCGACAACAAACAGGGGATCTCTCTCGCCGTAGATATCGCGAAAGAGATCAAGAGACGGATCCGGGAAAACTTGAGCCTGATAGCTTCGGCCGGGGTATCCTACAATAAATTCTTGGCGAAAATAGCCTCGGACTACCGGAAACCCGATGGATTATGCACGATCCACCCAAGCCAGGCACTCGAATTCATATCACGCCTCCCTATCGAGTCTTTTTGGGGAGTAGGTCCCGTAACGGCCCAGAAAATGCATACGCTTGGCATCCATAACGGATCGCAATTGCGGGAATGTTCCCTAGAGATGCTTACCCGTCAGTTCGGAAAGACGGGAATACTATATTATGAGTTTGCCAGAGGCATCGACAATCGTCCTGTAGAAGCGGTACGAATCCGGAAATCCGTGGGTTGCGAGCATACGTTGGAAAAAGATATTTCTCGCACGTCTTCCGTAATCATCGAGCTTTATCACGTGGCTACCGAACTGATCGGCAGGCTGGAACGCTCCGGATTCAAGGGAAATACATTGACCCTAAAGATCAAGTTCCACGATTTCAACCAGATCACGAGAAGCCTCAGCCGTCCGGAAGAGCTAACAACCCTAGACAAGATACTTCCTTTGGCCAAGGAATTGCTGAAAGAGGTAGAATACGCCGAGCACCCCATCCGCTTAATCGGCCTGTCCGTATCGAACCCCGTAAAAGAGGAACCACATACGAAAGACCGCTGGGAACAATTAAGTTTTGAGTTCAGCGACTGGAAATGACCCTCATCCTAGAAGGATAGTTTCATCATGAAACGCACGCCTTTTGTCTGGATACCCGGATGATCCTTATAAGTCAGACGCCATACGTAATCCAAACGCAAGAACTTGAAAATATTCTCGATACCGACACCCACCTCCATATAAGGGGTAGACGGATCCATCAAGTAGGAACCTTCCGGGAATAAGAACAAGCCCTCGTTTTGCCCGCTGATATACGGGTTATTCTTATCCGTCAAATGCCCGAACATCCCCCGGAAAGAAAAGACCTCCCTCCATTTCAACTTCTTGATAAGCGGTATACGGTTCAATAAGGCCCCATTCATGAAATAAGTGACATCCCACGAAGCGTACTCGTCGTTGATAAACTCCATAGCGTTCATATTCGTATAGGATTCCGGTTGTACCAGATACGACAAGTTAGCGTTCGGCAAGATCAACAAAGGATAAGGGGCCTTCGTCCATACCTTACCCGCTTTCGCGAGAATATCTACATAACCGAAGGCCGAGAACCAGAAACGTTTCTGGATACCTAGCTCCGTTTTCTGATAATCATACGAGCTGCCTAATACATCTTGGAAAGCCATCGTATGGTTCAACGTAAACACAGGAGCGTCTAGCGTAATCGGATAACGATAATTGCGGGTCTGGTAAAATTTCTCATTCGGGGCGAAACGGAGTTTGAACTCCACCTCCGACATCCGGTACGAGTCTGTAGCCGTAACCTGCCCGTCCGGGCCGATACGATCGAACGCAGCATAACCGGTTGAGTACTCCTTAAAATTACGAAGTACCGCTCCGTAAGCCCAACCGTTATAATGCTCGCGGTAATACGTCAGCTCCATATTCCTTAAATACGTGGCCCGCGTATCCTTCTGCCGTTTCAAGGCCAAGAACATATTATCCTTGTTGGTATACATATACTGTTGCCCCAACTGGTTTATATCATATAAGTACTCGAAACGGATCGAGTGCACGGGAAATTCCTTCCGGTAATCCTTCTTGTCGATGAAAGAATATTCTACGATTCCATCATATTTCAACTCTCGGTCTTTCGAGCCATAAGCCAGATAACCATCCAAGAAAAGACGCTTGCTAAAGGCTGTAGTCGTGGTTCCACCGACACGGAAACGAGCTCCCTCAATAGCGTTGCCACTTATATAAGTATTCATCGGGCCAAACTCAAACTTGCTTTTCTCCGGGACCTTATTTGTGGCGATATAACCGGAGGTAAGGATCGATACGACCTTCTCCGTCACATAGAAAATAGGTACGGAGCGAAGTTTCGCCATCAACAATTCCACGTTATTCTGCTTACGGGTTCCCGCTTCGGCAGGACGATTCTCCTCCCAGAAATCAGCCGAACGGCGATAAGCCTCCACCGGTATGATAATAGGCGCGCTCTCCTCGAATACCTTGGGATCGTCCGGAGCCTCAAACGCCTGATTCGAATAGATATTCAAGCGGCGGGCATACATTCCTTTCGATTTCTCCGTCAACTTGAAATCCACGTTGATATCATCCTTCGTGATGATACGGGTCCCATCCGGAGCACGATCGAAGGTTTGTTCGATCGTCATCCCGCCGACAAAGTTCAAGTTGATCTTTTTCGGGACATTCAGTTTAACCCTCTGCACGAAATAGGTAGAATCCAACGTGATAAAAAGATGCCCCGTGAAACCGAAAGTCTCCGGGGTAAACGGGGCGAAGCCGAGATCCACGCATTTCTGTCCGGCTACCATCACGGTATCTAACAAATAATATTTGTAGAAATTAGGCCCCATCGTAGACATGGGACTTACAAACCGGTTCAAGAACAAAGGGATATCATTTTGGAAGATGTTCACTTCCCGGAAGACCTCATTCAAGAATTGTTGCATACCGTCTCGCGAGAAGACCTCATCCACACCTGCCGCTTTTGTTGCCTGGACGACTCTCTTTTCCGTCTTCGGGTCTTTACGATAGTAAACGGTCTGGATCTTCTCTCGCTCGGACACTGGCAAGATCGTTTTTCCAATCTCCAGCGTATCAATAAAATCAGTCAAGAAGTCAAACTTTCCAACCTTTCCATCCTTCCTCGGCTTCGGCTGATAATCGTTCATGGCGAAGACCATCTTCTCATACTGATCGTACCGGAAATAATCGTGGTTACGGGGATCGTTACTTTCTCGACGCTCAATAGCCTTTTTGATAAAGGCAACCGCAGGATTATCCTTCTTCCGGTATTTCTCCTTCCCCGGCTTGATAACCACCTCCGACAAATTAATACTTGTCGGAACTAGCTGAATCTTCAAATGCTCCGCTTTTCCCGGAACAAATCTCAACTCTTTCTCCGTATAGCCCAGATAAGAGACCTGCAACGTACGAACCTTAGATGAAGAGGATAGCGTGAAAGCCCCGTCTAGATCTGTCGTAGCACCAATCGTAGTCCCTTTCAATAATACAGCCACATAAGGTAATGGCTCCCCCGTGATAGAATCGGTCACGACTCCTTTTATCATGTAGTTCTGGCTCCTCGCTACCCAAGCGAACGCCAATAAAAGCAATATAAAAACAATTCTCTTCCCCATCAGATCTGACACCTCATTAAACTCCGCAAAAGTACAACAGGATCATTTATATAAATGTTCCAAAACACGTACAATATATTCCAATTAACAACAAATGGTCTAAAAAAGTCAATCGTTCTTTCAAGAACGACTAATCTGAAGCCCTTTATTCGATAAACTCATCTCCACAAACCGGGCATTCGGGTTTGGAGGAGAAACGGTCAATATTTTCCGGATTTGGAGCGCCGCATCCGGATCTTTTGCCACGATGTACAAGTAGCCACCACCACCAGCTCCCGGCAGTTTATACCCTAAGGCATAAGTCTGTATCTTGGAAATGATAGCTTCTACGGTCGGTGGGTTCGTCCCTGAATCGAGTGCCTTGTTTTGCTCCCAAGTCTTTCCCACCAGTTTGCCATAAGTGGCGAAATCTCCACATTGGATCGCCTCGTACATATCGAGCGCATGGGCCTTCATCTCGGCCAAAAGCCTTAAATGCGTCCCGTTATTCAAGAACATACCTCGCACGATCTCCGACAATATATCTTTCGCCGTACGGGTGATTCCCGTATAATAAAGAAGATGACAAGGTTGATAGCCCGGATCGGTAAACAGGTATTCCGGCAGCCAGCGGACCAAAGGGTTTTGATTAAACCCCTCATTCGTTTGCAACAGCTTCAAGCCATGCAATACACCCCCGTATTGATCTTGCCATCCCCCACCGGTAGTCAGCAACTGCTCCAAAATCAAGGTACGGTTTCCTATCTCGTTCTTATCCCAAGCCAAGCCACAAAAATCAGAGATAGCACCCAGCACGGTAGCCGCAAGGATCGAGCTGGTTCCTAAACCAGACCCTGCCGGTATCGCCGCCAATAAAGTAATCTCCAGCCCACTGCCGAAGGCTTCTAGCTGAGCCTCCAAGGAAGCGTAAGCCTCTGCCGAGAACTCCGGGATAAAACCAGCCAAAGCCAAGGCCGCTTTCGGGATGGAAAACGGAGATCCTACCTTGTTATAATCACGAAGCTCATCCCATGAGGATATAACTTCCATCGCCCCCAAATCAATCGATCGAAGAATGATCTTACGAAGACCGGAAGGCTTGATATATACTTGCAACGGAGGTTGCCCGTTTAACTCGATCGCCACATTCACCACATTGCCGCCAGCGTATAGGCAATAAGGCGGCGTGTCTGTCCAACCACCTGCCAGATCGATACGCACCGGACTACGCCCCCATACGATCTGATCCCGATAAACATTCAAACACGGCTGTTGCCTACATCCCCGTACAGAGCCGACCAACCCTTCCCGCAACAACGCAAAAGCCTTCTGCTCCTCCTCTTTATACGTTTCCCCCGAAAGCCTCATCACTTGGGAACGAAACATATGATTATGTATTCTTTTCATCAAAGGATTATCCTCGGAAAGGGCTTCCGGTAAGATAATCTTATCCTCGGCGAACGCTCGTGCCGCATCCGAAAGATCCAATTGGTAGAATACGCTTTTCTCGTGATTAACAGCCAGTAATGACCAGTCTTTTTTACGGAAGTTTTCCCGCTGGGCTACCAAACGGCGTAAATTCGCTTGATCGGACAAGCCATTCGCCGATACTTTCCGGGAGGAAAGCCAGATATGCTTACCTTCTTCCACATCGGGTTCCGAGATCATCCAACGCAATACTTTTCCTAACTCATCCACGGTCTGGCAAACAGGGAATAAAGGGGTGTCTTGTATATCCCCGTTCCCGTTCAAGGCAACGCCCCGCTCCAACGCCCAAGTCTGGACAGGTTTCCCCATGAATAAGGTACATGCGTCGGACAAGGCTCCTTTAAACAAGTCATTAAAGCCATAGGGTCTTGCCGCCCAGCTCGTCTCTCCTACCGGAACGACATCTACACAGACACCTTCCGGCAAGGATAAGTTCCAGTTATTCTCCGGAACACCTGTTATGATTTGCTGGCTACGCAGCGTCCAACGCTCACCGATATAACTGTTCTCTATCCATAATTCCGAATTCTCGGCGGTCAACTTCCGGAGCAACACCGCATTTTGCACGAACATGGCTGGATGCGGTTTCACCTTACGTTGCATGATCGCACGCTGGTCACGGACTAGGTTCTGTACCGCCAACGTAGAGGAGATCAACTCACGACTTGTCCCATAATGATAGAACTCCCCACCTGGAAGAGGCAAGATCGCCACAGAAAGTTGGTTCAGCTCCGTATCTGTGATACGTGGATTCTTCCCTAAAGCTAACCCAAACTCTGCATATAAATCATAGGCCTTCATTGTTTTGCCATCCTCGGTATAAGAATGTTTCATTAACAGCCGCACCGCTTTATCGCTCAGCAACCAGATACCGATATCCATCAAGAACAAATGGCTACCCGCCAATTCTCCCAAAACCTCTAGCGAAGGTTTCTGCAACATGAAATCCAGGACATCCGGAGATTTACGGCTCGACACAAAAACTCCGTGATTCTTAGCCAATGAAGGCTCGACCCACAAACCGTAGCAGACCACGTCTACCTCGGGGATTTCCTGTAAGGGCTGGTTAGCACGAATGTATACGTCGCCACTCGCGATCAAGGTATGAAGCGACTCGGGTGCCTTTTCCATGATCCGTTCGTAAAGAGGCAACTGCAAAGACAATAAATCCTGGGCCAGTCTCTGCCCCCGTGCCCAACGAAAAACAGGAATGGGAGTTAATATCTTCCCGGACGGCGCATATCCGGGTAAACGGCGGCTTTGCCCTCCGGCATGCAACAAGATTCGTTTTTCCAGTCTTAGCCACTCCTCCACCGGCATATCCGGGGCCTCATCCCGCCGGGAAGCTTCCAACAACCATGTCGTTCCTCCCCCCGAGCCCAAACGGGCACCGACCGGGTCTGAAGCGCAAAACCATTCCTCTGCGCTTACACGCTCTATCTCATGGAAACAATCTACTAAATTTGGAGGTAAAGACAATAACTTTTTCATACCAATGATCATTCTAAATGGCTTCATCTTACTTTTCGAAAACAAAAGTAACTTAAATTTTCTATACGGATATCCATTAACTCTTTTTATTACAATTCGTATGAAGCTCAAGCACGCTCAACATCTTTAACACACCCATAAAAAAGTTTGTTTTTACTAAAACACTCTATCAATCAATCTGTTTCCAGTATATTGGTTGTTGTTTAATTAAATATAGGATATATGGTATACGGTTATGTAAGAGTCAGTACAGACAAACAAACTACTGAAAACCAGCGATTCGAGATTGAGAAATTCACAAAATCGAGAAACATGAGAATCGACAGGTGGGTAGATGAAACGATCAGCGGGACAAAAGTAATCGCCGATCGCCAACTTGGTAAATTATTAAAGCAAATACGCAAAGGCGACATCTTGATCACGACAGAATTGTCACGTCTCGGACGTAATCTTATGCAAGTTATGAGTTTCCTTCATCAATGTATGGAAAGAGACATCATTGTATTTACGGTAAAGGAAGGTTATGAACTCGGTAATAATATTAATAGTAAAATCTTAGCGTTCGCATTCAGCCTAAGCGCCGAAATTGAACGTAACCTGATCTCGCAACGAACCAAAGAGGCATTGGCCCGGAAAAAAGTGGAAGGGGCCAAACTAGGACGACCGAAAGGGGAACGACCGGAAACTTGTAAACTGAAAGGTAAGGAAGAGATGATCTTGCGGTATATCAAAGAACATAAGACTAAAGTATATATTAGCAAGAAACTGGGGGTGAACCGCCAGACCTTGAGGGAATTCCTTAAGACTCATCCGGAAATCCCGCGGAAATGGAAAAGAATACAGAAGGATTAACAACTTAAACAACGATTAACGTATGTTAAATTAGCTTAGTTTAGCAGCCTTTTCATTCGTTTATTTGTTTATTCCCATTAACTTGCGGGAGAATAAGATAGAAATATACTTGAAATATCCTAAAAAACATTTTATCCGGTATTCATCTATCATTCATAAACGCCGCAAGGTTAACATGTATTCAAGACATCAAACGTTTGTTTAATCTTTTAATATAAATCTTATGGAAAAAACATTGGTTATTTTAAAGCCTTGTACCGTTCAGAGAGGACTGATCGGTGAAATCGTTACCCGTTTCGAGAAGAAGGGACTCCGTCTGGCCGGCATGAAAATGGTTTGGCTGACCGACGAGATATTGAGCGAGCATTACGCCCACCTAAAAGAAAAACCTTTCTTCCAACGGATCAAAGACGCGATGAGTGTATGCCCGGTAATCGTATGTTGCTGGGAAGGGGTAGATGCCATACATGTAGTAAGAACCTTGGCCGGCGCCACCAACGGTAGAAACGCCGCTCCCGGTACGATACGGGGAGATTACAGCATGAGCGTACAAGAGAATATCGTACACGCCTCTGACTCTCCGGAGACAGCCGAGGTCGAGTTGAAACGTTTCTTCAAGGATGAAGAGATATTCGATTACGAGTTGAAAAACCTATTGAGTCTTTACGCTAATGACGAGTTTTAAATAAAAAAGAATAGCCGGAAACGAGAGATATTATTCTCACCTTTCCGGCTCTCATATTTAGAAACCAACATCCTATTCTCCCGAACTGAATGAACAACCTAATTACTAATCTAAAAATCTAATACCATGAAAAACACACTACTGTATTTACAACAGGGTATCATGGCAAAATGTTTAAGAGATTTCATCCCCAAATTAGAAAGCTGATAAAAAACGTTTGTATGCCTCCAGCTGTCTTTCAAGGCTCTTCCTTAATCGGACGAACGCATAAAGCAAACTGCCGTGAGATACCATAGAATGGGTTTATACCGTCCTTATAAAGGAGAAAGTAGCCACCATGAGTATCATGTGTAGAATATGTACCCCAATAGCGTCCCTGATTTTGAGTACGATATAGAAAAGAATCTTGATGACGAGATCCTAGCATAGGAAAAAAAATTGTTTCTTGCGGCGATTTACAGAGGAATCGCCATCCCGAAGACCAGGTACCATATATGTTTTTAAGATCAATAGTTGCGGCTCCGTTTAGGGAAAAACAAGTAAAAGCATTACAAGAAGGGATTTGGAAACCTACGGGAGAAGGATCATAAATCGTTTTAACAGAAGAAAAACGCTCACGGCCACCGGTATGATCAATGTCCCATAAATTCAGAGCTCCAGTTGATCGTGTATTAAATGTACCGGGATTCTGGATACAAGCTGAGATTTCATTTGCATTGGAGAAGTCTTGTTTTAAAGGGTCGTCTGTTGAGCACACGTTTTTTGTGTTATACCATGTTTTGTTCGTATTAGTTTCAAATCCGTTACTCGGTAAAAATGGATCTTTCCGTCCCCACTGATAATAAGGGCTGTTTCCACGATAAGTAAAATCCGCTGCTTGTTGGATAATAGTAAACGTTTTATATGTACCGCCAGAAGGGGTGATTTTAACTAGGCATGTCCGTCTTGCATAACTTATAGTACCAGCATCACACCAGCCGAGATTAACCGGCATAAATTCATATTCGTTATTCCGTGAAGGTATCTTTGTTACCACTCTTTTGGTTTGCTCTATATCTGTATCTGTTACCCAGATATGCCAAGACCATAAGACAGTCCCCCCGGCATCCTTTACGGCAACCACAGCATTGCCCTGTTGGATGGTTGCCTCATTTACACAGAAGGAGACATAAGCGGATTCTCCACTACCTGTTAATTCGAGATCTGTTACCAAATTCAGCGCATCCTGCCAAACGAGCTCAACGCTTTTTGCCTCACATCCCGCATTATTGTTAATATAAGGATCGGTTATATTTCCTCTATGATTTAGGAAATTGTATAACACATCCATTCTCCCTTGAGCTATATTTGAAATATAAGCAGAAGTATTCGGCTTCTTATTCTTGATCGCATTACCATATACCAATGGAAAAGAGTATATACCCGGTGCACTAACAACGTAACAATTAGCGGTATTCTCTACAACTTCATCGCCATTGCTGTTCGACAAATTGTATGGTCGTTTGGCCGTACCTTTACTCATAGCGCTTCGCAAGGCCTGAACATGTATATTACTATTAACTGTCTGAGGACTAATCACCTGAGAACTAACAGAAGCCTCATAAGAGGTCATAGAAATGCTACCATCTCCACCCGTAGTAAAAGTGGTGAGCCATTCAGGTTTTGTCGAATTCCAAGTCTTCCCTTCATCTGTAGAAAACTCGGCAGCCCAAGCAACAGGTTCTTGAATGCCCCTTACCGTGTTGGTTCGATAGCTGGTAATACCGTAAGTATTAGTTCCTCCTACATGAGTAAAAGCTGATGGAGGTGTAACGCTCAACGTATATTCCCAATTAATAGAACTGGTAGAGATCTTATAAGTAACAGTCTTGCCTTTCGGCCATACACTATTCTTAATATCTGCTTTTAAAGTATGATCTTGTGTTCCATCATTGAAAATAATTTCTATAGCCGCACTATCGGAAAGGATCTGAGGGATCATCATAAAAGTTTGCGGTTCGATAGTAATCGTATCACCTGCCGTTCCATTTGTTTGTCTTTCAATATCCTGTGAAAAAGATGTTTTAGTTCCCACACTGCTCCATTCTCCGGTTTCCATATTGTAAATACCGTTGGAACAGATATTTTTCAAAGTTACACGTTTTACAGTTCCAGCCAGCATGTCATCACCGCAGACAAACCTGACAGCAGTAAGAGCATGTTGGAATGTGAGATTCACAACAGAATTCAAGTTTCCGTTCAATTCACCCGTACCCGCAACAAGCAAGTCCTTTTGTTCCGTAACCTCGGCAGGTATAGTACAGGTTATAGTCGGATCACCGGTTACTTGTCCTGAAAGTTGGTAAGCGGCATTCCCGTTCGGAGCATAGGCGAAGAATTTCATTTTATACGCTCCCCCGGGCCAATAATAATCGGAGGCAGGAGACCAAAAATTCCCGGATTTGGTTATAGGAATATTACACATAAAGTTAGGACCTTGGTTTTCATTCCAAGAACCAATATAAGAATAAGCGGAAACA
This sequence comes from uncultured Parabacteroides sp., assembly GCF_947855115.1. GTDB lineage: Bacteria > Bacteroidota > Bacteroidia > Bacteroidales > Tannerellaceae > Parabacteroides. The sequence continues at coordinate 345,051 of NZ_CANTZW010000001.1, forward strand.
GCAAAGGAAGGATACATGTTTTCACCATCTATGGGAAGGGCACGGGTTACGGGTGTACCATCAGTTTGTACAGTAGAGAGACGAGGTATGATGTTGTCCGTATAAAAGGTATGTAAATAAATACTATTTTCACCATCCATCAGTAAAGATGTAACAGTCTCTGAAGGGATATCCGTAGAACTACGTGTCATGGAAAGGCATGAGTGTTGAACAATTGGATTAAACGAGACACAAGAAGAATAGGAAGATCGCTCCATTTCATCAGAACAAGATGTCAAACAGAAATAAGCTAATACTAGTAAATGAAACAACCTTCTTCCGAAGCAATTGAAAAAAGACTTTTGATTTTCCATAATAAACGATACATTTAAAATTCAAACTTCTTATTGTTTTTATTTACAAGACATTTATACGTACTAAAAAGTCTTATAACTAAATTGATTACAATAATCATTATTATTGACAACTCTTACAGATCATTTCGTACAACAAAATGTGCCTTTCTCTCCCAAAGAGCATTTTGCTTTCGATTCTAATATGTTACCGCCAATTATCTATGTTATAGTTACAGATATATCCCGATTGTTGAGAACCTATACGATGAACGCTATTATTGAAAATTAAAGCACTAATAACCAAATCATAAAAGGGATTAACAGATAACCAATACCGTAGCAATGAGGAAACCAAACTTAAACCCCATTAATTCCAACCCAAAACAAAGACGCCCAATTAGGCATCTTGACCAATTATATCTTTTACGTCAAGTTGTTTTATTGGCGAATAGCCACTATATTTGTACGTTGTTTTAAACTGAGTACAGACAATATATAAAAAATAAAGAATATGCACAATTGGTTCGAATGTAAGGTCTCTTACGAGAAAATGCTGGAAAACGGCATGCAGAAAAAAGTAACCGAGCCTTACTTGGTAGATGCCCTGTCTTTTACAGAAGCGGAAGCTCGCATTATTGAGGAGATCCGTCCCTTCATCACGGGTGAGTTCACGGTAACAGACATTAAACGAGCTCGTTTATCCGAATTATTTTTCAACGAGAACGGTGATCGATTCTATAAAATCAAGGTTTATTTCATCACGTTGGACGAGAAAAGCGGGGCAGAAAAGAAAACCGCCGCACAAATGCTTGCCCAAGCCACTACACTTAAAGAGGCCATCGCCGTGTTGGAGGATGGGATGAAGGGTACATTGGCAGATTATACCATTGCTTCCGTCGCGGAAACCCAGTTGATGGACGTATTCCCATTCGACGCCAACAGCATTCCCGGCGAGAAGAAAAGCGGTGAGGAACTGATAGCGGAACAAAAGCAACAAGCAGAACAAAGAGGATAAAAACACATGAATATCGCTCAAAACATAGTACAACTAAAAACATCGCTCCCCGAAGGGGTGACGTTGGTTGCCGTCTCTAAGTTTCATCCGGCAGAGGCTCTGCTGGAGGCTTACAACGCCGGACAACGAGTGTTTGGCGAAAGCAGGGCACAGGAATTAAGCGCCAAGCAAAAAGTACTACCAGAGGATATCGAATGGCATTTTATCGGCCCGTTACAAAGTAATAAGGTAAAAGATATCGCTCCTTTTATCCATTTAATCCATAGTATCGATTCCTTGAAGCTTTTGGCCGAGGTGGATAAACAAGCGAAAAAGCACGATCGCATTATCCGGGTATTATTGGAGATCCATGTAGCGCAAGAGGAATCCAAGCACGGACTCACACCCGAGGAATGCAAGGAGTTGTTGCGTGACGAATCTTTGGCCGGACTCCACAATATTCGTATTTGCGGATTGATGGGTATGGCTACCAATACCGATGACATGGAGTTGGTACGGAAGGAGTTCCGTAAAATCCATGATTTATTTATCGAACTGAAAGAGACTCTCTGTAAAAACAACCTTGATTTCAAGGAAATATCCATGGGTATGAGCCATGATTACCCTATCGCTATCCAAGAAGGAAGTACCTTGATACGGGTGGGAACCAGTATTTTTGGTGAACGGGAATATTAAAGTAATTATTAAATCTAAATATAGACAACATGATTGACATTAAAACCCAATATGCGGGGTTGACACTTCGCAATCCGATTATTGTCGGGAGCTCCGGACTCACCAATAAAGCGGAGCGTAACAGGGATTTTGAGAAAGCAGGCGCTGGCGCTATCGTATTGAAATCTCTTTTCGAAGAGCAGATCGAGATGCAGAGCGAGGCTTTGATGCAAGATTCTGATTACCCGGAAGCAGCGGATTATATCCGTGGTTACGTAAAGGCGAATCAAGTAAATGACTATCTGGAACTGATCAAGAAGAGTAAGGAATTATGTACGATCCCCATCATCGCCAGTATCAACTGCTACAAGGCAGACGCTTGGATTGATTTCGCCCGCCAAATCGAGTTGGCAGGAGCGGATGCCTTGGAACTGAACGTGTTTTTCATGGAAACTGAGCTGACAGAAAATTTTGAGAATATCCGAGATACGTATGTCAGCATTATTCGTAAGGTAAAAGAAACCGTATCTATTCCGGTTATCATGAAGATCGGGAAGAGCCATAGTAATATTCCTTCGCTGGTTAATTTGCTAAAAGTAAACGGGGCTGATGGGGTCGTGTTATTCAATCGTTTCTATCAGCCGGATATTGATATTAATAATATGCAAATCGTCTCGGGCAATGTATTCAGTAATCATTCCGACTTGAGCGACACGATTCGCTGGACAGCTATCGTATCCGGGAAAATACCAGGAATCAGTATCGCTTCCTCTACCGGTGTACATGATTGGGAAGATGTCGTTAAATGCCTATTGGCGGGCGCTTCTGCCGTACAAATGTGTAGCGCAGTCTATACACATGGAGCGGAAATCATCTCCCAAGTATTGACTTGCGTGGAAGAATGGATGCATCAAGCCCATTACCAGTCTCTCTCCCAATTCCAAGGTAAATTGAATTACGCCAATATCCCGGACCCGGCGATGTATGAGCGTTCACAATTCATGAAATATTTCTCGAACAGAGACTAAAAAAGAAAGAAAGAGGTCCCTCCACAGGACCTCTTTTTACTCCCTGATCATTCCTTTGTATGCCTTGACCTTAAGGGCATATTCTTCTAGGGCAGCGCTCCTTGTTCTCTTTTCCTACGATTGTAGCGGTGCGTTATACAACGCAGAAATCATATTGCCTTACTTCTTAAAAGACAATGAAACTAAGTCTGTGGGGAGGATTCTCTTTTTACCTGATTATTTACTTCTAGCGAATATGTATAACACAAATTAATAAAAACAGATATGAAATACTTGATTATTGGCGGTGTAGCCGGTGGAGCTACCGTTGCGGCCCGGTTGCGTAGAATGGATGAGAAAGCGGAAATCATTCTTTTCGAACGTGGAGAATATGTTTCTTACGCAAACTGCGGATTACCTTATTACATAGGAGACACGATCAAGAACCGGAATAAACTGTTTGTACAAACAGTGAAAGGTTTCACGGACCGGTTTCGTATAGATATCCGCACGGGACAAGAAGTGACCCGAATCCTTCCCGAATCCAAACAAGTAGAAATTAAGATATTAAGTACCGAGGAAACTTATACCGAGACTTACGACAAACTGGTTCTATCGCCCGGAGCGGAACCCTTGCGTCCACGCATCGAAGGGATCGAGAGTAAAAAGATATTCACGCTACGTAATGTTCCGGATACGGACACAATCAAGAATTACGTGAATGCGGAAAATCCACGTACCGCCGTAGTAGTAGGTGGTGGCTTCATCGGTTTGGAGATGGCAGAGAATTTGCATGAGCTGGGTATCCACGTTACCGTGGTGGAAATGGCTGATCAAGTGATGGCGCCTCTCGACTATTCCATGGCTGCTATCGTACATCAGCAATTGGTCAGCAAGCATGTAGGCTTGATGCTGGAAGATGGAGTATCTCGTTTCGAGGAGACTTCAGGAGGCGTGACTGTTCATTTGAAAAGAGGGAAGCAAATCCCGGCAGATATGGTTTTATTGAGTATCGGTGTCCGTCCGGAAACCCGGTTGGCCAAGGAAGCGGGACTTACGATCGGAACACTCGGAGGTATCGCAGTCAATGATTATATGCAGACCTCGAACCCGGATATTTATGCGTTGGGAGATGCCGTGGAAGTACGCCATCTCGTGACAGGAAGACCGGCATTAATCCCATTGGCTGGTCCGGCAAATAAGCAAGGACGTATCGTAGCCGACAATATCGTTTTCGGTAATAAAGAAACCTACGATGGGACGATGGGAACCTCTATCGCCAAGGTATTCGACCTGACGGTTGCCACGGCGGGAGCTAACGCCAAACTGTTGAAACGGGAAGGAATCGCTTACCAATCCTCTTATACCCATGGGGCTTCGCATGCGGGATATTATCCGGGAGCCGTACCTTTATCGATCAAGTTATTGTTCGCTCCGGAAAACGGACGACTGTTAGGAGCTCAAGTCGTAGGTTTCGGTGGCGTTGACAAACGGATCGAGATGTTGGCGCAAGTTATCCAGCGGAAAGGCACAGTCTACGAGCTAACCGAATTGGAACATGCCTATGCTCCTCCTTATTCGGCAGCTAAAGATCCCGTAAATATGGCCGGGTTTGTTGCGGAGAACCTACTTACGGGAAAAGCCAAAGCGATCCAATGGAGAGAGATCGAGAATTTATCGCCCGATACTGTATGTATCGATGTCCGTACCCGGGATGAGTATAACTTAGGAACAATTCCTGGCTTCATCAATCTCCCGGTCGATGAATTAAGAGAACATTTAGCTGAATTACCCAAAGATAAACCGATTGTCGTGACTTGCGCCGTTGGATTGAGAGGCTATCTGGCTTATCGTATCCTGACACAAAATGGTTTCACGAATGTCCGAAACTTATCTGGTGGTTATAAGACTTGGAGTGTAGCGACAGCAAAGATTAAGAATGAGCCGATCGACGCATCTTGTCCATCAGGGAACATTTCCAATAAAACTTCCGGCCCAAACACCCCTTGCGAATCCGCTCCGGTAACCACCACGATCAAGGTAGACACTTGTGGATTAACGTGTTCAGGACCGATCATATAGTTGAAAAAGAAGAACTAACGGATAATGTTATTCCCCAAGGCTATAGCTATCTATATGGAAAGTACTAAAAGTATAGATTTATTCATCTAATTCAAATAAAACATCCCAGTATATCCTTTATTAGGAGGATTTTCTGGGATATTTTACATAGAAGTTATACGAAGTCCAATGTTGAACGTTTCATAATAATGAGGATATAACGTTCCGGATGTTTCAAGCTTTCGATCTCCAAATCAACATTTAACTCCGGCCATTCTATCGCATTACGCCTAGCCATTCGAACATTTAACACATTACTAATACGTGCTTCTTTCAACCATGGAACACGATTATATGACAGAAAATAATCCCGTTCTAACACCGAAAGCATGATACCCTACACATTAATCATTAATACGTTTACCGATATGTTCATCGAATTGTTTCCTGAACTCGTTTGCCTTATTCCCCGCTTTTATAACATGAATACGCTTATGTTCCTCTTCGTTAGAGAAGATCTTAAATGTATATCCATCTTGCCTTAAAAAGTTGGGACTCATACATTCTTATTCGAGATTATCATAATAATAAAAAGCACATCAAATGATTTGATTCTTATTTAATCATATCAAACCCAGTGTAAGGTATCAGCGCTTTCGGGATGCGGATGCCTTCGGGGGTTTGGTTGTTTTCCAATAAGGCGGCTACGATGCGAGGCAAGGCCAAAGCGCTACCATTCAAGGTATGGCAAAGTTGCGTTTTCTTATTCTCGTCACGATAGCGGCATTTCAAGCGGTTGGCCTGATAGGTATCGAAGTTGGATACGGAGCTAACTTCCAACCAACGTTGTTGCGCCTCGGAATACACCTCGAAATCAAAGCAAAGAGCAGCCGTGAAACTCATATCACCACCACAAAGACGAAGGATACGGTATGGCAACTCTAGTTTCTGAAGCAATCTTTCCACATGATCCAACATCTCTTGGTGAGATTGCTTGGAGTGCTCCGGTTTATCGATCCGAACCAATTCCACCTTAGAGAACTCGTGCAAACGGTTCAAACCACGTACATCCTTACCGTAAGACCCGGCCTCACGACGGAAACACTGCGTATAAGCGCAATTCTTGATCGGTAACTGCTTCTCATCCAGAATGACATCCCGGTAAATATTTGTCACGGGCACCTCTGCCGTCGGAATCAAATACAGATCGTCTACCTCACAATGATACATTTGTCCTTCCTTATCCGGAAGCTGTCCCGTACCATAACCGGAAGCCGAGTTCACTACCGTAGGCGGCATGATCTCTACATAACCGGCATCACGGGCCTCATCCAAGAAGAAATTGATCAACGCACGTTGCAAACGAGCGCCCTGTCCTTTATAAACCGGGAAGCCAGCACCTGTGATCTTAACACCCAGATCAAAATCAATCAAATCATATTTCTTCGCCAATTCCCAATGCGGAAGAGCGTTCTTCGGAAGTTCCGTTTCCATACCCCCCATTTTCTCTACCACATTATCCTCCGCGCCAACACCCTCTGGCACCTCATCATAAGGTACATTCGGAATCGTATAAAGTAAGTTCTGCAACTCCTCGGCAGCCTGATCCATCTCAGCCTGCAAAGCCTTGCTCACCTCTTTGATCTCGGAAACATGTTTCTTAGCGGCCTCTGCCTCTTCCTTCTTGCCCTCTTTCATTAATTGTCCGATCGACTTCGAAGTCGCGTTTACCTCCGCTAGGTTCTTATCTAATTGGTTTTGTGCGATACGTCTTTTATCATTCAATTCCAACACTTTAGCGATGCTCTCTTTCGCATCCTTAAAATGTTTCTTTTCCAACCCACGAATCACCGCATCCGTGTTTTCTGTAATTAATTTGATTGTCAACATATTTCTATTTATGTTTAATAGTTTTTCTAGGGCACAAAATTAGTAATTTTATTTTACCCGACCGCCCGTTAACCAAGTTCTTGTATAATAAGGCTCGCTAAGGTTACTTACCATCACGCCTCTGGATGTACTGGTATGGATGAAACGCCCGTTTTTCAAATAAATCCCCACGTGATTCGGAACACCGCGTTTCCCTCCACGGCTTGTCTTGAAGAAAACCAGATCTCCTTCCCTCAACTTGGCACGACTTACCTTCTTGCAATTATACTTCAACATATCCGCTGACGAACGAGCCAGTTGCTTGCCATACACCTCCCGATAAACGATAGATACGAAACCGGAACAATCCACGCCCCGTTTTGTGCTTCCCCCTAATTTATGACGTACTCCCAGCCAACGAGCCCCTTCGTTGTACAAGAAGATGTTATCTTCCGGCGTGATGCGTACCCCGTATAAGCGAGCCAACTCCTTCGGCCCCTTGAAATCGGCGGGTAAAACTACTTTCTGTTGTTTCCGGCTACCGCACGAGGTCAGGCATACAAGTAGGATAAAGATCCGGATAAACCCTAAAGGAATGCTATTCTTCATATCGATTACTCTTAATTAAAGCACGAATATACGCATAAAAGTTTAGAATGCCCATTATAAGATCCCTACAATGGGCATCGTAAACTCGTTAGAACGCCCATCGTAAGGAGCTCAGGATGGGCATTCCTGCTCAAGAAGGTTGAGCGGCCTTCAAATAAGCGTTGAACGCCTCTTTATAGGCATCCGTCACGTGGATGACCTCTTTCCCGATATAAACACAATTATTCCGGTCAACGGAACGAATCTTGTCCAACGCCACGATATAGGAACGATGGACCCGCATAAAACGACCGGAAGGCAGCATCTCCTCCATCGCCTTCATCGTCACATGGGTGATAAGCGGACGAGCCTCCTCTTCCAGATAGATCATCACATAATCCTTCAAGCCCGTCACGTACAATATCCGGGAGACATCTATCTGCCGCAACTGGCTATCCACCCGCACGAAAAGACTGCCTCTTTCCTCTTTCGCGCTACTCATCTCAAACCATTGGCGAGCCTTCTCGGCAGCACCCAGAAACTTATGATAACGAATCGGTTTCAGCAGGAAATCAAGGGCATTCACCTCATAACTATCAAAGGCATATTCCTTAAAGGCGGTCGTAAAGATCACCTTTGTACCGGGTGGAACCATACGGGATAAGTTCAATCCGTCCAGATCCGGCATCTGGATATCCAAGAAAAGCACGTCTACCGGAGACTCGCGCAACGTGGAGAGCGCCAACACCGGGTCATTGAAAGAAACCGTCAGCCTCAGATAAGGCGTACGGCTCACGAACCCTTCAAGCATTTTCACAGCCAGGGGCTCATCATCCACGATCATACAGGTAAGTGTTTTCATAAGCAGTCTCGAAGTGTTATTTGAACAAAGTAAATATCTTCCCGAAGTTCTTGTACGTATTGGTAGCGACCGGGATAAGCCAGATCCAACCTACGCCTCAGGTTTTCCAATCCGATCCCCGATCCACTACGGTTTACGTCCGGTTTCGGATGATCGCTATTCTCGCAGGTAAAAACGAGATCATCTCTTTCTGCCTTGAAACGAATACGCACGAACGACGGTTTACGGCTATTCACGCCATGCTTGAAAGCGTTCTCTATCAAAGATATGAACAAAAGAGGTACGATCCTCATCGGTTTGGGCGGGACCTGTAAATCCACCTCCACGGTTGCCAGTTCATTACAGCGCAGCCTCATCAACTCAATGTAATTATTCATGAACTCTATCTCTCCTTCCACCGGTACCAGCTCATGATTCGACTCATAGAGCGTATACCGTAACAAATCGCTCAACTGTCCGATACTTTCCTGCGCCGTATCTTGATCTATTTGAACCAAGCTGGATATATTATTCAAGGTATTAAAGAGAAAATGCGGATTCAACTGGTTCTTCAGCCAAGCCAATTCCGCCTCGGCGTTTTTCTGCCGTTCCTCTTTCAAACGCATCTGCATATCGCCCCAACGTACGATATAACGGAATCCCACGGCACATCCGACCACTAGCAAATGCAAGAAGAAAGCTCCGAAAGCAACCATATACATCCCCGAACGCCATTCGTCCGGCAAATCTGCCTTGGGAGAGAATATCCATACGTTAGCCCCCGTGATCAACAATAAATTCATCAAACCAAAGAGCATCTTCCGATCCCGATAAAGCAAATAGGGCACCAATACATAGAAATTAACGGTGAAGACAATAGCCAACGGAGTAATGAACCCCGTATTAATCTTCCATACCTCGAAAGCCGAACCCGGATTAAAACGTATGAAAAAATCGATCGCAGGAGGAATCAACCATAAGGTGATCCACAATAAAGCCTGTCCCCCCGCCAGTATATAATCTTGCCTCGTGAGTTTCATAGAACCGTTTTTCACAAAAGTAAACAATAGATTTGAATCCCCCGGCTATTTGATCAACATATTCCCGACTCCTTCCGTCTCGGATTTCATATCCTTCACGTCCGTATTCCGGATCGTACGTTTCACCTGCTTTATTGCCTGTTGCTTACCAAAGGTATAGCTCACGCTTATGCCTACCATTCGGACCGGGAGAAGCATGCAGGTTCGATTCACGAAATCCTTGCCTCTCGCATAAGACTTGAACTCCATACTCTTTCCCTTAAAGGGAGTAGCCCCGGTGATACTCACGCTCAAGCGATCTTTCAAGAAGGAGCGGGATACGCTTCCCATCATTGCATTAAAGCCCGTGCTCCATCCCTGCAGATTATACTGCTTCGTAGAACCGATCAGGTTCACGCTCAGCCGGATATTCCATGGAAGTGTCTGTTGGGCACCCACCATGGCGTTTGTCTGCCATCCGCTATTCGAAAGATCTAGTTCCGGGCTTCTCAAGTCGATGTACGAGATACCACCATTCAAATAGATACGGGTCTTGGGGCCGGCGTTCCAGTTCACATAAGCGTTCAAGCCTGTCTGACGGTTCTTCACGATATTCCCGTAGGTCGTGTTCAAGATATTATCCTTATAGAAACTATAGCTCTCGATAGCGTTATCGCAAAAGCCCTGCCTCAACGTCAGGTTCACGATCCACTTGCTGGTGAAAAGATTGTATACCAAGCTCAGGTTATGCGCTTTCTCGCATTCCAGATCCGTATTACCATATGAGACGCTGGTCGGGTCGGATTTATCGATATAAGGATTTAAGTAGCCGATACCCGGGCGGCTGATACGCATATTGTAAGTCACCCCGATATTCTGGTTGGCCGACAAACTATAAGAAAGGTTGGCCGAGGGAACCAGATTGCCGTAACGCATCGAGAAATTCTCACCCTGACCTACCACGTACTTCACGTTCTGCCAAGTGTACTCATAGCGCAAACCGCCCTTGAGCCCCCACTTCTTCCATTTCCCGTCGTATTCGGCATAACCGGCCAAGATGTCATTGTAATGCTTATAGTTCAAGCTATTGCTCTCGTTGTATACATACCCGCCATTCTCGTTGAGATAATACTTAGAATCAGAGTAGTTATTCCGGGAGATATATTTCAATCCCACGTTCAAGAGATGCCCGGGTTTCAAAGGCGAGGTGTAATCCACTTGAAAGGTATTCTCTAACGTATTCCGGCGAGCGTCCGTATAACGGTTCGTCAAGTTCAGGAAGGGGTTTTCCTGCTCTCCGTCGAAGAGGCTGTACGAGTCCGTATTGGCCGGAGAGGAAGAGATTAAGTAAGAGAAGGTCAACATCCGGTCCTTGTTACCGGCGAAAGAACGTTGGTAATCGAGACTGCCGTTGATAGAATAACTGCCATTGTCTTGTTTCGATCGTCCGGTATAATCGAAACCATTGCCGTAGATGCCGCCCCGCATCGAGGTCATCGTACGATAATCCGAGTTGTTATCGAACCCCATTAAGCCAAAAGAGGCTGAGAGCAAACGTAAGGAATCGATCTCGTAACCCAGATTCAAGTTTCCCATTTTTATAAGAATATCCGTCCGGCCTTTCTGCGAGTTATCCAAGAAACTACTGCCGGCTTCTCCCAACTGCTCCCGGTCCGCGCTGATTTCCGAATCATCGATATCCCCGTTAGCGACGTTGGCATTCACGGTCATCGAGAATTTATCCTTTTGCATGCTGAAATAGGCCCCCCCGGCGAATCCTTTCGTACTGGCCATTCCCCGGAAGGTAGCGTTATAACCACTCAAACCCGCCTTGCCTCCGGCGGCCTTGTCCGTCACCAAATTCAATATCCCCCCTACGCCTTCGGCATCGTATTTCACACCCGGATTGGTGATTACCTCGATATTCTTCACGCTACTCGCCGGCATATTCTTCAACACCGCAGAGGGGTTACTGCTCATCATCACGTTCGGCTTCCCATCTACATATACCTTGAAATTGCTACTGCCGTTTACCGTGATATTGTCATTTCCATCCACGGTTACCATCGGTACCTTACGTAGCATCTCCAGTACGGTACTCGATTTCGAGTCTACGTCATCCTCCGTATTATAGCTCATCTTATCCACCTCCATCTTCACCAACGGGCGTTGGGCCACGACCTCTATGCCTTTCAGTCGCTGCATGTCCTCGGAGATATAGACGGTATCTAAGTTCACGGTCTGTTCTCCCTTCAAGGAAAAAGGAACCGTCTTGCTCGTTTTCCCGACCGAGCTAAATAAGATCTCGAAATCGCCTTTACCACTTACTTCTTGTTCGAACCGCCCCTCCATATCCGTCACCGTCATCGCCACGGGGTTATCCGGCTTCCGTTGCTGGAAAATACGGATAGTGGCGAAAGGCTCGCCTTCTTGGGTTAATGAATCCAATAACAAGCCTTTCACCAAAGTCTTTTGCGCCTGTACCAAAACCGAGACAGACAACGTAACCAATAACAGCATCCCCATTCTTATAAACCGACTCTTCATATCCTTTACTACTTTTTTATAAATGATATGCGAATCTAACGCCTGCGCCTATGAACGCAAGCGTTTATTCGACGAGTGGCCGGGACGCTTTAGACGAACAAAGAATTATCGTTTCTGGATACGAGCCGCATAGCCTCCACCGGGAGCCATATGGATTTTCAGTTTGCGATCTGCCGGCACGGGGATTATCTCTTTCTTATAATCACAAGCGGCACGATCGGCATTTATACCATCCTTAAATAATTCCAAGGTATAATCACCTTCGCCCAAGAAAGAAAGGTCCAAATCCAGCTCCCTCGGCGTCCAGTTGGTCAACGCCCCGATATACCAGTCATTACCATGACGGCGGGCGATCGCTACATACTCGGAGACTTTTCCATCCAATGAGATCGTCTCATCCCAGACGGTAGGAATAGTAGAGATAAATTCCGTGCACTCCTTCTCTCTCCTGTAATTAGACGGGGCATCGCACAACATATTGAAAGGAGACTCGAAGATCACGTAAGTAGCCAACTGGCGGCAACGGGTTCCTTGGCTCATCGGCTCCGAGTTTACCGGGCGATAATTACCCTTAGCGGCGTTACGCATAGCGCCTTGCGTATAATCCATCGGGCCGGCGACCATACGGATGAACGGGATCGTGACATCGTACGTCACCATATCGTAAGACTCGGGAGACCATTTCAGTTGCTCCAAGCCATTCACGCCCTCATAGTTCAGCACGTTCGGATACGTCCGTTGAAGGCCTGTCGGCTTGAATACGCCATGAAAATCCACAAGCATCTTATATCTCGCGCATACCTCGGAGGCTTTATAAACAAAGTTCACCATTTCCTGATCGTCACGATCCAAGAAATCCACCTTGAAGCCTTTCACGCCCATATCCGAATAATGCTTCACGACATTCTCCATATCGCGGGCGAAAGCCCAATAGCCCGCCCAAAGGATAATGCCGACATTCTTGGATTTACCGTAATCCACCAATTCTTGAAGATCGATCTCCGGTATTACTTGCATCATGTCCGCTTGCAGGTTTACGGCCCAGCCCTCATCCAAGATTACGTACTCGATACCATGCTCGGCGGCGAAGTCGATATAATATTTATAGGTGGGATTATTGATTCCGGCACGGAAATCCACACCGTATAGATTCCAGTCGTTCCACCAATCCCAAGCCACCTTACCCGGTTTGATCCAAGAGATATCGTTTATCCGGGAAGGAGAAGCCAGACGGTAGACCATATCGCAATCGGCCAGTTCCTTATCATTCCGGGAGATTATAAACGCACGCCAAGGAAAAGAACGGGTTCCGGATGTCTTGGCGATATAGCTCTCACGCTCTTTCACCAACATCTGTAATTGATTATGGCCACCTTGTTCCTTCACTTTCGGATAAGGTGCGTGAACCGCTTTCAAGGAAGGCTTTCCCGTCTCGTTATTCAAGAACATCCCGGGGAAATCCTCCAGATCGGCTTCCGTGATACAGACCTTACGACCATCTCCCAGGTCTACTAAAAGAGGCAGTATCTTCAAGCGTTTATCATTCAGGCTCGTGATCGACTCGTTTACGTAAGGCTGCTCGAAAGAGTTGAAGAATTGCTCCTCAAACGTCGGCTTCGTGCTATTCACGTAAGCGGTGAAGGTCTTATAATCCGAAGGGAAATTATAGATGGCCTCTTCATCGGCGATAACGATCGATTCCTTTCTTTTTGTCGTGAAGCGGTAAGCGACCCCATCGTTATAAACCCTGAACACCAAGCCGTAGTTTCCTCGAAACGAGATTTGCATCTCGTTATAGACATCTTTTACTACGTCTTTCTTATAGAATGGAGAGGGTATTTCCTTATCCACCGAGGTCTTCGTCACTTTCGAGACTTTCGGGTTCGCACCAAGCACCTCGCCTCCCTGTAAAGTCATGGATACTGCAGAATTCATCACTTCCGCATGATCCTGCACGATAGCGAAAGTAACTTTCTCGGCTACCGTGACCTCAACCTTTATATCCCGGTTTGGAGATTGGACTTGGTAATTCTTTTGAGCGATCGACGGGATAGCGCCCAGTAAAAAAAGAAAAACAAATAACACGTTTTTACTCATGGTTTGCAGATTTAAGTTTGTTTATGAATACAAATATATACTATCTTTGCCATACTCTTAACAAAAAAGCAAATAATACCGAAATTATGAGACTTCACAAAATCTTCTTAGCGCTCGTGTGTTTCACGGCCTTCTCCGTCCATGCGCAATGGAAATGGCTTAACCCGCTCGAATGCGGATTCCCTGTCATACAAAACCAAGGATGGACCGAAGAGATCGGAGACAGCTACGTCCGGCTTCCCCAAAGGGCCGAGGGCAAAGTCCGTAAACCTGTATGGGATCTATCCCGCAACTCTGCCGGGCTGGCGATTCATTTTTTCTGTAACGCTCCCGAACTAAAAGTACGCTACGTAGTAAACGGCCCCTTGAATATGCCTCATATCCCTACGACAGGCGTATCGGGCGTAGATTTATACAGTATCGATAGCGATGGCCAATGGAGATTTTATTTCGGAGGTTATCCTTCCGGCGATACGCTTCAATATCATTATACGAATCTAGGAAAAGACAAATATCACGACAAGGGCTATGAGTTCCGTCTCTACCTCCCGCCTTATAATACGATAAAATGGCTGGAAATCGGTATACCCGAAAAAGATGAGCTTACGTTTATCCCCGTATCGCCCGAAAAACCGATTCTTTTATACGGAACCTCGATCGCCCAAGGCGCATGTGCCTCTCGTCCGGGTATGACTTGGGCCACGATCTTGCAGCGTTCTCTGGGATATCCGCTTATCAACCTGGGGTTCTCCGGTAACGGACGTTTGGAGAAAGAGGTATTGGATTTTATTTGCGAGATAGACGCACGCCTTTACATTCTTGACTGCCTGCCCAACCTCACGCCAAAAAGCAAAGATGAAATCACGCGACTCATATTAAACGCGGTCAAGCAAATACGTGCCTCCCACTCCTCCCCGATCCTATTGGTGGAGCATGCCGGATATAGCAACGCTCTTGCCGATGATACGAAGCTACAAGATTATATACGCATGAACGAAGGGGCTAAAAAGGCTTTCGAGGAATTGCAAGCGCAAGGGATAAAGGATATCTACTACCTTACACGAGAAGAGTTGGGACTGCACCCGGATGCCTGGGTAGATTATGTCCATCCTTCCGATTGGGGCATGGAAACACAGGCGAATGCCGTAGAACGGAAAATCCGGGAGATATTACACATTCCTCTGGGGAATCTCTCAACTACGAAACCTGTCACCCAACGCAGGGAACCGAACAATTACGAATGGCAAAAACGTCACCGGGATATCCTCGCGTTGAATCAAAGTAATCCACCTCGACGGGTGATCCTAGGTAATTCCATCACGCATTTCTGGGGAGGCGAGCCTAAAGGACCGTCCATGCGAGGTATGGAAACCTGGGAGAAAATCATGCGCCCGGCAGGATTCCATAATCTCGGATATGGTTTCGACCGTATCGAAAACGTGCTTTGGAGGGTCTATCATGGCGAATTGGATGGATACAAGGCCGAGGAGGTAGTATTGATGATCGGCACGAACAATATCGGGGTCAATAACGACAACGAGATCGTGGAAGGTCTTCGCTTTTTGCTTCCCGCCATCAAGCAGCGGCAGCCGGAAGCTACGATCAAGATGATCGGCATCTTGCCCCGCCGCAATCAAGAGGAACGGATAAAAAATCTTAATCTCCGCATTCGCCAAATGACGGAAAGCGAAGGATATACCTTTAAGAACCCAGGTACAAAACTACTTCAGGAAGACGGTAAGATAAACGAGTCTTTATTCTCGGATGGGTTACACCCGAATGAGGAAGGCTACAAACGAATCGTAGACGAGATCGCCCATTAACGGAACGCCTTTTACCCACGGATCAATCCGAGCAACATACGCAACGCCGCCTCTGCCGATAAGCGAATGTTCTCCAAACGAGGATTCTCCCCGAAATGAAAACACTCGGAGAGAATCTTTTCTTTATAAGCGGCGGCTATCCAGACCGTTCCTACCGGTTTCGATGGAGTCCCGCCTCCCGGTCCGGCGATTCCGGAGGTAGCGACAGCGCAATCACATCCCAATACCCGCATAGCTCCACGGGCCATCTGCTCCACGACCGGTTGGCTTACGGCCCCGAAAGCGCTCAAGTCTGCCTCGGAAACACCGAGCACATTATGTTTCACCTCATTGCAATAGGAAACTACGCCTCCGGCAAAATACTCCGAACTGCCGGCTATGGAGGTTATCATACTGGCGATCTTCCCACCTGTACAACTCTCTGCCGTACCCATCATCAAGTGTCCTGATTTGAGCACGTTCGCTACTGCCAATTCTATTGGTAAACCATCTATTTCCATCGCTATAATGATAATAGGAGTTTCATTAGGGATAAACAATAGTTTCCTCTCTAGAAAAAAATAGTTTCTATTAGAAGAAACTTTTGTTTTCCCTAGGAGAAACTTCTGTTTCTCTATAGTAAAACTCTTTTTCTATAAGACAACCCGGGAGAAAGGAGCGGCATCCATCGGACAGAACTCCTTATCCATATATTTATAATATCCCGTGATAGCGACCATAGCGGCGTTATCCGTGGTAAAGGAGAACTTCGGGATATGTACTTTCCAGCCGAAACGTTTCGCGTGATCCAAGAACGCATCACGCAAACCGGAATTAGCCGATACACCTCCGGCAACGGCAACTTCCTTTATATTCAAATCCTTTGCCGCCTTGCGCAATTTACTCATCAAGATATCGATTACCGTAGCTTGCAAGGAAGCGCATAGGTCTTGCTTGTTCTTCTCGATAAAATCCGGATCGTCTTTCAAATGATCTCGCAAAGTGTACAAGAAAGAGGTCTTCAAGCCACTAAAGCTATAGTCATACCCGGGGATATGCGGTTTACTAAAGGTAAAGGCATTCGGATTGCCCTCGTTCGCCAAACGGTTCACTACAGGGCCACCGGGATAACCCAATCCCATCACCTTGGCGCATTTGTCGAAGGCCTCTCCCGCGGCATCGTCGATTGTCTGGCCAATCACCTCCATGTCATTATAAGCGTTCACTTTTATAATTTGCGAGTTACCTCCCGAAACCAACAAGCAAAGGAAAGGAAACGAAGGAGCGTGATCATCGTCTGGGGTTTCCTTGATAAAATGAGCCAACACATGAGCCTGTAAATGATTGATCTCGATCATCGGAATATCCAAGGAAGCGGCCAAACCCTTAGCGAACGAGGTCCCGACCAATAAGGAACCCATCAAACCCGGCCCGCGGGTAAATGCCACGGCACTCAACTCGGACTTATCGATCCCCGCACGCTTGATCGCCTCGGCCACTACCGGAATGATATTCTGCTGATGGGCACGGGAAGCCAACTCGGGAACAACCCCGCCATAGGCCTCGTGAACGGCTTGGCTGGCTATTACGTTGGACAGCATCACGCCATCCCGGATCACGGAAGAGGAAGTGTCGTCGCAGGAGGACTCGATTCCTAATATCGTTATACTCATATCTTCGTCTTTTTTTCCGCGAATTAACGAAATCTATCGCGATATTGTTGTAGATTTGCGCTAAATAAATAGAAAAGATATCAGAGGACTTAAATACATAATCATTACCCTGCTTACGTTATTCTGGATATTTTATGCGTTACCGGGCATCTTGCTGAGAATCCCTTACATCCAAACCCAAGTCTCGGAAATAGCCACGGCCCAGTTATCCAGCCATCTCGGTGTGCCCGTAAAGATAGGAAATGTGGATATCGAATGGTTCAATCGTCTGGTACTGGAAGGGCTTTATCTGGAAGATCAAGACGGGAAAGTCATGTTCGAGGCGAACCATGTGGCGGCGGGATTCGAGATCATGCCATTACTGGAAGGGAAGTTCGTCTTCACGACGGTACGCCTGTTCGGTTTCTCCTTCAATCTACGAAAGCATACGCCCGAAAGTCCTTTGAACCTGCAATTCGTGATCGACGCTTTCGCCAGTAAGGACTCGATAAAGAAAGAGAAGAATATCGATCTCCGTTTCAACTCCATCCTGATCCGAAGAGGTAATTTCAGCTATAACGTGGATAGCGAGAGAGAGACCCCTGGAAAGTTCAACGCCAAGCATATCGATATCAAGAACCTGAGTGCCAAGATATCTCTCAAGGCTTTTAACAAGGACAGCGTGAACGCTCATATCAAGAAGATGAGTTTCGACGAGGCATCCGGTTTCTCCTTGAATAAGTTATCGCTAAACGTGGTCGGGAACCGGGATAGCGCTTTCGTGCAAGATTTCGAGGTACGTTTGCCGCAGACAGACTTGAACATCGGTCTTGCCCGGATCGATTTAAGTAAGATCGATAGCCTCCCCGCTCTCTTGAACAACGCTCCGATCGATTTGAATATAACGCCTTCGCAAATCTGCCTGAAAGACTTATCCCCTTTCGTCCCGGCGTTCAAGAATTTCGCTGATACGATCGAGTTATCGGCCGAGGCAAACGGCTACATCAATAATTTCAACTTGAAGCGTCTCACCTTGAAATATAGCGATAAGATGCTGTTTATCGGCCAGATGGAACTAAAGAACATCACCCATCCCGAGGAAACGTATCTTTTAGGGAAAGTGAATAAGATGTATATCACGACAGACGGTATCTCCAGCCTGGCCAATAACTTCAATGAGCGTCCGAAAAGTCTCCCTGCCCCGGTCGTCAAATTGGGCACGATCAATTTCACGGGCGAGATATCGGGCTTTTTCGACAACTTGGTAGCTTTCGGAAAGGTATCGTCTTCCATCGGTTCCATACAGACAGACTTGATATTCGGTAGCAACAAAGATAAAAATATAGCCGCTTATCTACGAGGACGTATCGCCTCTAGCGACATACAGTTTCACGAGTTGTTCGGGGAGGATAACCTTTTCGGGAAAGCCCGCTTCGATATCAATATCGATACCCACAAGCCTGTTGGCGGGAATTTCTCCGGAAATATCCAAGCGCAAGTCAAGGAGTTCGATTATAAAGGATATAAATACAAGGATATAAACCTTTCCGGCAATTTCAAGAAGAACAGTTTCGATGGGACTATCCATGTAAACGATCCTAACGGCGAATTACACGCCCAAGGCATCTTCCAGCATCAAGGGCAAAATTCCTTGTTCAATTTCACCGCCCGCCTCAATCACTTCCGTCCGGACCAATTGAACCTGACGGACAAATACGAGGAGCCGAATATCTCTTTAGCGTTAAACGCTGATTTTACAGGAGATAATATCGATAATCTGGAAGGTAACATCACGTTAGACAGTCTTTCTTTCGAGACCGCTCCCAGCAGTTTCTTCTTGAAGAAACTCAATGTAGTGGCCTCGGGGGATAGCCTCAACCGGCAATTAACCATAACTTCCGATATCTTGAACGGGGAAGTCACGGGGTCTTATTCATTCAACACGCTAATTCCCAGCCTTATGAACACGTTCAAGGGATACGTGCCGGCCCTGATCAACACGACCCAGAAAAAACAAATCGTGAAGGAGAATAACTTCGCTCTCCTGCTGACGGTCGAGAATACGGAAGCGCTTTCTACGACTTTGAAGCTGCCGTTCACGATGGTACAGCCCGGACGGATCACGGGGCATTACAATAATATCTATAATAAATTCCGTATCGAGGCGTGGCTCCCGAAGTTCAACCTCGGAAAGTCTATGTTCGAATCCGGATACTTGGTTTGCGACAATCCGGACGAGAAGGTGAACCTTCAATTAAAAACGGTTAATTACAACGATAAGGGATTACGTAATTATCTTGATCTCAAGGCAGACGCTAAAGACAATTTAGTGAACACCGTGATCGGATGGGCGAATAACAAAGAGCGGTTATTCAAGGCCGATATCTCAGCCTCTACCCTTTTCGTCGAGGAGGAAAACGAGAACGGGCGGGCCAAGTTACGCACGGAAGTCTCGTTAAACAAAAGTCCTCTTATCATTAAAGACACGCTATGGACCATCAATCCGGCGCATATAACGATCCGGGAGGGTAAGATCGGCATCGAGCATTTCCGGGTAGATCATGATACTCAATATTTATCCATGGAAGGGGTGATCTCTAAAGATCCGGCAGATACCCTGTTGGTGGATTTAAAGCAAATAGAACTGAGCTACGTCTTTGATGTATTGAATATCCCGGTCTTGCAGTTCGCTGGCGAGGCGACCGGCAAGTTCTACCTGAACGACTTATTCAATAGTCGCATGCTAAACACGGATCTGGAAGTAAAGAATTTCTCATTCAACCAAGTCACCTTAGGCCGTCTCAATCTTTTCAGCGAATGGGACAACGCGCAGAAAGGTATCCTTATGTTGGGAAGTATCTACAAGAACGACAGCACCTGGACGGATGTGAACGGTTACGTATTCCCGGTAGGGCCTAACGCGGGACTATCCTTGTATTTCGATGCCAATGACATCAATCTGGCCTTCCTGCAACCCTTTGTCGATACGGTCGTAAAGAACCTGCAAGGCCGGGGATTCGGAAACATACACCTGCACGGCCCCTTCAAGGCGCTGAATGTAGAGGGAGACGCTTATGTCATGGACGGAGGGGTCGGGGTTGATTTCCTGGACACTTATTACACTTTTTCCGACTCTGTGCATTTAGACTCTACGTCCGTCAATTTGCGGAACATCACGGTCAAGGATCAATTCGGGAACTCCGGGAAAGTCAGCCTCAAATTCAACCACTCGCATTTCCGGGATTACAACTTCCTCGTAAACGTGCAGGGAAATAAGATGTTGATGTATAACGCCAACCAGAAAAAGAACCCGCTGATCTACGGAACGGTATTCGCCAGCGGTACGGCGCAAATCAAGGGCAACGGTAAGTTGATAGACTTCGACATTAATATGAAAAGCGAACCTAAGACCGCCGTCTATCTGGATTTCATGAATAATAACTCGGCTACGGACTATGACTTCATCACCTTCGTAGACAAAAGCAAGCTGGCCACTAACGTAGACTCCACCACCACGCATCCATTAAATATCATACACGAGACCGACGAGGGGGCCGAATTACGAATGAACTTCCTCCTCGATATTACCCCCGATGCCGACATCGAGCTAATCATGGACCCGGTAGCGGGAGACCGTATCAAAGGAAACGCCAGTGGAAGCTTGCAAATACAATATGGAACGAGAAGTGATCTTCGCATGTACGGCGACGTGAATATCGTACAAGGAAACTATAATTTCAGCTTGCAGCAAATCATCCATAAAGAATTCAAGATCAGAGACGGTAGCACGATCAATTTCCGGGGCGATCCGTTCAACGCCCATATGAATATCAACGCGACCTACAATTTGACCGCAAATATAGGCGACCTGGATCAGAGTTTTTTACAGGAAAGCTCGCGGACAAACATACCTGTCAATTGCGTGCTAAACCTTGAAGGCGCATTGCGCAGCCCGTCTATTTCCTTCGACCTGGAATTCCCGAACTCTAACGAAGAACTAGAACGTCAAGTCAAGGCCTTTATCGATACGGAGGATATGATGACCCGGCAAATCGTTTATCTGTTGGTCTTAAATAAATTCTATACTCCCGAATACGCCCAGACAACTTATAAGTCTAGCGAACTAAATGCCGTGGCCTCATCCGCTATCTCTGCGCAATTATCCAATTTGCTGGGAAGTTTCACCGACAAGGTACAAATAGGAACAAACATACGAGCCGGACAAGATGGCTTCAAGGAAGACACTGAATACGAAATGCTATTATCCAGCCAATTGTTAAACAACCGGTTATTGATCAATGGAAATTTCGGTATGAGGAACACGGTCAACACAGGGAAAAACAATACGTTCATCGGAGAGTTCGACTTAGAATACAAATTGACTCCTTCCGGCGAGATCCGACTAAAAGCCTATAACCATGCCAGAGATATGTATTTCGGCCTGAAACAAGCCTTGACCATACAAGGTGTGGGTATCATGTACCGGAAAGATTTTACAAACCTCTCTGAGATTTTCAGAAGAAGAAGGAGACCTCTTTTCCCCTTGGCGCCCAAAGACTCTACGGGTATCTCTCCCACAGTAAAGGACTCCACGAATACATCTCCCGCCGTCAAGGATTCAACAAATCTTTCACAGCCGACCGATAAGAAGTAAGGGAAGTACTTTTCAAAACTTTCTTACGCGGTTTTTTATCGGCTTCCGGCAAAAGATAATCCCAGACCGTCTTCATTTTAGATAATAACTGATGTTCGCCTCCTTCCAGCCGGGTAGCGTATTCATCCATCAACAAATCATGAAACGTTACCAATCTTTCCCGTATCTCTTTTACGTTCAAGGCCTGTCCGGACATATATTCCGAAGCCAACCAAGGAGAAGCCAACAACCCTCGTCCCAGCATGATCCCGGCAAGCCCCGGAAAACGCTCCTTTACAGCCCGGATATCTTCCAGACCAAGTAAATCTCCATTATAATATAAAGGATGTCTGCATTCCTCGTAAAAGCGGGAGAATCCATCCCAATCTACAACCCCTTTATATTGCTGTATCCCTAACCGGGGATGCAAGGTTATATGCTTCAAAGGCAACTTATTCAATAAAGGAAGAAGCGCGAATGACTCTTCCGTACGTTCCCACCCCAAACGCATTTTCACAGAAAAAGAAAGATCCGGAAACTCCTCGATCGTATGTAACAAAGACTCGGCCTCTTCCTGATGCGGCAAAAGCCCAGAACCTCTATGGGCACGGACTTGCATAGGGAAAGGACACCCTAAATTAATATCCACCTCCCGATATCCTTTCTCCCGGAATAAACGTACGATCAACCGGAACTCGTCCGGTGTGGAAGCGATCAATTGCGGTACGACATGCGCCTGCTTATTTCCATCCCTGGCGATATCCTTCAGATCCTTATTCCGGAAACCACTTTTTTCTACCCTTACGAAAGGAGTATAATACGTATCCACACCCCCGAATATCCGGGCGTGCACCTCCCTATAAACCGAATCTGTATATCCCTGCAAAGGAGCGAAATGAATCACAGCCATATCAAGCGAAGATTTCCATGAAAATCGATCTCAACCGGCTTTTCGCCAACTCAAAGTCTTGCGTCTCCCCCAGCTCCATGGCCAAGGAAGTAACACCTTTATCCGTAAAACCACAAGGGTTGATCAACGAAAAATAACTCAGATCCGTATTTACATTCAAGGCAAAGCCATGCATCGTAACGAACCGGCTGCTCTTCACGCCAATCGCACAGATCTTACGGGCACGTCCCGGCACTTCCGGTTCTAGCCACACGCCCGTCGCTCCTTCCAGTCGTTCTCCTTTCAAGCCATAAAGCGACAGGAAACGGATGATCGTCTCTTCCAGCGTATAAACGTATTGCTTCAATCCCATACCCCAATATTCCAGATCAAATACCGGGTAACCGGTAATCTGTCCCGGTCCGTGATACGTTATATCCCCCCCTCTGTTTATATGGTAAAACGAGACCCCTCGTTCCCGCAAGGCCTCCTCGGGAATAAGCAAATTAGAGTCTTTTCCACTTTTACCGATCGTCAAGACCGGTAAATGCTCGCAAAAGAACAATTGATTATCCTCTTTCTTTCCCGCCGCTTTCGCTTCTAATAAGGCCTCGAAAGCGGCTGTCTGATATTCTAACGCATCGGCATAGACGATTCGTCCTAAGTCGTGATAACGGAAACTTTCCATTTCTTTCTTCTTTTTAACCTTTCCGGCATCCGGGGCTACTTACCCGGTACCAGATCCATATTCACCTCGCCAGAGGTATTATCAAATTCTTCGTATTCAGAGAGACAAAGGTAAAGAATATTTCAGTTTCCGATAGACTGAAACCCATAATTTGCAGAAAAGGCACTATCTTTGGCTTCTGACAACTTTCCAGCCTGTCATATGGTTATTTTGATAAATAAATAAGTATGGAGAATCGTTTTTTAGAACTCATAGAGAATAGTATCAAGGAGCATTGGGATCTCCCGGCATTCTCCGATTATAACGGACACACCTTTCATTATAAGGACGTAGCTCGTCGAATCGAGAAATTTCATATTATCCTAGAGCATGCCGGTATCAAGAAGGGAGACAAGGTAGCCTTGGTAGGGCGTAACTCCTCCAACTGGGCGATCTGCTTCTTCGGGATCTTGGCTTACGGAGCCGTAGCCGTGCCTATCCTACATGAATTCAAGCCGGATAATATACATCATATCGTAAACCATTCCGAGGCAAAGGCTGTGCTTGCCGCTTCCAGTAACTGGGAGAATATGAACGAGCGCATGATGCCCGACGTGAAACTATTCATGATGCTGGATAATTTCTCGATCATCCATAGCAAAAACAAGGAAGTCCGGATGGTAAGAGACCGGATCAATGAATATTTCGGTAAAAAATATCCCCGGTCATTCACCTCGAACGATGTCCGGTATCACGTAGAGAAACCGGATGAGCTGGCGGTGCTCAACTATACCTCCGGAACCACCAGTTTCTCGAAAGGGGTCATGATCCCCTACCGGAGCTTATGGAGTAATACGCAATTCGCTTACGACAACCTGCCATTCATCCATCCGGGTGATAACATCGTATGTATGCTCCCGATGGCCCATATGTACGGATTGGCATTCGAGGTATTGAACTCCGTGAATAAAGGTTGCCATGTACACTTCCTCACACGTACTCCCAGCCCGAAAATCATAGCGGAAGCCTTTGCTACGATCAAACCGGCGTTAATCTTGGCCGTCCCCCTGATCATCGAGAAAATCATCAAGAACAAGGTATTCCCGGAGCTGGAGAAGCCCTTGATCAAATTGCTTTTGAAAGTACCTTATATAGACCAGAAAGTACTGGATACCATTTCCGCCAAGCTGACGGCATCCTTCGGAGGAAACTTCGGGGAGATCGTCATCGGAGGAGCCGCCATCAACAAAGAGGTGGAGACGTTCTTGCATTCCATCCATTTCCGCTATACCGTAGGTTACGGAATGACCGAGTGCGGCCCGTTGGTCTCTTATGCGCAATGGGACGAGTTCAAGCCCGGCTCGGTAGGACGTATCGTCGACCGTATGGAGGCCCGTATCGACTCAGAAGACCCGGAAAACAAGGTTGGGGAAATATTGGTAAGGGGAATGAACGTGATGCTCGGCTATTACAAGAACCCGGAAGCCACGAAAGCCGTCATGATGCCCGACGGATGGATGCGTACCGGCGACCTGGGAACCCTCGACAAAGACGGATTCCTATACATCCGCGGACGCAGTAAAACCATGATCCTAGGTCCCAGCGGACAAAACATCTATCCGGAAGAGATCGAGGATCGCCTGAATAATATGCTATACGTAGCCGAATCGCTCATCATCTCCCAAGGAGGCAAGCTGGTCGCCCTCATCTACCCCGATTGGGAGCAAGTAGACAAGGCGGGCATACAACATTCCGAAATCGAGAAGTTGATGCAAACCAACATAGACCAATTAAACGAGGAGATGCCGAACTATAGCAAGATCGCCTGCTTCAAGCTGTATCAAGAAGAGTTTGAGAAAACACCTAAAAGAAGCATCAAGAGGTATTTATACCAACCGGCCGAATAAAAAGAAAGCCGTCTTTTTCGTTAAAGACGGCTTCTTTTATATAAAGTAAATTTTATCCTTGACGAAAATCTTTTAATACTTTTTGTAATTCTTGTCGAGCGAAAAATATACGGCTCTTAACCGTTCCCAGAGGAACACCCAGTTTATCAGCGATCTCGTTGTACTTATAACCGCTCAAGAACATAGAGAACGGGACTTTCAACTCATTATTCAAGCTATTGATCGCTTTCGTGATCTCTTGAATCTGATAAGCGCCATCCGGAGAGTCAAAACCTGAGTCGTTCACGACATCCAAGTTGTACAAATCGACACCCTGATCTACGACAGTCTGTGTACGGACGATCTTGTGATAATTGTTGATGAAAATGTTACGCATCACAGTCAAGACCCAGCCCTTAAAATTGATATTGTCTACAAATTTTTCTTGATTGTCTAAAACCTTCAGCGTTGTGTCCTGCATCAGATCTTGGGCATCATCTCTGTTTGCCGTAAGCATAAGCGCAAAATTCATCATGTTTTCTTGCATGCTCAATAATTTTTTCTGAAATTGCAACGCATTCATATTGTTACTAGTTAAATAAAGTTTAATACTGTAAAAGTATTATCCCTCAAACATTGAAGGATGCAACAAATATAGGAATTAAAAATGGAGATATGCAGTTCTTTGATAAATATTAATATTAAAAATCGTAACTTAATATTTTTGTTGTAAATCTTATTGAAAATGAGTATTATTTACAAGTTATACAAGTTACAAAAATCAACATTTACAAGAGACATGTTACAATTTTCAAGCAAGCATTAAAAACGAATATAATACAAACAAAATGAAAGTTTTATTAACAGTATTAACAAGTATAATCCTTATACTCTCGTCCTCTTTTCAATCGGCAGCCAAAGAAAAAACCTTAATATACACGATCGATATAAAAAAGGAAATCGATAACACCACATGGATTTACCTCCATAACGGGTTGGCCGAGGCTAGGCGATTAAATGCCGAAGCGATCCTGCTGCATATGAACACATATGGAGGGTTGCTGGAATCGGCAGACTCCATGCGGACGGCTATTTTATACAGCCCCATACCGGTATATGTATTTATCGATAACAACGCGGCCTCGGCAGGTGCTTTAATTTCCATAGCGTGCAAGAAAATCTATATGCGGAAAGGAGCGAATATAGGAGCGGCCACGGTTGTCAACCAAACAGGAGCGGCCCTACCCGACAAATACCAATCTTATATGCGCTCCATGATCCGGTCTACGGCCGAGGCACAGGGAAAAGACACGCTTATGCAAAACGGTGACACGGTCTACCGATGGAAAAGAGACCCATTGATCGCCGAGGCGATGGTAGACGACAGGGTGGTAATACCCAACCTCATCGATAGCGGAAAGGTACTGACGTTTACCGCACAAGAAGCGCTTAAATGGGGTTATTGCGACGGGATAGCCGAAAGCCCGGACCAGGTTATCACAGAATATATCGGATACAAGGATTACGAGATTAAAAGTTATGAACCTTCTTGGTTCGACAATGTAAAAGGCTTTTTTATGAGTCCGGTGATACAGGGTTTATTAATCATCTTTATTATCGGCGGTATTTACTTCGAGATGCAAACCCCGGGGCTTGGTTTCCCATCAGCGGCAGCTATAATAGCGGCGATTCTTTATTTCGCTCCCTTATATATGGACGGGTTGGCCGAGAACTGGGAAATCCTGCTATTTATCATTGGCGTTATCTTGGTAATGCTGGAGATATTCGTGATCCCGGGTTTCGGCGTAGCGGGGATAAGCGGTATCCTCCTCGTGGTAGGCGGGCTTACGATGAGCTTGCTGGACAACACCGATTTTGATTTCCGGGGCGTATCGGGAATGGATACGGGAAGGGCCGCCCTTACGGTCTTATTGGGGCTGGGTATCGGGTTCGCTTCCGTGATATGGTTATCCGATAGGATAGGCCATAAGGGGCCGTTTAAGAAAATGGCATTAAACGCCGATTTAGAAAAAGCGGTATCCACCCCCAGCCTGGCACGGCTGGTCGGTAAAGAAGGCAGGGCCGCTACCGTCTTACGCCCATCGGGTAAGGTATCCATCGAGGGAGAGCTGTACGACGGCATATCGGAATCCGGCTTCATAGAGAAAGAGACCCCGGTAAAAGTGGTCCGGTTCGAGAACTCGCAGGTATACGTAACCAGCCTATAGGCGAACCTAGGCGATCCGTTTGTAAGCGATGCGTTTATTGATCACCACATACTCCATCGTCCCCATCGCCATCAAGTCGCTCAATATGTCTCGAGCCGCGTAATAGTTGATATGGGCGATACGGCAGAACCGCCTTATGCTGATATACGGATGCTCGTCGAGCCAAGAGAACAGGATCTCGACGGGCTTGCTTATCTTCAGCAACGTACCCTCTCCGGCCTTCCGTTTCTCCCATGCCCGCATGAGGACCTCGTTCGCCAATATATTCTCGTCTGCCACCCGGATATACGCCTTATATCTATCGTCCTTGTCGGGTGCCAGATGCGGCCTGTCACCGCTTGGGGCGATATAGACCTCCAGCACGGTCTTGCCGCAGACATCCCAGCGCTTGGCCGTAAACGGCACCTCCGGGCGTGTATACATCTTAGACGCGGCCTCGATCATATAATACTCCTCCTCGCTCCTCACACCGGAAATAGCGCCGTTATCCTTCACCCCGATCAGCAACCGCCCGCCATCTGTGTTAGCGAACGCACTCAGCGTACGGGCGATCTTCTTGCTGTCGCTCACCTCAAACTTGAAATCGAGTTGTTGGTGCTCCCCTTGTTCTATAAGCGCTTCAATCGGATGTCTCTTCTTCATTTTGGCCTCTGTTTTGAAGCGCGAAATTAAAATAAATACCTAACTTTGGCAATCGAAAAACTATAAACGATGTCTCAGATACCTGCACTAATATCAGATCTCGCGGTCATACTCATATCCGCCGGACTGGTTACTTTGTTATTCAAAAGGTTAAAGCAACCGGTCGTATTGGGATATATCGTAGCCGGAATACTCGCCGGCCCTTCCATCGAACAAGTCCCGACAGTTACAGATGTAGAAAGTATCCGTATCTGGGCTGATATAGGCGTCATTTTCCTATTATTCGCGCTGGGCCTCGATTTCAGCTTCAAGAAACTGATGAAGGTAGGCGGAACCGCCGTCATAGGGGCCATAACGGTTGTCATAGGCATGATGACAGCGGGATACATCACCGGGCTATCGCTCGGCTGGGGGCATATGAACAGTCTTTTCCTCGGAGGGATGCTATCGATGTCGTCTACGACGATTATCTTCAAGGCCTTCGATGACATGGGGTTGCGTAACCAGCGGTTCGCCGGTGTCGTATTCGGTATCTTGGTGGTGGAGGATCTATTCGCCGTATTATTGATGGTATTGCTTTCTACCGTGGCGGTAAGCAAGCACGTGGAGGGGATGGAGATGCTGGACAGCGTGGTCAAACTGGGTATCTTCCTCCTATTCTGTTTCGCGGTGGGAATCTACCTGATCCCTTCTTTCCTGAGAAAAGCCAAGAGCTTCCTCAACGAGGAGACGCTGCTGATCGTGAGCATCGGGTTATGCCTCGGTATGGTCATGATCGCCACAAAAGCGGGATTCTCGTCGGCTCTCGGGGCTTTTGTGATGGGTTCTATCTTGGCCGAGACCATCGATGCCGAGCGGATCGAGCATCTGGTAAAACCGGTAAAAGATCTATTCGGGGCGATCTTCTTCGTGTCCGTGGGCATGCTGATCGATCCTCTGATGCTTTGGGAATACAAGATACCGATCTGTATCATCACGCTCGTGGTCATGGCCGGGCAGATTTGTTTCGCCTGCTTCGGCGTATTGCTTTCCGGGCAACCCGTAAGAATAGCGATCCAAGCCGGTTTCTCGCTAGCGCAGATCGGAGAGTTCGCCTTCATCATCGCAGGCCTGGGATTATCGCTGAACGTGACGGACCAATACCTCTACCCGATCGTCGTAGCCGTATCCGTGCTCACCACATTCTTCACCCCCTATATGATCCGGCTAGCCGAGCCTACCTACAAATGGGTGGAGCGGATCATGCCGGAGAGTTGGAAGCAGTTCCTGGAACGGTATTCGTCCGGTTCCAATACGATCCGCCAAAAAAGCGCATGGGACAAGTTGCTAAAATCCTTGGTCCGCATCGTCGGCACTTATACCGCCGTCTGTCTCGTGCTCATCTTTTTATGGCTACAAATCGTGACCCCGTTCATCTGCGGACATTTGCCCGGCATCCAAGGCAACCTCATTTCCTTGATCTTGATCCTAGCCTTGATCTCCCCGATGCTGCGGGCGATCATGATGAAAAAGAACCATTCCACGGAGTTCCAGCAATTATGGAACGACAATAAATATAACCGGGGTCCTTTGGTCTCGCTCGTGATCCTGAGAATCTTGCTTTGTATCGGCCTCGTCATGCTCCCTGTCGCACGGCTGCTGAATGTAACGGTGGGAATCATGCTGGCGATCGCCTCCGTTCTCATCGTCTTGATGATATTCTCCAAACGCCTGAAAAAGCAATCGATCTTGATCGAGCGGCATTTTTTCAACAACCTCGTGGCAAGGGAAGTGGAGCAAGAACGAAATGCCTCGATCAACCAGCGTTTCGCCAACCACTTGCTTGAGCGAGACCTCCACTTGGCAGACTTCGAGGTCAAGCAGAATTCTCCTAGTATGGGAAAAAGCTTGAAAGAGCTAAACTTCAGGCAGAAATGCAACGTAAATGTCGTGACGATCATCCGAGGGGAGAAACGGATCAACATACCGGGAGGAGACGAGTGTCTGTATCCTTTCGACAAGCTGATCGTGGTAGGATCGGACGATGACCTGGAGCATTTCAGGAAATATCTGGAGGAACGTTACAAGAAGTCGTACACCAAGCAATCGAGCACCAGGAAGGAGGAGATGAGCATGGAGCAGATCATCATCTCGGAAGGCTCCCGGCTGATCGGCCGTTCCATCATCGAATCCGGTATCCGCGATAAAGCAGCTTGTCTGGTAATCGGTATCGAACGGGGTAGTACCTCGATCAAGAACCCGCCTCCCAGCACGGTTTTCGAGGAGGGGGATATCGTATGGATCGTAGGTGAGCGTGGCAAGCTGATACAGCTAAGCGAAGGAAAAGTAGTGACCAGTTGATAAAGCGATAGATATAACCAGTTAACAAAACGACATAGAATGATGAGATTTATAGGAATTATTCCAGCAAGGTACGCTTCCAGCCGTTTCCCGGGGAAGCCGTTGGCAGACATGGACGGGAAGCCCATGATACAACGTGTATATGAGCAAGTAAAGGATGTATTAGACTTCGTATGCGTAGCTACCGACGATACCCGGATAGAGGAGGCGGTCAAGGCCTTCGGCGGCCATGCCGTCATGACCTCCGACCAGCACCGCAGCGGCACGGATCGTTGCTACGAGGCCTACCAGAAGATAGGCGAGGGCTATGACGTAATCGTCAATATCCAAGGCGACGAGCCTTTCATCCAGCCCGGACAAATCCAGGCGGTCAAAGCCTGTTTCGCCGACACGGACACGCAAATAGCCACGTTGGTAAAGCCTTTCCATGCGGACGATGATTTCGAGAGTACCTTATTCAACCCCAATTCTCCGAAGGTAGTGCTCAACAAGAATAACGAGGCCCTGTATTTCAGCCGTTCCATCGTCCCCTATATCCGGGGCAAGAAATATACGGAATGGCTATCGAGCCATACTTTCTACAAGCATATCGGATTATATGCCTACCGTGCGCAGGTATTGGCAGAGATCACCCAGTTGCCCCAATCTCCCTTGGAGCTGGCCGAGAGCCTCGAGCAATTGCGATGGCTGGAAAACGGGTACAAGATCAAGGTCGGTATCACCGAGCAGGAAACGATCGGCATAGATACGCCGGAAGACATGGAGAAGGCCCTGGCCTTCCTCGCCAAGCATCGCTAGCAAACCGCAAGACCTCCCCTACCCCGGACGAACGGAAAGCCGGACGGAGCAGGAGGCTACCTGATACGAAACGCCCCCTAAAAGTTTGATGAGAAACTTTTAGGGGGCGCTCTTATGAAATACGGTTATGAACGAAGGCCGATATAATCCTATCGTTTTTTCTTGGCCTCTTGCTGCTTGCGCAACGTCTCCTGCTGCGCCCGCTGAGCTTCCTCCAGACGTTTCAGGAAGCCGGATTTCTTCATCGGCTTACG
Source organism: uncultured Parabacteroides sp. (assembly GCF_947855115.1). GTDB lineage: Bacteria > Bacteroidota > Bacteroidia > Bacteroidales > Tannerellaceae > Parabacteroides. Next base: position 376,875 of record NZ_CANTZW010000001.1, read on the forward strand.
TTTGTTGGCCTCCAGCTTCGCCAGCAACTTATCCTCATCGATCGTATAGCGGAAAATCAATGTCTGCACGATCGTGATCAGCGTAGAGACGAAATAGTAATAAGTAAGACCGGAAGCGTATTGGTTGAAGAATACCAAGAACATCAACGGCATCATGTACATCATGGCCTTCATGCCCGGCATCTGTTGCTGCCCGGTATTCGTCATTTCCATATTATACTTGGTATAAAAAATATTCGTGATCGTCATCAGCAAGCAGAACAAACTGATGTGGTTCCCGAAATAGGGAGTGATGATCGGAATATACTTATCCCATGTGAAGATAGCGTCGTAGGTAGACAAATCGTGCGCCCAGAGGAAACTCTGGTGACGCAGCTCGATAGCCGAGGGGAAGAACATGAACAGGGCGATCAGGATCGGCATCTGCAACAACATCGGCAAGCAACCGCTCATCGGGCTCGCTCCCGCACGGCTGTAAAGCTCCATCGTCGCCTTCTGCCGCTCCATGGCCTTGTCTTGGCCGGGATACTTAGCGTTGATCTCCTCCACCTGCGGACGCAGCACACGCATCTTGGCAGACGACATATAAGACTTATACGTCAGCGGGAAAAGGATGATCTTCACGATCAAGGTCAGCAGAAGGATCAATACACCGTAGTTGTGGATAAACTTACCCAGGAAGTCGAACAAAGGGATCACGAAATACTGGTTCACCCAGCGGAAGATACCCCAACCCAGCGGAACCAGTTTCTCCAGATCGAGCTGCTGGTCGGCGACAACTCCCTTGTCGAACGACTTCAGCAAGGCGAACTTGTTCGGCCCGAAATAAAAAGACAGGTTCGTAGGCTCCTTGCCCTGCAAGTCGAAAGGAATGGAAGTGGTCGTCTTGAACCGCTTCAGCACATCCCCTTCCGGGATCGCCTTCGAGTCTAAGGTCGTAGCCTCAAACCCATCCCCCGAGATCAATACAGTAGAGAAAAACATATCCTTGTACCCGATCCATCTCAAACGGTTCGAGATCTGCTTGCTGTCGCTACTCGACTCGCTCAGGTGCTCCACGTCGTCGGCCATGAACTTATAGCTCAAGGTCACGTAGCGATCCTCGAACTTACGTCCTTTCTCCTGCTGACGGATATCCTGCTCCCACAGCAAATCCAAGGCGTTCGTGCTCGGCGCCAAGACACCGTTCAGGCCCGTACCCAAGATCTGGTAGCGCACCATATAATCATCCGGCTTCAAGGTATACGTGAAATCCAGGTGACTGCCATCGCCGGCATTCAAGCGCATGATCACGGTATTCGGATCTTCGCTCTTCACCGGGGTGAAGTACAGGTCGCCCGTATTCACGACACGGTTCGTAGCCGTGACCAGCGTAAAATTAAAATCAGACTCTTTCTCGTCGAACAAGACGAGAGGCTCGTCATTATACGTATCGTACTCCTTCAGGCGTGCGTAGCAAATACGCCCGCCCTTATTGCTGATACGAAGCTCGACCACGTCATTTTGCAGGGTCGTATAGCCTTCCGAGCCAACCATGGCATCGCCAAACACCCCGAAGCTCTGCTGCAAGCGCAGCGCCCGTACCGAGTCCGGCAGGCTCTCCAACGAATCCTCTACTAAAGCGCTCTTGTTCTCTTGTTTCTGCAATTCCAGTTGCTGGGCATACTCAATCTTCGCGATCGAGTCTTGGTAGCGGCGTTGCGCCTCCAACTGCTCAGGCGTCGGCTGGTTGAACCAGCTAAACGCAAATAACACGACACCGATCAGCAGAAAACCTATTAATGTGTTTTTATCCATTTATCACCAATTATTTTTTATTTTCGATAGCAGCTCTCACAAAGCTGAGGAAAAGAGGATTCGGGTTCACCACGGTGCTATTGTACTCCGGATGATACTGCACGCCGACGAACCATTTCAAGGCAGGGATCTCCACTACCTCCACCAAGTTCGTCTCCGGGTTCTCGCCCGTACACATCATGCCGGCGGCCTCGTACCGGTCCTTATACTCGTTGTTGAACTCGAAGCGATGGCGATGGCGCTCTTGGATATGCTCCTTGCCGTATGCCTCCCATACCTTGGAACCTTCCTTCAGCGTACAGTCGTAAGCGCCCAGACGCATGGAACCTCCCATGTTGGTAACGTTCTTCTGCTCCTCCATCAGGTCGATCACCTTATGCGGCGTGTTCGGCTCCATCTCCGTGGAGTTAGCGTCGGCCAAGCCCAATACGTTACGGGCGAACTCGATCACCATGCACTGCATACCCAAGCAGATACCCAAGCAAGGTACATTATGCTCGCGGGCATACTTGATAGCGGCGAACTTGCCTTCGATACCTCTCTGCCCGAATCCCGGGGCGATCAGTATACCGTCCATATCCTTCAATTGGGCGGCGGCGTTCTCGTTCGTCAGCTTCTCGGAGTGGAACAAGTGCAAATCCAATTTATGATGATTGTAAATAGCGGCTTGCAACAAGGACTCGTCGATCGACTTGTAAGCGTCTTGCAACTCCACGTATTTACCTACCAGACCGATCTTCACCGTATCCGTGGCCGTGCTCTTCAAGGCCAGGAACTCCCTCCAGGGCTTCAGCTCCGGGGTCGGGCCTACCTCCATGCCTACCTTGCGCAATACGACCTCGTCCATCTTCTGGCGTTGCAACACCAAGGGTACCTCGTAGATCGTCGGCACGTCGATAGACTGGATCACCGAATCCTCGGCCACGTTGCAGAACAACGCTACCTTGCGCAGTAAATTCGCATTCAACTCGCGCTCCGTACGCAGCACCAGCACGTCCGGCTGGATGCCCAGCTCCTGCAACTGCTTCACGGAGTGTTGCGTAGGCTTGGTCTTATACTCTTTCGCCGCGGCGATATAAGGCACGTAGGTAAGATGCACGCAAAGGCAGTTCTTGCCCAGCTCCCACTTCAACTGGCGTACGCTCTCGATGAAAGGCAGAGACTCTATGTCGCCTACCGTACCGCCGATCTCGGTGATCACGAAGTCAAACTTATACTTGCTTCCCAATAATTTCACGTTGCGCTTGATCTCGTCCGTGATATGAGGCACCACCTGTACCGTCTTGCCCAGGTAATCTCCCCTGCGCTCCTTGTTGATCACGCTTTGATAGATACGTCCGGTAGTGATATTATTCGCACGGGTAGTCTGGACATTCAAGAAACGCTCGTAATGGCCCAAGTCCAAGTCGGCCTCATGCCCGTCTACGGTCACGTAACATTCCCCATGCTCATAGGGATTCAACGTACCCGGGTCGATATTGATGTAAGGATCGAATTTTTGGATAGTAACCTTGTAACCTCTCGCTTGAAGGAGCTTACCCAAAGAAGCGGAAATAATCCCCTTTCCTAAGGAAGAGACTACGCCGCCTGTAACGAAAATGTACTTTGTATCTGCCACGATAGTAATATTTTAGTTATCTTTTTAATTGCACACCTGCATTTCGAAACCGCGAAGTTAACGATTTTCATCGAGACATGCCAAATTTAATGTTTTTATTTCATGTAGTACTACATTGCAGGTCCCGAAACCTTCGTAATCCACTAACCTGCAACAATATAAAAGCGCCCCAAAACTACTGATGTAGCACCCCAATGTAGCACCCCTTATATTAATAAATAATATATATATAACTCTTCTTTTTATTTTTTTTCGAAAAAAAGAAATTCCGACTATTCGCGAGAGCCTGCACGACAGGTAGCGCGGCCCATCGGCACGGGTAGCGTAGCCCATCGGTACAGGCAGCGCCGCCTCTCGCTACCGTATGCGTATCCCTTCGCTACCTGTCGCGTATATATTCTCATATTCCCGGATTTAATTCCCCGACATAAAGATACGGATTAATACCGATATACGGACGCTTATCCCGTATCATTATTACATTTTATCTCTCGTTTTCTCACCGTATTACATATTTGTACATAATCTGCCGGACAAAGGTTCGTATCTTTGTATCCGTGACAGAGATTTTACCCAGATAAATAATCAAATCTTTATGTTGTATATCATTCTTTTTAGCTAATTTTGCAACCGCTACAACGAATTAAAGATGTAAATTAAGGTGTATTATGATGACGAAAAGGCAGGGTGTGTATGCGTTATTACTACTATTCTCATTCATTATCAACTCGGCATACAGCCAAGAGAACCAATTAGTTACCGGGGCAATCGTTCAGCGTCCGGCAGAACGGGCCGTATCGGAAGACACGATCCCGGAGATCCTTCTCGACGAGGATGAGCTGGACAACATCGTAGACATCCGCCAGCAATTCGAGAAGCAGAACAAGACCTACTCGGCTCCCATGCCTTCTAGCTCGAACCTGCTGCGCTTCTTGAAGAAAGACGAGCTGGAGATATCGGACGAGGCGATGTACTGGGCCCGCCTTGTACGAGACGCCTCCACCCTCTTCGACAACACGATGACCTTCCGGGATACCATAATCGTAAACCCGCTGTTCATGCCGATCGTCTTCCGGGGAGATTACCTGCCCAAGAACCTGATATTCTATGATTTCGACTTCCTGAAGGAGAAGACACCGTATGATAACCTATACCCAACGGACTCTATCTTCAAGGACCAGGAACGAAACAAGCAGTTCGAGGAGATGGCCTACAAATACGTGCAAAACAATTACCCTACCTATTTCCGCTACTCCGAGCGAGACCTGCCCGACGAGGTGATCAAGCCCAAGTTCATCAAGAAGAACATCTACGAGGACCTGCCGATCAAGGTGGAAGCGGACGCTAACGTAGAAGACGTAGACGCTCCGGCCCGCTTCATCCCCGAACGCAAATATTGGATATCGGCGTTCGAGAGCGCCTTGCAGTTCTCCCAAAATTACGTATCCGAGAACTGGTACAAGGGTGGTAGCAGCAACTTGAACCTGTTCACCAAGAACAACCTGAAATACGACTATAAGAAAGACAAGGTGCAAGTCACCAACGAGCTGGAATTCAAGGCCAGCGTATATACGGCGCCGAAGGATACCCTGAGAAACTACAAGATCGGTGACGACGTGTTCCGTATCCACAGCAACGTCGGTTACCAAGCGTTCAACAAATGGTACTATACGTTCGACGCCGAGTTCAAGACCCAGTTCTTCACCAATTACCAAGAGAACGAGCATATCAAGCAAGCGGCGTTCCTCTCGCCCTTCTCCCTCAACTTCGGTCTCGGTATGAAATATGAGCTGGAGAAACAGATCAGCAAGCATAGAAAGATCAAGTTCAGTACCAACTTGGCGCCTTTCTCCTACACGTATATGTACTCCAGGCAGGAAATCGACTACAGCCGCCACGGTTTCAACAAAGACGAGGAGACCGGGGAATACGAGAACCGCCTGAGCCAGATCGGTTCCACCGTTCGCGCGGACCTCACCTTCGATTTCAACCGCAACGTGAGCTGGCAGTCTCGCGTCTACTTCTTCACCACTTACGGTAACCATACGGTCGGAGAGTTCGAGAACACCCTCGTCTTGGCCATCAGCCGCTTCTTCTCCACACGCATTTATTTTCATCTGAGATACGATGATGGAGTGGAAAAAACAGAGGATAACAAGAGTTATTTCCAGCTTAATGAGTTGTTAAGTTTCGGTTTTAATTACAAATGGTAAGGCAGTTGAGAGCAGACAGCAGACAAGTGATAGTTGAGAGCCGAAAAGGGCTAAAGACTATTTAACAACTGAAGCGAAATATTTTTCATTCTTAACGGTCAATTATCAACCGCCAATTGCCAACTGATTCAAATTAATGTTTACTTTTGCCGTGATTTTGCAATGTCGAGATTACAAATATGAGCGAAAGTATAAATCATACAGGATTCGTAGAGAAGATCGATGGCGATACCGTCTTCGTCCGCATCACTCAGCAATCCGCATGCTCGGGATGCCACGCGCAATCTATATGCTCGGCCTCCGAGAAAAAGGATAAGATCATCGAGGTACCCGACCGTTCGGGACGGTTCCGCGTGAACGAGGAGGTGATGGTATGCGGACAGAACTCCATGGGGCTTCAAGCCGTGGCGCTGGCTTTTGTCATCCCCCTGGCGATCGTCGTGGCCGCCATCGTGATCGGAACGAATTTACATTGGAACGAAACCACGAGTGGGTTAACCGGTTTGTTGCTTTTGCTACCTTATTACTGTATACTATACTTAATGCGAGACAAACTGAAAAGACGATTTATATTTACTTTGAAAAAACTTAATTGATAATATATCATGATTTTAATTGCCGTTATTTCATTAGGAGCAATCGGGGCGGTGGGAGCAATCTTCCTCTACGCCGCTTCCAAGAAATTCGAAGTCTATGAAGATCCGCGCGTCGCGCAAGTGCAGGAAGTCCTTCCGGGGGCGAACTGCGGAGGTTGCGGTTATCCGGGTTGCGCCGGATTCGCCGGGGCTTGCGTGAAAGCCGACTCGCTAGACGGGTTGCTTTGCCCCGTGGGTGGTGGCCCGGTCATGGCCAAGGTCGCTACGATACTAGGCAAAGAGGCGGGTACGACCGAGCCCATGGTAGCCGTTGTCCGCTGCAACGGGACTTGCCAGGCCCGCCCTCGTACAAACACTTACGATGGAACGAAAAGCTGCGCCATCGCCTCTACCCTTTACGGGGGCGAGACGAATTGTTCTTTCGGTTGCCTCGGTTATGGCGACTGCGTGAACGCTTGCGCCTTCGATGCCATCCACATCAACCCGATCACGGGAATCGCCGAGGTAGACGAGCAGAAATGTACCTCCTGCGGCGCATGCGTGAAAGCTTGCCCGAAGAGCATCATCGAGCTGCGGAAGAAAGGGCCTAAGTCTCGCCGGATCTACGTATCGTGCGTGAACAAAGACAAGGGAGGCGTGGCTCGCAAGGCTTGTGCCAACGCTTGCATCGGTTGTGGCAAATGCGCCAAGGAATGCCCGTTCGAGGCGATCACCGTAACCAATAACGTAGCTTACATCGATTACACGAAATGCCGTATGTGCCGTAAATGCGTGGCCGTATGTCCGACCGGGGCTATCCACGAGCTGAATTTCCCACCTCGCAAGGAGGCCGCTCCCGCACCAAAGGCAGAGAGCGTGAAACCGGCTCCGAAAGCGGAGAACGCAAAACCGGCTCCGAAGGTGGAAGCTCCCGCCCAACAACCGGAGACCGCTTCCCCTGAAGCTACAGTGAAAGAAAAAACAAATCAAAATTAAAATCTAATAGTATGCTAAGGACATTTCGAATCGGAGGTATACACCCCCCCGAGAATAAACTGTCTGCCGGTAAGAAAATTACGGCTCTCGCTACGCCTAAGCAGGTAATCATCCCCCTCAGCCAGCATATCGGCGCTCCGGCGCAACCCGTGGTGAAGAAAGGAGACCTGGTAAAGGTGGGCACGTTGCTAGCCAAGGCGGGTGGTTTCGTATCCGCGAATATCCACTCCTCCGTATCCGGCAAAGTGAACAAGATAGATAACGCTCTCGACGCTAGCGGATACAAACGTCCCGCTATCTATATAGATGTGGAAGGTGATGAATGGGAAGAGACGATCGACCGCAGCGAGACCGTGGTGAAGGAATGCACGCTGTCTTCCAAGGAGATCGTAGATAAGATCGCCGCCTGCGGTATCGTAGGCTTGGGCGGTGCCACTTTCCCCACGCAGGTGAAACTGATGCCGCCTCCCGGCAACAAGGCCGAGATCGTGATCATCAACGCCGTGGAGTGCGAGCCTTACCTTACCTCCGACCATTCGTTGATGCTGGAGAAAGGCGAGCAAATCTTAGTAGGTGTCACGATCCTGATGAAAGCGGTCAATGTGAACAAGGCCGTGATCGGTATCGAGAACAACAAGCCCGACGCTATCGCCCATCTGCAAAAACTGGCGGTAAACTATAAAGGCATAGAGATCATGCCGCTCAAGGTACAATATCCGCAAGGAGGAGAGAAACAATTGATCGATGCCGTCATCCGTCGGCAGGTAAAGAGCGGCGCGCTTCCTATCTCGGCGGGCGCCGTGGTACAGAACGTAGGAACCGCTTACGCCGTTTACGAGGCGGTGCAAAAGAACAAGCCGTTGTTCGAGCGTGTGGTGACGATCACGGGTAAGGCGGTAGCAAACCCATCCAACTTCCTGGTTCGCATGGGAACACCTATCAGTTGCCTGATCGAGGCTGCCGGCGGCCTGCCCGAGAACACGGGTAAGATTATCGGTGGAGGTCCGATGATGGGTAAGGCGTTGATCAGCGCCGAGGTTCCGGTCTGCAAGGGAAGCTCCGGCGTTCTGTTGCTTACGAAAGAGGAATCTGTACGCAAGCTGGTACGGGATTGCATCCGTTGCGCCAAGTGCGTAGGAGCCTGCCCGATGGGGCTGAACCCTACCCTGCTGATGAACGCCACGGAATTCCAGAACTGGGAACTGGCAGAGAAGAATTATATCACCGACTGTATCGAGTGCGGGTCTTGTAGTTACACCTGCCCGGCCAACCGCCCATTGCTGGACCAGATCCGGTTGGGCAAAGGAAAGGTGATGGGTATTATCCGGTCTAGAAAGTCATAAAACGAGAGAGCAACATGGAAAATAATTTATACGTATCGCCCTCGCCCCATATCCACGGCGGCGACAGCATAAGCAAAAATATGTATGGTGTACTGATTGCCCTTATCCCGGCTTTCTTGGTATCCCTTTATTTCTTCGGCCTGGGAGCGTTGATCGTCACGGTCGTATCGGTCCTGGCCTGTATGGTATTCGAGTATTTGATCCAGCGGTTCCTGATGAAAAAGGAACCTACCCTTTGTGATGGCTCCGCTATCCTGACGGGCGTATTGCTAGCCTTCAACCTACCTTCCAACCTACCGGTATGGATCATTATCATCGGAGCGTTGGCGGCTATCGGCATCGGTAAGATGTCGTTCGGCGGATTAGGCAACAATATCTTCAACCCGGCGCTGGTGGGCCGTGTGTTCCTGCTGATCTCCTTCCCGGCTCAGATGACAACCTGGCCGGTGGTAGATGCCTCGAACGTTTTCCCGATGACTTATACGGATGCCCAGACCGGGGCTACGGTACTGTCGTTGATGAACGAAGGTGTCACCGAGCTTCCCTCTTACGGGAATATGCTTGTGGGAGCGATGGGAGGCAGTCTGGGTGAGGTAAGTGCCATCGCCTTGATCCTCGGTCTTTTATTCATGCTATGGAAAAAGATCATCACTTGGCAGATTCCGGTTTCCATCTTGGTTACCGTATTCGTATTCACGGGTATCATGCACTTGGTGAACCCGGTACAATACGCCAGCCCGTTCGTTCATTTACTGTCGGGCGGCTTGTTGCTAGGTTCCATTTTCATGGCTACCGACTACGTGACCTCGCCGATGAGCAAGAACGGAATGCTCGTCTATGGCGTGGGAATCGGAGTCCTTACCACGGTGATCCGTCTGTTCGGGGCTTATCCGGAAGGTATGTCGTTCGCTATCCTGATCATGAACGCATTTACTCCGCTAATCAACAGCTATATCAAACCTAAACATTTCGGAGGAAAGTAAGCATGGCAAAATTAAAATCAACATTACCCAATATGCTCCTTTCGCTAACAGGTATTTGCTTGGTAGCGGGGGCGATCCTGGCCGGAGTGAACCAGTTTACCGCCGGCCCTATAGCGGTGGCCAAAGCGACCGCCTTGGAGGAAGCGATTAAGGCCGTTGCTCCCGAGTTCGACAACAAACCGACCGAGGACGCTTATATGGCAGTCTCCTCCGAAGGCGATTCCCTCAAGATCTATCCCGCCAAGAAAGACGGGCAAGTCGTAGGTGGAGCCGTAGAGAGTAACACGAAAAAAGGCTTCAGCGGCGAGATCCGTGTTATCGTAGGTTTCGATATAGATGGTAAGATCTTGAACTATTCCGTCTTGCAGCACGCCGAGACTCCGGGCTTGGGTTCTAAGATGGAAGAATGGTTCCGGGCAGACAGGAACAAGCAGAACGTCTTAGGACGCACGGTTCCGGACGGAGGCTTGAAAGTGACAAAAGATGGTGGCGACGTAGACGCTATCACGGCGGCGACAATCTCCAGCCGTGCGTTTCTCGATGCCGTGAACCGTGCGTATAGCGCATTCTCCGGCGTAGACGGGCTAACGGAGGCCACTTCAACTGATAACAAATAAAAAGGGAGGACAGAGCAATGAGTAATCTAAAAATATTGATGAATGGTATCATCACGGAGAACCCGACATTTGTATTACTGTTAGGTATGTGTCCGACCTTGGGTACGACCTCTTCAGCGATCAACGGCATGAGCATGGGACTGGCTACGATGTTCGTGTTGGTTTGCTCGAATATCGTGATCTCGGCCTTGAAAAACGTAATACCGGACTTGGTGCGTATACCGGGATATATCGTCGTGATAGCGACGTTCGTGACCGTGGTGCAGATGTGCATGGAAGCGTTCGTGCCGGCTTTATACGCCAGCCTGGGATTATTCATCCCGCTGATCGTGGTAAACTGTATCGTGCTAGGGCGTGCCGAGGCTTTCGCCGCAAAGAATGGCATAATCCCTTCCGCTTTCGATGGAATAGGTATCGGGCTTGGCTTCACGATGGCTCTTACGCTGCTGGGCGCTTGCCGCGAGTTCTTGGGAACAGGCAAGTTATTCAGCATAACCTTGATGCCCGAGGAATACGGATCGCTGATCTTCGTATTGGCTCCGGGAGCGTTTATCGCCTTGGGGTATCTGGTAGCAATAGTAAACAAATTGCGTAAAGCATAATAAACGGATCATATGGAATATATACTGATATTTATCGCCGCCGTATTCGTTAATAACGTTGTACTGGCACAGTTCTTGGGAATTTGTCCGTTCTTGGGAGTATCCAAGAAAGTGGAGACAGCCGCGGGTATGGGAGCCGCCGTTACGTTCGTGCTTACGATCGCCACGATTGTCACCTTCCTCGTGCAAAAATATATATTAGACGCTTTCGGGCTAGGGTTCATGCAGACGATCAGTTTCATCTTGATCATCGCCGCCTTGGTGCAGATGGTGGAAATCATATTGAAGAAGGTATCTCCCGCCCTTTACCAGGCGTTGGGCGTATTCCTTCCGTTGATCACCACGAACTGCTGTATCTTGGGTGTAGCGATCCTTGTAATCCAAAAAGAGTATAATTTATTAGAATCCGTGGTATACGCGATCTCAACCGCTATTGGATTTGCGCTGGCTTTGATTATCTTCGCGGGTATTCGGGAACAACTAGCCATGACACACGTTCCGGAAGGCATGAAGGGTACCCCGATCGCCTTGATCACGGCAGGTTTGCTGGCTATGGCTTTTATGGGATTCTCGGGTATCGTATAAACTTATCTAAATGAACACTAGAATGGGAAAGAAGATCTTAGTAGCGGGCGGAACCGGTTATATCGGCTCACACACCACAGTAGAATTGCAGAACGCCGGATATGAGGTAATCATTATCGACGATTTGTCAAACTCGAATATCGAGGTGCTCGATGGTATCGAGAAAATCACGGGCATCCGTCCGGAGTTTATCCAATTGGATTTAAAGGATAAGGAAGGTACCCGCAAGGCCTTGGAAGCCCATCCGGGCATCAAGGGCATTATCTTGTTCGCCGCTAGCAAGGCGGTGGGTGAGTCCGTACAACAGCCCTTGAAGTATTATCGCAACAATATCGTCACGTTGGTGAACCTGTTGGAGATGATGCCGGAGTTCAATATCGAAGGTATCGTGTTCTCTTCCTCTTGCACGGTATACGGGCAACCGGACCCGGAGAACCTGCCGGTGACCGAGAACGCCCCGATCAAGCCGGCGATGTCGCCCTATGGCAACACGAAGCAGATCAACGAGGAGATCATCCGGGATACGATCCATGCCGGAGCGCCTTTCAAGAGCGTTATCTTACGTTACTTCAACCCGATAGGCGCTCATCCCAGCGCAGAGATCGGCGAGTTGCCTAATGGAGTTCCCCAGAACCTGATCCCGTACTTGACACAGACCGCTATCGGTATCCGTAAGGAACTGAGTGTATTCGGCGATGATTACGATACTCCCGACGGTTCTTGCATCCGCGACTATATCAATGTGGTAGACTTGGCGAAAGCGCATGTAATCGCCATGGATCGCATGCTTGAGAATAAGTCTGACGAGCGTATCGAGATATTCAACCTTGGCACGGGCAACGGGGTCTCTGTCCTTGAACTGATCAACACGTTCGAGCAGACAACGGGTGTTAAGGTTCCGCACAAGATCGTAGGCCGTCGTGAGGGTGATATCGAGAAGGTATGGGCCAATCCGGAGCATGCAAATAAGGTATTGGGCTGGACGGCTAAGGAATCCTTGGCCGACACGTTGCAATCTGCCTGGAACTGGCAGAAACGCCTGAGAGAACGGGGCATCCAATAAGACACGACATAAGGGGTATCCGGCGAAAACGTTTGATTCGAAACCGGGTATCCCTTTTCAAGAAAAAGCCATAGTATTCCTCCAAAAGAGGGTTACTATGGCTTTTTTAGGCTCGCAAGGCTAGATGTGCCTACCGGTTACTACTTTTCAGGAAACGTACTTAGTCTTGACACATCCCCTTTCCTATATCCGATAAGTATTTCTCCAAGATCTCACAGAGCTTCCCGAAATCGATCGGCTTAGCGATATGTCCGTTCATCCCGGATTCCTTGCTTTTCTTGATATCTTCAGCGAACGCATTGGCAGACATGGCTATTATCGGTATGGATTTTGCATCCGGACGCTCCAATGCCCGGATATGCCGAGTAGAGTCGTACCCGTTCATAACCGGCATCTGGATATCCATGAACACCAAGTCGTAATACCCCGGACTGGAGTCTCTCAGCATATTTACCGCAATAAGGCCATTTTCCGCTGTCTCTATCGATGCTCCGGTCTCTTCCAGCAATACGGTCGCTATCTCCCTATTCAAGCTATTGTCTTCCACCAGCAAGATTCGTTTCCCCACAAAGTTGCCGAAAGGATACTGAGGCTTCTCCGTCTCTTCCTCCTTTTTATCCTGCTTGACGGCGAGACTTTTCATCAGATAAAACAACTTGGATTTCATCAATGGCTTGCTGATGAACCCATCAATACCGACCCGCTCGGCGATCTCGTCAAATCCCGGACAGTCATAGGCAGAAAGGATAATGATCGGGACATCCCGGCCCACTACCTTCCTGATACGGGTAGCGGTCTCGATACCATCTATCCCCGGCATTATCAGATCTAGGATAACGGCGAAATAACTCTCATCCCTATCCCGGGCCACCTCTATCTTCCTGAGCGCTTCCTCGCCCGAGAGAGCATACTCGCCTTTCATACCGATCTCGTTGATCCGGATGCAAGCGTTCTCGCAACATACGATATCATCATCTACCACGAGTACGGGCAGGTCCCACAGATGATTATCCTCGAAGCATTCCTGCTCCTGGAATTTCAGTTGCATGGTAAACGTAAAGACGGAACCTTTGCCATACTCGCTCTCCACGAGGATCTCTCCATTCATCATGTGGGCGATATTACGGCTTATCGCCATGCCTAACCCGGTTCCCTGTATATTCTGCCGGATCGCATCTTCCGCACGCTCAAAAGGTTCGAACACCCTGTGCAAGAAATCCGGCTTCATCCCGATACCATTATCTATGACCATGATCTCAAACAGGCCGTAATTTCCTTTCCTGACAGGTTTCTCTCTTATCTCGAGCGTTATTTTCCCATGCTCCGGCGTATATTTTATGGCGTTCGACAACAGGTTCAGCAGCACTTGCTGGATACGTTGCACGTCGCCTATCAATTTCTCATGCTCTACCTGAAACAAGTGAACCCTGAAATCCTGGGATTTCTGGCTGACCGAAGCCTGAACCATAGCGATCACGCTCTGCAATAACTCCCCTAGCTCAAACTCCTCGTCGGTCAGCAGGATACGTTTGCTCTCGATCTTGGACATATCTAAGACCTCGTTGATCAAGCCCAACAACAGCTTGGAAGAAACCGTGATTTTCTTCAAGCAATCCGCTACCCGCTCCCGGTCTTCAACATGCATGCTGGCGATAGTGGTCATACCGATGATGGCATTCATCGGGGTACGTATGTCGTGGCTCATCCGGGATAAGAAATCCAACTTTGCCTGGTTCGCCGCTTTCGCCACTTGCAGGGCATCCTGAAGCAATTGCTTCTGCCTCTCCTCCTCACGTACCTCCATGATATCGGTCCGGGTCAGAAGGAGTATGTTCCTCTCTTTATCGAAATAACTAAAGCGCAACTTTTTGTCCCTGAAAACGCCATTCTCCTTCACTTGGCAAAACAAGACGTATTCACGGGAGTCTCGCAAGACTGACAACACGTGGTCGATAGACAGGTTCCGGGTCAATTCTTCCCGCTGTTCCTCCGGCACGTATTTCTGATGGAACTCGGCCACCTCTTTCTCGTAATCATTGCTCGCTACGGGAGGGACCGGCGTCCCGCTTTCCCGGTTGGAGGTATACATGACATAGCTATTCGTGTTTGCCTCTATATAAACGACATAATCATACTCAGTCTGGACAGCGGTCTCTACGATCTGCGCTTTGCGGTAATTATTCACATAACGGCTGGAAAGGATGACACGGTCCGGAATCCCATTCGCATCCTCCGATATATGGATGAAAGCCTCATGCCATTCAAAACCAAACAGGTCGTTGCAAAAACGCATGTCGAATTTCTTGTCTCTCACACCTGTAGCCGCCATTTTCCTCAACGAGCCTAGAGACAGTATCTCCTCCCATTTCTCCAAGTCCGCCGGATATACATATTCCCGGACGTAGGTCTGGCTAAGCTCGGAATAAACCAAGCATTGCCCTTCCTTCTCCGGATTCATCGAGTCTCTGACGATCTCAACCTTATCCTTACTTAACGTGATGACCCAAAGCGTATCGATAAACTCGTTTACACCACAGAGCAATTCTTCAAAGTTTAAACTAGTATTCGTCATTTCCTATATAGATTTTATCCTCCTCTCCGACTTCCGGACCATCCGGTCAAAACATCGTTTGATTTACAAAGGTACAATTTATTCCGCATATCCACGCATCTATGCCGCTAAAACGAAAAAGGGGCATAATCCTCACAGATCATGCCCCTTAACTTAAATCCATATCTTGATATAATAATACCTAATCCAATTTATGGATCACCAAGCCGGAACGGAGCTTCGGCTCGAACCAAGTCGTCTTCGGAGGCATTATATTGCCCGTATCGGCAATATCCATCAATTGCTTCATCGTAACCGGATACAAGGCCAAGGCCAGTTTCATCTCGCCGCTATCCACACGGTGTTTCAACTCGCCCAAGCCGCGGATACCACCCACGAAATCGATCCGCTTGTCCGAACGCAGATCCTTAATGCCCAAGATCTCGTCTAAGATCAAGTTCGAGGAGATCGTGACATCCAGTACACCTATCGGGTCATTATCGTCGTACGTGCCGGGACGGGCTGTCAAGGAATACCATTTTTCTCCTAGATAAAGGGAGAAATTATGCAAGGCATCCGGCTTGTATATATCGGCGCCCTTCTCCTCTACCACGAAGTTTTTCTCCAGTCTCTCCAAGAACTGTTCCTCGGTCAGGCCGTTCAGGTCTTTTACCACACGGTTATAATCAATGATGGTCAATTGGTTGGCCGGGAAGCAAACAGCCATGAAATAGTTGTACTCCTCATCTCCCTTATGATCCGGGTTCTGGCTTGCCTTCTCCGCGCCTACCAAAGCGGCGGCAGCAGAACGGTGATGCCCGTCGGCGATATACAATGCCGGCATCTCCCCGAACAACTCCGTGACACGGGCGATGTCCTCGTCTTCATCGATGATCCAGAAGGTATGGCCGAAACCATCCGGCTTGGCCACGAAATCGTATTCCGGCTCACGAGCCGTATATTTCATCACGATAGCGTCTAGCTCGGGATTGTCGGGATAGGCGAAGAAAACCGGTTCGATATTAGCGTTGTTGACACGCACGTGCCTCATGCGATCTTCTTCCTTGTCACGGCGGGTCAACTCATGTTTCTTGATCGTACCGTTCATATAATCGGGAACATAAGCCCCGACCACCAAGCCGTATTGAGTCTTACCGTTCATCGTCTGGGCATAGACATAATAATATTCTTTAGGGTCTTGAACCAGCCAACCTTTCTCCTGGAAATCCTTGAAATTGGCGGCGGCCTTCAAGTAGACAGCCGGGTCGTGCTCGTCCGTTCCTTCCGGGAAATCGATTTCCGGCTTAATGATGTGGTAAAGGGATTTCTCGTTTCCCTCCGCTTCCTCACGGGCCTCTTGTGAATTCAATACGTCGTATGGGCGGGAGGCTACCTCCTCGATAAATTCTTTGGGAGGACGAACTCCTTTGAAGGGTTTTATTTTTGCCATGGTATTTAAATCTAATTGGTTTATATATCGATGTAGAGACGGGGCATACCCCGTCTCCCACCAGCTGATAGTAATTTAAAATACTATTTTGATAAAATGAGATTAGTTTGATAAGATGAGACGAGGCGTTCCCCGTCTCTACAGCCGGATATTTTTATTTATTAACTCGATACTTTTCATTGCCGTTCACCAAGAAATCCACGATCTGCTTGGCGGCTGCGATACCGGCGTTGATATTCGCCTCGGCTGTCTGGGCCCCCATCTTTTTCGGGGTACTGAAATAACGGCCGGCGTATTTCTCCACCAATTCCGCATGGATAGCGGGCATGATATCTGTCAGGTACTTGAAGTCCGGACGCTCTTCCAGCATCTTCACGATGCCTGCCTCATCCATTACCTCCTTACGGGCCGTATTCACTACGATAGCACCTTTCGGCATAGAATTCATCAACTCGAAGTTGATAGAACCCTTGGTCTCGGCCGTAGCCGGGATATGCAAGGAGACGATTTGGCAAGCCTTGAACAAATCGGCTGTAGAAGCCACCGCCTTCACGCCGTCAGCCTCGATCACGGATGCCGGGCAGAACGCATCGTAAGCGTAGACCTCCATACCGAAGCCTTTAGCGATACGAGCCACGTTACGGCCCACGTTGCCATAAGCCAATATACCTAATTTCTTTCCTTTCAGTTCCGTGCCGGAAGTACCGTTATAGAAATTACGGACTCCGTACACCAACATCCCGAATACCAACTCAGCGACAGCGTTAGAGTTCTGTCCCGGCGTGTTCATCACGCATACCTTATGGGCGGTAGCCGCTTCTAAGTCTACGTTATCATAACCTGCCCCGGCACGAACCACGATCTTCAGATTCTTGGCGGCATCCAACACCTCCGCATCTACCTTATCGCTACGGATGATCACGGCATCGGCATCCTTTACAGCGTCAAGCAATTGAGCCTTCTCCGTATATTTCTCT
The DNA here is from genome assembly GCF_947855115.1 of uncultured Parabacteroides sp. Lineage (GTDB taxonomy): Bacteria > Bacteroidota > Bacteroidia > Bacteroidales > Tannerellaceae > Parabacteroides. Next base: position 394,245 of record NZ_CANTZW010000001.1, read on the forward strand.
AAAAGGGCCAGCTCCATGCCGGCGGCTTCCACTACCTCACGGATACCTTTCACGGCAACCGCAGCGAAAGGCTTTTCTGTTGCTACTAATATCTTTGCCATAAAATTATCAATCTATATTCTTGATCTATGAGTCATGACTCACGAACAATATCACGGTCATACCCCGGGATCAGAAATCATGACCCATAAATCAGAAATGAATTATTAATGTTGTTTCTCGAACTCTCTCATACAAGCGACCAAGGCCTCTACGCTACTCTTCGGCATAGCATTATAAAGAGACGCACGGAATCCTCCCACGGAACGGTGACCTTTGATACCTACCATACCGGCGGCGGCGGCGTACTTGCTGAACTCATCCTCCAGCTCCTTATACTCTTCATTCATCACGAAGCAAACGTTCATGATAGAGCGGTCTTCCACGGCAGCCGTTCCGCAGAACAACTTATTGCGGTCGATCTCATCATAAAGTATGGTAGCGTTCTCCACGTCTTTCTTCTCCATAGCGGCGATACCTCCTTGCTCCTTGTACCATTTCAACGTCTGCAACGCAGCGTAAATCGGCAACACGGGAGGTGTGTTGAACATGGAGTCTTTGTCGATATGCGTTTTATAGTTCAGCATCGTGGGAATCGGACGGTCTACATGGCCCAAGGCATCCACACGCACGATCGCCAAGGTAACGCCCGCCGGAGCCAAGTTCTTTTGTGCCCCCGCATAGATCAGGTCGTATTTAGACACGTCTATCGGACGGGAGAATATGTCGGATGACATATCGCATACCAAGCGTTGCTTCACGTCCGGGTCTTTACGGGTCTCGGTACCGTAAATCGTGTTGTTAGACGTATAATGGAAATAATCCGCATCGTCGGCGATCGCATAGCCTTTCGGGATATAGGAATAGTTCTTATCTTTCGAAGAAGCTACAACCTCCACCTCTCCGAACAACTTAGCTTCCTTAATAGCCTTGGATGCCCATGTACCGGTATCCAGATAAGAAGCCTTCTTGTTCAGTAAATTATAGGGAGCCATGCAGAACTGCATACTGGCGCCACCACCTAGGAAAACGACTTCATAGCCTGCCGGAACATCCAGTAATTCCTTGATCAACGCACGTGCCTCGTCGTTTACGGCTACAAACTCCTTACTTCTATGAGAGATCTCAAGAAGTGATAACCCCATACCCGCAAAATTTTCTACCGCAGCAGCCGTATTCTTAATCGTATACTCGCTCAGGATAGAAGGACCTGCATAAAAATTGTGCTTCTTCATACCAATGTCTTTTTAGAATGTTATTATAAATAAAGTAACTACTTTCTCAAAAATAGGCGGCTAAAGTAATCAATTAATTGAAAATTGAAAACTAAAAAAACGAAATTATTATCATAAAGATGACATTTCGCCCCATTTTATTACTTTCCTCCACCTTTTCCGGCTTTCAATTATCAAATTTCAAATCCTAGAATCGTTCTCCCCAAAGGTGTCTCATCTGGTCGACCAGCTTGCGCTCGGCCGGATTTTCCTGTCCTTTCCACAAACGCTCGTTCAATATTTCTTTCGGAAGGTACTCCTGCCTTACGAAATGGTTCTCGTAATCGTGCGCATACTTGTATTCCTTACCATAATCCAACTCTGCCATCAACCGGGTCGGCGCATTGCGTAAATGCAGTGGCACAGGTAGGTTACCTGTCCGGTTAACAAGTTCCAACGCATCGTTGATCGCTTTATAAGCCGAATTACTTTTCGGGCTGCAAGCCAGGTAAACGGTAGTCTCGGCCAAGATGATCCGGCCCTCCGGCCAACCAATCTTCTTCAAAGAGTCGAAACAGGCGTTCGCCAACAAAAGCGCGTTCGGGTTCGCCAACCCGATATCTTCCGAGGCAGAGATCACCAACCGCCGTGCGATAAACTCAGGGTCTTCTCCACCGGCCACCATCCGGGCAAGCCAATAGATAGCACCATCGGGATCGCTTCCCCGGATCGATTTGATAAAAGCAGAGATGATATCGTAATGCATCTCTCCTCCCTTATCATAAGCCGCGGGATTCTCTTGCAATCGTTCTACCACTTTCGCATCCGTAATCTCTATATCGCCAACTTCTTCCGCAGCTACTACCAGCTCCAGTATATTCAACAACTTCCTAGCATCACCCCCGGAATAACGCAACATGGCATCGCTCTCCGTCAACTTGATGTTTTTCTCTTTCAGGATAACGTCCTCCGCAATCGCCTTGCGCAATAGCGTGAGCAGGTCTTCCTTATCCAACGATTTCAATACATACACCTGGCAACGGGATAATAATGGACGGATCACCTCGAACGAGGGATTTTCCGTTGTCGCCCCGATCAGTGTCACGACTCCCGTCTCTACGGCGTTCAGCAACGAATCTTGCTGCGACTTACTGAAGCGGTGTATCTCATCAATAAACAATATCGGCGATACCGTATTGAAGAAGTGGTTACTCTTGGCCTTTTCTATCACGTCTCGCACGTCTTTCACGCCTGAACTGATCGCACTTAACGTATAAAAGGGCGCATCCAACTTATTCGCTATGATTTGCGCCAGGGTGGTCTTCCCCACTCCCGGAGGCCCCCACAATATAAAAGAAGGGACTCGTCCCGCATCAATCATCTTCCTCAACACGGCTCCTTGACCTACAAGGTGCTTCTGTCCGATATAATCATCCAACGTCTTCGGACGTAATCTTTCTGCTAATGGCTGACTCATCATGGAAGCAAAAGTCGGATATTTTATTTACTTTTCAAAGGATAAGCGAAGAAATTTATCCGGCAAAAAGGATGTTAAGCAACAGAAATTTACGTCAAAATGAAAGAACAATCCTTTGCGATACGCCAGCTAACCCGCATATACATGACATTTTGATAATACCATCTCCTAGCATTCCGTATTTATCCCAGCCTTTTCATCCAGAACTTTTAACGATTTCTTTCCGGCTGCTCCTCCTTTCCTTCCTATGGAAGCGACCTTCCACCATCCGCTGGACGGTCATCTACCAACTAGTGGATGATTTTCCTACGGATGGTGGTGATCTACGCTTCCTTATAAAATCGACAAAACGACTTGAGGAAACCGGTTGAAGCAGCAACAGAAATGATAAGATACAGGGATAAAAAAAGGATGCCTCTCCGTAAAAAGAGAAGCATCCCTATACATTATATTATATATGCCAGATTAGTTAGCTCCACCGGCCCACCATACCTTATCGCTATAGATATAATATCCATCGCCATAAGCTTCCTTGATGTTCGGGTTGCCCAGCACGGCGCTGTTAGCGTAAGGCAAACGATACGGGAAACGGTTGATGCCGCTTTGCGTATTGTTCGGGTTGGTCAGGTTAATGTAAGACTCTCCCATAGCCTCCAAACGGCGAAGGTCATTATAAGTCTCTACCTGCTCGTCTACACATTGAGCCACATATTTCTGCTCAAACAACGTCTTCAAGGTCGGAGTACCTAGCGACTCCGCAAAGGTAGCCGCATCTGCGCTACCGTCTTCGCCGAAGAAGCTATAAATATCCGATATGGAAGACTTCACCGCTGTTTGGAAAGCCTCCGTAGCATCTTCTCCGCTACGCAGTTGTGTCTCGGCCAAGATGAAATAAAGCTCTGACTCGCTAAACAAATGGATAGGTTGAGAACCTAACATAAGCCACTCGGGAAACGCATAATACGGCTCACCCGTGGAGGAGTTATAAAGTACCGTAAGCTGAGAAATTTCAGTGTCGCCCGGATTGTAAGCCTCTCCAAGGTCGTAGGTGTAAAAGCCCAGACGAGGGTCATTATTCGCTTTCATCAAATTAGCCACAGTGTTGGATGACAGAGTATAACTACGGCTCATGAAGAACGCATACCAAGGGTTATCGCAAGTCACTCCGTTAAACTCGCGGATAGAAGCTCCCTTGAATCCTAGCTCTACAGCTTTCTGTGCGGCAGCCTTAACATCTTTCAATACCTCCGGCTCGACAGCCAACTTATGCAACAAATAACGAGCTTTCAAACTATAGGCAAACGCCTTCCACTGATTCAAGTCGCCATTGAACACGATATCCTGATTCTGTACGGATGCTAAGTCCGCTCCTTTATCCAGATTCTCGATAGCGCTATCCAACGTAGCCAAGATACCGGCATAGACATCCTTCTGAGAGTCTAGCTTCGGCTGCAAATTCTCCAGTCCCTTCAAAGCTTCGCTGTAAGGGATATCACCGTGCATATCGGTCAGGATACCAAAGTTCAACGCCTCCAATATCTGGGCGATACCCAGCAAATCGTACTGGCCGATGTTTCCCGGTACCTCATTCTCAATCTTCGAGATGATCTGGCGAATGTTGTTCAAGTTTCCGTAAACCGAGTTCCAAGTATTGTTGAATGTCGTAGAAGCAGCCCACTCGATCGGGTCGCGTAGCTCCGCTTTCATCAACTGGTTGTTGCCGACACCGATCTCTTGCTCCGTCAACGAAGATATATAGAAGGAATAATCTCCGGAGACAGCGCTATACCCCGTATTCATGATAGCCTCGCTTAATTGCAGGTAAGCCGGTACATTATCCGGGGCCGGATGCTCGTTATCTTTATTGATAGTGTCTAATGTATCTTCTGAACAAGCCGAGAAACCCAAAAGAGCCACCGACAAGGCAATGAATATATTTTTCTTCTTCATAATTGAAATCTATCTATTATAACATGTTTAGAAAGTTAATGTAAGGCCAGCGCCGTAGCTAGAGGTATTCGGGATAGAGAAACGCTCGAAATAACCACTCATGTTGTTGTTACCTTGAGACGATTCCGGGTCGAAGTTAGGCAAAGCGGACCAGATCAAAATATTACGTGCAAAACCATATACAGAAACGTCTACGCCGGCGATCTTCGGTAATTGATAAGTCAACGTCAAATCACGCAATTTCACGAACGACGTGCTATAAATACCAGACTCCGTCACGTTATAGTAAGCCATATAGTAATCCTGCTTGCTTACCTCAACCTCGTTTCTCTCGCCAGTTGCCTCATCGATACCGTCTACCACCATCGTTCCCTCGTGGTAAGGCAAAGATTCCTTAGTAGCACCAAAGTAGTTCATGGTCATGTTCGTACCGTGGTACATTTTACCTCCTTGCTGCCAGCTCCAAGTAGTAGACAATGAGAGTCGTTTATAACGGCCTCCCAAGTTGATACCTGTCGTGAAATCCGGAGAGCAAGCACCTAGGTCGCGGCTATCGCCCGTACCTTGGGGCAGACCGTTCATCAACAATAAGTTGCCAGCATCATCACGCTTGAAGGCTATACCATAGATATTCGGATAAGTAGTTCCCGCCTGCGCACGTACCTGCGGCTCAACGAAACCACCCAACATAATAGACTCAACACCCGGAGCCAACTCTATTACCTCGTTCTTGATGCGAGTGAGGTTGATACCCAAGGTCAAATCGAAATCTTTCGATTGCAGGATAGCGGCGTTGATCGATAACTCGTGGGATTGCGTACGCATCTTACCTGCGTTCGTCAACATTTCCTGATAACCCGTAGATCCGTCCATCGGAACAGCGAAGATCTGGTCTGTCACGTTCTGCAAGCTATAGGTATATTCCACTTTCAAACGGTTGTTGAAGAAATAAAGATCCGTACCGGCCTCCCAGTTTGAGGTATTCTGAGGCTTCAAGTCATCATCGTACACCCGGTAATAGGGAACAAAAGTAGATATACCGCTAGGCAACGGATAAGATACAGGCGTATACCCGTAGAAACCACCGCCATAAGAAGGTGTATAATAGTAATTCTGATAATAAGAACCAGCTTGTCCTACCTGAGCGAAAGAACCGCGCAACTTACCGTAGCTCAACACGTTGTTGCCTTGAAAAGCAGGTAACTGAGTAAATTCCCATCCCAATGATACAGAAGGATAGAAGAAGCTGCGGCTACCGCGGGGCATCGTTGATACGTAGTCGTTACGTCCGGTCACGGTAAGATACAACTGATCTCTCCAAGAAGCGGATATACTACCGAAGAAACCAACGGTACGCTCTTGACGAGTGTATTCGCTAGCGGTCAAAGAGGTAGAGTTTCCGATCGTAGGGAAGCCAGAGAAGTTAAAATTACTACCGTAATAGTCCCAGTTACGGATATTCTCGTGGTTAACCTCGTTTCCTAAAATCACGTTCAAGCCCCACTCCTCATCGTAACCGAAACGACCATCGAAGTTGATGGTAAACAAGTTATTGAACACATTATGCTGCGTACCGTAATTCCTGATGTCGCCATTTTGAAGCGAGGAGGTACTACCCACCTCGTGAATATCCCGGTAATCGGAAGTCCACAAGTCCAAACCTGCCTGCTCGCGGAACTTCAAGGTCATATTGTCTCCCCAGTTCAACTTCGGCTGGAACTCGGCATAAGCATTACCAAACATACGGTTGGTATGTTGGCTATACTCGTTATTCTCAGACCACCAATAAGGATTCACGAAGCTCAAGCTACGGAACAGGATTTGCTGCGTGACATCTCCCGGCACGTGGCTAGGTATGCCTTTCAGGTCATACTCGCCCGGAGCGGAGTAAACCACGTTCATGATACCATCGTTGGCTCCCGGAGCAGAAGTGATCTTGCTAGAAGAGTAGTTTGCGGAAAAACCAGTCGTCCATTGATCATTGATCTTCCAGTCTACCAAACCGCGAGCTCCCCAACGATCCATACCCGTCGAAGGAATGATACCATCTTGATGCGAGTTATTAACACCGAACGAATAGTTGACACCATTAACACTCTGAGAGATATTCACGTTCGTATTCTCTGTGAAGCCTGTACCAAGGAAATCGCCTACGTTATCATAAATCTGCGGTGTAGTCCAAGGATCTAGCCCAGCTTGCGCACGCTGCGGGTTGTAATATTTACCCGACTGCATGCCATACTGCCGCGTATAATCATTATCTACATTTCCACCATATTTGGAGTCGTTAGGCAGATCGGTGATCTTGGGTCCCCACGTCATAGAGGAAGTTGGATTATAGGCATCGACACCATCACCTTGCGCATAGATATTCTGGCGCTCAAATTTACGAGACACACGCTGCGCGCTCAAGTTCGTAGAAACCGTGACAGTCGGACGGCCTTGCGCATTCTTCGAGCCACGTTTTGTCGTGATAACGATCACACCATTAGACGCACGGATACCATAGAGAGCGGAAGCCGCCTGACCTTTCAATACGTTGATTGATTCTATATCTTCCGGATTGATATCGATACTACGATCTGAGTAATTCGCACCACTCACGGAATTACCCGTATCAAAATCGGCAGAAGTATTGATAGGCATACCATCTACCACATATAGAGGTTGGTTATTACCATCGAAAGAACGAGCACCACGAATAACAATTTGTGAGGAAGCACCCGGGGCACCGGAAGATTGACGAACATCCACACCTGTCAATTTACCTTGAATCGCATTCGCTAAAGAAGTTGTTCCACTTTTACTTAATTGGTCTGATTTCAAATCTTGAGCCGCATAACCCAATGCCTTACGATCACGCTTGATACCCATGGCGGTTACCACAACCTCGTCCAGATTCTGGGTATCGCTCTTTAACACAACATTCAATGTCGGCGCAACCCCGACTTCTTGCGATTTCATACCGATATATGAAATCACCAATTGCTTGCCGTTCGAAGGGACATCCAGTAAAAAATTACCATCAAAGTCTGTTACCGTACCCACGTTCGTCCCTTTTACGATAATAGAGGCGCCGATCACCGGCTCACCATCTTCTCCGATTACCTTACCAGTAACCTTCGAAGTCTGTGCTGAAACCACACCTGCGCTTAACGCAAGAAATAGTAACACAGAAGTCAACTTTTTCTTCATAAACACACTTATTTATTAACTATACACTAAAAATGCTCTTCTATACCTGGAAGATTTGCCAGACAGAGTTCCCGCAGAACTCTCCATACCTTCTAGTGTTTACTTGCTATAAGATATTCCGACGCAATAAGGGTATAACATTTGCTTCAACATCAGTGGAATTTGAGAAAAGAGAGAAAGACCTGGTATCTCATATTAAGTTGACATCGTGCCTGCAACACATATTCCTTTTGTGCGTATTGTGATAAATTAAGATAAAAATAAAATTTTTTCATCTATCAAAAAGGAATAATACTTAGGAGTCGACTTCTTAAAATAGATCATAATAATGTTTATAGAGTTGTCTAAAATGGGGTAGATTGTTTCAAATTGACAATTTTAACAGTTAAGAAAATAAAGAAAATTCACCAAGCTAATAATAAATTATTGTTTTTTCCGACATAATTTATACTTTTGCAACCGTTTTTCATTTAATGGGTATGTCGTAAAACATAAAAATGGAGAGTTCTGCGGGAACTCCGTCTGATAGATCACTCAAATAGAAGAGCATTTTTTAGTGTATAGTTAATAAATAAGTGTGTTTATGAAGAAAAAGTTGACTTCTGTGTTACTATTCCTCGCATTGAGCGCAGGCGTGGTTTCAGCACAGACTTCGAAGGTTACCGGTAAGGTAATCGGAGAAGATGGCGAGCCGGTGATCGGCGCCTCTATTATCGTAAAAGGGACGACTGTGGGAACAGTCACGGATTTTGACGGTAATTTCACCTTGGATGTTCCCAATAACGGACAAGAGTTAGAAATCTCATACGTAGGTATGAAAAAGATGGAGGTGAAGATCGCCCCGAAGATGAACATAACCATGTTGGCCGACTCACAAAACCTTGATGAGGTAGTGGTTACTGCCTATGGAACCTCAACCAAAGGTACTTTCACCGGATCGGCTGCCGTAATGAAAGCAGAGACAATCGAGAAACGTCTGGTATCCAACATCACGAACGCATTATCCGGATCTGTAGCCGGCGTACAAATTCTTAGTGATAACGGACAACCGGGCGAAAGCGCCAAAGTTCGTATCCGCGGCGTAGGCTCTATAAACGCAGGAACAGAACCCCTTTACGTTGTAGATGGCATTCCTTTCGACGGAGAACTGTCATCCATCAACGCCTCAGACATCGAATCGATGACAGTACTGAAAGATGCCGCCTCTACCGCCTTGTATGGTGCCCGCGGAGCGAACGGTATCATCATGATCACTACTAAGAAAGGTAAGAGCGGAAAAGCTCGTGTAAACTTCGATGCCAAATGGGGTGTCAACTCACGTGCCGTAAAGAGCTACGACGTGATGACAGACCCGAACCAATACATGGAAACAGTTTATCAGGCTCTGTACAACGCAGGAATCTACAACTTGGGTTACGACGCAGCAAAGGCTAACGCCTACGCAAATAGCACGATCTTCACGAACTCTGAAGGTGGTTTGGGGTATCAGATGTATACTATCCCTGAAGGAGAGAGCTTATTCGGCATGGACGGAAAGATCAACCCGAACGCCAGACTGGGTTACTCCGACGGACAATATTACTATACGCCGGATAATTGGCAAAACGAGACTTTCAAGAACAAATTGCGCCAGGAATATAACTTAAGTATCTCCGGAGGTAACGAGAAATCTTCTCTTTATTTCTCTTTCGGTTATTTGGATGACCAAGGTATCATCGACGGCTCCGGGTTCAAACGTTTCAGCGGTCGTGTAAACGGCGATTATAAAGTAACAGATTGGTTCAAGGTCGGAGCGAACCTAAGCTATATCAATACAAACAGCCACAACCCGAGCGACCAGGACGGAAATTCAACCGCTTCCTCCGGCAACGCATTCTTGTTGGCAAACAATATCGCCCCGGTCTATCCGATGTATGTGCGCGACACGAACGGTAACATCATGACCAACCAAGGACGCAAGGTATATGACTACGGTGACGGCGTAAGCTCTAACGGAAACCGTTCGTTCATGTCGATCTCCAACCCTGCCGGAGACTTGATTTACAATAAGACTGAATACGCAGCAGACATTGTCAACGCATCTTGGTTCGCAGAGTTAACCCCGGTAAAAGGCTTGACCTTGACCGCTCGTTTCGGTATGAACGTATCCAATACACGCCATAACGAGTTGGGTAATACCTATATGGGACAATCTGCCTCATACGGAGGATCTGCTATGCAGGAGCAATATCGCGACTTTGGTTTCGACCAGCAGTATGTAGGAAACTATCAGTTCTCCGTCAACGACGTGAACCACGTTGACATCACGGTCGGTTACGATGGATACAATTATGAGTATACAAACGTATACGCTTACGGAACAAACCTGTACAACCCGGAGAGTTTCTACATAGGCAACGCAATCGATAACCTGAAAGGTTACGGATATAAGAATACGTACGCCACAAGAGGTTATTTCGGACGTGTCAACTACTCTTACGACGAGAAGTATATCGGTAACGTATCTTACCGCCGCGATGCCTCTTCTCGTTTCGCCCCGGGAAATCGCTGGGGAGACTTCTGGTCTGCCAGCGCCGCTTGGATGATCTCCAAGGAAGACTTCATGCTGGATTTGGAATGGATCAATATGTTAAAGCTGAAAGCTTCTTTCGGTCAGCAAGGTAACGATAACATCCTGTATGATACCGTAGACAATCTGCCGAACTATTATCCGTATCTCGACCAGTTCCGCATGACCGGAGCCAATAGTATCTTCGCCGATGGTTCCTTGAAGTACAAAGGAAACAAGGACATCACGTGGGAGACCTCTACGTCCTACAATATCGGAGCCGAATTCAGCTTGTTCCAGAAACTGAACGGTTCTATCGAGTATTTCGGACGTCGTTCCAGCGACATGCTTTACAATAAGCCGGTAGCAGGTAGCTTGGGTTATACTTACATCCCAATGAACGTAGGAGCTATGACCAACTCCGGTTTCGAGATCGACTTGAATTACAATATCATCAACAACAAGAATGTGACTTGGAACGTAAACTTGAACGCTACGTTCATCAAGAATAAGATCAACGAGTTGCACGAAGACCTGAACGGGGTCATGATCGATGGTAGTCGTATTTATGAGGAAGGACACTCTATGTATCGCATGTACTTGGTGGATTACGCCAGTGTCGACTCTGAGACCGGAGAGGCATTATACTGGGCAAAAGATAAAAACGGACAGGCTATCCAAACCACGGATTATTCCTTGGCAACCAATTATAAGGTAGCTACAGACGATTTGATGCCTACGGTATACGGAGGTATCGGAACAAGCGTAACAGCATACGGATTCGACGCTTCTATCCAACTTGCTTATCAATTGGGAGGCCAGATCTACGATAGCGGATATTTGTCTGTAATGCACAACGGTTATAACTCTTATGCGGGAACCAACTTCCATAAGGATATCTTGAAAGCTTGGACACCGACCAACACGAACACCGATGTTCCTCGTTTGGATTCACAAGACGCATTCACACGTTCTGCGTCTACACGCTGGTTGATTAGCTCGAACTATTTAAGCATCAACAACATCACGGTCGGTTACACACTACCGAAAGAATGGTTGAGCAAGTTGCAGATCGAGAAGTTGCGTATCTATGTCGTAGGAGACAACCTTGGAGTCATTTCCGCACGCAAAGGTTTAGACCCTCGCCAGAGCTATACATCTGCTACAGCCGCCTTGTACGCACCGATCCGAACAATCTCCGGCGGTATTAACTTAACATTTTAATTGACTAAAAAACAAGAGATCGAATATGAAAGCAAAATATATTTTCGTTTCCTGCCTGTTATCTGCGCTCACGTTCACCGGATGCCAGGATATCGATACGTTTCCGGAAGGTGATACGATAACTTCCGACCAGAAAGAGGAAATCTCTGAGCTGGATCCGGAAAAAGCAGAGGCTGGAGTCAACGCTATTTTCACGCAGTTCAGCCAATACATGCCTAACAAGGGCGCACTGGGCGCAGAGCGCCACAACGATATTGGCTACCCGACCATCATGCTCGCGACCGATGCCAATGGTTTCGACGTGGTGAGTGACAATAACGGTTACAACTGGACAGGTTTCAGTATCACTTACGAGGATCGTATCTATACATCTAACGAGTGCCAGATGATATGGAATAATTTATACGGCATCATCTATTCGGCCAACAACGTGGCAAAGTCGATCCCGGAAGAGGCAGACATGACATCCTTGAACAAGCAATACCGGGGACAGGCATTGGCCGCTCGCGCATTCAGCTATTTCATCTTGGCACAGTTGTATCAGTTTAATTATGTAGGCCATCAATCCGACGATTGCGTGCCTTTGATTACAGAAGCGAATATCGACGAGGCAACTCAAAACGGTATGGCGAGAGCTACCGTGGAAGAGGTATATACACAAATCCACGCCGATTTGGATAAGGCTATCGAGTTATTATCCGCGGCAGAGACAGAGGGTATGACTCGTAAAGACCGCCGTTATATCAACTCTTCCGTGGCTTATGGACTGAGAGCGCGTGTCAACCTGACCATGCAAAACTGGAAAGAGGCCGCAGAAGACGCAAAGAAGGCTATCGATACTTCCGACGCTACACCGGCCAGCATCTCGGATGTAAGTAAACCTACATTCTGGAGCATGGATGAGTCTGATTGGATGTGGGGTATCAAAGTAGCGGAAACCGATGAGATCGTAACATCCGGTATCGTAAACTGGCCTTCGCACATGGGTTCGTTGAACTACGGCTACGCAAACTACTCGCAGGGTATGCAGATCAACAAGAAGTTGTATAACAGTATTTCCGACACGGATGTGCGTAAAGGCTGGTGGTTAGACGAGAACAATGAGTCTCCGAACCTGACTACTGCCGAGCAGAAAGAATGGGTGAACACCTATTGCAAGCCCTATACACACGTGAAATTCGGTCCTTATAATAATGTAGTGGGACAATCTACGAACGCTAGCGACATTCCATTGATGCGTATCGAGGAAATGTACCTGATCAAGGCCGAGGCTGAGGCTATGAGCGGAAACACGGGTACCGGCAAGAACACATTAGTAGACTTCGTGAAGACTTATCGTGATCCGGAATATACATGTTCGGCATCTTCCGCATCGGACATCCAAGAGGAAGTATACCGTCAACGCCGTATCGAACTTTGGGGCGAAGGTTTGAGCTGGTATGATATCATGCGCTTGAATAAGAATGTAGATCGTCGTGGCGCAGGTTATCCGAACGCTACATCCGTGTTCAATATCGCAGCCGGTTCCGACATCCTGTTATGGCGTATCCCGGAGAATGAGATCCAGGCAAACAAGGCGTTGGACGCAGACAGTAACAATCCATCTGCCGCAGTACCGACTCCGGTCGCAGACGAAGAATAAAAGAACTCGAATATTCGCAAGAACAACAAGAGGGTATGCCCGGAGGACGGCATGCCCTCTCGTTTTTGATATCTACATACGATAAGCGGTCTCGATCTTTTCCAAATCGCGGACAATCGTCATATCCATGATATTACTGTATATCTCGGTAGTACGGACACTTTTATGCCCCAACAACTTTTGTACGGTAGTGATATTCGCCCCGTTGTATAATAACAAGGTAGCATTCGTATGCCGGGCGGTGTGGAAAGACACTTTCTTATCTATTCCCGCCAGTAGGCTTATCCGGCGTAACTGCTTATTGACATTAGAGTTGGAGGATAACGGCACGCCGAACAAGGTCCTCGGAGAAGAATTCTTATACCGCTCGTAAATAGGCAGAGACTTACCTTCAAACAGAAGAAACAGCGGCAAACGTACACTCACATCGGTCTTTATCGATGAATAAACCAGCCAGACTTTATCGTCTATAATCAAAAAATTATCTTTCGTTATACTTACGATATCCGAGAAACGCAAGCCCGTGTAACAACTGAACAGAAACATATCCAGACACCGGCGAAGCGTACGCAGCCCATCCAGCTTCAGGTTCTCCAAACGGCTCAGCTCCTCTGGAGTCAAATGGGTACGTTTGCTCTCTTGATACTTAATCTTATATTTCCGGAAAGGATATTTATGCAACTCAAACAACTCCTTATTAATCGCCAAGTTGATATATCGCTTCAAGTGCTTCATATGTTTAGCGATCGTATTCCGGTGGTACTCTTGTTTCAACAAGAAATATTCAAAATCGCATAAGAAATTAAAATTAATATCCTTAAATAGAACGTCTTTTTTGTATGATGACAGAATATGTAATGTAGACAGATGGTTTTTCAATGTAGATTCTTTCAAATTACTATGTAATATCTCTTCCCGCATGAAAACAAGGAAAGAGGAAGACGCAGATGTCGAAGAGACCTCCTCACGCAGGTCTTTCAACGAAAAAGCGTTATTCACCTGCCTCTTCTCCAGCTCATCCCTCTCCAACTCCATTACATAATTCTGAAGATACAGGTTTAACGCATCCATATTCGGATGATTCTTAATGGAACGTCTCTTGTTGTCCCATTGACAAGGTTTCACATAAACTTTCGTAGAAAAATACCTCTTTTGCCTATTCAGGTAGGCCTCCACTTGAATCAAAGCTTTTCCTTCCGCATTCAATTGCTTTTTTCGATTAAACACCAAGTTGTAAATTACTTTTTCCATGATACATTTATATATTATCTGATTGTAAACACGAAGGAACAATAATATGTTCTTTATTTCGCAACTAACAAACTAAAAGTTTGTTATCGCAAATTACCAACTAATAAAAACCAGATACCCAGCCATAAAAAAAGCCTGCCAAATATATGGCAGGCTTCTCGCTCTATTCAAGAGATCTAATCGTATCAATAATCTTCGCCTTCCCAACCCGTTTTGCGGAAGCCTTTAACCGTCATTGATTTACCATTCTGAGTCAAAGTAAACTCTATAGCGTCCGCTTTCGTATTGGCTTGAGTTGTATAACCATCCACGGTTACCTTACCCGACACACTGAAAGAAACGGTAGAATTCACGCCATCATCCGCATAAAGCAAATTGGCTATACCATCACCGTCAAAAGATTTAGAAGCCACATCGCAATGAACCTTGCCGCGTACCCCCCAATCGCTTGTCGTATCACCCATTTTTATCCACATTTTATCTGCCGCATCATCGGTCGTATTGTATGTGTTGCAAGTCACGCCTTCCGCTAAGACACTGCCATCCTCACCCGTAACACTAACCACCCATTCGCCGCACAAGGGATAAATGGCCGTGTATTCTATCTCGTAATCACCGTAAGTCTCACAGGAAGAAAAGGTGATCAATGCCAATAAGATAACCAGTAATTTATTTATCTGTTTCATATTCAAAAAGCTTTTCTGATTAATATACATTGTACAACTCCCGTTTTATTTGTGCCACCATTGTTTTTCCGCTAGCGGAACAACCGCAGGAGTATTAGGATTATAGTCTGAAGAAGACTTCGGGTATAATAAACGACGAGGATACTCACCCGGAGCTAATGCTGAACCGATACAAGGAGTCAGTTGCCCCCATATGTATCCTTCCTCATCCACATGTTTTGTCCCTAAAACCGGAATGCCGGTACGATTGATATCAAACCATGCGTCCCATGCCTGGCAACGAGTGGAAGCAATCCATTTCTGGGTCAAAATAGAGGTAAGCATCGAATTCTGGTCCGTGCTATCGAAAGCGTAAGGAGCACCGTCCGAAATAAACTCGGCGGCAGAATATCCCCAACGCTCAAACGCATAACTCACACCTTGCTCATAAGCAGCTTTCGCTTTAGCGACATCATTCAAACGAGCGTAAGCCTCCGCTTGCAGAAACGCAACCTCGGCGGCAGACATGAAATAAACAGGGTCTGTAGGAGATAACTTGGCCACAGAGATCATACGAGTCGTTATAGCTACCGAGTTTGGACGATCGCCATACTTCAACGCCGTAGTCTCGCCGGAACCATCTGTATTAGGTGAATAAAAATCATTCAAGCGAGGATCTTCGTACTTTTTCAAATAATCACAAACCGTAGCGCAAGCACGGATATTCACGGTCGAGTTTAATTTACGGCGGTCATTCTCATACAATGGGTTCGACTTGTTTTCCAGATCTTGGAAACAGTCCATCTTAGCATCCACGTCCAGCAAATCACCCTCATCGAGCAATGCTTTGATAGCGGCTTTATTTGTCTCGAAATCACGCATCAATAATTTAAGCTTCAGACTCTTCGCAAATTTGATCCATTTATTCACATCGCCGGCGAATACTAAATCTTGCTTCGTTACCGCAGGTAAACCTCCGGCGGTAGCTTCCGCTTTCTTGGCGATAATCTCGTCCAACATCGCTAGCAAGCCCGGGTAAACCACCGTTTTGCTATCATCATATTTCGGAGTAGTGTTCTCGTTGCCAAGAAGAGCTTCCGTAAAAGGAATAGAGCCATAAGAGTCTACCAGAATATGATACATAAACGCAGTCATGGTCTTACCCATTACCCAATAGTTCCATTCTTGAGCCGACTCAGAGCTTTTAATAACCAAATCCAAGTCGGGCAACGCTATCGAATAAGGTATAGACCACAGACGAGAGTCTGATGAATTCGTTATCGTATAGTTTACCAGTGTATTATACTGGTTGGATGTATGCCCTTGCGTACATTGTTGAGACCACATACTGCCATATAATTCATAAGTGCCTCCCACGATACTCGCTACCCCTGCAATACCGGAAGGAAGCAAAGTGGAGGAAGAGGCTTCCGTCGGATACTCCGGATTCTGATTAATATCCAAATAATCGGAACAAGCTGTAGTCGCCATTAATAAGCAGCCGACCAATCCTGTATATAATAAATTGTTTCTTTTCATATTACCTTTACTTTTTAAAGTTACTTATCATAATACGACTTTAATACCACCACCGAACGTGCGGTTTGTCGGAGCCGCGCCAAATTCACCAATCTCAGACAAGATGTCATTACCGTAGTTGGTTCCTTCCGGATCTACGTAATTATTCTTCTTCGGAGTCCACATAAACAGGTTACGCCCGATCAAGCTAACTTGAACCATCGAGAACGGAGTTTGTTTCAACCAAGCCTTCGGCAAAGAATAAGAAAGTGTGATCTCCCTTAACTTCAGGTAATCTTTAGGTAGAACCCAATTTCTAAACTGAGCGTAATTGGAGGCGTTATTATAATAGGTGTTGATAGCGCTGGAACCTCCTCCCCAATGTACGATAGGGATATCATTCTCCACGTATTGGCCATTCACGACTTTCACGGAATTAGGAACCACGAACGGCTCACGATTATTAAACACGGTATAAGTAGAGTTTCCCGCAAATGTCAGCAATTGAGAGGTATATGAATAGAATTCACCTCCATTACGCCAGTCTAGCACCGCAGATAAAGTAATGCCTTTCCATGTAAGATGTGTATTAAAACCCATCAAGAAATTAGGGGTAGATGTTCCTACGATCTCTTTTTTGCTCGCGTCGATCGTCGGCATACCGTTATTATCAACGATCACCTTTCCGTCCTCGGTCGTAGCTAAAGCCGGGACTTTAAAAACACCCAGAGGCTGACCCACTTCTGCCACATAGCTCACTTGATAAGAACTATTCAATGTATATTCCGTGACATCATCCCACAATTCCTTCACCTCACTCCAGTTCTTACTGAAAGTAAAGCCTAGCCCCCACTCGAAGTCTTTCGTGCGGACAGGAATACCGTTCACAGCCAACTCGACACCTTGATTCGCTATCTTACCCACGTTGCGGGTCATAGACGTATAGCGAGACTCCGGAGCCAAGCTTGCGGATATGATCTGGTCTTTCGTGTTTTTATTATAATAAGCGGCATCAATATCCAAACGATTGTTAAACAAATGCGTTGTCAAACCGAACTCCCATTCTGTCGTGATCTCCGGGCGAAGATCTGTACTAGGTAAACGGTTATACTCTGTCAAACCCAACGTATTATTAATAGGCAAATATAAATCTCCGAATCCTAGGCTGATTTGTGTCGGCGTAAAATAGCTGCTGGTACGGTAAATCGGGGCATCGTTACCGGTCTGTCCCCAAGCGGCACGTACCTTCAAGAAATTCAGGTAATCAGATTTCAAGTCCTCGAACATATCCGTAAGAATCAAAGAGGTATTCACGCCACCATAGAAAAAGCTATTATTCCCTTGAGGCAGAGTAGAAGACCAGTCATTACGAACAGATGCGTTTACGAACCAGAAATTTTTATATCCAAACTCACCTTGAGCGAACAAACCTATCAAGCGGCGTCTGTCAGAGTAAGTCGTAGTCATAGGCTTATCAACACCATTCGCCAAGTTAAACCATCCCGGTTGCTCCAAGCCATATAGATAAGATTTCAAATAAGAACTCGTCTGCTGGTTCAGGTTCCATCCCAGCATACCACTCAAAGCGATGTCCTCACCGATCTTGTAATCTGCGTTCAAGAAAGCGGTAGCGTCGATCTGTTCTGCCTTGTCACGACGTTCCGTATAAGTACCGGGT
The DNA here is from genome assembly GCF_947855115.1 of uncultured Parabacteroides sp. Taxonomy (GTDB): domain Bacteria; phylum Bacteroidota; class Bacteroidia; order Bacteroidales; family Tannerellaceae; genus Parabacteroides. Next base: position 412,646 of record NZ_CANTZW010000001.1, read on the forward strand.
TGCTGCTTCTTTCCTCCCAGCTCACTCCAAGAACCCGAGGCAAAAGTCACTTTCTCATTCCATCTTTTCTGGGTAGCGTTCGTAAAGTCACCACCTAAACGTCCTACGGCCTTCAAGCCCTTCATGATCTCGAAAGCAAGCTCGATCTTACCGTAAACACGATCATCTTGATATTTATTGCGGTTATGGTCTAACACCCAATATGGATTTTCCGCGTAAGCGGTATAGAAGTTGTCTGTATTAAAATAGGGATTTGTATAATCTTTCATCGAGCTAATGTCTACATCCACGGCATGTTGTAAAATCTCAGAAAACATCGTCGCACCATCATCTCCCTGACCGGCGGCGGCTTGCGTTATGTCTTTACGGACATAATTTAAGTTCAACTCCGCAGAGAAGCGTTTATATTTCATGTTTCCTCTTAACGAGATCGTATTACGAGCGTATGAATCCGCATCACCCGGCAATACACCATCAGACTTTACGTTACCATAAGAAGCGACAAAACCCAGTTTATCGTTACCCATACGAATCGAGACATTATTGTTCGTCTCAAAGCCGGTCTCATAAAAATTACGAAGATTGTTTTTCACATAAGAGAAAGGCTTAGAAAGCGGGGTTAATAAGCCTTCCGAACCGTCCGAGTAAGCTCCCCAGATATGTTCGCGCCCGTCCAAGACCGGTCCCCAAGAGCCATTCTCCATAGGTCCGAAAGATCCCCAACCTTGTCCGAAACGATCTTGCGTCTGAGGGACACGTAATACGTTAGATCCCATAAAAGAACCATCGTATGTAATAGAAAGTCTCTCTGCCCCGGCCCGTTTCGTTGTCACCATAATAACACCATTGGCAGCCCGGCTACCGTAAAGAGCGGTAGCGGAAGCACCCTTCAAGACCGTCACGGACTCAACATCCTCCGGGTTTATGTCATTAGCTTGGTTTCCAAAGTCTACAGAGTTAGAAAAAGAATCCTCACCCTGGAAATCATTCATAATAGGCACACCATCCACGACGTACAATGGTTGGTTGGCGCTAAAAGAACTGATACCGCGTACAATTACTTTCTGTGAAGAACCTGTAGCTCCACCGCTGGTAATATTCAAGCCTGCGACCTTACCGGTTAAGCCTGCCATCATTGATCCGGACTTAGCCGCATTCAAATCTTCACTTTTTACAGTAGAGGCTGCATACCCCAAAGCCTTTTCCTGCTTTTTCATACCGATCGCAGTTACTACCACCTCCTCAAGATTCTGAGTTCCTGATTGAAGAACTACTCGTAAGACATCTTGTACCGGAACTTCACGGGCAATCATACCCACATAAGAGATAACCAGAGTCTTCGCGGAAC
>NZ_CANTZW010000002.1 GCF_947855115.1 uncultured Parabacteroides sp.
CGAGTCCCTTCTCCACGGCACGGTTGTAGGTGGCACGCAAAATACGCATGTAAAAGGATATCGTGTTCATGGAGATTTTTTTAGACCTCAGCCATGCCTCGTATGCGGTCATCAGGTCGGAATCCATATCTCCTAATGGTATATCCTTTCCATCCATGAACCGTATGAAACTGTTGAGCGTGGACGTATAGGTCTCAGCGGTACGTACCTTTCCCATACGTCTCAGGCCGTTTATGACCTCCCGCATAAAAACGAGAAAGAAAAGCCCGCGATGCTCGCCGTGAAAGGCGGAGGTTACGTCATTGGCGGTGAAAGTACCTCCCTTCCATCCCAGGGCCGTGATGACATTCTCCAGCCGGTCGGTATCCTCCGCTATTCTTTTATCCAATAGCAATAGATATTATCGCCTGTCCTCATCGGATGGCGTGATGACAATCCGGGAATGCCGCTTGCTCCACTCGGCTGGAAACAGCTTGTAGGAAGTGTTGATCTGCCTTGCCACACGTCCGTGAATCACTTGATAATAAACCGTGCCCTCTCTGCCGTCCACGGAGGAGGGTCTGAACTTGACTTTTACTGTAGCCATAAACTCTCTGATTTTAAATTTTTACAGGATGCAAAATTATCAGATACAATCACTTGCCTGTTTACGCAAAATATTGTATTTCAGAGAATAAGAATCTTGTAATGACTAAATATAAAAAGGAGAATGTAATGTCGCTTTTTGCCGGGAGGAAAATGCTTTACTCATTGGATAGGGAGGCGTGGAATCAGCCCTCCTTCGTCCATAACTGGTTTTGAGATATTTATGCGGCAGGAAACACTTGCTTTTATCGCTGGCTAAATGTATATTTGCAGCGTTGAAATCGTTCTTTGATTAATGCAAAAGAAAACTGAATATAGTAATTCGCTCGTTTCTAAATCGTTACCTATAAATAGAATAATATGCTATAAACAACTGTTTATCAGTTAGATATAAAATTTACTATGTTTCGCAAGATGAAATGTCACGTTTTTGTCAATTCCGCATACGATGGCAATTTCTTTCAAATAATCATTCATCTTTTGATTACTGATAACAGGTAATAGCTGACCGTTTTTAAGTTTCCCCTCGTATTTATTCAGGATGGCTTTCGGAATATCCAGTAAGCGGATATTTGATGTAACCTTTGTTTTGTGCCGTTTCTTTATAATCCACAAATTATCATCGAACGCCAAACGTATTTCATTGCTTGTTAATTCGCATATATCCACGTATGAAAGTCCGGTCATACAGGAGAAGATGAACGTCCTGTGCGCCAGCTCCATCATCGGGTCGGGATCGGGGTCTCCATCAGCCGCTTCAGTTCATTGCGGCTGATATGCCTTAGTTTAGGTGCATCTTTCTTCTCGTATGTCACATCTTCTATCGGGTTGGCCCGCAATACTCCCGGTCCACGGCGATGTAGATGAGCCGGTTGAGCCAGCACAGACAGTGGTTCACATGCCCGTTCCTGTATCCCAGCTCCTTCTTGAGGAAGACCTTGAACGATTCGGCGAACTCCCCGGTGATGTCCGAAAAGGCGATGTCCTTCATCCCGCGGGATTCGATGAACTGCCTGAGATTGAGCTGTGTGATCTTCGACTGGCGGTAGGTCGAGGTGGAGTTGATCTCCTTGGAGTGGACCCTGAGCCGTTCGCATTCCACCTCTCCGGCCTGCAGGAGGTATTCCGGCACGGAATTGGCACCTGACACGGTGGTCTTGAGCAGTTCGGCCGTGACCACTCCCTGGTTCCTCAATAGGTTCCCGTACGCCTCTTCCAGCCGGCTGCGGAAGGCGGCAAGGCAGTTGTTCTCCCTGACTGTTTTGATTTCTCCCTTCGTACTGTCCCAGTCACCGGGTTTGCAATAGATACCGGTGGTAACGGCCGACTTCTTCCCGTCGACGCTGATCCGGCAGAGGACGGCGGTCGTGCCGTCCGATCTGACCTTGTTGCGGTTGATGTAGAATAAGAGTTTGAATGTACTGCACATGATAATGATATTTTTTAGGATTAAAGAATAAGTTTCAAATCGCGGGTTGCCTCGACGAACCTGTCCATGTCCTCGAACAGTCGCTTCGGGGTCACACGGGCGTATATCTGAGTGGTCTTTATGTTGGAGTGTCCCAGCATTTTGCTGATGGTCTCGATCGGCACCCCTTCCTCGAGCGTGACCAGGGAGGCGAAAGAATGCCGTCCCATGTGGTAGACAAGGTCCTGGCTGAGCCCCGCCATCAGGCGCAGGGATTTCATGTTGGCCCTGAGCGTGTGGTAGTCCTGCGGCGGGAAGAGCGTGACGCGGGTATCGTCACGGTACTTCTCGATCAGCGCAACGGCTTCCGGCAGCAGCTTGACACGTCCGAGGTAGTCGGTCTTCTTTCGCCGGTATTTCAGCCAGAGGCTGCCCCCGTCGTCCGTGAAAAGGTTCTCCCGGGTGATGCTTACCACATCGGCATAGGCGGTACCGGTGTAACAGGCGAAGAGGAAGAGGTCCCGGGTGATGACATGTGATCTGCGTTTTTCCGGTATCTCCAGATCACGCAGTTTCTCGAAATTCTCCCGGCTGAGTGCTTTCGGCGTACTTTCCTTCTGCTTGGGCAGCTTGAAGTGGCAGAAATGGTATTTCTCCGAATGCCCCTCTTTATAGGCGATGCGGCAGATCTTCTTTAGGATGGACAGGTAATGGCGCATCGTCTCCATCGCTAGTCCCTTCTTTTCCAGGCAGAAGTCCTGGTAGTCACGGATGAACTGCTCGTTGAGCTGTCCGAAGGCAAGGTCCGAGACCTTGAATTCCGTTTTGATGAATTCGGCAAGGGTGCGCCGGGTGTAGACGTAGGTCGACATTGTTGTCGGCGCACGGTCCACACCCACACGGGCTTTCATCCCTTCATTGTGCCGGTCGAGAAGTTTGAGCAGGGTCATCTGCATGCCCGCGTTACCCTGGAACATGTTCCTGACCGCGGCGGCATCGAAATCCTTTTTTCTTTCCATGAGGGAATTGAAGGCCGAGTGTACGGCAAGCAGCAGTCTCTCTATTTTTTCATTGGTCTTCACCGCTTCACGGCTCTCACGCGCGTTCCATAGTCCGGGGGTACAGGAGAGCTTGCAGCTGAACTACGCCATCGTACGGTTCAGGGTGATCCGTCCCATGATCGGGGCCTTGCCGGTCTTGTCCGGCTCGCTCTTTTTCAGGTAGAGCAGTACCTTGAATTTTTCCACTTTCATAAACGCTCTTTTTTAGGTTGTAAAAATACTCCTTTGAAAAGCGTTCTTTGGCATGCAAAACATTGATAAACAGTGAATACAAATCCGCTTTGTTCCTATCGGTAAAAATTCGGTTACCTGTCGTTGTTCCCGAAACAGACGGCTAACAGTCTGGTAACTGAAACGCTGCAATATTTTGTTTTCTTTTGCAGGTCTGTCTATTATGCAAATCTTGTAAAATACTTAATTATAAACGATTTACGTTTAATTATCGCCATTCTGTTTTTTATTGCATTTCTAAATATTACTTACCTCGCCAGGCATACTTTTGCAACTGTTGCTCTTGCCAATAAGGTATCCATAGAATCCATCGCTAAAATGCTTGGCCATACAGATATTAGAACGACCAAAATTTATGTACGGATTTTAGATAAGACCATATCCAATGAAATGAAAGAAATGAGAAACAAATTTGCTGTTCGATAGAGCCAAACACAACGATTTGATATTTACATGCAAGAAGCTATCCTGTTCAAAAATAGGGTAGCTTTTCTTTTTCCCAAACAGTCAGTATTTCCATTTCTTACCTGCAAAGGTAGCCTTTTGCCTTCGATTGCGCAAGGCGGCCCTTCGGGCCGGTTGGCTGAAAAAAAATCATCTTCGCTGCGCTCCGGTATTTTTTTCCGCCAAGCCTTGCCGCAATCAAGGCAAAAGACAGACAGGAAGCATGTAAGAAATAAAAATACCGGCTGTAGAGCCGGTCATGTATCAATTAAAAAATAAGTATATGACTGAAATTAAAGCGAACAAAGTCGGCGAAGGACAAGTAACCGACCGGACAGGGAGAGACGGGATGCCGGTGGATATCCAACCGCTGAGTGTGAGAAATGCGCATCGGGCTGCCATGATACGCAAAAGAGGAAGCGAAGAGCCGCCCGTCCCTTTCCTCTTCAGGAAAAAGCATCTCGGCATGGCAAGTTTCGTACATCTTTTCGGATATCCGAGAAAAGAGAGCGAACTGTATCCGGCAGAATTCAAAGACTGGGAAGTGACAGAATTCAAATACCCCGGTTATCTGGAATCCTTGTGGGAACAGGCTTGCGATGCCTACAGGTGGAGTTCCTTCGACCCGGACATCCGGGGAGAATCGGACATCATGATTTACGAGGAGGAAATTCACGGTGACCTGAAGAAAATACCGGAGAAAAAGCACGAGGACTACATCGCCGCTTATAAACAGAAGTTCGCCGCGCAGCTTGCCGCCCTTTCCCGATGTGCCAACCCGATGGTCACAGGACGAAGCGGATTCGATATATACAAACAGGAAAAAGCCAATCGGGCTTACCAGAACAGGTATGAGGAATTACGGAACTGGCGGGATAAGGTCTTAAAAGCGGCAGAGCGCATGGAAGAAAAAAACCGGCCGGAAGAGGAGAAACAGGAGAAAGCCTGGCTTTCCCTGAAACAGGATATCGAGAGCAGCGCAAATACCATTCATGAACTCGACACGGGCAAATGCAAGGGGTACAGACGTGCCTTGTTCGTCAGCAGCATCCTCAACAAGGTCAGCACTTATGCCGGTAAAGGTGAGGTGGAAATTGTCCAGAAAGCCGTGAATTTCATTTCCGAATACAACGCCAGGGTAAAGAAGCCCATCATCACCGCCCGCAATAAGTTTTTCAGCCTGCCGGAAACGGCACGGGAAATAAGGGAAAAGCTGGAAATTGCCAAAGGACAGGAAAATAAGGTATTTTCTTTCGGAGAAGGAACGCTGGTCTGGAACTACGGAGAGGACCGTCTGCAAATCCTGTTTGACAAAATTCCGGAAGACGACAAGCGGAAAGAGTTGAAATCCTCCGGTTTCCGATGGTCTCCCAAAAACAAGGCATGGCAACGCCAACTCACACGGAATGCCGTATGCGCCGCCAAAAGAGTATTGAACCTTCAAACCAAACAATTCTGATATGGACCGACAGACAAAATACATTATAGACTCACGTTACTTCGATGGAACTTGCCTGACCTGCATGACCGACGGAAACCATAGCGATTTCGGAGGAGAGACGATTGAGGAATTACGCGTACGGGAAAACAATCCGTTTCTGATTGCCGTTACCCTGGCTAAAGTCAGCAAGATGTTATGTGTTTATTATCAAAGCCAGGCCGGACCGTTCAAGGAAATCACAGAAGAAGACTACTTCTGTATGATGGATATTCTGCCACCTTTACGCTTAAAAGAAAACTCATTTTTTGTCGGCGACATACCATGCGAATATATATCCCTTCTGTTTTGAACGAGATAACCGCTATTTTCAAGGACTGCGTTCAATAAGGACTACACAAAATGAACTGGACAGACAGATTGACCGACATATGGAAATAATAAACAGAAAGGCAACTATCATGAAGAAGTGTCCCGTACATCCTATTGGAAATAATCAGGACGAGAGCAAACTTATATCCTATTACTTTTCATTGGATGAAAAACACAGCCTGTTTATCGGCAACCTTGTTATAGGAGCGGGCCGCAAGCAAGCGAGGGCAGATATGGCAGAAACGCAGAAGAGTCTCCGTAACAACCATTATTTGTTTTACAGAGGAAAAGGTAGCCATGATACCCCGGATAAACTTATAGATTATGTATCCCGTAAAAGACTTACCCTGGCGTCAAGCGGTAACTTTTTCCAATATCCTCCAAACAGAGAGTCGGTAACATTTATCGGACAAGTCAAGGAAACAGGCGAGGAATTCCTTTTTCGTATATACGACCGCAAATATTTCCTGTATCTCCTTAAAAGACTGAGAACTGTGAAAAAAGAATCCGCACAGTGAGCGACAATCATTAAATCATAATTCAAAAGGGAATACGGTGGAATGACCGCCGTGTTCCCGTCTAAAAACAAGACAAGTATGAACAAATCCAACAAACTATACTGGAAAACCGCCGCATATCCGGTTGAACACATTGAAGTCAGACTCGTTCTGAACAGTTATACCGACAATGACAACCTGTACGTAGGACTTGAGTCCCGGTCTGAAAATAATCCGGAACGCTGGGAAGCCTACACGGACATCACCATAAACTGCCATTCACTTCCACCGTTTCATGCCTATGTGGACAGCCGAGACTGCAACAGGCATGTACATGATTTCCTTATCCATAACAGGATAGCGGAATCTGCCGGACTCGAATGTCAGGGCTTCAAGATGTTCCGGTTCAATCCTGATCGGCTGAAAGACCTTGCACCCGAACAGTTCAAGACAATCAGTACCAGACTGCCGCCACAGAGTGACATGATAAAGGACATTGTCTATCGGGAAGAACGTTTCCCCCATACGCACGGTCTGCGATGACTACGATACATATATTGTTTCGACCAAGGAACTGGAGGAAGCCTTAATCGAAGGAGTCCGAAATCTGGATGCCACGGCAAATGAACTGCAGGAAGACATCTGCCTGTTCTGCTCCACACAGGAACTACGTTACCTTACGGATGAAGAACTGATAGAAATAATACACGCACAATAAAAAATGAGGAACAAGCAATGAAAACCGGAGACATTGTATTTCTGAGAATACCCTACAAAGGTTACAGGGTTGTGGAATTGATTGAAAAGCTACAATACCGCTGGCTGGTACGGATTGTTGACAGTGGGCTTGAGTTTGAAGTATACGAGGACGAACTGGTAACGGAAGATTAAACGAGAGGGGTTATGAAACAGTATCAGTTTACATTCCATTCCGAAATCATCGGATTCACATCCCCTGATATAAACAAGATACGCAGGGAAATAGATAAAAAAGTGGAAAAGGGAAAGACAAATGCCATAAAAAATGATATTGAGCTGTACATGTACGGAATGCATGACGGCATACCGCTCCTTCTCAACACCTGCTATCTGTATGACGAGAAAGGCTGTATGGTACACGGGAATATCAAGGAAACCAAGGAATATCTGATTGAGACATGGAGATACCATACAAACAGGAGTTCCAAAGGCATCAGTTCCACAAGAATCAGGCCCTGCACGACAAAAGCAGGGCTTTTTCGTTTGTATAACGACTTTAAAAAACAAAAATCATGAACAGGACATCATTACAACTTACCGACTATATCCCACGGTATGTAAGTCTTTACTATGATACAAGCCGGGAAAGACCGACTTTCCGGCCATGATTCCGCAGAACGGAGCAATGGCAGAACTGTTGCTTTCCTATAATAACTGAAAAATCTTTCCATGATACAGGCCCGGTTTCGCCATATGCGGAATCGGGCTGTCATTTTTTATAATGAAGCTGACTAAACTCAAGTTTCGCAAGCTGAAACAATATGTGGAAAGAAGATAAATCATTCTCTTTATAAATAATATGAAACTTCTACAAAAGAAATTAGCAAAGTATGATGCCCCGCAACGTGCCATGGCCGCGGGGATTTACCCCTACTTCCTTGAAATCCAGAGCGATCAGGACACAGAAGTAGTAATCAACGGAAAGAAAGTCTTGATGTTCGGCTCGAATGCCTATTTGGGCTTGACCAACCATCCGAAAGTAAAAGAAGCAGCCATCGAAGCCATCAAGAAATATGGTACGGGCTGTGCGGGTTCACGTTTCCTGAATGGAACTTTAGATTTACATATCCAACTGGAAAAATGGCTGGCTGAATTTGTTGGCAAAGAAGAAGCCATCGTTTATTCGACCGGCTTTCAAGTGAATTTGGGTGTTGTTTCTTGTCTGACAGGCTGGGAAGACTACATCATCTGGGACGAATTGGATCACGCCTCCATCATCGAAGGCCATCGCTTGTCGTTCTTTACCAAACTGAAATACAAACACAACGACATGGAATCGCAGGAAAAGCAACTCCAGAAATGTACCCCCGACAAAGTGAAGCTGATTGTTATCGACAGTGTATTCAGCATGGAAGGCGATGCGGCCAACCTACCTGAAATCGTAAAACTGACCAAGAAATACAATGCCAGTATCATGGTCGACGAGGCCCACGGTATCGGTGTATTGGGCGACTATGGACGCAGTACTTGCAACCACTTTGGCCTGACTGACGATGTAGACCTCATCATGGGTACATTCAGCAAGCCGTTCGCCTCGATCGGCGGTTTCATCGCTTCCGACAAAGATACGATCAACTATTTGCGCCACAACTCACGCTCTTATATTTTTAGTGCCAGCAACACGCCGGCTGCAACAGCTGCCGCAGGCGCAGCTCTTGACATCATGCTCAACGGGCCTGAACGTATCGAGCACTTGTGGAAACTGACACACTATGCACTCGATGGTTTCCGCAACATGGGTTGTGAAATCGGACATACGTCGACCCCGATCATTCCGTTTTTCATCCGCAACAACGACCTGACATTCCTGGTTGTAAAAGAATTGTTCGATGCCGGCATCTTCGTCAACCCGGTTGTATCGCCGGCCGTTGCTCCCGAAGATACGCTGATCCGCTTCTCGCTGATGGCGACTCATACACAGTCGCAGCTCGACTATGCACTGGAAGCTATCCAGAAGGTATTCAAGAAACACCATATCATCGGATAATCTTATCCATTTCCGGATATAGCAAAAGGGCATATCAAAACTAGGCAGATATTGGATTTAGACAGAAGAACAAAAGAACATATTTTAAATTGACAAAAAATTTGTTCTTTTGTTCTTCTGTCTGAATGTAGAATTAAACACAGAGACACGGAGATACAGAGGATATATATTGAACTCTGAATCTTCGTGTCTCTGTGTTCAATATACCTGCCGAAACCTTTTTGTGAACAAATTGTAGCAACATTGTAACCGTTTATAAACGCTATTATAATCTGAGACCCGTTCCTTTGCACCCGAAAAGAAAAAAATATTAGCTTAAACAAAATTTCTAAAACATGGAATTTTCAAGTAAGATTCTCCGGTTTACCGGAGTTTTGTGTGTAGCAGGAACATTACAGGGAATACCTTCCACATTCGCAGCTGTCCCAGATATGATTCCGGCAACAACCCAGCAGGATGACGTCTACACACTGACAGGTACAGTGATTGATCAGGCGGGAATACCTGTCATCGGCGCCAATATCATTGAAAAAGGAACAACCAACGGAACCGTGACCGATTTCGACGGCAATTTCTCCATACAGGTAAAGAAAAACGCCATCCTGTCGGTTTCCTTTATCGGATATGTATCACAAGACATCGCAGTAAAGGGTAACAACCAACTGAACATTATCCTGAAAGAAGATTCCCAGGCTTTGGATGAAGTGGTGGTAGTAGGTTACGGTACACAGAAGAAAGTAAACCTGACCGGCGCTGTGGAGCAAGTAACCAGCGAAGTATTCGACAATCGCTCCGTACCCAACGTGACCCAAGCCCTGCAAGGTTCCATCCCGAACTTGAACATCAGCATCACCGACGGTAAACCAAACCGCACGGCAAGCTTCAACGTGCGCGGTACAACATCGATCGGTCAAGGTGGAGACGCTCTGGTACTGATCGACGGTGTGGAAGGTGACCCATCGACCCTGAACCCGAACGATATCGCCAGCGTTTCCGTACTGAAAGATGCCGCTTCGGCTGCCATCTACGGAGCACGTGGTACATTCGGTGTGGTATTGATTACTACCAAAGAACCGAACAAAGACAAGACTTCGGTGACTTATTCCGGCAATTTCTCTCTGCAACGTCCGGCCACTACGCCAGACTTCGTAACCGACGGCTACGAATACGCCATCCATTTCTACGAGGCCTACCACGCCTATTACGATTACTCGTCGGATCCGAAAAACATCAACAAATCCCAGGAATTTTCCTTGGGATGGCTGGATAATTTCCGCCAGCGCAAAGAACAAGGTATTACCCAGGAATGGGACATCGACGAAAACGGGAAATATACTTATTACGGCAATACCGACTGGTACGGGGAATTATACAAGAAAAATACGTTCGCCCAAGACCACAACCTTTCGGTAAGCGGTAACAACGGGAAACTGAACTACTACGTTTCCGGACGTTTCTACGGCTACGACGGTCTGTTCAAGTACAATACCGACGACTACAAGACAATGAACCTGCGAGCCAAAGGTTCGGTCCAGGTATTCGACTGGCTGAAGGTGGAAAACAACATGGAGTTCTCGAACATGGACTACCACAACCCGATCAACGTAGGTGAAGGTGGAGGTATTTGGCGAAACCTCTCCGATGAAGGACACCCGAGCTCGCCGATCTACAACCCGGATGGAACTTTCACGCATTCTGCCGCCTATACCTTGGGCGACTTTATCTACGGCAAGAACGGCATCGACACCAACAACCGGATGCTGAGAAATACGACCAGCTTTACGGCGTCTTTTCTGGATAACAAACTGCATGTCCGGGGCGACTTTACGTTTCGTAATACCGACGAAGGCCAGACCCAGCGCCGTGTCCCGGTTCCTTATAGCAAAGTGGAAGGCGAAACCATTCTGCTGAGCACCGAATACAACGACTTGCAGGAATACAAGAAAGAGACCAATTATCTTGCCACCAACATCTATGCCGATTACGAAAATACCTTCAACGACGCACACTATTTCAAGGGAATGGTAGGTTACAACTACGAACAATCCACGTACGATGCCCTGAAGGTACAGCGCAACGGCTTGCTACTCGAAGATTCCGAGAACATCAATATGGCGTTGGGCGATGCCATCACCACGTCGGGTGAATACAACAAATGGCGGGTAGCCGGCGGATTCTTCCGCTTGAACTATGCCTTCAAAGACCGTTATCTGGTGGAAGTAAACGGCCGTTACGACGGTTCTTCCAAATTCCCGATGGATCAGCAATGGGCATTCTTCCCGTCTATCTCCGGCGGTTGGCGTCTGTCGGAAGAAAGTTTCTGGCATGTGAAACCTGAAATCCTGTCGGATATCAAAGTCCGCGCTTCTTACGGTTCGTTAGGAAATGGTAACGTAGATCCATACAGTTTTATGGAACTGTTGAGCATCAGCACCTCTGACCGTGTACTGAACGGATTGAAAAACAAATACACACAAGCTCCCGGCGTAATGCCCGATGGTTTGACCTGGGAAACGGCCACCACGACTGATGTAGGCGCCGACTTCGGGACACTGAACGGACGCCTGCGCTTCTCGGGCGACTATTACATCCGTAAGACAACCGACATGTACACGGTAGGAAAAACTCTGCCGGATATCTTCGGTGCCGATTCACCCAAAGGCAACTATGCCGATATGACCACCCGCGGATGGGAAATCACCCTGACCTGGCGAGACCAGTTCCAACTGGCCAGCAAACCGTTCAATTATGAAATTCGAGGAACCTTGTCGGATTACAAATCAACCATCGACCGTTACAATAATCAGGCTGGTAATCTGAATGACTATTACGAAGGACAATGCGTAGGTGAAATCTGGGGTTACGTAACCGAAGGTCTTTTCCAAAGCCAGGAAGAAATCGACAACCATGCCGACCAGACATTGATCCAGTCTTCGGCCCAGAGAATAACATATCCGGGAGATGTCAAGATTAAGGATTTGAATAATGACGGAGTCATCGACTACGGAAAAAATACCGTAAGTGATCACGGCGACAAAACCGTTATCGGTAACAGCCTGCCCCGTTTCACTTACAGCCTGAACCTGAGTGCCGACTGGAACAATTTCTTCGTATCGGCCTTCTTCCAGGGAGTAGGTAAACAAGACTGGTATCCGAGCAGCGAATGTATCTTCTGGGGGCAGTACAACCGCCCATACAACAATTTGCCTACCTGGCATTTGGGTAATTATTGGACCGAGGATAACCGCGATGCCTACCTGCCCCGCTATGCCGGTTACAATTCGTCATTGAAAGATACACCGCAATCTGGCTACTTACAGAATGTAGCTTACATCCGCCTGAAGAATCTCCAGTTCGGTTATACCCTGCCGAAAAACATCATCGAAAAGATGTATATGCAAAACGCCCGCATCTATATCTCGGCCGAGAATCTCTGGTGCTGGTCTCCACTGTATAAACATACACACGATTTGGACGTGACGAATATCCAAGGTTCCGATCCAGACCTGACCGACGGAAACAGCGGCGACGGACAAAGTTATCCGCAAATGACAAGCATCAGTTTAGGCGTATCAGTAACATTCTAACAAACAAACAACAATGAACATGAAAAAAGCTATCATACCTTTTGTAACAGCCTGCCTGTTCCTGGCATCCTGCTCGATGGACGAAATACCGCAGGCCTCGGTCGACAAAGAAACCGTATTCAGCAACGAAAAAGGATTGGAGACCTACTCGTATTCATTCTACAATATGCTGCCTTCGGTCGATAACGGTTTCCGTCAGGATGCTATGTGCGACTATGGAGCCGTAAACAACTACGATGATTTCATCCGTAAAAATGCCTATTCATCAGAATTAAGCAGCGGTTGGGATTGGGAAGACTTGCGCAACATCAACTACTTCATTGAGAACTGTACTAGCGAAGCGGTCGATGAAACCGTACGCAACAATTATATCGGGCTTGCCCGCTTCTTCCGGGCATACTTCTACTACCAGAAAGTGGTACGCTTCGGCGATGTACCTTGGGTAGACCGCACGCTGAGTGTCGACGACGAATTGCTGTACGCTCCGCGCGACCCGCGTACCTTGGTCATGGATCATGTACTGGAAGACTTGAATTTCGCCTGCGAAAATATCACACGTACAAGCGACGAAACCGGATCGCTGGTTACCAAATGGGTGGCGTATGCCCTGAAATCACGCATCTGCCTGTTTGAAGGGACTTTCCGCAAATACCACACCGAATTGGGATTGACTGACACGGCCGACAAATGGTTACAGGAAGCAGCCTCGGCTGCCGAAATCGTCATGCGAGAAAGCGGACACAGTATCTATACCGGCGGCGGTACAGGATCTTCGATGAGAGACTTGTTCACCAGCAACACTCCGATTACTTCGGAAGTGATGCTTGCCAGCGTAGCCGACGAAGGCCTGGGCATCTTGGGCGAAGCCAACTGGTGGTGGACTTCGGGAACCTACGGACCCCGCTTCAGCATGATCCGCCAATTCATCAACCTGTTCCTGATGAAAGACGGAACGCCGTTTACCGACAAGCCCAACCACGAACAGATCGAGTTCTACGACGAATGTCAGAATCGTGATGCCCGCTTGGCACAGACTATCCGTACACCGGGATACCAGCGCGACGGCAAACCGGCGGCTCCGAATTTCAACGGATACTCTTATACCGGTTACCAGCCCATTAAATACACCTTGGATGATACTTACTACGATGCTGGCGGTTTCAACACCAACTCAATCCCCTTGTTCCGCTATGCCGAGGTATTGCTGAACTACGCCGAAGCAAAAGCCGAATTAGGAACCCTGACCGATGAGGATTGGGCAAATACGGTCGGCGTACTGCGTGCCCGTGCCGGCATCACCGGCGGACTGACAGTCAAGCCAACTAAAGTAGACAAATATATCCAAACAGCCTATTTCCCGGATATCAACGATGCGACCTTGTTGGAAGTCCGCCGCGAACGTTCGGTCGAACTGGCTCTCGAAGGTTTCCGTTTCACCGACCTGCTCCGCTGGAAACACGGCGAACTGATGGCCATGCGTTGGACAGGTATTTATGTTCCGGCCCTGAACCAGCAGCTCGACCTCGACCACGACGGTACAACCGATGTCATCTTCTATAAAGGAGAGACGCCTACCGGCTTGCCGGCAACCTGTACACCAATAGCCGTCGATGGGGGCGATGTTACCCAGCAGGGTATCACTGGTTCGAACTCCGGCAACTTGACCTGGTACGACAACGACCCGTCGCGTGTATGGTACGAAGACGGACGGCAATATTATTACCCAATCCCCGAATCAGCCATTACGCTGAATGAAAATCTGAAACAAAATCCGGGCTGGTAAGTATACCCGGAAATATATCCCTTATTTAATCAGAAATGTCGGGCTTCTCTGTGGAAAGGTCTGACATTTTTCTTGGTATAACCGAAGTAAGCGTCAATACCAATACAGAAACGCCCACAATAAAAGAAATACGACTACCAAGACCGTATTTCCCCAGCGGATCAGGAAAGGCGGCATCTCCCCGATAATATTCCGCACTTTCTCGCTACGCAATTCGATGCGATTTATCAATTTTATCAAAATCGTAACCAACAGGTTGCGATGAGACTGTTCGACATGAAATGGAGAACTGGCTCTTATTACCACAAAGGTAATAGCAAGTTGTGTTTTCGTTAAACGAAAACCGGACGGTTTAACGGCGTAAACGCCGACAAACCGTCCCTCCCCAATGCTCCGGAGATCGCATGCGCTTTTATACAAACCTTTGACATTCCATGCTGTATATCACTTTTAAAGGCTTACCTTTCCTTTGTTGAGAGCAATCTCGCTCTCATCTAACTTATCACCAATTATGATCATAGGATATTTACGGGTAAGCACGAGAAAACAAGTGCTTACCAACCAAGAAGACGAAATCCGTCGCTTTATCGAGAGCCGGAATCTCAAGGTAGACAGTTGGGTGACCGAAGTGGGCAGTGAAAATGGAAAGTGCGTGACCGTAAACTTGGTAGGCTGCGGAGGCTTATGAAGCGTGGAGACACTATCATCATCGCTAAAATCTCCCGGTTGAGCCGCACACCCTCCGACCTTATAGTCATCATAGGTAAATGCCAGAACAAAAGTATCAACTTTTACACCACTAAGGAGAATTATTGCTTTGACAATTCCATTGGTAGTAAAGTGCTATTGGTCTGGTTGCGGAACTAGAACGTAACCTAATCTTCATGTATGTCAAGGAAGCCTTGGCGCTCTGCGGACTGAAGGTTCGATTTTAGAACGGAAAAAGGTAACTGTACCAAGCTGAAAAATTCTTACCAACAATCGTAAAAAGGTTCTGAATAAAGAAGCGCTACTGGGATCTCATGGATGAAGATATCAGCCATCAGAAGTACAAGTTTCGAGAATTCTGCAATGGCCTTGCTTCCTATTCTGACTATCTCTTCTTCTTTTAGGAAAGACAAAACGTTCCCTTTGACAATAACGTCTCGGAGCAGGCCATCCGACCTCTGAAAATCAAACAGAAAGTGAGTAGACCGTTCAAATCGGATGAAAGTGCTGTGGTATTCTATGTAATCCGTTCGATCGTGAATACGGCCAGAAAAACAAACAAGATCCTTACTCTATCCTTGTTGAGGTTGCCAAGAACGTGATCGAGCAAAATGATGAAATATAAATTGCGCTATTCCATTTTTGTTTTTTACGACAGAATCGAGGCTTGTCGGAAGAATGAGATATACTGTTCTGAAGTGAGGCGGAGTAGTTATATAGAAGAGTATTTTTGGGTAAAGATGTACCTTTTTTCACTTATACTCATAAAAATATCTTATGATTTTTTTCTTTTCATCTATAAAATTTATATACTTGCACCTAACGAAAATAACTAATATAAATTGTATAATACGCTATGAATTAACTTACAACTTACATCATGACTCCGTTGATAGGAGGAGTTATTGGCTATATGACCAAATGATATAGCGATACGAACGTTGTTCTGCCCGCATGGGGCAAAGTATATTTTGGGTTGAATGATTAAATTGAGTAGGAATGGAAACAAATAAGCAAATAGATAAAATTCGAGGATCCTTGGTAGGTGGAGCGATAGGCGATGCATTAGGGTATCCGGTCGAGTTCCTTTCGTATGAAATGATTCTGTCCCGGTATGGTACAGAGGGAATTACCTGTTTCGCTACGGACATGGGAGGTGGAAAAGCCCTCGTCTCGGATGATACGCAAATGACGTTGTTTACGGCTTGTGGCATTCTGAATGCCAAACAAACCGGGGCGGCTCCCGTCCCGAGCGTGTGCGAAGCCTATATGGAATGGTATTATACCCAAATCGGCATGAAGAGCAGTCGGTTCGACAAATGCTGGATCTCTGCGATTCCAGAGCTGAATGAGCAACGTGCGCCAGGAAATACATGCTTGTGCGCCTTGCGTGAGATCATTTCGGGCCGTAAGCCGGAAAATAACAGCAAAGGTTGCGGAGGCGTAATGCGCATTGCCCCCATTCCTTTATATGCGGCGTCCCAATGCCGGATAAAGGATGCCAAGGCAATAGATTTGTTGGCGGCTGATGTTTCGAAACTGACCCTCCAGCATCCGTTGGGCTATATACCTTCTGCCCTGTTGTTCCATCTTATTTACCGTTTGGCGACGGACGAAACGCCCACTCGTGAAAATATGCTTCTATATATCCGGGAGGGGATAAGCCTGTTGCCTGAACTGTTTCCGGATAATGGCGGGGATGTGGACTACCTTGCCCGTTTGGTGGAGAAAACCGTATCCCTTGCCGGTAACGGTAAAAGCGATGTGGAGAATATTACAGGCGGGATCGGCGAAGGCTGGGTTTCCGAGGAGACCCTAGCTATAGCCATCTATTGCTCGTTGGCCCATTTCGGCGATTTCGGGGCGGCCCTGGTCGCGGCGGTAAACCACAATGGAGACAGTGATTCCACAGGGGCCGTGACGGGCAATATAATAGGTACGGTTGTGGGGTACGATGCTATCCCCCGGAAATTCAAGGCGGGGCTGGAACTCCGGGAGGTGATTTTGCAGGTGGCGGATGACCTTTATGAAGGAAGAGTTAGGAAATGTTAAAAAGGTTACGGATATGGCAGATGAATTGACTTATATCATGACTCCGTTGATAGGAGGAGTCATTGGCTATATAACTAATGATATAGCGATACGTATGCTGTTCCGCCCGCATCGGGCAAAGTATGTTTGGGGTATACATATTCCCTTTACGCCAGGTATTATCCCGAAAGAAAAAAGGCGGATCTCGGAGGCCATCGGAAATGTGGTGAGCGAGAATTTTATGAACAACGAGGTGCTGACGAAGTATCTGTTGGCGGATGAGATGGTAGGGAAAGTCCGGGCGGCGGTGTGCGGTTTCCTCGGCGAGCAACAGGAAAATCCCGAAACCGTATCTCAATTTCTGGGTCATTATTTTTCGGAAGAGGAGGTGGGTCGGATTGTGCGAAGCGTCAATGAAAACCTGACAGGGCAGATACAGGCGAAATTGCTTGACCCGTCGGTTGGGGAAACCATTGCCCGTCTGACGATGGACCGGGTGTCGGCAAAGCTGAATGGCGACGGCGCCTCGGAAATCCTGGTCGGATTAGGCGGAATGATGGGCGGTATTGGCGGGGCGACTACGGCTTTGTTGGGCCAGAACGTGGTAAGTAAGTTCCTGGAACTTCTCCGTAAACCTGCCGAGAAATTTTTGGGAAACCACATTAATAAGATGCTTCGTGAGGATGGCGGACGGATGGTCGGGAAATTGCTGGGGGATGAAGTGCAGACCTTTCTGAATACGTCGGTCAGGGATGTCTTGGCAGGGAAGGAGGAGCAGCTTCGGCAGTTGGCAGACGGGGTAGTGTCTGTATATTCTACGATAATCTGCGAACATCTTCCCCGTATCTTGGCATCGGTGGATATATCGAAAATCATCCGTGAACGGATACAGGAAATGGATGTCAACGAGACTGAAAAGCTGATTTTCCAAGTGATGGACAAGGAACTGAAGGCAATCGTCTGGCTGGGGGCCTTGCTGGGCTTGCTGATGGGCGGGGTGAATTGTTTTTTGATCTGAAGAGGGAGGTTTTACGTTAAATAATTAAGGAGGGAAAAATTATGCTATCATTGATAAGCGGTATTTTCGCTGCTAAGAATTTGGGTGTTTCTATTATGACGTATTTCAAACTGGTGGAGAGTGTGGATGCAAAAATAAACAAACTGCTGAGCAAAGAATACGAATCCGCTATGATGTTGTTAGGGCAGGCACAGTACGTATCTCATCCCGACACGTACAGGGAGATGCTGGTCGCGGCTGTCGGGTATTTCAACGCTGCTACGGCGATTGAAACGCGGGAACGGCTATTACTTTCATATTTAGGGCTGATGATGTGTTATTTTTATCTTGGCGAAGGACAGGCGGTGAAGGTGATACAGTCCGGAGTTGCCAAGTTGTCTTTCGAAGCTTCTTTTTGGGAAAAGAACGGTTCAGATGTAAGGACCGGGATAGCAGCTTTGGTTGCTTTGGCTGTTACGGTGGCTTCGGGGGGGCTGGCTACCCCGGTGGCTGCGACAGTTGCGTATGGAAGCCGTATGTTGCAGGAAGACAAGGCCAATTCGGAAAGAGAACTGAAAGCCCGGGAGATGAGTTTCAATGATCTTAAGGAAGCTATTATGGCTTTGAATTTTATCTGACAGTCATGGAAGTAGAAAATATTTTCGATACAGAAAACCGTGGGGGAGTCCTTTGGAATTTCCGGAGATTCGTGGATTTGGAAATACCCAAATTAGACTTTCCACAGGATTTTCATAAAGGGAAAGACCTCTTGCCGGGAGCTGTCCACGCTGCCGGGGTGAACCGGAAACGGCTGGAAGAGGCTTGCCGGTGTTTCCTTAGTGCGGCGGGTCAAAGTAAGGACTCCGACGTGAAGTTATTTGCATATCTGGGAGCGATAACCTGTTATTACGTGTTGGACGACCTGGATGCCATCGACCGCCTTGTAAAAGGGAAGGTAAAGGACTTGAAACCGAGGAGCAACTACCTTGCACGGCTCAATCCTACCGGCTTGGGGCAGAATATGTTGAAGGGTCTTGGTGTGGCGGCAGGTGGTGTGTTGTCTTTTGTACCGCAAACAAAAATGGCAGGCTATGCCCTGATGCAGTGGGCTTCGCGTATGCAGGCGGAAGATGTGTTGAATCCGGATTATGATAATTCATATTTTTATCGGATACGAGTAAAGATTACAGAGGTGGAATACGAGAAACTTTATCGGAAATTAAAAAGTTGATTTCCATGAAAGTATAAGAAACAGGAAAACTTAAAAACTTAAATCTTATGGCAGAAGAAATATCAAAACGCATAGATGCGATTATTAAAGAGCGCAAGGATACACGGTTACCGGAGATAGAACGGAAGCTGGAATTGGTGCGTAACGTATCTGTTTTGGCAGGCAGGCTTCGAGCCTTGCAGGAGAAGCTGAGTTACCAAAAGCAGGCAGGAACGGGGAATATGCTGGCTCTTTTGGATTATGCCCCGATGCTGGCCGATACCCTCGAGACCTTGAACCTGCAAACTTTGGAGAACAGGCTGGAAGCCTTGCGGAAAGAACTGGAACGGCTGCACAGGCGTTTTTCCCGCGAGAGCATCCAGATAGCTCTGATAGGCTATGCGAGGAAGGGGAAAAGCTGTTTCCTGCAATCCGTTTCAGGCTTGGGCGACGACGTAATCCCCACTTCCAGCCTGACCGACTGTACGGGGGCTGTTTCCATTATTGAAAACTCAAAGGAACCTTTTTCCCTGAATTTGGATTATTATACGATCCCTGAATTTCTGAACGCCGTAAATACGAAATTGAAAGAATATTTCGGAAACCGGTATCGGGTGGCTTCCCTTGACGATGTGGAGCGGCTCAGGGGAAATATCGTCGAGGTTGAAAATCTGTCGAAAGAAGACATAAAGAGGGTCTTTTACCGAGATTACATACAAGGGGTGGGTGTGTACCGTTCTTGCCTGGAAGGAAAAGAGCCTTCGCTTTTCAACGGGGAAGAGAATGTTGTAGAATATGTGGCGAAATATAAGGAATTTGTAACGGGCGACCCTATCCCTTCCCGTTACGACAAGTACGAACGGGAAGTCCACGGATCTGTGACGAAGGTGCTGTTCAATAAATTCGTGGCTGTAAAGGCAGCTTATGTCAAGAAAGAATATACGTTTAGTGAAGCCGGGAAAATTGTCATGGTGGATACGATCGGTTTGGGGAACGGGCATACTTCGGATAAAGATAAGGCGAAGATGTTCGACGTGCTTGCCAACGATACGGATGTAGCCATTTATACGTTGCTGGTACCAGAAACAGGGCTGAGTAGCTTGCCCGAGATAGAAGTGGATAAGCTTAATGAGATATTTGAAACTCTGGCCGATTACAGCCCGGAGCGGTGGATAGTGGGGAACGTAAATCATTTTGGGCCTGATTACCCGTTGTTTAAGAATAATAAAGTTAAATATGACGGTTACATCAGTACCTGTCAATACGTAAGGAACGGTCTTGCCCATACGGAATACGGTTCGAAAGACGGGGTGAAGAAACCGATGCCTTATTGGGGGCTGGTGGATAATACGGATAAAGAGGATGTGACGCGGAATATTCTGTTCCCTGTCCTAGATCTCATTCAGAATAATATCGACGACATAGACCGCTCGTTCATGGTATCGGCCGACAAGCGTGCGAAAGAGTTGTATTACGAGTACAATTCCGTATGCGAGACGCTGGGTAAGGCTATCGGCTCGCTGGAAAAAACGAATCCGAATTACCAGACGGAGTTTAACCGGAATTATGAGAACCTGAGATTGCGTTTTGCCCTGGAACAGTACGTGGAAAAGCTGGAAGGGGAAAAAGACAAGGTTTGCGGCACCATCGTCGAGGACTTGAGGCCGATGGTGGATTCAGTCCTGGAGTTCGTGCCTACCAAGCCTGAAATAGAAGAGGCCTTGTACCGGATGGGTGCCAAGCATACGCAGCTTGTTTTCAATAATTTTACAGACAATGCCCGGGCTAAAATCCTCTCGGCCTTGAAGGTTGTCAGTGCCGGTAGTATCCGGAAGGTGCAGGACGGGGTGAAGAATGAAATCGCCCGGATCCTGTTCGATGATGGCAAGTTGGGATGCCTGAATTTGTCGACCGCATCGAACGGGAAGCCCTCGGTGGAATGGATGGACGCCTTCTGCCGGGAAAAACTGGGCGCTTACAAGACATTACGATCGGCTTTCCGTTCGGTAGTGGCTTTCCGGATGAATATCGAAGGTTTCCTGTATGCGAAATGTGTTAAGGCTTGTGCTCCGATGAAGGCGGAAACTTTCATCTCGGATGGAGGAAGTGTCGGGGAACGGGTGGATCGTATCTGGCAAGCTGTATGTTCGGCTATCCTGAAAGTGCAGGAAAACCTGTCCCGTGAATTCGGACTGAGCTTTTCGATACTGGATGTGGAAGTACAGGAGATGTCGATGCCGAACCTGCTCGTCTGGTGCATGGTCGAAACGTTCATGCAGGAATTGGTCAATACCGGGAACGGCGAGGAGCTTTACGGTTTCTATGCCGAATACGCCACCCGCATTTGGCAAAAGGAAATCCGAATGCAGGAGAACATCCGGGAAGCAGTGGGCGATATCCTAACTCTTTCGCAGGAGATGAACGCCTGTTGCCAGTTCAGCCAATATGTGAATTGAAAATAATGGCTTCCGGACGATGCGTTTTTTCGAGGAATAATAATGGATAAAAATAAAAAGGATTATGAGTTTTTTTGATAAATTTAAAGATAAGGCACATGCCCATTTGTCGCTGAATATCTGTATGCTGGGCGCCCGGGGAGTGGGCAAGACAACTGTACTGACGTCAATTTTCAACGATTCCCGTAGTAAGGACGGTTTTGCCCGGACTCGGATTTCGATGATGGCGAAACCGGAAACCCGGACGGAACTTGCCAAACACAGGGACAAGCTGCTGGAAGTGTTCAGCAAGCGGACGGACATAGCCGTCATTCCGCCGAGCAAGGGGGAACACATATTCAAGTTCGACTTGGGGCTTCTCGGCTGCACGCCTTGCGTGGATCTGACCGTAACGGATTATCCAGGCGAGAAACTGGAGCAGGAGCCGGAATACGTATCGGAGAAAATCCGGGAATCGGAGGTGGTGATTATCGCCATCGATGCACCTTATCTGATGGAGGATGGAGGGGCTTACAACGAGGAGAAGAACCAGGTGGCCTTGGTGACCAAATTTGTGGAAGACAATTTGGACTCGTTCGATGATAAGCTGGTGATGCTTGTCCCCCTGAAATGCGAGAAATACTTGGATTTGCTGGTGGAAGAAAGCCGTCGGAAGAACCGTTCGGAAGAGATGTTCCGCCTGATTTGTGACAAATTCTATATGCGGCTAATCAGTTTGTTGCAGTCGAAAGGGAAAGTGGCGGTTGTCGTCGCTCCAATCCTGACAGTGGGAGGCGTTGTATTCGACCGTTTCGTGTACGACGGGCAGATGCATGTTTCGAAATTCAAGTTCTACGATGGCATAACTGCAGATGGCGCGGATGCCAAATACTTTCCAGTTTTCTGTGCCCAGCCAATCATATATCTGCTCTCGTTTGTGGCGATGAAATATAAGCGATACCGCAACAAGGCGGGCTTCTTCGGGATGCTGTTACAGTCGGTGTTCGATTTTCTCGACAAGAACGAGGATTTCCTGGTCGAGATGGTGAAAGTGGATAAGTTACGCCTGAAGGAAGGTAACGGGTATAAAATGATCTGCGGGTCTAATTTGTTCTATTCAAAAAATGATTAATAAATTAAAGAGATGAGTTCTATAAATGTCATGTTATTTGGGGCGAGCCGTTCGGGGAAGACTTCCATCTTGTCGAGTATGCTGACGGTGAGCCGTACTTATTTGTCGAAGGATTACAACCTGCTGTTACAGGACAAGACGGATTATACTGACGGTAAGACTACGTTGAACGACAGCAAACTAGGTATGGAAAATTTGTTGAAGAAAGATTGGAGCCCAGAACCCAGGCTGGGGGACCTGACGGGTAGCCAACAACTTTCGGAATACCGGTTTCAGCTGACTATTACAAGTGTCCAAGGGGTGGATCCGTTGACTGTGAATTTTATTGATATACCGGGTGAGAACTTCAAACAGATACATCCAGCCTATAATCAGGTGTGTGATCTGGTGAAAGATTGTCAGATCCTGATGGTTGCCGTAGATACTCCCTCGTTGCTGTATACCGACAACATGCAGGACGCATATTACGATGAGGCATTGAATTGTGTAGAAGAGTTGAGGGATATGGTCAGCCTTTGGGGGATGAACCGGGGGAAGGAAGCCTTGAGGTTGCTGGTCTTTGTTCCTATCAAATGTGAATATTGGGTTCAGAAGAATAGGATGGACAAGGTTTACCAACTGATTGAGAAGGTTTATCAGGATCAGATAGCCATAACAGAGAATTTTTCGAAGGTAAAAATCATGACGATGCCTGTCGAAACCATTGGGGGGCTTCTGTTCGACCACTATACCGAGCCGGACCGGATGAAGATACTGGCGTACGATCCGGATAAAAAGGTGTTCCAGAAAGACATGGAAGACAACCGTAATTTAGTGGGGGATGGCGACCGGGATTGCATCCGTTGCGAAATGAAATCAGCAAATATCGTGACTTTGGGTAAAACCGGGTTACCTTATTGCCTGACAGGGAAAGACAGGCTGGTTGATGTACGGGAAATCCCGCGTCCTCCGTATTGTTTTAGGGAAGGCTACCCGATACCGTATGCTTGGTTCAAGCCCGTAGGGGAATACAAACCCGACAACTGCGACCAGTTGCTGCTGGAAATCATGAAATTCATGGTGCAGGACGCAGCTGCTATTGCCAACCAGAAAGTACGCACTTTGATAAGTGCCAGTAATTCTGGATCTTTGTTTTTGTTCGATTGTTTATGGAAAATAATTAGATTTATATTGAAGACGATTGGCATTCTTGGTTCTTTTAGCCAGGAAACTCAATTGGTGGCCATGTGCCGGGCTATTAGTAAAATGAAGGAAGACAAACGTTTCCTGGGAAAGTATAAGGTTATTTATAATAGCCTTGACCCGGATGGTTCAGATTTTAAATTTTAGCAGCGTATGAAGATTTATATAAATAAAAATTGCAATGGCTACCATTGGTTTGAAGGTGAACCTTTGGGGAAAGCCGGAAAATTGGAAATGCCGGAGGTAACGGTGTTGGGGAAGGCATCCTATTACTTGGATAAGTTATTCCTGTATGCCCAATACGAGGTGGTCCTGATAGAAAATGACAGATCCAGTGAGCCGGTCTATTTCCTTGCTATCAATAATCTCCCGGAACATCACCGGAAGGATACTTTCGGGAGGCCGCTCAATTTCCAACTGATTTTTGCAGGGGATAATCTGGGTGAAATCAGTAGGTTCTTGTTCGCCTATCTGTCCGGTTGGGAAAAGTTCGCGGAGGTTTTCTCACCGATGTTCTCGGCAGGTACGGTCAACCTGATTTGTGATTGCGACAGGCTGAATGCTTATTGGATGGATTTATCCGGCAGGAAGTTAAAAGAGTCTGCGGGGAAGATATTCAATCCCGGCAGGCCGGTAAAATTTATTTATACG
Source organism: uncultured Parabacteroides sp. (assembly GCF_947855115.1). Taxonomy (GTDB): domain Bacteria; phylum Bacteroidota; class Bacteroidia; order Bacteroidales; family Tannerellaceae; genus Parabacteroides. The sequence goes on from NZ_CANTZW010000002.1 coordinate 24,499, forward strand.
AAAAGCCCCGAGACTATCAGTGAAAGATTCGGTTGGAACAAAAGTGACATCCAAAAGATAAATTACAAATCCTTGGACAGCTTTGCCGAAATGGAATTTTTCGAGTCTGGAGATAATGATGCGAAGGAATTACGTGACCTAATACAGAAATTGACAGCCGAGAACCAAGGTCTGGAAAAAAGAATAAAGGATTTGTGTTCCGAGAACGAAAGATTGGCAGAAGAAAACAAGGAGCTTAGGGCCGGACTTGGACCTGATTTGGACGGAATGAGGAAGTTGCAGGGCAAAATACAGGATTTAATGAGTAAAAGCCAAGCCTTGGTCGGAAAAGTAATGGAATCGGAAGAAAAAATAAAGTACCTACGTTCTGAAAATGAAAGGTTGACGGTCGGGAACGAAAAACTTAAGAAAGGCTGTATAATCGCTTTAGTTGTCGCCGTCTTATCCTTTTTTATGTATTTTTTTTTATAATGATAGATTATGTGTACACATTTATTAGGATTAGATTCGAAGATTTATGAACATCCGGAAGACCGGAAGACGTTGCAGGCACTGACTTCGATGAAAGGTTTTGACCATGTCGTAAGTGCCTTTTTGAACTGGACAGGGGTGAAGGCAAATTATGTGATTCATAAAGGCAGCAGCTACCATGTGACGGAAGATTCCTGCCCGGAACTTTTTCATTTGGTGAAAGAGGCTGCCTCTATCTTGGATGTGGCGGATCTTCCCCGTGTTTATTTGGAGTGGAATTACGGAATTAACGGCTATACGACTGGATACAAGGAAACGACAATGATGGTTCTGAATACGGGAGTAATCGATTTGATGAGCGATATGGAGCAGACTTTCGTTATCGGGCACGAATTGGGGCATATCAAAAGCAAACACGTCATTTACCATACGATGGGTTCTTTGTTGACGAATTTCATTAGTGAGGTTCCGATAATTGGTTTTATATCGGACAAATTATTTTCCATCGCTTTGATGCGCTGGTCGCGTATGTCGGAGTTTACGGCAGACCGCGCCGGATTGCTGGCTTGTCAGGATCTTGACGCGGCAATGAAGGCGATTATCAAGATGTCGGGGGTACCTGGGCGTTATTTCGACCGGATAAATGTAGATGCTTTCCTTCGTGAAGCGGAAGATTTCGAGAAGGAACTCTCCACGACCGATAGGGCTTGGGAGAAAGCGATTAACCTATTTTCCAATGACCATCCTTGGACGGTAATTCGCGCCCTTGAATTGAAACGGTGGGTGGACAGCGGAGCGTACGACCGGATTCTGGAAAACAACTCGTCGGTGATTTGCCGCGTATGCCATGGGGAGAATCTCCACGGAAGTGTAACTTGTGAATATTGTGGCTCTGATCTGGTGTAATATGCAACTTACCAACAACTCCAAAATAACCGTCTACGGCATCCCATTCTTAGGTGTGGAGGAACTTGTCTACCGTTTCCTGGAAGGGAAACCGAAGGAAGGGATCTATGTGGGAGGGGAACGGAAAGCGTACCCCTGTTTCGACAGTGAAGACTGGCAGTACGAGAATCGTTTTTACTGGAATTTCGTTTTTGCCCGTGATCTGGAGGAACTGAAGGCCAAAGTCGAGCGTTTGCGGGCGATGGAAGGACGCTATAGTTGCCGGAAGCTATGTTCGGACTTGGGGCCGATGGTGTATTGGGAAGGCGATGCCCACCACTTGATGGAGACGAACGGCAGCGAGGATATTGTCTATGTGCCTTTCCGGGGGCGTGTCGAACGCTTTGTCCCGCCCGAAAAGCCGCGGGAACATATCCCGAAAAGGGATTGTCCGAAGTCCGAGAAGGCAAAGCGGGCGGTGGAGGAAACTCCTCGCCCTCTGTCGCGTATGGACCGGCTGATGGCAGAACTGAGGAAAGATTATCTCATGAGTAAATATGGTTCGGATGAATAAGATTAGATCTCTTTATGTAAGGTGGCTGGTCCGGCGGGGAAAAGCGGTCGATATTTATTCGAAAGGGGAATATCCGGCGGATGTTTTGTCGAACCTGTGCGGGAATAAATTCGAGTTGGACGGCTTCCTGTGCGGTTCGATGGAAGGTTTTTTGCAGTCGCTGAAATATGCCGATCGGCAGGTACAACATCAGGTATGCCAGATGAAAGGCCGGAAAGCCAGGCAGAAGAGCACGAATACCTGGAAGGTAAAGCAGCAGGTGTTTTGGAATGGCGAAGTGATAGAGCGCAACGGAGCTTCGTTCCAGCTTCTTTTGCGGAGGGCTTACCGGGCGATGTTCGACCAGAACGAACGATTCCGGAATGCCTTGCTTCTGACACGGGGAAAGCAGCTTTTCCATACAAGGGGAGCGGCTGATCCTTACAAGACGATTCTGACGGAACAGGAATTTTGCCGGATATTAACGGAAATCCGTGATTCGGTGGACAAAGTGGTCGAGTCGGCTGACGGCTGGATGTGTTACCGGAAGCGATGCCCATTCCGTGTTTTTTGTAAATAAATATGTAGCGTAAAATAAAAAAGTGGGTTTATTTGTTTTTAGCCTATTGGCTCCTTCCCGCTGCCGCTCAGGAAAACTTGAGAGACCGGATGAGAACGTATCCTCTTGCTCTTGGCTTCGGAACGTGGTTACCCCTTGGCGAAAATCAACTATGCCGTAGGCCGGGCAGAGCGGCTCCCGGATTCGGAGTATGAAAAGTGGCTGGAAGAAACCGCCCCTCAGATACCGATGGCTTATAATTTGCTGGGTAAGTTTTATTACGACCGGGGTGTGGCGGAAAACGACCGACATTTGCTGGAAAAAGCCAGACATTGTTTCGAGTAGGCCGACAAGTACGCCTGCCTGAGTACGGAAAGCGCGAAATGGCTACAATGTATTGCAAAACATCTGGCTAAGTTTCAAGGATAGACATTGAATGACTTATGGAAATAAGATATATTACATTTACAGAAAAAGGTATACGAGCTATCAATCAGGATGTCTTTAAAGTTATTACCTGTCCGGATCAGCATAAGACATTGTTTATTGTATGTGACGGCATGGGCGGTCATGCTATGGGTGATGTCGCAGCACAGACTGTATGTGAAGCCATTGCATCTTATTGGGAAACTAATCCGCAGGAGAATGATGGTGATATCAAAGTCAAAGCTGCCTGCTATGCGGCATCATCGGCTATGGATAAGCGTGCTGACAAATTGAATTGTGTTGAAATGGGAACCACTTTGGTATTGGCAAGCATAGAAGGTAATAAAGTGACCATCGCCCATTGTGGTGACAGCCGTTGTTATCTGCTTCGTGGTGGTGACGTGGTTTATCAAACGAAAGACCATATCGAACTTAGCTTTGGATGGGAAATGGTAAGCAAATGTTTTTTCTCTTATCGCCCTGAAATTGTCCGGCCAGATATAGAACAATTTGAATTACAGCCAGGCGACAGAATCTTTTTATGTTCCGATGGAGTGTATAAAACGATCGCTCCGGAAATTTTGACAGCCAGATTAATGGATAACAAACCCTTGGAGGATGTTGCGGATGTGATAAAGTTCTTGTGTGAGAAAAATTCCGACGACAACTATACGGGGATTTTGGTGCAAACAGGTTAAAACAACTGTAGAATATTGTGAGCATTACACCAAATATTTCTTATTCCCCGGAGGGCATCGGTTGACAAAAGATATGATTCGGGATTATGTAATACTTATTATAGAGCAACAACGCATTATCATTAAATGAAGTATCGGCTATTCAAAATCTCGGATAATTGGGTATATAGTTTATTGTAAAGTTTTTCTCTTTCTCCTGTTGTCAACGCTCAGATTTAAGGAATGGTCAGGCTGTTAAAGCTGGATGAAGAAGTAGTGGTTGTAACGGAAAAGGAAGTATGTTAAAAATATTAAACAAAATATTAGCAATTCAATGAAGATAAAAGTTTTTAATCTTATCATTCTCGACGAGAGTGGTTCGATGCAGAGCATTAAGAAAGAAGCTATTGACAGCGTGAACGAAACTGTACAGACTATTCGTTTCGCCGAAAAGAAGAACGAAGACCAGGAACACTGTGTGTCGCTCGTCACGTTCAATGACAACATAAAGACCGTATATGATTGCGTTCCGGCCAAAGATGTTAAAGAAGTTACGGCAGAAACTTACCGTCCGGATTGCTGCACGGCCTTGTACGATGCCATGGGAATGTCGCTCAATGCCCTTCGTCTCAAAGTGGCAGAAGATGATCGAGTGCTTGTGACTATCGTTACCGACGGCTGTGAGAACTCTTCGCAAGAGTACAATGGTAAAGCGATTAAAGCATTGGTGGATGAGTTAAAAGGCAAAGGCTGGGTGTTTGCCTATATCGGAGCTAATCAGGACGTAGAACAGGTAGCTGCGACCATTTCTATCACCAATACAATGATATTTCATGCCACATCTGAAGGAACCAAACATATGACACAGCGTGTAAACAGGAGCAGAGAAGGTTTCTTTGCCCGTCTGTCTAGTAAATGTTTCAATGCCGTGGAAGAGAACGAACATTTCTTTGATGATGAAAACGAATAACAACACTTATAAAATCAATAAGTCATACGAAAGATATTTATCCTGTTATGTTGTGCCTTGGCATTGCTGTTCCAAACTCGTGCGAGCGGCATATGGATATTGGTAACAATCTTGTGACTCAAGATGCAGTTGATCTGAGTTTCAAAGTCGGCAAACTCGTCCAACGGGTCAGAAATGGAGAAGTCGAAGCTTACAATGCTCTGACGGCTGGCTACCATGATAGTGTGAAACAAAGTTCATTCAACATGATGTCAATATATATGCTTTTGGCGATAAAAAAAACGGCAAGGACATCGACGATGTATTAAAATCGTTAAACCCGCATTCACCTTTACGCTCGTTGACGGATGTATTGAGTCATGTCTGGGTTGAAGAAGCAACTTAGGAATAAGTCGCAAATTTCTGCCCATTGTAAACAGAATATTTGCATCATCTATCTATTAAACACTAAATAGTAGCTATTCACTTACATCGTGTCAATAATTAGCTCAATAAGAACTATAATTAAAAACGGAATTTATAACGTATGGTTATGCGGAAACAACGGTGCAAAGTCCGCATGGATACTGAACATCAGCCGGACCACCCATGTATGAGAAGTTGAGAAAATACGGCATCATCTGACGGGTGGGAAGTTTCGTTGAGAGGGGGGGGAACAGACTCCTCTCAACGGCATTTTTTAGGATAGTAAAAGTCAATAATATTGCTTTTATCACCTGTAAATCTTATATTCGCATTACGAAAAAGTTCTTTGAATATATGCAGAATGGAATAATCGGTTGAATTTCGCTCGTTTCTAGAATGTTACCTGTGATCGGTAAAATAATTAATAATTGTTTTATTTTCAGATAGATAGAAAACATGTTGTGTTTCGCCACATATGCCTGCGGAGGGTGGAAATCCTCTTTCTACCGATGCATAAACAGGGGAGGTAAAAAAGTAGAATCGAAATAAATTAATACAAGATGATCATGAAAACGAAAGTCATATTATCGGCTATTATGATGTTTGTAGCGTTTTCGTTACAAGCGCAGACAAGCGAACGCTATATTGAGGTGACCGGTACGTCGGAAATAGAAATCGTACCGGACAAGATCCATTATATTGTTGAAATCCGTGAATATTTCGAGGAAGAATTTGACGGAAAGTCTAAGCCCGAAGAATATCACACCAAAGTACCCTTGTCGCGGATAGAGCAAGGGTTAAGGAAAAATCTTGCCGAGGCAGGTATTCCGCAAGATGCGATCCGTACACAAGAGATTGGCGACTATTGGCGAAAACAGGGACAAGACTTTTTGGTATCCAAGCAATTTGACATTACACTGACCGATTTCAAACAAATAGATGAAATAGTTGGGCGCATAGACACCAAAGGCATTAACACGATGCGCATCGGTGAGTTGGAGAATAAAAATATGTTGGCATATCATCAAAAAGGAAAAATAGACGCGCTAAAAGCGGCGCAACGGAAAGCCGCCTATTTAGTCGAAGCATTAGGCAAGAAGTTGGGTGGCGTTATTCGTATCGTAGAGGGAAATAATATGAACGACATTTCATTTGCGCAAAGCAATGTCATGTCCTCCAATGTGGCTTCGTTCGACAGTTTTCGTACGATAAAGAAAAATTATTCCATGCTGGTACGGTTTGAGATTGTAGACTAATAAATTGTTGCCGTATGACAGGCGAGGTAAAAACATTAAGATCCGTACAGTACTTTCTGCGAAGTACTGTAGTACTTCAGGCATAGTACTCCGGTACTTTGAGCAAGGTACTCCATATTTATTCGTCACAAAAAAGCGGGTCGTAGAAACCATCCTTTTGTATTATCGATATGGCAAGTGATGCGGGTTGGCAACGAGGTGAAGAATCGTCTTTTTCGTGATCCTTTAATTTGTGGAGGTGGATAATCTTTGGCCGTGTTTGTTTATGTAAAACCATTCCTCGAACTCGCCGGAGGACGTAACTTTTGTTTTACCGTTCTTGAATGGGAAAGCGAACTTGAATTGAGGTTTGATAATTACGACGCCCGATGTGTCGGCAAACCCGATTAACCCATTATCATCTGTTATACGGAAAAGTCCTTCTTCGACATAGTCGGCGCCATTGTCGTATTTGAATACATTAAACAACTTACGTCCATTCGTATCTACGCAAACAATTCTTGCGTCGGTTTTATTCTCGTATACAAATCCTATGGTCCGTATGGTATCCGTATGGCAGAATTTGTATTTGCCATACGGGATGATGGTGTCTCCGCGTTCATTTAGGTAACAAACCGGAACACCTACTTCCAAATGTGCCTCGGTTGTGTGTGCTATTAAATATTTCTCGTAAATCGGCATTACGAAGCGTGGATATTCCACCGTATATCTACCGTTGATAAACAGTGTTTCCCATGGGTAAATAGATTTCAATGTTTCCTTAAAAGCGACTGCCAGCGGATGATTCCCATCCTTTATCTCTTCTCGTGAGGGGCGGATAAAAATAGCATATACGTCGAGATCTAGTAAATGTCCGTCATTTGTCATTTGAAAATTACCGATGAAGAAAGAAAGCCGTTGTCCTTTATATTCGGGAAACTGCTTCCAAGGGAACCGTTTGATAATCTCGTCTTGCGCCTTAGATAGATTCAGGCCATCGTTCTTGTAATTGTGATAAATGTCTGATTTCAGAACTTTGCCATCTTTCATTCTCATCACCATCTCTGTTGCCATATTGCGATCGAAACCAATATGTACATATCTCACAAGATCACCCTGCCCGGCCCGGAGCTCGCCGCTGAACCAACGAGCCGGAATCTCTCCATCCTCATAATAAGAGACAAAGAGTTTTTTCAATGCGTCCGTGTTGTAAACCAATGTGGAGTCTTTCTGGCTTGTTTTGTCATACACGCGGATTTCCATGCGTCGCAGATAAAGATAATCATGCCGTATTTCCCAAAAAGCGGTGTAGCCATTCCAGTTGGCGGTTGACACACAATGATTCTCCGGAAGAAAATCTCTCAATCGCGCGTATAGGGTGGAATCTGTATCTATCGGCTTCGCCATTAATCTCCATTCTTCGCCATTGATATAAATAATATCATCCGATAGCCCTGTTGCCTTTATTTGTAAAAAGATAAACGAAAACAGAAGTATGATAGAATATTTATTTATGCGCATAAGCTTATCTTTTTTTCAAGATGAGTAATTAGTTACCTCTATAAATACCGGGATAAATATATTTATGGAGAAACCATGTAAAAAGCGTTTATTTGCGTTTCAGCCTCCCGGATCAACCCGGCAGGAATACGAGGCTTTTTCCCGAAAAAACTCATTTCTATTTGAGTGGTATTTTTTTTGACGGAACGGCTCCAATTGCCTATTATCTCTCCATCATATAAGATAACCGGATAGAAGGTGCCGAACCGGTTGAACGCTCTCGGATGATGTTCCAAAGGCAGTACATCCGTTCGGTTTTTGTAGCTGATCAGATATTCATCGAAAGAGGGGAGGAAACGCAGGACGGGCTCGCTTTTATGCTTCCCCTTCCATGACTGATGGATGAAATATTCGCGGGAACCCGATGTCTCGACCATTAATTCCTCCTGGATCAGATTTATGGCGAGCTTACATTCGGTGGCGGTTAGCCCGGACCACCAAACGAAATCCTGCAATTGGGCAGGGGAGTGGCTTTGGAAATATCTGGAAGCCAATCTCGCCAGGGCCTCCTCCCTGCAAAGCTCACGGGCAGGAGGTACACGTTCGTCTAATAAAGCATAAGTCGTTTTTCTCCCTTTGTCGATCCCGTTACAAACGATGCCTTCTAGCTCGCCCCATGTCAGGAAGAGATTCGCGTGATTTGTGGTAGGCAGGATTCCTGATTTTTCCAGTTCCACCGTTATTTCCTGTTTGGTCAGGCTTTTATGGCCTTCCAGGATCTTTCCGATCAGATCAAGGCATCTTGTGAATAGGGATTGTTCTATCTGCCCGAAATGTCCCTTGGCGTATGACATGACAGCGGCCTTGATGCGTTCGGAAGATAGCATAAGCATCCACCGGATGTCCTCGGCCGCCACGAAATGCCATGTGGGACGCATCACGTGGGTACGCAGTATCTCGCCTTTGCGCAGAGACTCGTTTACCTTTTCAAGGGTAGAGGATCTCAAGCGGACTCCGATCGCCCATTTGGCCATCTCATATTCTTGCGCCTGGATAGCGCCCATCCAAGAGATCAGTTCTTTGGGGGTCTCGAACCGGGGATGCTCCAACTGTTGGCTGGCTACTCGTATATGCTTTATCATAATATATGGATATAAACGCAAATGTACGAAATAAAGCGTTAAACATCCCATAATCTTATAGATATACTCATTCTTTTTGTATTTTCACGTTAGAAATAATTAGTGAGATTTATGACGATAGCGTATTTAAATGTGGCTACAGACCGGCAATACTTGGATATTCAAAGGGAAGAGATTGCCTCTTTTGCTTTGGACAAAGGTATCCGTGTGGATAAATGGGTCATGGAAGTATCCGGGGAGAAGGCGAAACTACCGGGGCCAAAGTTAAAACTTGTTCTCGAGCGTTTGAAGAAAGGGGATGCCTTGATCGTATCGGATATCACCCGTTTGTGTCTTACCTTGTATGAGTTGATGAGGATACTTACTGTTTGCATGGAAAGGGACGTGACGGTATATTGTATAGACGATCGTTATATATTCGATGACCGGATGGATCGCCAATTAATGATTAATATCTTTAAACAGGTAGACGAGATTGATCACGGCCTGGTCTCTATACGTACAAAAGATGCCTTGGAGCAGGTGAGAAGTTCGGGCAAGCGGTTGGGACGGCCTAAAGGCTCGGAATCCAAGTTGTTTTTCTTGGACTCCCATAAAGGGGAGATCATGGATATGTTGGAACGGGGAGAGTCGGTGGGATCGATCTGCGAGCATTTCAACGTCTCCAAGAACACTTTTTATAAGTATAGGAAGAAATTTTTCAGATCATAAGGATTGGTGTCAAAACCAATCCTTATGTTTAGGGGGGATAAATAGTGTCATGCTTAATCGAACTCGACGACAGTGATGCCTGCGCCTCCAAATTGCACGTGCTCGTCTTGGAAACGACGTATGCCGGGAACCGTGCGTAGATAATCCCGGATTAACTGGCGCAAGATCCCCATACCGGTTCCATGTAAGATGCGAACCTTGCTTGCCCCGACTTGGATGGCATCGTCAATAAAATAGGTCACGCTTTGCAACGCCTCGTCACCTCTCATACCCCTGACATCGATTTCTTGCTTGAAGTTTATCTTCTTCTCATGCATATCATCGGAGGTCTGGGCGCTAACGAACGTACTTTTCTGGATTTCCCGCTTGATCTGGCCCTTGCTTACCTTCTCCAGTTGCTCCAGCTTAACCGTGCTTTTGATCATTCCGAACGCTACGACCGCTTGCTTCCCTTGTAGTTCCATGACGGTCCCGGCGGAAACCTGTCCTTTAAGGCGTACATTGTCTCCGATCTCTATCACGTCTTTATTGAATACAGGCTGGGTCGTGACCTTTTGTTTTTGCCTTTTCCGCTCATTTCGCTCCTTGAGCTTCGCCATCTTGCGTGCGATCTTATCATCCTCTTCCTCGGTCGCCATTACGGAGCTTTTGAATTCCTCCAAAGCTTTGCGGGCCAGTTTGGTCTGCTCTTTCTCTGCCTGCGCCTCCTTGATCTCGCGGATCGTATTCTCAATTTTTGCGTTGGCCTCCATAAGGATACGTTGGGCCTCGGCTTTCGCTTCCCGGATAATTTCTTTCCGTTGTTTGTTTACGGCCTCCAGATCTTGTTCGTAACGGGAGGTGATGTCTTCCAGTTTTTTCTCCCGTTGGCGGATATTCTGCCGTTTGCTTTCCCAATAACGCTTGTCGCGGACGATATCTTGCAGGTATTTGTCCATATTGATATAATCTGCCCCGACATTCGCGGAAGCGTCGGCTATCACGTCCTCGGGCAATCCGATCTTGCGTGCGATCTCTACGGCGAACGAGCTACCCGGATTCCCGATGGATAACTTGAACAGGGGTTGCATCAAATGACGATCATACAGCATGGCTCCGTTTACGATACCCTCTGTATCCTCGGCGAAATGCTTTAGGTTCTGGTAGTGGGTCGTGATCACGCCAAAGCTATGATTCCTGTTGAAACGATCCAATAAGGCCTCGGCGATAGCGCCGCCGATCTGAGGTTCCGTACCGCTACCAAACTCATCGATCAGGATGATAGTCCGCTCGTTGCAATTCTTCACGAAATGCTTCATGTTGGTAAGGTGGGAGCTGTAGGTGCTTAAGTCGTTCTCTATGCTTTGCTCATCTCCGATATCGATGAATATATGCTCGAAAATACCGGTTCGTGAACGTTCGTGCAAAGGAATCAGCAAACCACATTGTAGCATGTACTGAAGTAATCCGACCGTTTTCAAGCAAACAGATTTACCGCCTGCGTTCGGGCCGGATATGATCAGGATACGTTTTTCCTCTGTCAGTTCGATATCCAAGGGAACCACTTGCTTACCCTGCTTTTGCAGAGACAGGAATAATAGCGGATGTATGGCATGTGCCCAATCCACTTGCCGTTTATCTTCCAAGATCGGCTTGATCGCTTTGATTTGCTCCGCGAATAATGCTTTCGCGCGAATGAAATCGATATCGGCGAGAAATTCATATGATCGCAGGATATCCGGGGCTAAAGGCCGGATTATGTTTGTGAATTCGGTCAATATCTTAATGATTTCCCTACGTTCTTCCCCTTCCAGTTCCCGGACACGGTTATTTGCTTCCACGACAACCTCCGGCTCGATAAAGACCGTCTTACCGCTGGCGGACTCGTCGTGCACGATGCCTTTTATCTTTCGTTTGAAAGCCGGGGCTACCGGGATCATCAAGCGTCCGTCGCGCATGGTAGGAGCCACGTCCTTATCGACAACCCCGTCCGATTGTGCCGCACGGAGGATGGATTGCAGGCTGCGGGAGATACCGCTCATCGTAATTGTCATCTCCCTGCGGATCTGCGCCAGGGTAGGGGAAGCGTTATCCTTGACTTTGCCAAATTTATCGAGGATGCCATCGATCTTTCCGGTCAACTGTGGAAAGACAAAAATATCTCCCGCTAATTCTGTCAAGGCCGGATATTTGATTTCCTCATCGTCCATGGGCTTGAAGAAGCGCACGATGTCATTGATGGTTTGTAGGGAGCGTCTTAAATCGAACAACTCCCGCTCGTCCAGCCAAGTACCTTCCGGGCGGATGCGTTTTAAAGAGTAACGTACGTCGAAGAAGTAGTTGGCGGGAAATTCCGTATCACCATGTAGGATACGGATGAACTCGTCGGTTTGCTCCAATCGCTTGGATACGACCTCGAAATCGGAGGAAAATCCCATCTCCGCTACCCGCTCTTCCCCGAGCGGACTTAAACATTTTTCTGTAATTAGGTGACGGACTTTATCAAATCCCGTCTTTTGTTCAAAATTTTGTGGGTATATCACGTGTTTGTAAAATCTTTATTTAATCTCTACCGTTACTTCAGAGCGAATGGTAGGACGGATGATTACTTCTTGTTTTGTCTTACCGCGCTTTATATTAAACGTACAGGCATTATTGCCGGATGGATTAATATAAGGAGCGAAATAATATAAGTAAGAAAATGCCGGCAGGTAATCGGAATTTTGCGAAGCATCCGCTACTTGGGGATATTTGAATACATCCCAGAGCATGCAATACTTAAAACCGTTCGCATCCGTAAACATTGTCTTCGGATTACGATATTGCATCGTATTCGTGATGAAACGTTTATACGCGGAAGAGAACTCTTCTGCCGAGTGATTCATCTTATGGCGACCGATTTTCTCTATGATGTCGCGGGGGCGAATACCCGCCGCGTAGGCGGGGGAGTTACGGTCTACGTCTGCCACTAGTTCTAATTTATCGATATCGTAGCTAATTCCCGTGTAATTATAAGTTTTCTTGTCCACCTTGAACGGCACGTTACGTCCATATTTAACGTAGGGGTATTGCATACACATTAACGGTACATGTACCCGGGCGTATTCGTCCAAAAGATAGGAGTCTTCCAGCAACTCGTTCGCCTCGCATTCCCAGAGTATACGTCCGGGAACATCCTTTTGATCGATGATACGGATACCGAATTGCAATAGATATTCGGCTTCTGCCTCGGCGGCAGAGTAACTCAAGAACGGGAATTGCTCCATCTTGCTATGTGAGAAGTTATAACGGAAAGTCGGCTCTTTCTCTACCTGTACCTTATTCGCTCCCAGATAGTTCGGGTTCTTATCGAAAAAATAGAAAGTCTGTATCAATAGATCCGGCTTTACGATATCTACCGTAAGTCCTTTTTTTGTCAGCTCGTTCTCGATGCATTCATTTATGACCGTTTCCAGTTTGCGATTATTCTCATCGATAGTAGAGAAAGCGAATGTCTTGAAATTGCCGAAATCCACGCTATCAGAGGTCACGGTAGTCTTGAACGGACATACGAATTCTTGCTCATTCGTAGTCTCCAAGCTATACATCGAGTAGGCTGAAGCCAGTTGATCTTCCGTGATAGCGTTGCTTTTCTTGCAATCCTTTTTTACCAATACTTGCTTGGATGACGAAGAAAGGTTGCTGATGGTCAATAAGACATCGTTTCTGCCCGCGGGGTTCAGCAATTGAGGAATCTCGTCGACAGATACCTCTGTTACAGGTACGCCGTTGATCTCCTCGATCACATCGTATTTTTTGATACCAGCTTGCTCGGCGGAAGAGTAAGGGATGACACTTTTTATCACCGGCTTGTTGTTTCCCCAATTCTTGCTTTGACTGATATCGTATGTGAAACCTAGTCGGCAGATAATAGATGTATTCTTGTTTTGGGCAGAAACCGTAAAGGCCGCCAATATGAGTAGCAACGTTGATAAAATTATATTTCTTGTCATATACTGGATTTTTATTTATTCTAAAAAATACCTGTCTTGTCTAAAAACATTGGCAAAGGTAAAGATATTTTTGATGTAGTGGAATAGTTGGCAATATATTTGCAGCTATAATAGTGTATGAACCTGATATAGATACTGTATATATATCTTTCAATGATATTTATGTGGTACTGTATTTTGCTTACAATTAGTTAGTAACGAAAAAAATAATATAGATTATGAGCAAGATGAATCCAAACGAGAAAAAAGAAAGCGCTTCAAAAAATGAAAAAGTAAATAATGAGGAAGCGACAAATTTGCAGGAAGAACAGTCAAATACGGCAGATGAAACCGTGGATTCTGACAATATGTCGGGTGAGCAGGAAGATTGGCAAAAAAAATATAATGAATTGAATGATTCCCACTTACGCTTGATGGCAGAGTTTGACAATTACCGTAAGCGCACGATGCGTGAGAAGGCCGATTTGATCAAGACCGGCGGCGAGAGCGCGTTAAAGAACCTTCTTCCCATTATCGATGATTTCGAGCGTGCCTTGCAAAACGTCCGTACGGCTGAGGACGTAGAGGCCGTTAAAGAAGGCGTGGACTTGATCTTCGGTAAGTTCATGGGTTATCTGTCTCAGCAGGGCGTGAAACCTATCGAGGCTGTAGGCAAGCCGTTCGATACGGAGGAATTTGAGGCTATCGCTACGATTCCCGCTCCGGAACCCGACATGAAGGGAAAGGTGTTGGATTGTGTGCAAACAGGATATACCTTATTCGACAAGGTAATACGTCACGCGAAAGTAGTAGTGGGAGAATAATCGGAAAATCGGCAAATAACAAATACAAGGATGGCTAAGAGGGATTACTATGAAGTGCTGGGCGTTGGGAAAAATGCCTCGGCAGATGAGATAAAGAAAGCGTACCGCAAGAAGGCGATACAATTCCACCCGGACAAGAATCCGGGCGATAAGCAAGCGGAGGAGAACTTTAAGGAGGCGGCTGAGGCATACGACGTGTTGAGCGATCCGCAAAAGCGTCAGCGTTATGACCAGTTCGGCCATGCGGGTGTCGGCGGGGCTTCACAAGGTGGTGGCTTCGGTGGCGGTATGTCGATGGAGGATATCTTCTCCCAGTTCGGTGACATCTTTGGTGGACATTTTGGCGGTTTCGGTGGCTTTGGCGGTTTTGGCGGTTCTCGCGGAGGACGCCGCGTGAACCGCGGATCGGATTTGCGCGTGAAAGTGAAACTGAACCTGAAAGAGATCGCTAACGGGGTGGAGAAGAAGATCAAGGTGAAGAAATATGTGCCTTGCTCACATTGCCACGGTAGCGGAGCGGAAGGATCGGATGGCGCGAAGACGTGTGATACGTGTAAGGGTAGCGGTGTCGTTACCCGTATCGCCAACACGATCTTAGGGCAGATGCAGACGCAGACGACTTGTCCTACCTGTGGTGGCGAGGGTAAGGTCGTTGTGAAGAAATGTACGGAGTGTAACGGGGAGGGAGTCGTTCGCGACGACGAGATTATCACGATCAACATCCCTGCCGGTGTAGCCGAGGGCATGCAGCTCTCCATGAACGGCAAAGGCAACGCCGCGCGGCATGGCGGAATCAACGGCGACTTATTGATCTTGGTCGAGGAGGAGCCGCATCCTGAGTTGATTCGCGACGAGAACGATTTGTTGTATAACTTGCTGTTGAGTGTCCCGCAAGCTGCCTTGGGAGCCACGGTGGAGGTCCCGACCATCGATGGGAAGGCGAAATTGAAGATCGAGCCGGGTACGCAGCCGGGCAAGGTGCTTCGTTTGCGTAACAAGGGGCTTCCTTCCATCAATAGCTATGGTACGGGCGACTTGTTGGTGAACGTGAGCGTATATATCCCTGAGACTTTATCGTCTACGGAGAAAGAGACGCTGAACGGTTTGGAGAATTCACCGAACTTCCAGCCTAATAAGACGATGAAAGAGAAGATCTTCAGTAAGTTTAAGCACTTCTTTGATTAACGAATAGAAAAGACTATTGTGTTCGTATGAGAACACGGTAGTCTTTTTTTTATAAGCCATAAAACGAGTTTCTTATGAGAATATATACCCGTGGAGGAGATAAGGGAAAGACCGGCATACATGGCGGTGAGCGTGTCGATAAGGATGACATCCGTATTGAGGCGAATGGGACGCTGGATGAGTTGAACGCCGAGATCGGCATTGTCCGCTCGTTGCTGTCTCCCGATCATGAGTGGCAGGCGTTGCTGGGCAGGATACAACGGGAGATGATGACCGTGATGTCTCATGTGGCGACTCCCTCGGCGATCCGCGACAAGAACCCGAATCCGCTTCCCGATGATTTAGCCGCCTTTTGTGAGTCCCAGATCGATGATCTGTCTGCCCAGATGGAGGATAACGGGTATTTTATCCTTCCGGGAGGCACGCCTGTATCCGCGCACCTCCAATTGGCTCGTACGATAACCCGTAGGGCCGAACGCCGTTTGTGGACATTGAACCGGAAGGACCCGCTTCCCGCCGGAATCATGGCATTCGTGAATCGTTTATCGGATTTGTTCTTTATGATGGCACGTTATGACCTGTTTCGCCAAGGGAACGCTGAGGAACGCTGGCAATCTTTCCTTTATAAACGGAAAAAGAAGTCTTAGAAGGCAATATCTTGCCATTCGCCTTTTACAAGCTCACGGGTAGACTTGAAACCGGCTTGTCTCAGTAACTCGAAAGCTTCCGTACGACCGTCGTTCACCAAATCCGGATAATGGCAATCGGAGTTTACCATGACCGGGATATTCATCTCCCGCATGCGTGAGAGGTATTCCACACGGGGATAAAGCTCTTTCTTTTTGGTCCAGTTCTTGGTGTTGACCTCCACCATCAGTCCTTTCTCCTTTACCAGATCCAGGCAAGCCTCGAAAGGCTTCCGGTACCAATCTTCCTCAAAATTGAAAATCTCATATTTCTGTCCGTTCATATAGATCTTGTCCATATGCCCGACGATATCGATGCCTCCGGTCTCTATCATTTTCATCGTGCTATCGAAGAAACGCCTCACAAGTAACCGGACATCTCCCTCGAAATGACGTTCCACGGAGTGGGCGTATTCCCTGAACGAACCGTCTATGCAAACCATGTTCTTTTCGGCCAGATGCTCTGACATGGGCAGGAAATGGATCGAGCCGATCCGGTAATCCAAGGGTAACTCTTGGAAATAGGGGATAGAGGCGTTGTAGGTCTCATCCAGATAATCAATTTCTAGTCCGACATATATTTCCAGTTGATCGCTGTATTTCTGTTTCAACCGTTCTATTTCTTGCAGATACTCCGGCATATCGTCTTTAGACATATTCCAGCAAGTCTCGAACGGAAGCGGTGAGTGGGAGGAAAAGCCGTACGCACGGAACCCATGCGCTATGGCGAATCTCACGAAATCTTCCGGAATGCTTCTTCCATCACAAAAAGTACAATGGCTATGGTAGTTACTGAGTTGCATGATCGTTTTGTAGCTATATAGGGTTTTATTTTATATTCTTGGGTATCGTGATATAGGGAGCTATGGGAGAGTTTACGACGGAAGGTCTATTTTCCGCTGAACTGTCGGTGTAGCCCGCGAGTCGATTAAGACGTTGGCCGGTATCTCCTAAAGCGGCGGTATTGTTTTACCGAGGCCCGCCTCACGATAATGACGCATTATGATATAGATCGAGACTTGCGAAAGAGAACCATTTTACTTCCATGCTTAGTCCTTGCTTAGTCCTTGTTATCAAATGTAGCCATTTCGTATTGCATTTTGGGAAAAGGCCACATCCAGAGATCATCGTGCCCGGATGTGGCCTTATTGTATGGATGGGAAAGGTGTTATTTGATAACGCCTAGCTCTTTTCCTACCTTGATAAACGCGGCGATAGCCTTGTCTAGATGCTCCGTCTCGTGGCCCGCGGACAATTGTACGCGGATACGGGCTTGTCCCTTCGGTACTACCGGGTAATAGAAACCGGTTACGTAAATACCCTCTTCCTGCATCTTGGCGGCGAAATCTTGAGACAACTTAGCGTCATATAACATAACGGCGCAGATCGCGGATTGGGTCGGCTTGATATCGAAACCGGCAGCCAGCATCTTGTCGCGGAAGTAGCTTACGTTGCTCATTAATTTCGTATGTAAAGCGTCGCTCTCCTTCAGCATCTTGAACATCTCCAAGCTTGCGCCCACGATAGCCGGGGCCACAGAGTTAGAGAACAAGTAAGGACGGGAACGCTGACGTAACATATCGATAATCTCTTTCTTACCGGTAGTGAAACCTCCCATGGCGCCACCGAACGCCTTACCCAGCGTACCTGTGAAGATATCTACACGTCCGTAGACATCGAATTGCTCGGCTACGCCGTGGCCCGTCGGTCCTACGACACCGGCGGAGTGAGATTCATCTACCATGACCAGCGCGTCATATTTCTCGGCAAGCTCGCAAATCTTGTCCATCGGGGCGACATTGCCGTCCATGGAGAATACGCCGTCCGTAGCGATGATACGATGACGTTGGGCCTGCGCCTCTTGCAGGCAACGCTCCAAGTCCGCCATATCGGCGTTGGCGTAGCGATAACGTTTAGCCTTGCATAGACGGACGCCGTCGATGATGGAGGCGTGGTTCAAGGCATCCGATATGATAGCGTCTTCCTCGCCGAACAACGGTTCGAACAAACCGCCGTTAGCGTCGAAACATGCGGCATAAAGGATCGTGTCTTCAGTCTTGAAATAGTCGGAGATGGCAGCTTCCAGTTGCTTGTGCAAATCCTGCGTTCCACAGATGAAACGAACGGACGACATACCATAACCGTGTGTATCCATGGCTTCTTTCGCGGCCTTGATCAGTCGTTGGTTATCAGACAGGCCAAGATAGTTATTGGCGCAGAAGTTCAAAACATCACTTCCGGCATTTACTTTGATGTCGGCTCTTTGCGGCGTTGTAATGATACGCTCGTTCTTGTATAAACCCGCGGCTTTGATGCCTTCAAGTTCATTTGTCAAGAATTCTTTAAGTTTCCCGTACATAAAAACTTCGTTTTTTATTAGTATTATAGATGTGAGTAGTAGCTTCGTTGTCAAAGCGACAGACAAAGGTCTGTTTTTTTTTTGAATTTTAATACTAAAAAAGAGAAGAAATTCATGTCTAAACTGTTTTATTCTCTATACCTTTGCCGCTGGAAAAAAACTTAAATCTCATTAAACGCGATGAAGAATATATTAGTAATTGGTTCTACCGGTCAGATCGGATCAGAGTTAACCATGAAATTAAGAAGTATCTACGGTGGGAACATAGTAGCGGGTTATATCCCGGGTGCGGAGCCTAAAGGCGAGTTATTAGAGTCGGGGCCTTCCGCGATCGTGGATATCACGAACGAGCAGCAGATCGCAGAGACGGTATCAAAGTACAATATTGATACGATCTATAATTTGGCGGCTCTTTTATCGGCTGTAGCGGAGGCAAAACCCCAGTTGGCGTGGAAGATCGGAATGGGCGGCTTGTTCAATGTGCTTGAGGTAGCCCGTGAGATGCACTGCGCTGTATTTACGCCAAGCTCTATAGGCGTGTTCGGCAACAACACCCCGAAAGACAAGACTCCTCAAGACACGATCCGCAACCCTCGTACGATGTACGGCGTAACGAAGGTATCCGGAGAGTTGTTAAGCGATTATTATAATATCCGTTTCGGCGTGGATACGCGTTCGGTTCGTTTCCCTGGATTAATTTCCTATGTAACGCCTCCGGGTGGCGGAACGACGGACTACGCTGTCGATATTTACTATTCGGCCGCCAAGGGAGAGAAATTCGTTTGCCCGATCGCCGCCGGTACTTTCATGGATATGATGTACATGCCGGACGGCCTGCGTGCCGCCATCGAGATCATGGAAGCGGATTCTACGAATTTCGTGCATCGTAACTCATTCAACATCGCCTCGATGAGTTTCGATCCGGAGATCATCTTTAATAATATCAAGAAATACGTGCCCGACTTCCAGATGGAGTATGAGGTAGATCCTCTGCGCCAGGCTATCGCCGAGTCGTGGCCGAACTCTTTGGACGATACGTGTGCCCGCGAGGAATGGGGCTGGAAGCCGGAGTATGACTTGGATGCCATGACAAAGGATATGCTATCTAAACTGAGAGAGCGTTTCAATAAATAAAATTTGATGAGAGTATGGGGGTGACTGTAGTTATAGTCACTTACGTTTTACATAGACCGGGGCATCATCGTGATAGATGATCCCCGGTTTTTTATTTTATCCTGACGTTCGTAGAAAATACGATAATCCGAAGATTATTTGAGTATTTGTAATGGCATGATAATAAGTGTATTAAGAATGCCGCCATGCTTCCTCAAAAACATGTACGTGTTTTTGTGAAAAGTCGTACGTGTTTTTGTAAATTCATGTACGTGTTTTTCCGGAAGCACGCGGGTCGGGTTCCAATAAATCCGGCCGGAGGCGTGCGGTACGCTCTTGCGCCTGTTGCAAACGCCACTCGTCGATCTTGCGTTGATGTCCGGACAATAAGATTTCCGGTACTTTCCACCCTTTGTAATCGGCCGGGCGGGTATAGACGGGAGGAGCCAGCAGGTTGTCTTGGAAAGAGTCGGAAAGGGCGCTTTGCTCGTCGCCGATCGCCCCGGGGATCAGGCGCACCACGGCGTCGGTTATGATAGCGGCGGCCAGTTCTCCTCCGGTAAGGACATAATCTCCGACAGATATCTCTTTCGTTATCAGATGCTCGCGGATACGATAGTCGATGCCTTTGTAATGCCCGCAAAGGATAATCATGTTATTCAATAAAGACATGCTGTTGGCCATCGGTTGGTTGAGGGTCTCGCCATCCGGGGAGGTATAGATCACCTCGTCGTATTCCCGTTCGCTCTTCAACGCGGAGATGGCCCGGTCTATCGGCTCGATCTGCATGACCATACCGGCCTCGCCACCGAACGGGTAATCATCCACCCGCCGCCATTTATTGGTGGTATAATCCCGTAAGTTATGCAAATGAATCTCGGCTAATCCCTTGTCTTGTGCCCTTTTTACGATAGAGCAATTAATCATTCCCTCGATCATCTCGGGAAGCACGGTAAGTATATCTATACGCATAAAAATAGTTGTAATATTTAAACCTTCCGCGAAAATACGTCATTATTTTCGGATAGCCTCATAAACCCTTCTCAAACCAAAGGTGGCCGTAACTAAATTCGCTCAGGTCTGTTCGTGACGTGATTGCTTATCAGGTCGTGGATGAAATTTGGGGCGGTTGTCCTGATTTCTTGAAGTTCACTTGTATCGTTTGAATTATTATTCGTACTTTTGTCCGTCAATTTGGCGGCTGTTGGTATGAGCCGTCTCTTTAGGGAATAAATTTTATAACGATGAATATATCTTACAATTGGCTGAAAGAATATCTTGATTTCGATTTAAAGCCAGAAGAAGTCGCTGCGGCGCTTACCTCTATCGGCTTGGAGACCGGTGGAGTAGAGGAAGTTCAAACCATTAAGGGCGGACTTGAGGGATTGGTTATCGGCGAAGTGCTGACTTGTGAGGAACACCCGAATTCGGACCATTTACATATTACGACCGTGAATGTAGGTGGCGAGGCTCCTCTGCAAATCGTATGCGGTGCCCCGAACGTGGCGGCCGGGCAGAAGGTAGTCGTAGCCGTGAACGGCACGAAACTGTACGATGGCGATGAATGCTTTACCATCAAGAGATCCAAGATACGCGGCGTGGAGTCTAACGGCATGATTTGCGCCGAGGACGAGATCGGTATCGGTACCGACCATAACGGCATTATCGTACTCCCCGCCGACGCCGTGGTAGGTACGTTAGCTAAAGATTATTATAACGTGAAGAGCGACTACGTGTTGGAGGTAGACATCACCCCGAACCGCGTGGATGCCACTTCGCATTTCGGTGTCGCTCGCGATTTGGCCGCGTACTTGAAGCAAAACGGCAAGCCTGCCGAGCTGAAACGTCCTTCGGTAGACGCTTTCAAGATAGACGACGAGACGCCGGGCATAGAGGTCGTGGTAGAGAATACGGAGGCCTGCCCCCGTTATTCCGCCGTTACGATCAAGGGGGTTACGGTGAAGGAGAGCCCGGAGTGGTTGCAAAATCGCTTGCGTGTGATCGGCCTCCGTCCGATCAATAACGTAGTGGATGTAACGAATTTTATCCTGCACGAATTGGGGCAGCCTTTGCACTCTTTCGATGCGGGTAAGATCAAAGGAGATAAAGTGATCGTCAAGGTAGTCGAGGCGGGTACGAAATTCGTCACGTTGGATGGCGTGGAACGCACGTTGACCGATCGCGACCTGATGATCTGCAACACCGAGGAACCGATGTGTATCGGTGGTGTATTCGGAGGCTTGGATTCCGGCGTGACGGAGGAGACCACGGACGTGTTCTTGGAATCCGCTTGTTTCCATCCTACGTGGATACGTAAGACCGCCCGTCGTTTCGGCTTGAACACGGACGCTTCTTTCCGTTTCGAGCGCGGCCTGGACCCCAACAATACGATGTATGTGCTGAAGCGTGCCGCGTTGTTGATACAGGAGTTGGCAGGAGGTAAGATCACGGGTGCCGTACAAGACGTTTACCCTGTGGTAGCCGAGCCGTATACGGTTGAGGTAGCCTACCGGAAGATTAATACGTTGATCGGTAAGGAGATCCCGGCAGAGACCGTGAAAAGTATCTTGGCTAGTCTCGAGATGGAGATCGTAGCCGAGACCGAGGAAGGGCTGACTTTGCGTGTTCCCGTATACCGTATCGATGTTCAGCGTGATGTAGACGTGATCGAGGATATTCTTCGTATCTACGGATATAATAACGTGGAGTTCAGCGATAACGTGAAATCCAACCTAAGTTACCAGACCCCGACGGATCGTAGCTGGAATTTGCAGAACTTGATCTCTGAGCAACTCTGCGGTTGCGGTTTCAACGAGATCATGAACAATTCCTTGACGCGTTCCGCCTATTATACGGATTTGTCTGTTTACCCGGAAGCTCATTGTGTCATGCTGATGAACCCCTTGAGCGCCGACCTGAATTGTATGCGCCAGACCTTGTTGTTCGGCGGCTTGGAGAGCATCGAGTATAATATGAAACGTAAGAATGGCAATATCCGTTTCTATGAGTTCGGTAATTGCTATGATTATAATGTCGATAATAAGAAGGAGGATGAGACCTTGGCCCAGTTTAGCGAGGACTACCGTCTAGGTATCTGGGTTGCCGGAAACCGTGTGGAAAACAATTGGGCGCATCCAAACGAGAAATCTTCCGTTTATGAGTTGAAAGCCTACGTGGAGAACATCCTGGCTCGCTTGGGAGTGGATATGAGACGCGTGATATTCGGTAACTTGACGAACGATATCTATTCATCGGGGTTAAGTATCACGACCGGTTCCGGGCGGCAATTGGGTACGTTAGGTATCGTAAGCAAGAAACTTCGTAAGATGCTGGATATCGATATGGAAGTTTATTACGCTGAGTTGTCGTGGACACAATTGATGAAGGAGATCAAGAAGGCGAAAGTAACCTTCTCCGAGATTTCCAAGTTCCCGGCTGTTAAGCGAGACTTGGCTTTGCTGCTCGATAAGAGCGTACAGTTTAGCGAGATAGAGAAAATAGCGAAAGATAGTGATCGGAAATTATTGAAGGAAGTCTCTCTGTTCGATGTTTACGAGGGCAAGAACCTGCCGGCAGGCAAGAAATCGTATGCCGTAAGCTTTTTCATGCAAGATGAGAGCAAGACTTTGAACGATAAGCAGATCGACGCTATCATGAAGAAGATCCAGACGAACCTGGAACAAAAGCTGGGTGCTCAATTGAGATAAATTTATTTGAGATAAATTCATTTATGATTTATAATTTGTGATTTCCCGGGCCAGCCCCTTGATGTCAAGAATTATAAATCATAAATCATATATAAAATCATAAATCATAAATATCATAATATGGGAAGAGCGTTTGAGTTTCGTAAAGCGAGAAAGTTTAAGCGTTGGGGCAATATGGCCCGTGTATTCACGAAGTTGGGTAAGGAAATCACGATCGCGGCAAAGCAAGGCGGACCGGAGCCTGAGAACAATCCTCGTTTACGTGCGTTGATGCAGAACGCCAAAAAGGAGAACATGCCGAAGGAGAACGTGGAACGTGCCATTAAACGTGCCGTATCCAAGGAATTCACGGATTATAAGGAGATGAACTATGAGGGATATGGCCCGTTCGGTATCGCTATTTTCGTTGAGACAGCGACGGATAATACGACTCGTACGGTAGCCAATGTCCGTAGCTATTTCAATAAGAATGGCGGTTCTTTAGGGACATCGGGTAGCTTGGAGTTCTTGTTCGAGCATAAGTGTGTGTTCCATATCGCTAAGAAAGAGGATATTTCCTTGGAGGACTTAGAGTTGGAATTGATCGACTTTGGTGTGGATGAGGTTGAGGAAGACGAGGACGAGATCGTTCTTTACGGTGAGTTCGCCCAGAATTCCGCGATCCAGAAATATTTGGAGGAGAACGGTTTCGAGATCTTAAGCAGTGAATTTGTCCGTATCCCTAATGATTTGAAGGAGGTTACCCCGGAGCAACGTGAGTCTATCGAGAAACTTATCGAGAAACTAGAGGAAGACGAAGACGTTCAGAACGTATTCCATAACATGAAAGAAGAAGATTCGGGGGAGGAATAATGTACGCTTATACGTAAAATTGTATACCTTATCCGTGAAAAAGCGATATCAGAGCAATTTTGATATCGCTTTTTCTTTTTTACAACGAATGTTTCATGTTTTTTATTTATTTTTGCAACTCTAAGACGAATAACAATTATAACTTATATATAAAATGAAAAGGTTATTTATTCTGTTTGGTGCGCTCGTGAGCATGTTTGCTACGTGTAATTTAGTCTCGGCTCAGAAGGAGTTGGGGATTTTTAATTCGTTGTCGGTAGGAGTGGGTGTTGGCTTAACAGGTGTCGATGTAGAGGTGGCGACTCCTATTACGCCTTTTTTGGCATTGCGGGGAGGCCTCTCTGTCATGCCTAATTTCAGCCTGACGACAGGTGTGGACGTTGATGTCGACGTAAATGCTCCGGCAGGAGTTTCTGTACCTAGTGAGATTGACTTGACTGGAAGCTTGAAGCGTACTTCCGGGCAGATCTTGCTGAATGTTTACCCGGTTCCGCATCTATCCTCCTTTTTTATAGGTGTGGGCGCATATTTTGGCGGTTCGAAGCTCGTGAAGATCGATGGGCATAGCGATGAGTTGAAAGATTTGATCGCCCAGGGAGAAGACGCGGGTATCGTTATTGGCGATTATGTGTTGCCGGTAGACCAGAACGGTAATGTATCGGGAGGTTTGAAAGTCTCCGGTTTCCGTCCGTATGTCGGGCTGGGATTCGGTCGTGCGATTCCCAAGAAACGTCTGGGCGTGATGTTTGAGTTGGGTGTACAGTTCCATGGACGGCCGGAAGTATATACGAACTTTGGGAATGTAGACGATCTTCTGAGTGAATTGGATGAAGATGATACATTTACGAAGATTATAGATAAGGTGACCGTATATCCGGTCATGAAGATTCGTTTGTGTGGAAAGATATTTTGATAATCAAGGATATTTGTGGAGAAAGAGTGGCATTATTAGATGCCACTCTTTTTTTGTTTAAACTTTTATTTATTTCATTTATTTGCTTATTTTCGCACGCCGTTAGTGGTATGGTTTTTGATAAAATGGTTTTTATATGAAGAACAAACATTTGGTGATGCTATTGCTGTCGTCTTGTTGTTTAGCGGCATGCGTGGATAGCAAGTATGATTTAGGCAATGTCAGTACGGACGAAGTGGTAATGGGTGAGTCTTGGATCGCTCCGCTTGGTACGGGTTACGTGACGTCGGATGACGTGGTGAACGTAGAGAAAGTACCTTCTATCCGGGAGGTCGATGGCGCTTATGTCATGATTTATGATGGAGAGATGAAGATCAAGGGGGCAGGCTTGCGGGCGGTCTCGGATAAAGTGGAGATCGCGTCGGAGGATATAACGACTGGCGATATTGATGGCCTGTTCGATGGTAATTTCGTATTGGCGCTGGCCAATCCTCATGTTACGTTAATGTCGAATGCGACGAAAGCCTCTTTGGATTGTCGTTTGGCTATCGAGGCAAAGAACGTGAATCAAGAGGAGACGACTTCCTCCGATTTTACCTTATCTGCGGCTTCTCCGAATATATGGATCGGCCCTCTGGACCCGAAGACGGAAGCCTTTGAGTTTGTCAAGAACGAGAAATTGCCCGGGATCGTACAAATTGTTCCTCGGGAAATACGTTTGTCTTTGTCTGCCGATAGCAAGCAATGGGCGAACGCTCCCGCGGATGCCTTAAGCGAGCTACGTTACTCGGTGGAGCTTCCGCTGTCTCCCGCCCCGGAGTTTAGCGCCGTATCCGTCGAGCGGATCGAGGACGCTTTTGATGAGGATTTCGTAGATTATATCTTCTCGGACGGAAGCGCGAAGATCTATGGAGAGGTTACGAATGATATGCCTTTCGACATATCTCTCGAGATGGTGATAATGGATGAGAACAACATGCCGGTGGATATCCAATTCCCCGCCCAGGAGGTGAAAGGACAGTCCGGGGAGGTTGTCTTCGAGATCACGAAGGAGGATATGCCGAAAATGAAGGACGCGCGCCATATAGACCTGAACTTGCATTTAAAAGGTAGAGATCAAAACGAGGCCTTGAAAAAAGGCCAGAAGATTTCCTTTGACTTAAAGCTTAAGAAAGAAGGCGGTATTTCTATTTGATCCCAGTACTAACCATTTAAATTACGAAAAAGAAAGATGAATACTATATATAATATGTATAAGAAAGGTCTGTGCGCTTTGTGTTTATTGGCCACTGTAGGGATGTCGGTGTCTGCTCAGCAAATACGGACTTCTTACTTCATGCAATCATCTACGGCACGTACGACAATGAACCCGGCGTTTCGTCCCGATAGAGGCTATGTTTCCATTCCGGTATTAGGCGCCTTTGGTGTTTCGTATGGTACGAATGGAGTAGCCGTGAATAATTTTATCTATCCGAAGAACGGCGAGACCGTTACGTTCATGGATAACTCCGTGAATACCGAGTCTTTCCTGAATGGCTTGAAAGACGAGAATCAGATAAACATGGATTTCGGCACGCAGGTTCTATCCGGTGGCTGGTACGCTGGCAAGGGCTTCTGGACGGTGGATGTCTCTATCAAAGGATTGGCGAATATCCGTGCTCCGAAGACATTGTTCGAGTTCATGAAAAAGGGTAACGGATCTCAAAGCACATATGATATCCGTAACATCCGGGCGTATGCCGAGGCCTATTTGGAGACAGGCGTGGGGTATTCTCGTCCTATCACGGATAAGTTGACGGTCGGAGGTAAGGTCAAATTACTATGGGGCGTGGGCTCTATGGACGCTACGATCGATCAGATGTATGCGGAGATGGGAGAGACGAGCTGGAAAATAACCTCTACCGGTACTTTGCAGACGAACATGAAAGGCTTGGTTCCGGAAATGGAGGTAGATGAGCAAGGCCGTGATTATTATAATAGCTTTGATTTCGACTCCCCGGGGCTTAGCGGTTTCGGTATGGGAGTAGACTTGGGAGCTACGTACCAATTGACCGAGAACATCATATTATCTGCGGCTGTACTCGATTTAGGTTTTATCCATTGGGGTAAAGGGGGCAGCACGGTAGGAAAGCTGGATGGAACATTCGACTTTAACGGCTTTGACCTAGCTATCGGCGAGAATAACGGTGACATACCGAGTATGGGCGATCAGTTTGACGCTATCAAGGAGGATTTCGACAACCTGCTTCATTTCAAGAAAGAGGGTGAGTCGGGGAATACTACTCGGCTTCGTTCGACAATCAATATCGGTGGTGAGTATCGTTTGCTGAAAAATAAGTTAGGTATCGGTTTATTGTCAAGTACTCGTCTTTATTCCCCGAAAGCTTATACGGAATTGACTTTGTCTGGCAATTACCGTCCGGTAAAATGGTTTGAGGCTACGTTGAGTTACTCATTTATTCATAGTAAGTTCAAAACGTATGGTATCGCGTTGAATTTTTCTCCTTCTTGGATCAATTTCTTTATCGGATCGGATTATATGTTGACGAAGATAACTCCGCAAGGTTTGCCGGTTAGCGGCAACGCCATGAATCTTTACATGGGGGTAAGCGTACCGCTGAAATCATTCGCCGACTGATAACGGATTCGGAAAGACGGAGTTGATAATATCATAAAGGAAAAAGAAAGTGTGTCAAAACTCAATTTTAGTCCAGATGAGCTTTTGATTTGAAACTTGAACATCCTTAAAGGCAAAAAGAAGAGTCGTATCATTACTCAAAATGAAGTGACCCCCAAAAGTTGGACGGGTTAAATATTATCCGTATTGAGAAAGAGTTCGGTATTGTACCGGGCTCTTTCCTTTTAAGCGGGATTTAATTCTCTTATAGTTATAATCTCTAACTTTTCGAGGAGGTCATTTTAGTTTTGGCACACTCACTTACTTTTTTATTAATCCTGTTCTCATTTACTTTTTTATCTTTGTAGATAAATTGAAAAAGAGGAATCAAGACATGAGATTAAAGGCATTAGCCACCCATCCGATATGGAGAGAGCCCCGTACTATATTCGGGGTATGGATGTTGACAGGTGTTATTTTCGCTATAGTCAAGTTGCTGATCGGGAAATATAATAATTATAAGATATTTGAGGGAGTCTACTGGCATGCTATCGAGGGCCTGACCTTGTATGGAGATCATTATCCGGAATATTACGACTCGAACCATTATGGGATCTTATTCAGCCTAGTCATAGCCCCTTTCGCCCTGTTACCGGAATGGCTAGGTATGATCTTATGGATAATGGCGAATACCGCCCTGTTGTTTTATGCGATCAGCCGGTTACCATTGACGGGTACACAGAAGATCATCATTTACTGGTATTCGTATTGTGAGTTGATGACGGCGCAAGGGGTACAACAGTTCAATATATCGGTAGCTGCCTTTATCTTGTTGTCGTTTACCTTGATACTGGAGAAAAAGGATTTCTGGGCCACGGGTCTTATTATGTTGGGTACATTTATCAAGATTTATCCGATCGTGGGATTGGCGTTCTTTTTCTTCTCAAGGCAGAAAGTGTGGTTATTGGTCTCTTGTCTTTTCTGGGGATTGGTTTGCTTCATGATCCCGGTGCTTTATACACCGGGGTTTGAGTATGTGATATCTCAATATCTGGATTGGTTTGAGCGGCTGAAGATAAAAAACGCGTTAAATATGTTTGCGGACCCGCAAAATATATCGTTATTGGGAGTTGTCCGCAAAATATCCGGGAATCCGGGTTATAGCGATATGTGGCTTATTATACCGGGCTTGGTTCTATTTAGTGTTCCGTATTTAAGGATCTCGCAATATAAATATCCGGCTTTTCGCTTTATGTTGTTGGCTAGTACCTTGTTGTTTGTCGTATTATTCAGTACCGGGAGTGAGGCGAGTGGATATATCATAGCGATGATAGGAGTCGCTATCTGGTATATATGCAGCGTGTCACCCCATAAAAAATATACTTATTGGCTTTGGATAGCTACCTTGGTAATTGTCGGTTTATCCACTACAGAGCTAGTTCCACCGATTATTCGGAATGGGTTGATCCGTCCCTATGTGATAAAGGCTTGGCCATGTATTGTCGTGTGGCTGACCGTTTGCTATGAGATGTGTTTCCTCGACTTCAAGCCGAAGGGAATAGAGTTGGAATCGTAATAACAGGTTAAAAAGCAAACAAATAAAGAAGTTTTTATTCCTATTCCTGTTTGCTGTTCAGTTTTTATATGCGGCAAACGATTACAAGATTTATTATACCTTACAGGTAAGCTATGATACGATCCGGTTACCTTTCGATCCTTCGTTTGGGATTGCGGATGCGAATTACCGGATTTGTAAAACTTCCATTTTCGAGCGGGTATGGATTGATTCGGTCCGTATATAATCAAAATATAGTAAGGCGACATTGCGTTGTAAATCAATGGATGATCCGTTTATCGTTTGTATGGAATATTGCTAGTTTGTATGGAATATTACCAAGCAGCTCCGGATTCGATTAAAGTATCTTTCGATATTCATTTGTATCCTAATTGTTATTGGTGGTTAAATAGGGAGTTTCCGGTGTCGGCTGAACTGGACGTGCGATTTCAAGTGGACCTGAAAGAAGAGGTATCCTTCACCGATCTGGAGAAGAATGGCATGGTGGTAGAGTTACTTAAATCGGGTGAGTATTGTTTGGGTTTCTAATAGGAAGTTACATAATAAAACGAGACTACTCCCAGCAGGTGATGAGAGTAGTCTTGTTCGTTTATACGAGTAATCTTATGACGGGCTTATGCGGGAACTCTCGTTGGCTGGTGAGAGTGCTCTCGCTTCAAGCTACTTTTTATCGATCTCTTTCAACAATTCTTTTACCGCAGTCCTTAATTGAGTGTCTTCCCCTTCGACAACTGTTTCTGGAGAATTAGCGACTTTAACGTCCGGTTCCAATTGCGTATTCTCCAAATAGCTACCGTCCGGTAGGCGATAACCGGTGATAGGCGTACCGAATATCAACGTCGGGTCTTGCAAGGTTTCCCAAGAGACGGTAGTCATCGTTCCCGGTACGGGCATACCGACCAAACGCCCGATGTGTTGATGCTTGTATACCCACGGAGTGCCGTGTGCGTTACTATAATTAGCCTCGCATTGCAACATGATAGACGGCTTATTCCAGCGGCGGCTAGGCATATCGCAGGCTTCCCTGCCGCGTGTTACTTGCGTGAGGTACTTCTCTCCGCTGAATAAGATCTCAATATCCTCGTGCAAACGTCCTCCACCATTGAAACGGGTATCGATAACAATTCCCTCCCGGTCATTATACTTGCCCAGGATGTCAGAATAGATGGAGCGGAAGCTAGGATCTCCCATGGATTGGATATGTACGTAACCCAACCGTCCGTTCGACCATTTATCCACATCTGCGGCACGTTGTTTCACCCAGCGGGTATAAAGCAAGTCATTTAACTCGCCATTGCTGATAGGTACGGTTACTTCTTCCCAACGTTCCTTGGTCTGCGGGTCGTAAAGGGAAACCAAGGTCTTCTTCTTGGTCTTATTGTTCAAGAGCTTGGAGTAATCCATATCCGGGGTGATTTCCTGCCCGTCTATTTTCTCTATGATAGTGCCGGCTTTTACTTTGGAACGTGCGTGATCGAACGGCCCTTTCTCCACAACCTCGGCGATAGATAAGCCTTTGCCATTATGGTTCCAGTCGAAAAGCAAGCCAAGGCTGGCGGTAACGTTGCCGCTTGGTCTCGGGCGAAAGCGTCCTCCGGTGTGAGAAACGTTGAGTTCTCCCAGATATTCGCTTAGTAGCTCCGCGAAATCATAGTTGTTATTGATATGTGGCAGGAACTTACGGTAGGCGGTGGTCATGGCTTCCCAATTCACGCCATGCATATTCACGTTGTAGAACCGCTTTTGCTCTTGTTTATAGACATGTTCGAACATATACTCACGCTCGGCGGCCAAATCCATTTTCAGGTTGGCTTGGTAAGTGACCGGCGTTAGTTTCTCCGATCCCATATCCATCTTTTGCATGGAGTTGCTACCCAGCAAGAACAGGTTCTTACCTTCTTTATCCATTTCCATGTTTGCCCATCCGGTATTCATCTTGTGGAGTAACTTGGTCTCTTTCTTACGCAAATCCATTTTCCACAAATCGTATTTATCTTCGAAAGCCGAGAAATAATACAAAGTCTCGCCATCTTTCGAAATGATGGCGCTACCCATTTCGGAGGAGTTAGGGGTAAGACGCAGGATACGGTCTTGGATGCCTTTTAGCTCCACTATGATGTTTTCAGTTTTTTCGTCTTTCTTCCCGTCGGTTTTATCTTCTTTTTTCTTGTTGTCGGTTTTATCCCCGGTTACCTCTTTTTGCTCCTTTTCCAATTCTTTCAGCAACTCGTAATCCTCCTTGCTTAAGCGGAATTTGTCGTAAGCGTCTTGATTCATGAATACCAGCATGGCATCATTCAAGGAGCCCCATGAGGCATGCGCACGCATTCCGTAACGTTCGGTGGTGAATAAGATGGCGTTTCCATCCAGTACCCATTGCGGGGAGGTGCTGGTGTAGCCGCTATTGGTCAGGTTGGTGATCTCCCCACCTTGCGCGCTGACTAAGCCGATATCCGAATAAGGATCGTGCTTGTTGCCGATAAACCGGAGCGTGAACCATTTACCATCCGGCGACCATGAGTAATCGAAACCGCCGGCTGTGCTATACCATGTGGAGCCATCCGTGACTTGGCGTACTTTCTTCGTCTCAAGGTTGACTACCATCAGCCGCATACGATCTTCTATAAAAGCGAGCTCCTTACCATCCGGCGAGAATTGAGGATAACCGCGCTCTACGGTCTTGGAAGGCAGGAGAGCTTCCTCCTCGATAATCGTAGCGTTTGGGAAATTGGCCTCTTCCTTACGTGCAATCTTGGCCAGGTAAAGCTGCCAGTTACCGCCACGCTCGCTGGCGTAAGCCAAGGTACGGTTATCCGGTGAGAAACATACACCTGTTTCCGCTGCTGGGGTATGGGTGATTTGCTTGGTCGTGACGTAATCGACCGAGGTAACGAATATCTCGCCTCTCAGGGTCAAGGCGATCTGCTTGCCATCGGGAGATACGGTAGCAGAGGTAGCCCCTTTGCTGGAATTCAGATCGGCGATTTGATCTTGATCGTCCCGGATCAAGTCAATCTTAACTTTCTGCGGGTTACTTTCCGGATGTTGTGTATAGATCTCGCCATCATAAGTGTAACACAACGTATTGCTACTGCTCGTAGAGAGGAAACGTACGGGATGTGTTTTGAATTTGGTGACCGCTGTTATAGATTGCGGGGCGTTGAGAGGAAATGAATATACATTGAAAGAGCCTCCGTTACGTTCGCTTAGAAAATAAACCGTCTGCCCGTCCGGGGTAAATACGGCGTTGCGGTCTTCTCCCGCATGATCGGTCAAATTGGTATGTTTACCTGTTTGTGTGTCGTAGATCCATATATCCCGGGTGATGGATGAGGTATGGTGTTTGCGCCATTCATCCTCGAAGCCCTTGCGATCTTGGTATAAGAATGTTTTTCCGGATTTATCGAAGCAAACCATCTCGGCGGGTGTACCCAATACTTGCTCGGTTCGTCCACCGCCGACCGGCACTTTATAAAGTTCCGTCATAGCCGAGGTCGGGAATAGGGCGCTCTGGGCCGGATCTTGTATGGATGCGGAGAAGAGTACATATTTACCGTCGGGGGTAAAGGCCGAGGGAATCTCGGAGGCCGAATGGGTGGTGAGGCATTGTGCCGTCCCACCGTTGGAGGACATTACGAATAAATCGAAATTGCCGTTACGATCGCTGGCGAAAGCGATTTGTTTTCCGTCCGGAGACCAAATTGGCGTGCATTCATACGACGCTTGGGTGGTAAGTTGTGTCGCTGTACCTCCTTTGGCCGGTACTTTATAAATATCTCCTTTGTAACAAAACGCTATCTCTGTTCCATCGGGAGAGATTTGTACATCACGCATCCACAAAGGGGTTATCGCGTAACTAGTGGTCGCTAAGCCCAAGGCTATGCAGGTTAAAAGTTTTTTCATGTACTTAATGCTTTTTTAGAATGGTGCGAAGATACATATTATTTCGTACCCATTAGCCAGCTCTTTATTGAAATATTAAGAGGATTGGAAATTACTAGTGAAACAGGTTGGCAACTATTCGTTATACGGTTTCTGTCAAAATACAATTGGCACATTCGACACTTGATATAAGAAACCGTCTGCTCTTTACGAGATTACTCGCAGGGTACAGACGGAGTAATGAGGTGGGTCAACCTAGGCCGGAATACCTTTTTCATAGAGATATTCAGGAGCGATATCGGCGCCGTTGGCCCAAAAAATGGTATCTTGTAAGCCGAACTGGATAAACTGTGTTTTGTCCTGTAACTCTTCGAATGCTGGATATTGCAACAAAGGGCTAAGGTCTACCTTTTTCCTTACGCCATTATTGAAGGTGCAAAGTAGGGTGTAATCGCCCAAATATTCTACATCTGTAATTGTTAGTAACATAAACTATCTTTTTTATCGTTTCACTTTTTCTATTTTTTCGCCTCGCTGGGCTTTGTTCCAGATTTCAAGTAACTCAGCCTCATGTTGATCTATGAACTGATTGACTATTTGGATTGCTTTCGATTTAGCTCTGCCTTCCACGATGCGATCTTTCAGCGTAATAGTAAAATCTCCACTGCTACTTCGCACATGTATGTGGGGTGGATTGTGGTCGAAAGCATAAATGTATATCAACAATCCTTGTATGACGAATATCGAACCCATAACTGATTTTCTGTTATTTTGATACAAACACAAAGGTAGTATAAATCTGTATTTAAACCTTCAATTTCACGATAAATAACACGAGGTTTTCTTCTTGGGCCTGTAGGGGGAAAGTGTTTTTCAGTTCTTCTCCGGATTTGCTGAAGCAATACGAATGGCAGTAAGGGTCGATAGGGTACATTCGCCGTACCTTGCCGGTTTGATAGAAATTATCTTTTAAGCCATCTTTCACCTGCCAGCACCGTTCTTTTTGCGTGTCGTAGCAGAACGTGTAATTTCTGGAATCGTCTTCCGTGTCATAGTAAGTGGATACCCAGAAACGACTTCCCATTCGGATCGGAAGCAAGGGGAGCGCATTGCCTCCGGCCAGGTCTTTTAAAGCTTGGCTTTGCCGTTTTTGCTTGATATAGACGGTATCCCGCAATAAGTTCCCGGGTTGGCAGTAAGGGGCGTAGGCGTAAACCGTTCCGCTTCCGGGTTCCACGGCTACTTCCGGTGTGAGGCAACCGATCGGGCATGCAGAACGTTCCAGATCGACCGGACGGATCGTGTGAGATTGTAATTTGTGGAAAGAGGAATCGTATTCCACGATCTGTTTCTCGATCGTGGCGGTTTGCCCTGCCGCAGTATCCCCTTGAATGTATTCCTCGGTGGTAAGTATCCGGTTGTTGTGCATGGATATGGATAACATGTGTCTGTTCTCCGGAAGGTCACATTTCAGTTTTTTCCGGGTAAGGAGGTCGCCGTTGAATGAGTAATAGAAAATATCGTCCGTGTTTCCTAATACGATCAATTGCTGGTTGGCCGGGTTCACCACGTACCCCGCCACCCGTATATCATCCGGATGGGTGACGCGACAAATAAATTCCCCCTTGCGGTTGAAGCGATAAAGTGTCTCATTACTGATGAGGAATAAGTTATTGCCCTCCTGACGGATATACTTGGCCTCCTTGATCGAATACTTCTCCGAATCCTGTAAGGGTATGGCGACTACCTCGTCCGCGATGTCCGACAAGGCCCCTGTATGATTACTCCGGACAACTTCCTTCGAGACTAACAGGTTATAGGCCTGCTTTCCGCAAACCAAGAGGACTATTAGCAGCAAATATGCGAAAGTTCTTTTCATATCATCGCTAGATTAAAGAAAAACAAACTCTTTTATGATTTTTACGAGCTGTCCTTATTGAACGTAGATAATCCGTTTTTATTGGATGAACCTTGAATTATTCTTGTAGAAATACCCAATTATCGCCTTCAGACATGGATTCCTTGTAAGAAAAACCTTCCCACGTGAAAGCTTTCAGTGCCTCCGGTTCTGTGATCCGGTTCTTTATGAGATAGCGGCTCATCTGCCCCCGGCACATCTTGGCATAGATCACGATCGTCTCCGCTTTACCGTTTTTCCAGATCTTGAACTCGGGCGTGATGATCCGGACGGATCGCTCCACTTCCTTCCACCGGAAAGAGGGCTGGATATCCAAGCTGGCCAGGTTCAATAAGATACCGTCTCCCTGCCGGACATCATGGATAAGGGTATCTGTTTGCCTGTCCTTCCAGAACGCATACATATTCCCGTCGCCTAACTCCGGGATTTTTACGTCGAACTCCATCCGGTAAGGCTTGATGAGGTCTAGCGGGCGAAGTAATCCGTAGCATCCCGATACGAAACGCAGATGTTCTTGCGAGAAAAGGAAATCCTCCTCCGTAAAGTCTTTCGGGCTGATATTCTTGAATACGACGCCGGTATAAGCGAGTATCGCTTGCAAAGGCCGGTTATCTTCCGCGTGAAAGTCCTGGTATCTGCGGTAACATTCTGCCGCCAATTTCGGGCTGAGCCTAAGGACGCGGCTTAATTCGTTAACGGGGAATTGGGTCATATGCAAAGCGATCTCGTTCGCCTCTTTCAGGAAACGTGGAGTCGTGCCTTGCGGTGCTTTTATCTTGGATGTTCCGGTCATTGTCTTAGCCGGGGATAATAGTGTCAACATATCTGATTTCGTTTGAATTGATCGCATAAAGGTAATTCATATTAGGGTTCGATAGGGTATAAGCGTCCAAATAAATCTTAAAGTTTTTCGAGTGGAATAGGGGTTTTAACGGACGGGTGAGTCTTGGTGATAGGATTATGTACTGAGGATCATGAAGATGAGAGACGTGAAAATGCGATTAGTATTACTTTTACTTGTATCCATCCTACCTGTGATGGCCCGTGCGCAGTGGACGGAACAAGATTCCTTGCGTCTGCGGGAGCTTCTATCCGGCGAAGAGGAGATACGTTTGAACCCTGAGTTCCGGAAAGCGATAGAGAGCGGGACTTTCCTGCGCCCCGAGCAACCGGGAACCTCGATGTTGTCTTCACCCAGTGAGTTGCCGATTACAAAAGACTTCTCGGAATATATCCAATTAGATACTTTACGTGAGTTGATAAACTATGATTCGATAACCCC
The DNA here is from genome assembly GCF_947855115.1 of uncultured Parabacteroides sp. GTDB lineage: Bacteria > Bacteroidota > Bacteroidia > Bacteroidales > Tannerellaceae > Parabacteroides. The sequence goes on from NZ_CANTZW010000002.1 coordinate 60,897, forward strand.
GGTTGTATTCATGCTGCTGAATTTTAAGGCTCCTTCACGTGCCTTGGACGTGCGGAGGCAGGCGCATACGGTTAGCGTCCTTGAAAATCGGGATTGGAAAGAGTTCAAGGTTGGAAAGATCCGTATGGCTGCCAATGTGAGGCTGGCTAATGTCTATTCGGATGTCGTGAAGGATGGGCAGCGAAGGGGAGGAGCGCTTGCCACCGTGAAGGTTTATTTCAGTATGGAAGATCTGCTTGAGACCATTTTCTGGAAGAGTGCCCGTGATAAGAAGAGAAACAAAAAACGCGAGAATACATGGAAATATTACAACGACTATCCATAATCTGTTGAGATGAAGGGATATAATCACTCAAAAAAAGCACGTACATGTTTTTCTGAAATCTCGTACATGTTTTTTGAAATTCATGTACGTGTTTTCTGGTAGGGAACATAAACGGTTTGTTCGGTCTTTTTTCTTTATTTTTTTCTTTCTCTTTTCTTCTTTTCTTTTCCTTTTCCTTTTGTACCGGTTTTTGTGACAGAAACCCCGGTTTCCGCGACAATAACCGGGGTTCCTGTTACAATAACCCCTTTTTATACCGCCTAAAACCAGTGTTCCTGCCGGATGTCAAAGGCTGTTCCAAAACCTTTTTTCCACTCTTTTGTTCTTTCCAAGGGATAAGCATTAATGACATCGGGGATGGACGCTTTGACGGGGAATTTATAATCCGGTTTTATAATAGCAAGACAAAATGTCATATTTTTGTTTTGGTATTGCTTTTGTAAGGATATAGGTGTAAAACGAATTAGAAAAGAATATAAGAAAGGAGCTTAAATATATGAATTTAAACAATTTTACAATTAAAGCGCAGGAGGCCGTTCAACAAGCCGTACAGTTGGTTACCAAAAATAACCAACAGGTTATCGAACCTGCTCACTTGTTGAAGGCTGTCATTATGACGGGCGAGAATGTTACTAATTTTATCTTTCAGAAACTAGGGGTAAACGCTCAAAACCTGAATATGGTACTGGATCGCCAAATCGAATCGTATCCGAAAGTTTCGGGAGGCGAACCTTATCTCTCCAGCGAGTCGAACGCTGTCTTGCAGAAAGCGATCGATTACTCCTCTAAGATGGGGGATCAATATGTATCGTTGGAGCCGATCATCTTGGCGTTGTTCACGGAAAAGAGCACCGCTTCACAAATACTGAAAGACGCCGGCGTGACAGAGAAAGAGTTACGCCAGGCGATCGAGGAATTGCGTAAGGGGAATAAGGTGACAAGCCAATCCGCCGAGGACACGTACGATGCCTTGGGAAAATACGCTATCAATCTGAACGAGCGTGCCCGTAGCGGCAAACTAGATCCCGTGATCGGGCGCGACGATGAGATCCGCCGTGTCTTGCAGATCTTGAGCCGCCGTACGAAGAACAACCCGATCTTGATCGGTGAGCCGGGTGTAGGTAAGACCGCTATCGCTGAGGGGTTAGCTCATCGTATCGTCCGGGGCGACGTGCCGGAGAACTTGAAGTCTAAACAAATCTTCTCCTTGGATATGGGTGCGTTGATCGCCGGGGCTAAGTATAAAGGTGAGTTCGAGGAACGTTTGAAAGCGGTAGTGAACGAGGTTACGAAATCCGAAGGCGAGATCATCCTCTTTATCGATGAGATCCATACCTTGGTAGGGGCTGGTAAAGGCGAGGGCGCTATGGATGCCGCCAACATCTTGAAGCCGGCCTTGGCTCGCGGCGAGTTACGTTCGATCGGCGCTACTACCTTGGACGAGTACCAGAAATACTTCGAGAAAGACAAGGCCCTTGAGCGTCGGTTCCAGACCGTTATCGTGGATGAGCCGAGTGAGTTGGATACGATCTCTATCCTTCGCGGATTGAAGGAGAAATACGAGAATCACCATAAGGTACGTATCAAGGACGACGCTATCATTGCCTCCGTGCAATTATCTACCCGTTATATCACGGATCGTTTCTTGCCGGACAAGGCGATCGATTTGATGGATGAGGCCGCCGCCCGTTTGCGTTTGCAGATTGATTCCGTGCCGGAGTCGTTGGATGAGGTTTCCCGGCGGATCAAGCAGTTGGAGATCGAGCGTGAGGCGATCAAACGTGAGAACGATACCTCGAAGCTGGAGCAACTGAACAAGGAGATCGCCGACTTGAAGGAGGAGGAGACCAAGCAAAAGGCCCAGTGGCAAAGCGAGAAGGAGCAGATCAATAAGATACAGCAAAATAAGATCGATATCGAGAACCTGAAGTTTGAGGCTGATAAAGCGGAACGCGAGGGCGATTACGGCAAGGTTGCCGAGATCCGTTATGGCAAGATCAAGCAAAAGGAGGAAGAGATCAAGGAGGTACAGGCCCGGTTGAAGACGATGCAAGGTGCCGCCGCTATGATCAAGGAGGAGGTGGATAGCGACGATATCGCCGATGTAGTATCTCGTTGGACTGGAATCCCGGTCAGCAAGATGATGCAGAGCGAGAAAGATAAGTTGCTACGCTTGGAATCCGAGCTTCATACCCGTGTGGTCGGCCAGGAAGAGGCTATCAACGCTATCGCCGACGCCGTGCGTCGTAGCCGTGCCGGTTTGCAAGACCCGAAGCGGCCGATCGGTTCTTTCATCTTCCTCGGAACTACCGGTGTGGGTAAGACGGAGTTGGCCAAGGCGTTGGCCGAGTATCTGTTCGACGATGAGAATATGATGACCCGTATCGATATGAGCGAGTACCAAGAGAAATTCAGCGCGACTCGTTTGATTGGAGCGCCTCCGGGATATGTCGGTTACGATGAGGGCGGGCAATTGACCGAGGCGATTCGCCGGAAACCCTACTCGGTTGTCTTGTTCGATGAGATCGAGAAGGCGCATCCGGACGTGTTCAACATCTTGTTGCAGGTCTTGGATGACGGACGGCTGACGGATAATAAAGGCCGTGTTGTCAACTTCAAGAACACGATCATTATCATGACAAGTAACTTGGGTTCTTCCTTGATCCGCGAGAACTTCGAGAAGATGACTCCCGCTACGCACGACAAGGTGGTAGACGAGACGAAGCTCCAAGTGCTGGAACTATTGAAAAAGACGATCCGGCCGGAGTTCTTGAACCGTATCGATGATATCATCATGTTTACTCCGCTGAACGAGGAGGAGATTCGCCAGATCGTATCCTTGCAGTTGAACAGCGTGAAGAAGATGCTGGCTACGAATGGTGTCTCCTTGGACTTCACGAACGAGGCTGTAGACTTTATCGCCGATAAGGGCTTCGATCCTCAATTCGGTGCCCGTCCAGTGAAACGTGTCATCCAGAAATACGTCTTAAACGAGCTATCCAAAGCCTTGCTGGGTGGAACAGTAGATTGCGACCGTCCGATCGTGATCGATAGAGAAGACAATGGTTTGGTATTTAAGAATTAAAGGAAGCCGTCTGTTGGGTATAAGGCAGATCGCTGTGATGTAAAGGCGGGATGATCCTAAAAAGGGTCATCCCGCCTTTCTTCATAAGGATAACCAAGCAGATGGAAGCTCAACCTGGCTAACCTGTTTATGTATATGCGGAGAGGGAGAAAGATAGGTTATTTATTACATTATATATTTATTATTTGCCTTATATGTTATTATTATGATAAACAATTTTTGCAATTTATGCAATAAAATTGTTTGCATATAAATAAATATCACTATATTTGCGACTACATGCTATTAGAAAATACCGGGAGCTGTTCTCCTGATATTCTGGCTTTAGGGATACTGTGGAATGAAATTACGAGTTAATTAATTGAATAATAACATTTAAAATCATGAATCAGGGTTCTATTTTCAACCGCGGATTTACGTTGGTGATAAACAGGAGGTCTATGCCCTTGTTTTTGTTAATCTTTACTCTAATGAGTATGATGGCCTGCCAAGAGAAAAAAGCTGTCTCTAGGCAAGTAAAAGTCGAATTACAAAGTCCTTTTTGGAGTTTTAATACTTCAAGGACAGCCAAAAGCAGCTTGTCCGGAACAGTGCCGGAGGCAGGGCTTTCGTTGTCGGACGATCAGTCAAAAGGTTTTACGATCCGGTTTACCGCTGATATAAAATCGGTCGCCCGGGAGCAAACTTTGCTTGAGATACCTCAGGTACTTAAAGTCTATCTTCGTAAGCATGATCCGGATGATCGGAAAATACAAAATTATCCGGCTTATAAAATGCCGGACGGTTCGGTTCCCGTATTAGAAGCGAGTCTTTCCTTGCAGTCTCCTTGGGACCCGAAAAAATTCCAGGATATGACGGTTGGCATACCTTTAGCGATATTAGATAAACCGGAGGGAAAACATGATATTATCCTTCAATTCTCTGGGGTCCAGTGGACTATTTACATAGATGGACGCTTGTATGATAATGACTTCGCCCTGGGTTATCCGTTGGCGAGCCGGATGAAATCGTGGAACTTAAACCCCGATTATGTGAGCGAGGCTAGTTTGTATGAGCCTGCTATCCAGCCGGAGCAGATAGCGGCGCCAACACCGCAAATCGCCTCTAATATCCAATATTGGACACCTCCTTACCATAACGCTTGGGTAGGAGATGTGGTTACATTCTTCCATGATGGACGTTACCATGTGTTTTATTTGTTTGATCGCCGTGGCCACGCAAGTAAATTTGGGAGAGGTGGACATTATTTCGAGCATTTGTCTACGACGGATTTTCAAACATGGGTAGAACATAAGCCGGCGACTCCTCTGGAATATCAATGGGAGACGTTCGGAACCGGTACGCCTTTTATTTTTAATGGCAAACTCTGTATTAGTTATGGGCTGCATACTACCCGTATTTATCCTAAGGAAGAAACCACGCTCCCGATGCAATGGGCTTATCTGGAGAAGAATGGTTACACGGGCTCGTTTAATTACGATACGATCCAGGGACTTGTACCGGCAGGCTCTACTTATTCGATAAGCGAGGATGGTGTTACCAACTTCAAAAAGACACATATATTATACCATCCTTGTGAGAATCCGAGTATCTATACTGATCCTGACGGCAATTTGAAAATGTTGGCTAACTATGGCGCTCGTGGAACTTGGGAGGCTGATTCCGTGAATGGTGGATGGAAATGCTTGAATGCCGATTTCCCGCTAGGCGGCGATTGTACCTTCTTTTTCCGTTGGGGCGAATACGATTATATCATTGGTGGTTTTACCCGTCTTTGGTCTAAATTGGCCAAGGATCCGGAGTTTGCCTATAAAGACATCGTGGCTGAAGGAACGGATTTCTATAACGGGTTGTCTGTTCCTGCGATAACAGAAATACCCGGAGGGCGTTTTTTGATGGCAGGGTGGCTGAAAATGCAAAACTGGGGAGGCCCGTTGGTGATCCACGAGTTAATACAATATCCGGATGGACGTATCGGAACGAAATGGATGGATGAGATAATTCCGGCGACGGAAACTCCGGAAAAGCTTTCAGCTAAACTTGCCGGGACAGGTGATTTTCCCGTTTCAAGCAAGTCGTTTATGTTGACTTTTAAAGTATATCCGGATCAGCCGGGACAAGGTAATTTGAAGGTTTTGTTCTTGCCGGAAAAGGGAGAGGAAGCCGCTTGTGGATGGCAATTGCAGCTAGACGAGGCACGTGCCCAGTACGGAACAGATTTGACCGATACCTATGCTTCGAGTGAAAAAACGTTGAGAGAAGGTGGTGCCCCGCAGACGGCGAGTAATTATGCCATTGAAAATGGTATAGATACGAGCAAGCCGTTTACGGTTCGTATACTTGTCGATGGTTCTGACAAATTCGGGGGATCGTTGATTGATACGGAAATTGCCGCTCAAAGAACGATGATCTCGTATCGTCCGGAACTTACTGTCGGTAATTTGCGGTTTTGCATGGAAGGGGTCTCCGTACAAGATATAAATCTTGCGCCATTGTGTGATTAGGAACTATTATTACTGACTTTTTGTCCCGTATAAACATTCTCGCGTGAATGTTTTATACGGGATTTTTTTGTAAAGATGTATTATGACATTCAAATTGTGTGTGTTATCATATATGTAATAATATTGTTAGGTATGTAATGTTATATTGGTGTTTCTTTATATTTCTACTCTTAGGTCTTCTGGTTGTATATGTATCATATGTAAATAAAATTATGATCCATTTCCCTATTTGTGAGTGAAATTCATAAAATCATACTTTTTTATTTTAATATATTATCATATATGTAATATATAAATTTCTAATTTATAACCAAAATGTAGCTTATTTGTTTTGTTTTTGTAAAATATATGTTATCTTTGTGGTGTCATATAGGGAGATACAGGTTTGATTATATATAAATTTAGCTTAAGTCTAATTCTAATTATTTCAAATATATGGATTGTATGAATACTAAAAAAAGATCACTGTACCGGTGCGCGTTGATTGCTTGCTTGTGTGGTATGCAAGTGCCTGGTGCATATGCTGCTATGCCGGATGTCGCATGGCAAATGTCTCAACAACAAGAACGACTTGTTAAAGGACGTGTGTTGGATAAGAAAGGAGAGCCTATTTTAGGAGCTACAATTGTGGATAAGCGTAATACAAACAATGGAACAATAACGGATATAGATGGCAATTTCTCAATAAATGTCAGGGATAACAGCGTATTGGTTTTTAGTTACATAGGATATAAAAGTACGGAATATCCCGCAAATGAGGTAGACGGGAAAACTATTGTATTAGAAGAAGATGCGTTGAATTTAGACGAGGTTGTGGTAACAGGTTATACCTCTCAGAAAAAAGCGGATTTAACGGGGTCTGTATCTATTGTCAAGGTGGATCAGTTGAAGACGGGTTCTTATGGCAGCGCGATGAAAGCGGCACAAGGAAAAGTAGCGGGTATGTCTGTCACGACGGATGGTTCTCCTAACGCGAATGCTACGATCCGGATACGCGGTGAAGGTACGCTGAATAACAATGATCCGTTGTATATCATAGACGGGATGCCTACTATGCGCTCCATGTCTGAATTGGCATCTTTGGATATTGAGTCCATACAAGTGCTAAAGGATGCTTCCTCTGCCTCTATCTATGGATCTCGTGCCGCGAATGGTGTGATTATCATCACGACCCGTAAAGGGAAAAAGGGAACAACTGTCGATTTCAATGCCTCTTATACGATCGTGAGCAAGAAAAAACCTTATGAATTGATGAACACGGAACAACGTGGTATCGCTCAATATTGGGCTATAAAGAATGATGATCCGAACGCTGATCCGAATACCGTGGGAATAGGAGGTTTGTATCAATATCAAGATCATAAGGATGCCAATGGCAACTATGTGTTGGATAAAGTAACTTGGAAAGAGTGGTTGGATGATGATCATACGATGCGGTCGGCAGATACAGACTGGCAGAAAGAGATATTGAGAACAGGGCAAATCCAGCAATATAACCTGACGTTGTCTACAGGAACGGATGCGGGACGTGTCGTGTTTGCGGCTGATTATTACGATAATAAAGGAACGATTGATGGTAGTTTCTTTAAACGTTTTAATGGACGTATCAATTCTGACTATACTTTCTTGAATGGACGTGTGACGGTGGGAGAAAATTTCACGGTCTCTAAATGGCGGGAAAGCGATAATATCGGGACCGGCAATATAGATGCTTGTAAATCTCTGATGTCGATCGTTCCGGTTTATACTGTGGATGGTGAAGGTTGGGGTGGACCGATCGGAGGTATGAGCGATCGGCAAAACCCGGTTCGATTGATAGAGGACAATAAGCAAAACCATCACGATAATCTCCGTATATTCGGTAATGTATATGCGAATATTAATATAATCAAGGGGTTGAGTTTCCGTACCTCTTTTGGTGTAGACGGCGTTGGCTCTTGGAAACGTACGATGGATTATACGTATGAATCTGGATTCTTGAGCGAGACAAGGAACAAGGTAAGGCAAGAGTCTTATTTTGATTTGAGCACTACGAACAGTAACGTTTTACAGTATGTGTTCGATATCGATAAAAATAATTTCGATGTTATGGTGGGGCAGGAGACGATAACACATACATACCAATTACATTGGGGCAGCCGTCGGGATTATGCCTTGGAAAACGACGATTATATGTGGCTAAGTTCCGGTGAGTCTGAAAAGGATAATGGCAGTGAGCAGTACCGGAATACTATGATTTCTTGGTTTGGTAAGATTAACTACAATTATGACAGCCGCTATTTGGCTTCTGTGACTCTTCGGCGGGATGCCTCTTCCGTGTTCGGTACGAATAACAAGTGGGCGACGTTTCCGGCCTTCTCGGTGGGTTGGTCGATCAATAACGAGAGCTTTTTTGAAAATCTTAGGTCAGTGATTCCCCTATTGAAACTTCGTTATGGATGGGGACAGAATGGTAACTCAAGCATTGACGCTTATTCGTCTTATCAGTTCTATGAAACATTATACGACAAAGGGGCTATTGATGACTGGAATTGGGGAACAGCCTATGATTTCACCGGACAGGGTGGAACTTTACCTTCCGGCTATAGGCGTACGCAAATGGCGAATCCGGACTTGAAATGGGAAACGACATCGCAGCACAACTTTGGCTTGGATTTTGCCGTGCTGGATTCAAAGTTGAGCGGTTCTTTTGATTACTACTTGAAATATACGAGAGATATCTTGATGAAACCTGGTACGGTGGCCACCTTGGGCGAAGGGGCTCAAAGATGGTTGAATGGGGCAGATATAGATAATAAAGGTTTTGAGCTAACGTTGAACTACAACAATCAGTTTGGTGATGTTGGGTTGAATATTAGCGGTGTCTTTTCTCATAATAAACAAACAGTGGTAAAAGTACCTGATGACGTAATCAATAATTTTGCGGGGAATGGCGAAGAGGATAACGTGATAGGTCGTTCCTTGAACTCGCTGTATGGTTATGTAGCGGATGGCTTGTTTCAAACGCAAGAGGAGGTGGATAATGCCCCGACACAGACGGGAGCTGCGCCAGGCCGTATTCGTTATAAGGATTTGAACGATGATGGGAAGATAGACGATCAAGATCGTACTTGGATCGGATGTGAGGATCCCGATTTGGAATATGGTATCTCTGTAGGTGTGACATATAAGAACTTTGACTTTAGCGTATTCTTTAACGGCGTGTTTGGCAAGGATCTGAATGTAAGTGGATGGAAGAGCTGGACCGATATTTATGCGTTAAGTACGGCTGGCGAGAATTATGGTACTCGTTTATTGGATGCGTGGACTCCAACTAATACGAATACATCAATACCTGCCCTGTCGGTCAATAATTATAATGATGAAGGAAGGATGTCTACTTATTATGTGGAAAGTGGCTCGTACTTGAAAATCCGTAATGCGGAGGTAGGGTACACTATCCCGAAATCATTTGCGAGCAAATTGAAGTTACAACGTGCCCGAGTTGCGCTAAGGGCGGATAATATTGTGACTTTGATGAAAACATGGGGTGATAATGCGTATACAGGCTTGGATCCGGAAACTCCGGGAAGTGGTTATCCGATGCCATTTTCTATGACAATGTCTTTAAATGTAACATTCTAAATAAGCGAGAAATCTATGAAAACGATAAATATTATAAGTTGTAGTCTTTTTTTACTTTTGGGAAGCGTTTCTTGTTCTTCCATATTGGATGAAAACCCGCAGGGTATTATTTCGGACGAAGATTTGAACACAGTCGATAAAGTGGAACAAATGGTAACTGCCGCATATTCTTTCTGTGGGCAGAACCATTTCAACAAACAGTTTGGAATGCCGTATGAGGAAGGCTCTTTGCGAGGAGGTGAGGCTTATAAAGGCGCGGCGGGTACTAGCGACAACGCTGAAAGACATCTTTGGGAAACCTTTGTGTATATGCAACCTACCACGTCGGATGACTTGGATAACCTGTGGTGGGTACATTATGTCGGTGTCGGTCGTGTTCACGACGCTTTGCGAAGAGCACAGGCTTTGACCGAGGAAGAATATCCCTTGCGGGAACAGCGTATCGGGGAGTTGCGTTTTTTGAGATCCCACATTTATATGTATATGAAGTTATGCTTTAAATTTTTCCCTTGGATCGATGAGAATACGCCAACCGATGAGTACGATAAGGTAAGTAATGATGAACTTACGGATCAAGAACTTTGGGGTAAGTTGATCGATGATTTCCGTTATGCGGTCGAAGTCCTTCCGGAAACGCAAGAAGAAGTAGGCCGTCCTACCAAGTTTGCGGCAAAAGCCTATTTGGCAAAGGCATTGTTGTTTGCCGCTTATGAGCAGGATGAGAAACATAATGTTATCAATATCAACAAAGAGAAACTGACAGAGGTCGCCAGTTTGTGTAAGGATATTATTGATAATTCAGGAAAAAGCTTGGTGGTTGATTTCGCGGAGAATTTCTTGTGTGAATATGAGAATAATTCAGAATCTATTTGGGCTATCCAATATTCGGCTAATAATGACGGGTCTACTATAGGGCGTCTTAATTCATGGCTGGTTTATCCGATGAATAGTGACTATGGTTGTTGTGGGGCGTTTCAACCCTCCATACATATGCTGAATCATTTCAAGACGGTAGACGGAGTCCCTGATTTCGATCATTTTGATGAAGGTGAGACGTTAGATAATAAAGATGCTTTCGCCAGAATCCCAATGGATCCTCGTTTGATGCATACGGCTTGTGTGCCGGAGATGCCTTGGAAGTATGATCCGAATTACATTATGGAAAACAGTTGGGCTCGTACGCCAGAAGTGTATGGATATACGATGAGCCAGAAACTGATCGTATTGCCGACCTGCGATTGCTTCCGGAAAACCAATCCGTTTATGGGGAGTGGGTTGAACTGGGATGTGCTTCGTTTGGACGAGGTAATGCTTTGGCGTGCGGAAGCATTGATTCAGTTGAATACGAATTTGAACGAAGCCTTGGATTTAATAAACCAGCTTAGAATGAGGGCGGCTACGAGTACCGGGCGTTTGAAGTTCGCGGATGGAACTCCGACTGGTAATTTTGATGTACAGCCTTATGTCCCTGGAAAGAATTGTCCGGCATGGACACAAGAATTTGCGTTAAAGGCATTACGTTGGGAACGTCATCTGGAATTTGCGACAGAGGGAAAATGGTTTTTTGATTTGGTTCGTTGGGGTATTGCCGATACGTACATGAATAATTATTTTACGATCGAAAAAACGAGACGTTCTTATTTGAAAGATGCCAAATTTACAAAAAACAGGGATGAGTATTTTCCTATTCCTCAGACGCAGATCAGTTATGTGAAAGGGTTATATAAACAAAATTACGGATGGTAAAAGCTGTAATCGTGATTAGGTATACGAATATGTAGCGATTAAATGATATGCGATGAATAAAGTTTTTTTATTTGGCATTATAGGATTGGTGTGTTTATTAAGTGGTTGCCGGAAAGCGGTTAACGTAGAGACAAATCATATCCCTCTGTTTCATTTTACGACAGTTATGAATTGGACGGGAGAACCGGTGGGCTTGGTATATGATGATGGATTGTATCATCTTTTCTATCAGTATAATCCTTCTGGAAATGTATTTGGGAATATACATTGGGGACATGCTGTAAGCCGGGATTTGTTTCGATGGCAGCGAGATTCTATTGCGTTGTTTCCTGATAGTTTGGGGTATCTTAAATCCGGAAGTGTTGTTGTAGACCGGGAGAATACCTCCGGCTTTGGATCCGAGATGGAGCGTCCTTTTCTGGCATTCTATACCTATGCTAATCCAGATTTAGCTAAAACTTTATTCAGTGCGTATAGTTTGGACAAGGGCCGGACTTGGATAAAACAGGGGGAAATAGATCTGCCTAATCCTGTTGAATGTGATCTCCGAAATCCTCATGTCTCTTGGTACGAAGAATACGGGCGATGGATCATGACCGTTTCCTCGGGTTCTTCAGTCTTATTCTATGCGTCTTCGGATTGTAAAGAATGGCATTTTTTAAGTGAGTTTAAAGATGCGACAAGCCAAGGTGCTAATTGGGAAGGGACGGATTTCTTCCCGATGAAGGTACAAGGTAAAGAGATAAAGAAATGGGTACTATTGGTAAATATGGAGAACGGGTTGGGAAATGGTACACCGTCAACCCGTTATTATATCGGTGATTTTGATGGAACTTCATTTCAAATAACACAAACGAAGGAATTGTGGTTGGATTATGGAAAAGATAATTACGCGGGATCTACATTTAGCGGGCTTAATGGGGATGATCGTATATTTCTAGGTTGGATGAATTGCTGGGAATATGCTAATTTATTACCAACCTCGGTTGGCCGTGGAAATATGATAATTCCTCGTCGGTTAGGTTTAGCGGAGGAAGGGCGACATTATATGTTGGCCTCTGTTATTCCTTCCGGATTATCTGCTTTTTATGCGGATTCTTGTTGGGTCGGGCCTGTGAAACTTTCGGATGAAAACGGTTTGAGAAAAGAGTTCCCTTATCCGGGAGAATCTTTTGTTATGCGGTTGAATTTTGATAATAGCGATAATAGGGCTATCTGGAAAGCTGATAATTATGGAATCCGCTTAAAAACGAGATCAGGAAAAGTTCTGACCATCGGTTACCAAAATGAGTTGAGTTATTATTATATAGACCGCTGTGGATTAGAGATTGAACCGTCTGTCGAAGGTTTCGAACAATTAATGGGCGCAGGTTACCGCTCGGAGACGCCGGTATCGGATTGGCTTATTTTATTCGATCAAAATTCGATAGAATTATTTGCCTCGGGTGGACGTGTGGCCATGACCTCTCTATGTTATCCGGATGATGAATTCACGACATTTGAATTGTATGCCGAATCAGGATCTGTGAACTTATTGAAGGCATCGATTATACAGTTAAAAAACGAATTAATTAAATAATACAAATTTAATGGCATGAAAAAGATTTTTATTTCAATAGCATTGATGATAGCTGGTTGTGCGGTAGGACAGGTCCAGTTTTCGGTAAAATATGATTCGGAAGTTCAACCTAAAGATAATATCCAATATTTTACACCAGCGGGAAATAATCTGTTTGTTGGTGATTGTATCCCTTTTTATAAGGATGGGGTTTTTTATTTGTATTGGTTGCTCGATGAAGGACATCATTCGGCCTTGAATGGCTTAGGTGGTCACCAATGGTGCGTGAGTACTAGTTCGGATTTAAAGAGTTGGACGCATCATCCGATTGCTATAGGGATAGACGAGAACTGGGAAAAGTCTATATGTACCGGTTCGGTTACTTTTGACGGTAAGCAATATTATGCATTCTATGCGACTCGCTTGATTACCCAAGATGATCAGATTAACGAGCAGTTGAGTTATGCTGTCAGTAAGGATGGTTTAACTTTCAAGAAGCAGAAACCGAATCCTTTTTATACTTCTGCTCCCGGATATAGTAAGCGGCATTTTCGTGATCCGAAAGTGATAATTGATAAAGAGGGTGTATTTCATTTGTTTGTTTCCAGCGAGACTGATAATTATGTCATCAGTGAGGGGCGTGGATGTTTGGTGCATTTGACTTCGAAAGATTTAAAAAACTGGCAAGTGCAGGAACCCCTTATTTCCGGAATGCGAGATGTTCCCGAATGCCCTGATTATTTTCAATGGAACGATTGGTATTATCTGGTTTATGGACAGGGAGGAGATACCTATTATGTGAAATCCCGGAATCCGTATGGCCCGTGGGAATATCCGGAATCGCAGGCGTTGCTGGAACAATGGGTTAATGTTGCTAAAACAGCGGAATTCAAGGGTAACCGGCGGATTGTAGCGGGATGGGTTCCGAGCAAAAGAGATAATAAAGATTATGGTCCGGAACGTTTTGGCGGCAGTATTATTTTGCGTGAAGCCTATCAGTTGCCGAATGGCGATTTGGCAACTAAGTTCCTGGCAGAAGCTATTTGGGATACTCGATCTCCTTTACGTGTGAATTTGACGGAGGCCGAAAACGCCAAGAAGGTATCAGACGGGGAAGTATCGCTTGATGCCCAGGGAGCTATCGGTGGTGCTTATATTAAAGATATGCCTTATAATTGTCGGGTTACTTTGGAGATTGAACCGGCAAGCAATAGTGATGAATATGGTTTATTCTTACGAGCGAAAGATAAAGCAAACGATGGTTATAAGCTTAGCTTAAATCCTAATAAACGTACGGTTCGTTTGGGTGAGGATGCTTTTATCGAGGCGGTATCTGGATTGGACGAACCGGTTAAAGTAGATATAATTATGAAAAATGACATTATTGATGTTTGTATAGGCGATCGTCGTTGTATCGTAAATCGGTTACCGGAAAAGAAAGGAAACTATTTATGGTTTTACGCGAAACAAGGAACTGTTAAGTTTAGAAATATAAAAGTGTCTCCGCTTTTGTGATTGTCTCAAATTTAAAATTGTGATTATGGGTAATGAAAATAGGATAAGTCATATTATCCCGGTAATGTTGACTTTTTTTACGATGGGATTTGTAGATTTGGTTGGCATTGCGACTAATTATGTAAAACAAGATTTTGGATTGTCTGATACGGCTGCCAATTCATTTTCAGTAATGGTATTTTTCTGGTTTCTGATTTTCTCGGTTCCGACAGGAATGTTAATGAACAAGATCGGACGGAAAAAGACTGTATTGTTAAGTATGGTCATTACGTTTATTGGATTGTTGATCCCTATCTTTGTTTATAATGATGTGGCTATGTTTTTTGTCTTCTCGTGTTTGGGAATCGGAAATACACTTATGCAGGTTTCTTTGAATCCTCTGTTGGCTAATATGGTGCGTAAAGACCGATTACCGAGTTATTTAACACTGGGACAATTTATAAAGGCTATCGCTTCGTTTATCGCTCCGTTAATAGCCGTACATGCTGCGTTGCGTTATGGTGATTGGAAGTTGCTATTTTATATTTTTGCGGCGATAGATATCATAGCGATCGTTTATTTGTTTATGACGGATATTGTGGAAGCGGAAGAGAAAAATGAATCGTCATCTTTTAAAGAGTGCATTAGGTTGTTGGGAAACACGACCATTCTTCTGTTTTTCGTTGGAATCTTGGTACATGTTGGTATTGATGTAGGTGTGAATATAACCGCGCCGAAGCTGTTGCAGGAGAAAATAGGAATGTCATTGGCTGAGGCAGGATACGCGACTAGCCTTTATTTCTTGTTTCGAACATTCGGTTGTTTATCCGGGACATTTATTATGGCGAAGTTTTCCCCCTTAAAGTTTTTTATTGTGAGTGTTGTTATGATACTTATTGGTGTCTCGGGCCTCTATATAAGTATGGATAGCATGAGTATTTATATTTGTGTAGCTTTGATTGGAGTCGGAAATTCAAATATATTCTCTATTATTTTTTCTAAAGCATTGTTATATATGCCGTCTCGGAATAATGAAATTTCAGGCCTGATGATCATGGGGATTTTTGGTGGAGCTGTTTTCCCTGTATTAATGGGTATCATGTCTGATATATTGGGTGGACAAATCGGGGCTGTAGTTGTTCTGACGGTATGTGTCATTTATCTGTTATTCCTGGTGTTTAAAATGAAAAAAATGGTATTGGAGTAATCTCTTGGGTGTAAAATTATAGATATAAATTATGTATGAATTTTTTAGGAATTGATATAGGAACAAGTTCGATATGTGGAGTGGTTTGCGATACTGTTTCTAAAAATATCGTATCAATAACGAAGGCTAATAATACAGATATACAATCTCGTGATATTTGGGAGAAGACCCAAGACGCAACAGCTATAGTCAATATCGTGTTGGAGCTGATTCAAGAGCTCCGGATCCAATATCCGGATATCAAAGGGATCGGATTATCCGGGCAAATGCATGGTATATTGTATGTCGATGCCGAAGGTCTGGCTGTTAGTCCGTTATATACATGGCAGGATATGCGGGGCAGCCTTCTTTATAAAGACGGTATAAGTTATGCGGCTTATCTTTCAGGGCAGACCGGATTCCCGTTATCGACAGGTTTTGGTTTGGTCACGCATTATTACAATAAAGTAAATGGCCTAATTCCACGAGATGCGGTGAAACTATGTACTGTTATGGATTATGTCGCGATGCGATTAACCGGCAAACGCGAACCTTTGATCGATTGTTCCAACGCGGCAAGTCTCGGCTTCTTTAATAAGGAGAAATTACTTTTTGATAAAGAAGCCTTGAGGAGCGTAGAAATTGATTGTTCCATCTTGCCGGAAGTAGGTGAGGCTTTTTCCCGGGTCGGACATTATAAAGATATCCCGGTTTACACTGCCATCGGTGATAATCAGGCCAGTTTCCTGGGTTCTATTCGCGACGTAAAGCGTTCTATCCATATAACTGTTGGAACGAGTAGCCAGCTCTCGGTTTATTCGGATACATATATGGATATTCCGCTTTTAGATACACGTCCTTTACCCGGTGGGGGGTATATTTTGGTAGGCGCCGCATTATGTGGTGGTTGTTCATTTGCGTTGTTGAAGAAATTTTTTGCGGAGACGATCCGGTTATGTGCCGGGAAGGAAATGACTGATACGGATTTGTATAAGATTATGGTTTCGGTTCCGTATAAAAAAAGCCAGACAGACGACATACGAGTGGACACGCTGTTTGATGGAACAAGGCAGCATCCCGAAAAACGGGGGAAAATAATGAATATATCTCGCCAGAATTGGAATCCTGAAAATTTAATACGTGGTTTTCTGGAGGGGATGAGCCAGGAATTATATGATTTTTACCAATTATTGCCGGACTCTGTTAGAGAGAAAAAAACGATATTGGTCGGTTCGGGAAATGGGATTAAGAAAAATCCTCTGTTATGCCGAATCTTGGAAGAACGTTTCAATTGCCATTTGCAGGTTTCTTCTTGCCGGGAAGAGGCGGCTTTGGGTGCTTGTATTTGCGGTATGGTAGGGAATGGTTATATCGGCAACTTTACTGATTTCTTTTGAGAGAGGAAATTTGCGGAATACAACGATATACAATATGAGCATATCTTATGTGCTTGAAAGATAGTTTTTTGCCTTGTATGTTTATGTTAAGTCCCTTGGAGTATAGAGAAAAGAAGCGCATGACGGTTATCATATTCACCGTACATGTGCTTTCTTTTTAAGAACCGGATTATACTGATTTTATTATTGAGTGGTGTGTATAACCTCTACCTTGATTTTTAACTATGAATCCTCGGTAAGAATTTTTTTAAGAACCCCCCTGATTGTAAATTTTTACTCCGACGCCTTCCGATTAGTCCTGATATTTATATACCTCGTCGATAAATAGATGCTTCCTTAACAAACAAATTCAGTTGGGAAGTGTTGGGGATGTAATAGACGGATAACAACTGGACGTATATACATAAACTAAAAAATAATTATATGGCTACGATAAAAGTTAAATTTCGTCCATCTTCTGTTGAATTAAAAGAAGGGACATTATTTTACCAAATAATTCATTTACGATTGGTAAGGCAGATAAATACGGGATACAAACTGTTTCCTTCGGAGTGGGACCGCCCATCTCATGAAATTATACTTCCCGAGGAAGGCGCTCCCCGGTATGACTATCTTATATCCTTAAAAAAACGCATAGAGTTGGATGTTGAACGTTTACAAGGTATTATCTCAAATTTTGAAAGTTTGGGAGAGAGTTACACATCCGACAAAGTAGTGGAAGCATATTCGTTACCCATAAATAAAGACGGCTTTTTGGCATTTTCGAAAGAGACCATAATACAGTTGAAACAAATCGGTCGCAGTCGTACGGCGGAGACCTATACGACCGCGCTTAATAGTTTCATCCGCTTTCGTGGTGGAAACGGAGATATTCCCATACATAAGCTAGATTCCAGCTTGATGGTAGAGTATGAGACTTATCTGAAATCCGAAGGGATATGCCTAAATACCGTTTCCTTTTATATGCGCAACCTACGGGCAATTTACAACCGTGCGGTAGAAAAAGAGCTGACGCTACAGAGAAATCCGTTTAAACATGTATACACCGGTATAGATAAAACTGTCAAGCGGGCTGTTACGTCGAACGTCATCCGTCAGATAAGGGATTTGGATTTGAAATCGTCACCCACGTTGGATTATGCCCGGGATATTTTTATGTTCAGTTTTTATACGCGTGGAATGTCATTTATCGATATGGCTTTCTTAAAAAAGAAAGACCTCAAAAACGGAGTTTTGTCATATCGCCGTCAAAAGACGAACCAGCAATTGCTTATAAAATGGGAATCGCCTATGCAAGAGATCGTAGACAAATACGATACAGGGGGAACTCCTTACTTATTGCCTATTATAAAGAATTGTGACGACGACGTAAGGCGGCAATATAAAAACGCTTCCCATCTTGTAAACAAAAAATTAAAATTGATAGGAAAGCAGTTAGGTCTCCAAATCGCTTTAACCACATATGTTGCCCGCCATGCCTGGGCCAGTATCGCTAAAAGCAAGAACGTCTCCTTATCGGTCATCAGTGAGGCTATGGGGCACGACTCGGAGAATACTACACGGATTTATCTTACCTCTTTGGATTCTTCTGTGGTGGATAAAGCTAATATGTTGGTAATTAAATCTTTGTGAGGCCGTGTTCGTTATAGGCATATTTTGCCTGTGAAAATATATAGTGTCTGTTTGGAGAATAAATCATTTTCATTTCAAATATATATCGTGATTTACGACCAAACAGATTCTATTATTGTATAAGATTCTGGCATGTAAAAATAATTTTCAACCAATACTTTTTATTCACATACTCAAAATTATTAAAGCTATAAGTCTGAATATTTTAGGTATAAATAAAGATCTACTATCAAATAAAGACATAGTGTATTAATACTAAATTAAATGATGAGCCTATAAGAAATAACGGTTCGGTTATTATTTGGAGATCGTTATCAATAATACTAAAGGTTCTACAATCTAGAAAAAACTATCCGAATTCTTTTATCCTAAATACATTTTAATGTGATCGTAGAGACCTTAGGGAAGAATGTATTTTGAAAATATAATAAGATTTATTCTCTCTTCATAAGAGATGTACCTGAAATAAGTAAAGTATATAATCTATTGATTTTCGGATTTTTAAATGTTTTTCAGAAGTGTTTTTTGTTTATCATTTGTTATACAAATCTATTCCAATTCACATCCAAGCAATGTTTTTTCCATCCTTTTTTATTGTTATTGTCTGATTTTTCCCTAAATTTGTACTCGAATACTTCTCTTATGAAGAGATATACTAAGTAAGATCATAAGATTTCTTTGTATAGAAGGTGTATTGTAATGTTGATATGGAGAAATAAAATAATGGTATCTGTATCGAACTTTTAAAGTGAAATATCGTAACTTCCTGTTATTTAGTTAAATATATAAACAGGCAGGATTAGAAAATATGTCCTTTATTGAAATGAGAGAGATTCTATCGCCCCATTCGAAGGCGTGCGAAGTACTGAAGGCAGAGGAAGAGGTTCTTGACAATGGAGATAACAAGATTTGGTTCGTGATGCGTGACTTAACTCGTGCCAACATCAAGCGACCGGCTTACTTGGTTCTAGAAGAAATGGGGGTAGAATGTTTTACACCGAAGACGAAGAAATTGTTTGTCGTGCGTGGTAAGCGGGAACTGAGAGAGGTTCCGTTCATTCATGATCTATTGTTTATTTATGATACCCGTAAAAAGGTAGATTCCATTGTTGATCAAATAAATACGTTACAGTATCGTTTTCTCCGCAATACGAGCCGTACCCCTATGACCATAAGAAAGAGGGAAATGGAACAATTCATCAAGGCTGCAGAGAAGTCGGAACATCCCCTTTTCTATAAACCCAATGAAGTTACTCCCGAAATGTGTAAGCGCAAGATACGTATTATCGGTGGATCGTTTGATGGTTATATAGGTGTCTTGTTAACGACACGAGGTTCGAAAGTCAAGCGGTTATTAGTAGAATTGCCTATGCTGATTGCCGTATCAGTGGAAGTGAAACCGGAATATATTCAGTTGTTATAACCGCGGCATAGTAGTGCGTGGGGATATTGGAAAAAGAAGAATGAATGGTAAAGTTGGCGTATAGGCTTGCCTGGTTATTCTAATTATGGTGGTACGTATTAATTTAAGAGGAAAATTATGGAAGATTTTATAAATCATCTCTTCTTATTGGGTAGCTGCCTATTGTCTGTGATGCTGGGTATGGTGATAATCCCCAAGATATTGGTGATCTCGTATAAAAAGAAACTATTTGATTTGCCTGATGACCGCAAGGTACATACTACACCTGTACCACGGCTTGGAGGACTTTCGTTTTTCCCTGTGATACTTATTTCTTTGTGTTTTATGCTGGGCATGCGTTATTATTTGGGAATTCCTTTGGCAGGGCTTTTTAACGATAAAGTGCTTTATGAGTTTCTTCTTTTTGCCGTAGGGTGCATGGCTCTTTTTTTAGTGGGAATTGTCGATGATTTGATCGGTGTTGGATACAGGTATAAATTTCTGGTTCAGATAGTGGCGGCGCTGTTGCTTGTCTGGTCCGGAGAATGGTTCAACTCATTGGGTGGGTTGTTTGGCTTTTATGAGTTGCCGTTCTATATCGGAGTGCCTTTTACCTTATTTACCGTAGTGTATATCACTAATGCGATTAACCTGATAGATGGTATTGATGGCTTGGCCTCCGGGTTGAGTTGTATTGCTTTGGTTATATTAGGAAGTATATGTGCCATGCAAGGCGAATACATTTTTGCGTTGCTTGCGTTCGTTACGTTCGGTGTTATTGTTCCGTTTTGGGGTTACAACGTGTTCGGTAACGCCCAACGTGGGCGCAAGTTGTTTATGGGGGATACGGGAAGTCTTACGTTAGGTTATATCATCAGTTTGCTGGTCATACATTTGAGTCGTGCAGACATGGCTTCCGACCATGCTACATACCCCAATCTGGTATTGGCTTTTTCAACACTTATCGTACCGTTATTTGATGTCGTACGAGTTGTGTTACACCGTTTGCGGGAAAAGAGAAATCCGTTCTTGCCAGACAAGAATCATTTCCACCACAAACTGCTCCGTACAGGAATGCGTACCCGTATGGTTATGATTACCATTTTATGTGTTTCACTTTTTTTTGTCGGGTTGAATTGGCTGCTGATAAACAAGATAGATATAACCTTGCTATTACTGATTGACATTATTTTATGGATAGGGATGCAGTTGGGTATTAATCGGGCCATCCGTATCCACGAAAAACATGATAAAGATGTGTTCGGATAGAAAAAATTCGTATAAACAAAATCCTATTTGTATGAGATTTAAGTATTTTTCTGAAATCACATTTCTATTACTATTTATAGTGATGTGTTTATTAAGTTCCTGCTCTACGGCAAAAAAAGTTGTTTATTTCCAAGATTTGCGCCCCGGAGAAAGTGAGATGGAAATAACCCGTTCCTTGGATATTACTGTCCAGCCGGAAGATAAAATATCTATCTTGGTCAATAGTCGCGATCCTAAGTTGACCGATCTTTTTAATTTACCTATCGTATCTAGGCAGATAGGCGTATCATTGCGTAACGGTTTATCAAGTGCGGGTAGTAGTCAAGGCATAGCTGGTTATACGGTAGATAGTAGTGGGGAGATAGACTTTCCAGTATTAGGGAAAATTCATGTGGCAGGAATGAAACGTACAGAAATTGCCTCATATATTAAGAATAAGTTAATTGATAGTAATTTGGTCAAAGATCCTGTGGTGACGGTGGAATTTATGAATCTTTGTATTTCTGTCTTGGGAGAGGTTAATAATCCCGGACGTTTCAGCATCGACAGGGACCATATTACCATTTTGGATGCATTAAGTATGGCGGGAGACCTCACTGTTTATGGATGTCGTGAGAAAGTCCTTGTCTTGCGGCAGGAAGAGGGAAAACAGCGGGTTTATGGCATAGATTTAACCTCCGGGGAACAGGTGTATTCCTCTCCGGCCTATAACTTGCGGCAGAACGATGTGGTCTATGTGGAACCTAATGGCACAAAAGCGAGGCAGTCAACCGTAAACGGGAACAATGTGCGTAGTACGTCCTTTTGGATATCGCTTGCTTCACTCCTGACTAGTGTCGCTGTATTGATTGTCAAGTAAAAATTGAAGATTTGGGGCAAAAATTTGAAATGATAATATCTAATTAATCAGTTACTTTATATTACTATATGGTAGTTCAAAACAATACAAGACTAGGGCAAGGTGATGACTTCATACGTTTACAAGACCTGCTTTATTTATGCGTGAAACATTGGAGATGGTTTGTCTTATCCTTGGTAGCGACATTTGGAGTAGCGACCTTTTATTTGCTGAAAACTCCTCCTGTTTATACACGCACTGCAGAGCTTCTTGTCAAAAGGGACTCAAGAGGAAGATCGATATCGTCGGATATTGAGGGGTTTGAGAATTTCGGGCTTGTTCGTTCCAATACGAATGTCAATAATGAAATGATAGCTTTACAGTCGCCTGCGGTTATGACGGAGGTTGTAAAACGCCTGCACTTGGATATGAACTATTATATGCCGGGAAAGTTTTACGATAAAGTTCTTTATGGAACAGCCTTACCTTTTAAAGTAAAGATTGCCAGCTTGCAAGAAAACGAGACTGTCAGATTTACTGTAAATATCCATAAAGATGGTAGCGTGACATTATCTGATTTTATCGGTAAAGGTGAACCCATTAAAGAAGTAAGTCTCGTAAAAGGAAAATTGCCGGGTACGATGGAAACCCCTTTAGGTGAGATAACCTTGGATGTGATGCCAGGTTATTCCCAAGGTGAGGAATATGAGGTTCGTGTTGTACGTTCCGGTTTATATGGAACTGTTAATTCCTATGCGTCCCGTTTTTCTGTCGCTTTAAATGATGAAGAATCCACTGTCCTTAGTTTGTCGTACCGGGATGTCTCGATAACCCGTGCCGAAGATATACTAAATACGATAATTGCCGTTTACAACGAAAATTGGGTGAATGACAAGAACCAGATAGCGGTCAGTACCAGCATGTTTATAAATGATCGCTTAGCTGTGATCGAAAATGAGTTGGGTAATGTAGACGAGAATATCTCGTCTTACAAAAGTGAACATTTGTTACCCGATGTGCAAGCGGCTTCTAATATGTATATGGCGCAAAGCAGCCAGACCAGTGCTCAAATCCTTGCATTAAACACACAGTTATCCATGGCTCGTTACATCCGTAACTATTTGGCGACAGCGACGAGTCGTAATCAGTTGATCCCTGCCAATTCGGGGCTGGAAAGTGCTGGGATTGAGAAACAGATAACCGAGTATAACACGATGCAATTACAACGTAATAATTTGGTTTCCAATAGTAGCGAGCAGAATCCGTTGGTAGCGGACATTGACCACTCGCTTGCTACGATGCGAGGAGCGATTCTTTCGTCTATAGAGAATCTGGAGGTGACGCTCAACACTCGGATTCGAGACCTTCAGCGAAGCGAACAGCAGACTACCGCACGTATCGCCGCTAACCCTACTCAGGCAAAATATCTTCTCTCTGTAGAGCGTCAACAAAAAGTAAAGGAAGCGTTGTACTTGTTCTTGTTGCAGAAGCGTGAGGAGAATGAACTTTCACAAGCCTTTACCGCTTATAACACCCGGGTTGTCACACCTCCTACAGGCAGTATAAATCCGACCTCTCCGGTCAGAAAAAATATCATGTTAGTAGCTTTCGCTCTCGGTCTTTTAATACCGACAGTATTCATCTTTGTCCGTGAGAATATGAATACTAAAGTACGCGGTCGGAAGGATTTGGAAAAATTATCCTTGCCTTTTGTAGGTGAGATTCCTCTTTATCCTTCAACAAAAAAGAGGCTGTTCGGAAAGCCGCTTCCTGAAACTGGAATTGTGGTCGTGAAAGAAGGCTGTCGCGACATTATCAATGAGGCCTTTCGGGTATTGCGCACCAATCTGGAGTTCATGTCGGATAAAGGTGAAAAGTCGAATGTTGTAATCATCACTTCTTTCAACCCGGGTAGCGGTAAATCGTTTTTGACAATGAATATGGCAGTGAGCTTGGCGATTAAAAACAAAAAAGTGCTGGTGATCGACGGTGACATGCGCCATGCCTCAATTTCCCTTTACATGAATTCTCCACAAAAAGGATTGAGTGATTTTTTGAATGGTAGCATTGAAAAAATCAGTGATATTATCGTAACAGACAAAAAACATGAATACCTACATGTCCTGCCTGTGGGAACTATACCACCAAATCCTACGGAATTATTATTCAACAAACGATTAAAATTAGTAATTGATAGCGCAAGGAATGAGTATGATTATGTATTTATTGACTGTCCCCCCATTGATTTGGTAGCGGATACCCTGATTATAGAAAAATTGGCCGACCGTACTATCTTCGTCATTCGTGCGGGATTGCTTGAACGTAGCATGCTGGCTGAACTGGAAAATATTTATACTGAGAAGAAATACAAAAACATGTCTTTGATTCTGAACGGGACTGTAGCTAGCGGAGGATATAATGGATATAAGTATGGCTATCGTTATGGTTACGGGGCGGGATATCATTATTCCATTGATGGAAAATAAGTATAGTGAATAGTTCTTATTAGATAATTAAAATTACATTCATTTTGTGGCCGTTTAGAAAACGTTATTCATTGGAGAACAGTGGATTCTTCAAAGGATTCATTGATTGGCACAGCCATATCTTACCAGGTGTGGATGATGGGGTACAGACGATGGAGGAAGCCTTGAGAATTCTTGTGGAATATGAAAGGTTGGGTATAAAAGAGGTATGGCTGACGCCTCATATCATGGAGGATAACCCGAATACAACGACCCATTTAAAAGAACGCTTCAAGGAATTACAGGCAAATTATACAGGGGGGGTGACATTGCATCTAGCGGCAGAGAACATGCTGGACAATTTGTTTGAAGAACGACTGAGACATAATGACCTGCTTCCAATAGGAAAAAACGGTGACCATCTCCTTGTTGAAACTTCCTACTTCAGCCCACCGATAGGATTGAGCAACATCCTGCTCCGCATCAAAGCCAAAGGTTATCACCCCGTCTTAGCTCACCCGGAACGATATGTTTATATGGGAGAATCGGACTACCGCCAACTGAAAGGGCTGAACGTGAAGTTCCAGCTCAACCTTTTCTCGTTGGGCGGCGCATACGGTGCGAGGATAAAGAAGAAAGCCTACAGGTTGCAGAAGCAAGGAATGTATGACTTTGCGGGCACAGACCTGCATAGGTTGAAAATATTGAAAGCAATGCTGCATGAAAAGATATAAACAGAGAAGCAGGATAACAAACCATATAATAAGTTTATATGAAATTCGCATATTTGATATTAGCACATCATAATTTTTCACAACTCCAACTATTACTCAATATGTTGGACGAAGTGGAAAATGATATATATGTTCACATTGACAAGAAGGTTAAAGGAACAATTTCCCTTAATACTGTCAAGTCGAAACTTTATCGCGTTGAGAATCGGGTAAATGTAACTTGGGGAGATATTTCTCAAATTAAAGCAGAATATAGGCTCTTTAGGATGGCCTTCAACAATGGCCCCTACGACTACTATCATCTGATAAGTGGGGATGATTTGCCCATAAAGTCGAATGATTACATACAAGATTTCTTCAAACAGAATAATGGGAAGGAATTTGTAGGATATGGAAAAGATGTACCCGAGCGATGCACTAAGTATCACCTGTTTACCAAGTATTATAGACACAAAAGCAGGCTTATTAGAGGGAGTTTCCATTTAGCAAGGATCATTTTTGAGCCGATTGTCAATCTATTTCCCAAAAAGATACCAGATGGAGTTAAATTCAAAAAGGGAGCTAACTGGATAAGCGTTACCCATAATTGCCTCAATTTAATTTTAGACAAGGAGAAATGGGCATTATCATTTTTCAAAAGATCATATTGTTGTGATGAAGTGTTTGTCCAAACTATTGTCTGGAACTCCCCTTTTCAAGAACACATCTATGATAAAGAGGATTTGTTTCATGGGTGTATGAGATTAATAGATTGGAATAGAGGCAGTCTATATACTTGGGGGGGAGAGAAAATTAGTTGATTTTCAGATAATTATAAAAATGTATAGATTTTTTGCAAGAAAGTTTGACATAACTACGTACCCACAGATTGTAGAAAAATTATGTAATTTTCTTCACGAACCTATTAATATCAAACGTCATAATGTCGAATAGAATAGCTTGGATAGATTGGAGCAAAGTACTACTTATTTACTTGGTAGTACTGGCTCACTATGGCAACATTGGTAACTATGCAGATAGTTTAATCTGCCATTTCCATATGCCAGCCTTTTTCCTTATATCGGGATACTTACACAAACCGCTTAACATAAAGGACTCCCTTTTGAAGAATACAAAACGATTGCTCGTACCTGCATTTTTGTTCTCATTAGTTTGTTGGGGATTCTATACAGCCATAGAAATAATCGTAAAACATCAGCCGCTTACTCTTGAAGATAATGTTCTTCGGCCATTGTTAGGCATAGTTTGTTATGATAGGAATATCGCTTTTCCACAGTGTGGGGTTATCTGGTTCTTAGAAATTTTGTTTATCTGCCAAATCCTCCTTGATTCCTTCTTGAAGATAGGACACCGCAGTGTATTCATCTTTTGTTTGCTCTCTGTTGTGGCTACTTGCGTTTGGACTTTTGAAGGTATAAATGATTTCGGTTTGTTGTTTTATGTACAACGACTTTGCGCCAGCTTCCCATTTGTCGCACTTGGGTATTATGCCAAAAAGCAAGATTGGATGTTGCGAATATCTAACATTTCGCCTTTTGTTGCGATACTATTCCTATTGATGTATATAGCAGGCGTTTATTTCAATGGGAGAACGGGTATATATTCATACCAATTCGGTTATAGTGTGCTTGTTTATTTGCAAATAACTCTTTGTGGATGCTTATGCTTCTTTTATTATGTTAATAAAGTTAAAATAGGGGGTAAAATACTCGTTACACTATCTAATAGCACTATTCTTATATTATGCTTACACCGACTGATGATAACTGTTTTGTATGAAATAGGAGTTGGTCCCTATTTAGGTTCTCTTATCATAATCATCCTTTGTTACCCATTATCCATATTCTTCACCACCAAACTTCCTTGGTTCATAGGGAGGTTCTGAAAACAGGCAATATCAAGGAATATCATTTATGATGGATTATTTTTCGAACAACCGACGCTTAGCCAAAAACACTTTGATGCTATATGCCAGAATGTTGTTGGTAATGCTTGTCACGCTATATACATCCAGAGTTGTTCTACGGGTTCTTGGTGTGGAAGATTATGGTATATATAGCATTGTAGGCGTCGTCGTCGTGTCGTTCTCCATATTATCGAATGCAATGTCTGGGGCAATATCCCGTTTCATCACCTTTTCATTAGGTCAAGGGGATATAGAAAAAGTAAGGAAGTTATTCGGTGTAGCTGTAACTATACAGTTTTGCATCGGTACATTGATTATTGTCTGTGCAGAAATTGTCGGCTTGTATTTATTAAACACACAGATGAATATTCCACAAGGCCGAATGGAAGCAGCTAATATTCTCTTTCAGTTTTCGCTTGCCATTTTTATAATCAAGCTTTTCAGTGTCCCTTTTAATGCATTAATCATATCAAATGAGCGGATGTCAGTTTATGCATACTTCGGCATCGGCGAGGTATTGTTGCAGCTAGCAGTTGTTTTTGTCTTGCAACTTTTTCCGGTAGACAAACTGATTATGTATGGCTTTCTGTTGTCGGTTGTGGTTTTAATATACGTGACGATGCAATATACATATTGTAAAAGAGCATTCTTATCTCAGATGGCAAAACCCACATTTGACAAAAAATTATTCAAAGAAATGGCAGGGTTTGCCAGCTGGAATTTCATCGGGACATCGGCCGGTATTTTGAAAAACCAAGGTGTAGATATTATTGTGAATATCTTCACAGGAGTTGCCATAAATGCCGCACGGGGTATAGCTCTCCAAGTAAACTCCGCTGTGACAAATTTTTCTGAAAATTTTATCACGGCACTCAGACCGCAGATTATAAAAACCTACGCAGCAAACGACGGAGCCCATTTGAACTTTTTGGTTGAACAGGGAGCCCGATTTTCGGGGTATCTATTGCTTTTCCTTACTATCCCCCTGATTTTAGAAATGGATACGTTGCTGCAATTATGGTTGAAAGTCGTGCCACTTCACACAGCGACTTTTGCCCGGCTACAACTAATTGATGCTGTGGTAGTGTCACTGTCCCAGACTTTAGTCATAGTTCTGTTGGCTACTGGCAAAATAAGGAACTACCAATTAGTGGTAGGAGGCATAAACTTGCTTAATATGCCCTTGTCATGGCTATTGTTGTATTTAGGCTTTCCGGTTTTAGTAACTTATATAGTTTCTATATCATTAAACGTCTTATGTTTGGTGTGCCGATTACTGTTTGCCAATCATTTAGCAAACGTGGTCATCTTCCATTACGTTCGTAAAGTCGTAATAAATGTGATTGTAGTTGCTTGCAGTTCGGTGGTGCTGCCTTTAATCATTACCTATTTATTGGAACCCTCATTACAACGTATGGTCATCGTTGTGATAACTTGCATTCTGACAACATCACTTTCTATACTTTATATAGGAATGGCCGCATCAGAACGCACATATATATATTCAAAAGTATTTGGCTTAATAAGTAAATTTCATGGCAAATAAATTTATTGGGTATATTTCATTTGCGGCAAATCTATTAAACCCGCATGTGTTTTTCAAAACTTTATTCTTTAATTTCTACCACCTGCCTTTCAAGCAGGCAATCAAATTTCCCATTTGGTTGTATAAAGCCAAACTTTACGATTGCTTTAGTGGAAAAGTAGTGATAAATAGTAAAGAAATCCGCCCGGGAATGATTCGCCTTGGATTTATGGGAGGACACATGTATCCCAACAACGGCATTCAAATCTGGAATAAGGGAGAACTTATTTTCCATGGGCGATGTATAATAGGCAATAATTCCTCGATTATCACAGGAAAAGAGGGAAAGTTGGAATTTGGTGATGATTTTCTTGCAACGGTATCGGCTCGTATCATGGCATATATAGGGATTAGGTTCGGGCAACACGCCCGTGTCGGTTTCGATGTCATGCTGATGGATTCCAATTTCCACCCTTTATTCGACATGGAGAAAAAGCGGTTCAAACGAGCCTATGGTAAGATTGATATTGGAGATTACAACTGGTTTGGTTCACAATGCTTGGTTATGCCTGGTGTAAAGACACCTGAACGCTGCATATTTGGTGCCCGCAGTGTGGTTACTCGGGGATGTCAATTTGAATCGTATTGCGTACATGGTGGTTCGCCTCTGAGGGTGTTGAGCAGGAATGTGATGCGCATAATCGGTCAAGACACCATTGAAAAATATACTGACGAGTAAATATGGCAAACAATCGATGCAATAGTATTTCTCGATTTGCCAAATCGAACGACTGTACGGCTTGCATGGTATGCCTTGACGTGTGTCCTCATAAGGCTATTAGCCATACAATTGACAAAAACGGATTCACTCGTATGTCTGTTGATGCCAACATTTGTACCGATTGCGGCGCATGCCGTAAGGTTTGTCCCGGTCTCAATGACATCGAATATAATACGAGCATGATGGCAAAAGCATACGCAGGATGGAGCAATGATGATACCCAACGACAAGGGAGTGCTTCTGGTGGAGTATTTGCGGCATTAGCCTCTTATGTATTAAACTGTGGAGGAGTCGTTTACGGTGCTGCCATAGATGGATTTGAGATAAAACATGTACGGATAGATGATGTTGCAGACCTGCACTTATTGCAAAATTCAAAATACCAACATAGCATAACTGCTGGTATTTACAAGTTAGTGAGACAAGATTTAAAGGCCGGTAAGACAGTCTTATTTTCAGGATTAGGATGCCAAGTCGTTGCTTTGTACGCCTTCCTCCATAAACAGAAATACGACCATCTTTTTACCGTAGATACTATCTGCGGAGGACTGTCGTCTATGCTTCCGATGATTTCGCTTGCCAAGTCAGGCAAATATAAGGGCATCATATCATTCCGGGACAAAATTAATGGTTGGAGAGCGAAGGGGTTTGCATACTCCTTAAAACTGAAAGGGGCAGATGGCACTATCAAGAATTTGGGCAATCAAAATCTCGCATTGAAATGCTTTTCCGCAAAAATAACCAAGCGTTCTTCTTGCTTGAATTGTCGTTTTGTGGGTTTTTATCGCCAAAGCGATCTTACGATAGGAGATTTCTGGGGAGATACGGATTTTGCCGCCCAACATAGTAAGGGAGTATCATCCGTTATAGTCCATTCGGAGCGGATGTTTAAACTGCTTCACAGTGCAAACCTCACCGTGAACGAGGTAGAGATAGAGAAAGTGGCAAGGGGTAACCCGAACCTGTACTATGGCAATTTTAAAGGTGTGCGTAGATTGATTAGCCGCCATTTGGCCTTTTTCTTCCTTAGGAATGAACTCTACCGTTATGTCACTCCTTTGGTTGATTATGAATCAAGGTTATCAACCGAAATGCAGTTATATGGGATGCTGTCACAAAGGAAAATAGAGAAGGCTTTTGCCGACCAAATTAAACTTTTGAACAAATGAGAATCGCATTGTTGACTATTTGGCATGTGGGGAATTATGGAGCTGAATTGCAGGCTTATGCTACTTGCCGTATCTTGACGGATTTGGGGCATGACGTGACAATTATTGATTTCCGAGAGAACGAGAGTCAGAACGAATCTTTTAAGAGCAAATTGGCACGCTGTATTTCTTCATGCACATTGTCTCATTTCAAGTTTTCGACTTTTTGGAAAAAATACTTTCCTAACAAGACTCGTCATTACCACAGTTATGAGGAATTGAAAGCCAATCCACCGGAAGCAGACTTATACCTTGTGGGTAGCGACCAAGTGTGGAACTACAAGATTACCGCAGAAAAAGCCGAAGCGTTCTTTCTAGTATTTGGCACAGATGAAGTGAAACGAGCGTCTTATGCATCGAGCTTTGGAATGGGAGAATGGAACGCAAACGAGCAACTGACCTCTGTGGCAAGGCAAATGCTGAATAAATTTACTGCTGTATCTTGCCGAGAAGCATCTGGGGTCAGAATTCTAAAAGAAAAGTTTAACATCGAAGCCGTCGAAGTGCTTGACCCGACACTGCTCTTTGATGAATATTTTGGGATGGATTGTCAGAATGCCTCGGAAGATGGCACATTGGCATACTATCCGCTTTCAGACAACAACGAATTGACGAAGTTCTCTACGGAGTTGGCTCATGAATTAGGTCTATATCCCAACAATATAAACCGAAAAGTGCACCTTACAAACACCATCGCATGGAACCGTCCCAGTGTGGAACAATGGATCAAAGGCATTGCCAGGGCGTCGCTGGTCATAACCCCTTCATTCCATGGACTTGCGTTCAGCCTGCTGTTTCGTAAGCAATTTATCATTGTGAATAACAACATCAATCAAGAGCGGAAAGTCCGCATGACGGATTTGCTTGACAAATTGGGTTTGGCGGATAGGTATTTCGACTCAATTGAACGAGCGAAAGCGATAAAGATATGGGAGCAAACTATTGATTACGATACTGTCTCTTATAAACTTTTGGAGTTGCGTTCTGCTTCTATTGATTACCTCAATAAAATGTTGTAGCTATGAATATTATGTTTATGTTCGATTTCCCAATCATTGCCCATAATGGAGGTGTACAACGAGTCACGGATGTTTTGGCAAAGGAGTTTGTGAAGCGTGGGCACAAGGTTTCTTTCTTGTGTCTCTCCATAACCGGGCACCAAGATACAAGTGAGATAGAAGATGCTCCTTGTATGCAATACTACCTTTCCGGCAAATCGGATGTCGCACACGAAGTCAGAGAATTGGCAGAAAAACTTAGTATCGATATGGTCATTAATCAGTCTTTCAGTAATGAGGCTGTTCCGATATTAAGAGCATTTCCTCAATGCGTATTTAAGGTGCAAGTATTTCATAGCCAGCCTTTCGCGACTTATAAAAAAGAAAGATTCATACTGCAAGGATTAACGAAAACAAATTCATTGGCAGGAACCATCTTCAAGTATACCGGTATTATTGTTCCTGCTCTTGTGAGGAATTATTACATCAATGGGGCAAGGAGAGTGTTTAGGCGATTGCTTGATTCAACGGATAAACTTTGCTTGCTATCAGAAACATATATAGACCGATTCAAGCGTTTTTTACCCGATGCCCCTATTTCAAAGCTTACGGCGATAAACAACCCTAATACGTTCTCCAATATTGGCACAGCGAATGAATGCAAGCGTGAAAATGTAGTGCTGTTTGTAGGACGAATAGAAAATTCTTCTAAGAATGTTTTCGACTTTGTCCGTGTATGGAAGCTGTTAATGAAGCATAATCCAGATTGGGAAGCCGTAGTCGTGGGTGATGGCTCGGATTTGGAACGAATGAAAGCGTTTGCCCAAAAGTTGGCAGTGGAACGCATTTCGTTTAAGGGGAACCAAGCGAATGTGGGAGAATACTGTGCAAAAGCCAAGTTTATATGCTGTACGTCCAATTACGAGGGGTGGCCCATGGTTCTGGTGGAAGCGATGCAACTCGGATGTGTACCAGTTTCTTACGACACATTTGAGGCTGTATATGATATAATTGATGATGAAAAGAATGGTTTTATTGTCACCAAGAAACCGTCAGCGATGGCTCAGTGCATTCAGCAATGCATTGATGGAAAGTTCGATTACTCTGCATTGTCACAACAGGCGCAGATAAAGGTTCAGAAGTTTTCAGTAACGGACATTGTTGACCAGTGGGAAGACTTAATTAGGCAATCTATTGCTATTTGAGAATTGGATTGACTTTTTTTCTTATATTATGAGGGAGCAGTATCTTAAAATAGGCAGTGGTTCACATCAGCCATTTACCCATTTTCTTTTCTTTTTCATTGTCTGGCCATTCGGTGCTTGGTTATATTGCCTTCGGTACGTCAATGAAAGGAAATCTTATGCCATATTTTTCCTTTTCAGTCTGCTGATATGTTGGCACATGGCTCCTGTTTCATTGTCGGATATGTACGATGACTTCATCGGTATTTATCAGCGTTTTCAGAACACTGAAATAACAACTGACGAGATGGCCAGACAAGTTCATGCTTACTTCACATTTAGCAGAGAAGCCCCTAAAGAAATATACGAGATAGTCGTAATATGGTTAGTCAAGCAATTCACTAATAATTATCACTTCTATTTCCTTGTCTGTTCAATTCCTGTAGCATATTTCCAGTTAAAGTCGCTCAAACTTATAACTGATGACAACAAGTTTGAGGCAGGAACATGGATGGGGCTAATTGTGGTTTTCTTTTTCATATTTCCACGCGATATATTCACCGTTCAAAACCCGCGTTTCACGACAGGCTTTTGGTTGTGCATTGCCTGTACGTTGTATTACCTATGCAGTAACAGGAAAAGCATTCTTTTCTTGTTGCCCATATTATTAGCACCTCTCATCCATTCGGCATTATGGCTATATGCCATCGTAATTGTAATTTATTTGCTTATACCCAAAAATGTAACCATACTAAAGTGGTGTGCAATATGCACTCTGCCTCTTATGTTCTTTACTACAGATATTTTCCGGCAGATTGATTTATCGCAATTCTTACCGCCTTCATTATATCGGTGGTCAACTTACCATAATACCGATGAAGCATACGCTAATTTGGCTGGCGCAGGAAGAAGCGGTTTTTGGTGGTTGGGAGCCAG
The DNA here is from genome assembly GCF_947855115.1 of uncultured Parabacteroides sp. Taxonomy (GTDB): domain Bacteria; phylum Bacteroidota; class Bacteroidia; order Bacteroidales; family Tannerellaceae; genus Parabacteroides. The sequence continues at coordinate 94,694 of NZ_CANTZW010000002.1, forward strand.
TTTTGCACTTGCTAAGAGAATCATGTATGGGGTGATGCTAATATATATTATAAAATACTTCAAGAAAGAGGATGAAGAAATCAATGAAACATCTAAACGGTTATATCCGTTTATTTTATTTATTTTCTTCGTTACCAACGTATTACATTCAGTACCCGCATTAGGCGAACGTTATTTCTGCTTCACCCAAATTTTTGTTATTTTCCTATGGTTCAAGGCTGTATATCCCAACAACCCCAGAATATTATTATGCCTGTTGGGTGTAAGTAGCTGGAATATAATGGTGCGATATGGTTATATTCTTGGCGGGGCATTGTCTGTCAATACACATCCGGATTTGTTTTATTCTCCATTGCCCTACCTCTTGGGAAAGGGACTTTTTTGGTAATTTGTCAAGGAACGTTCATAATGAAGATTTTAGAAATTATACCCAGCCTTCAAGCAGGTGGGGCGGAAGTTTTCCTCGTCAACCTCTGTAATGAAATGTGTCGTCATAATGGAGTGCACATTACATTACTGACTTTCTATGATAGTGAATACAGCTTTCTACGTAAGAAGCTCGACCCCTCCATTACATTTGCATACATTCCAAAATCAAGAGGTCTTGATTTTAAACTAATGTATAGTATATGTGACTTCATTAAAGATGGAGGATACGATATCGCTCATTTCCATGTCAATGCCATAGCTTACGCCATATTGCCTGCAATTAAGAACCTGTGTCGTTGCTATGCCACCATCCACAATGATGCCTATCGTGAAGCTTCGGGTGTTCACCTATTCATACGCCGCTTTCTCTTTAAATCAAAGAAAGTATGCCCTATTACCATTTCCCATCAGTCTGATGTCTCGTTCCACCAATTGTATGGGAATACGGTTCCTACAACTGTGATTTACAATGGAGTACCCACATACAATCCAACATCCGGTTTTTCATTGAAGCAATATAAAGCTACACCCGACACCCAATTATTCATTATGACAGCGGCAGTAACTCCTGTAAAAAATGAACTGGCTGTAGCTTTGGCTGTCAAACAATTGGTTGATGAAGGTGAAGACATAGTTCTTGTAATCGCCGGTAGAGATGCCGACAAACAGTACGCTCAACAGTTAAAAGACATCACCTCACAACGGATACACTATGTAGGTGAAGTGACAAATCCCGTGGATTATATGTACCATGGGGACTATTTCGTGTTGGCTTCACATTTTGAGGGCTTGCCCATAAGTTTGCTTGAAGCTGTGTCGGTCGGGTGTATTCCCATTGTCACCCCTGTAGGGGGATGCGCAGATGTGGTGGATAACGAACGAAACGGTTTTATCATAGCCACACAAAATCAGCAGGACATATACAATACTTTAAAGAAGGTGCTTCATTTCTCCACACAAAGGATAGCAGAGATTAGGGAACAGGCTTTGTCCGATGCTAACAGATACACCATATCGTATTGCGCTAACAGTCATTTATCTCTTTTCAATCACATCAACGTATGAAAATCCTAATCATTGGGCAGAATTCAAAGTTAGCAGATGTTTTCTGCCGTTTTGCGACAGTTACAATGATGATAGACAAAAATATAGAGTCGTACCGCCAATATAGTGAAAATGCCAACTTCTCCGTCATTGAAAGTATGACAGACATCCGTAGCGCTCACTCCATCCCCAAAAGGGTGAAGGAGTTGAGAAAGTGGATAAAAGACTTGTCGCCCGATATCGTATTTAGCAATGACAAGTATTCTATGATAGCAGCGCGTTTGGCTTCAATACTTAAGAGGAGAAGGCCATTGCTAATTTCCACATCTCACAGTTCTTATGGTTGGGAGGATCCAAGTCGAATTCACCAATTTGCCATCGCTGTAAAACTGTGTACGGATGGATATGTGGCACTTTCTTCGTTCGTGTATCAGCATCTCATTAATAATGGGCTGAAGTCAGAGCGTTTATTGTTACAACCCAATACCGTTGAATACGACACATTCGCAGTGAAAAGCAGTTATGAACTAAATGATACACCCCAACTGATATATACAGCCGTGATTTATCCGAAAAAAGGGCAAATAGTTTTGGCTGAAGCAGTAAAATTACTCGTTGAGAGGCAACAACCCTTGCATATTGATTTAGTGGGAGATTTTGTAGATGAAGATTATAAGGAACAGTTGGAAGAATATATTCGAAAACATAATCTAGGTCAATACATTTCATTAAAAGGCCGAATAGATAATTCGGTACTGCGCAATATTTTGCCATCGTATGACATTTATGTATCTCCGTCCTTTATAGAAATGTCACCATTCAATCTGCTTGAAGCAAAAGCCGTTGGTTTACCTATCGTGGCATGTAAGACAGGAGGAATACCAGATATCGTCTTTGAGAATGAAGATGGGATTCTTGTTCCACCTCAGGATGCCAAATCTATGGCTGATGCAATAGATTTTCTATTGAAGAACGAGAATCAAAGGAAGAAATTAGGCGAAGCAGCGAGACATAATATATCGCATGAACAAGCTCCTGAGACAGTAGCGGATCGGTTCTGTGATTTTTTCAGCCACTTAAAGAGAACGAATAGTAGCGTGGATAGCATGAATAGTGTGCATAGTGAGTGAATTTCCACTGGCACTTGAAATTTTGCTACGCAAAGCAATAACAACACACATTTCTCATAAAGTTTTATGAAGCGAGTTATATTTTGGGCACAAACCTTGAATATGCACATAGTGAGTTCATTTGAGGAATTAGCCAAATTTGGAGTAGAAGTTATGGCACTGTATTATAGCAGAGCTAACAGGAACTATGGAGATTTGACGATAAAGTACCTAAATTTAAAACGAATATCAACCAAGGACGATGCGGACCGGATAATCGATGAGAGCAAAGATTGTATTCACGTAAACAGTACGTTCAAACTATATGATGACGATGGTGTCAGGATATTCAATTATGCCTTGTGAAGGATGTTGAAGCTGAATTACTTTGTCATCTCTCTTTATATGGAGCAATACTACTATTGGGGTATCAAAGGATTATTGTGTCGGTTACAATGGGGTTACTTGTTCAATATAGGCTATGCGCGGAAGATACGTGCAATAGGATGTTGTGGTAGTACAGGCATAATGGCTCATAGAAAAGCATGGGTTATTCAAAATAGATTGTTTGAATTTATATATACAGTGCCAACATCCGATTCATATTTGATTAAATATGACAGCCATACAAATGTTAAAAATATTACACAGGGGGGTAAAAAGTTTGTATTCGTAGGTTCATTAATTGACAGGAAATCCATCATTGAACTAATCAAGGTCCTAAATTCGATTAAAGGAGAATACGAGTTTAATATAGTTGGTGAAGGGCTAATGATGCAACATGTAAAAGCGTTAATCCAAGAGAATGATAAGATTCATTTTTTAGGAAAAATGATGCCTTGCGAGGTGAGAGATGTTTTAGAACAAGCTGATACATTAATCTTGCCGAGCAAACTTGAAGGTTGGGGATGTGTTGTCAATGAGGCTCTGATGGCGGGATGTAGAGTGATTGTTTCAGATGTAGTAGGCGCACGTGCTCTTATAGACAAAGAGGGAACACGAGGGCAAGTATTTAAAAATTGTGATTGGGCGGATTTAGAAAAGTGCTTGGTTATGGAGCTAAAAGTCAAAACCGCAAAAGAGAGCATTAAAAAATGGAGTCGAAATATCTGTCCAGCGACTGAAGCCGAGTATTTCATAAAAATAGTAGAATACTACAATGGCAAGTCAAGAACAAAGCCTACTGTTCCATGGCGATGATTATACTATCGGAATGAATTCACTATATATAAGGATTTTAATAAATGAATATACTGCAAACTATTTCTGGGTTTGGGTCGCATAGCGGAGGTACTTCCACTTGCACCTACGACCTTATTACGGCCATGTACAAAGTGGGTTGCCCCGTAGATTTACTCACACTTTCTTCGCCCGACTTGATGAGGAAGGGTGAGAGTTGGATAAAAGCATTACCTAATGATGCCGTTACCCCTTACGGTTATTCACGCAACATTGGACGATTCTTACGGCAGTCAGGCTACGACCTCTATCATACCAACGGATTGTGGATGCACTGCAACCATGTCACCTGTGCCACGGCTCGCAAAAAGCGCAAGCCATATATCATCACTCCGCATGGGATGCTATATCCCGCTGCATTGCATCGCTCGTATTGGAAGAAGTGGCCGCTGATCCAAATGTACTTCCGCAAGGACATCAACCTTGCCGACTGCCTGCACGTTACGTGCAAGGCCGAGATGGAACATGTGCGAACCTTCGGCTACAAAGGTCCGATTGCCATAATTCCTAACCCGGCTAACCTCCCTGATTATATAGAAGAAGTGGCTTCACAGAAGCCAATCTTTCTGGGGTGTAACCGGCTGAGGAAGCTTGGCTTCCTCGGGCGGTTACACCCCAGAAAGAAGGTTGAGAACCTTCTTTATGGGGTGGCTATGCTGCCCCATCCGCAGGAGTGCGAACTCGTGATTATGGGCAAGGGAGACGACAATTATGAGCAATTCCTACGCAACGAGGTACGGCGGCTAGGACTGACAAACGTGACATTCAGCGGTTTCGTTAGCGGCAGAGAAAAATATGAGCAACTGACGCAGCTGTCGTGCCTGTTTGTGCCGAGCGACTTCGAGAACTTCGGTATGATTGTCACCGAAGCCTTGTCGGTCGGTACTCCGGTAATGGCAAGCCTTGGTACTCCGTGGGAGGAACTGAACACCATCGGGTGTGGCTGGTGGATTGACCGCAAACCTGAAGACATCGCCCAAGTGATGCAGCAGGTAATCGAAATGCCCGTCGCAGATTTGCTTGCAATGGATGAACGAGGGCGGCAACTGGTAAATGAAAAGTATGCAGCCCCCCAAGTGGCTCGAATGATGCAACAATTATACGTGTGGATGTTAAATGGCGGCGAAAAGCCGGAATTTGTGTATGAGTGAAACAATCGTTGATTTGTCGCAGTACCACAACGCATTAAGCAGAAAAAACCAAATCATACGTTTGATTTGGTCTATCGTTTGGGGGGGGCTTGCACGACCGTTACCGCGCTCGGTGGGGAGTGGCTGGAAGCGATGGCTGTTGCGGCTGTTTGGGGCTAAGATTGCTTCTACAGCCGTTGTCTATTCGTCGGCCAAGGTGTATTATCCGGCCAATCTCGTGATGGACGACTATTCTTGCCTTGCCTCCGATGTGGACTGTTACAACGTTGCACCTATCTATATTGGAGCAAATACCACGGTGTCACAAGGGGCGTACCTGTGTACCGCCAGCCACGACATCACCGACCCGCTCAACCACTTGATTACCGCTCCGATTATCATTGCAGACCAAGCGTGGATTGGGGCAAAAGCGTTCATCGGCATGGGCGTAACCATCAGGCAAGGTGCAGTAGTGGGCGCAACGGCCTCGGTATATAAAGATGTTGAACCGTGGACTGTCGTAGGCGGCAATCCTGCCAAGTTCCTCAAAAAGCGGATTATCAAGGAATAAATCCTTTTTTATATTTTCAATCAGGTTGCATCGGAATGGGTGTTTACTGCTATTAGATACAACCGCATAGTTCTTTGACTTTTTATGCTCGACCTTTCAGTTATCATCCTCACCTACAATGAGGAGATGCACATCCGGCGATGCTTGGAGAATGTAGCACCGTTTGCCAAGGCAGTCTATATCATAGACAGCTTTTCGACAGACACCACTCTTGAAATCGCCAAAGGTTTTTTCAATGTGCATATCTTGCAAAACAAATGGGAAAACAATTATGCCAAGCAATTTAATTGGGGTTTGGCCAATGCTGGAATAACGACTCAATGGGTGTTGCGGCTTGATGCAGACGAGTATCTGTTGCCTGAATTGGTGCAGGAGTTGCAGGAAAAATTGCCGACTTTGCCCGATGATGTGACGGGGGGCATTTTCAACCGGCGGCATATCTTCATGGGCATGTGGATGCGGCGGGGCATCTACCCGGTCAAGCTGCTCAGGGTGTTCCGCTACGGCAAGGGGATGTGCGAGCAGCGGTTGATGGACGAGCATATACAGCTGACCGAAGGGCGAGCCGTGGAATTTGAACATGATTTCTGCGACCACAACCTGAACAACCTGTCTTGGTTCTGCCACAAACATGTGAATTATGCCATCCGCGAAGCAGTTGACTTGCTCGACATCGAACTGGATTTGACCGGTGCAGCAGAAACGGACAGTCAAAAAGAAATCAGCCCGCAAGCCTTGGCAAAACGGATGAAGAAACACCACTATGCACGGCAACCGCTGTTTTGGCGGTCTTTTGCCTACTTCTGCTACCGCTATTTTCTGAAAGGGGCTTGCCTTGACGGCAAAGTCGGCTTCATCTGGACATTCCTGCAAGGCTGGTGGTACCGTACACTGGTCGATGCCAAGGTGTTTGAAATCAAACAACGGTGCGGGAACGACAAGGAGAAAATCACACAATACATCAAAGATGAATACGGCATCAGCCTGAAGTAATTAGGATGAAAATTTCTGTAATCACTGCCACTTTCAACAGCGGCAAGTCGGTGCGTGACACAATGGAAAGCGTGTTGCGCCAGACACACAAGGATATTGAGTACCTTGTCATTGACGGAGGTTCGACTGACGACACGATGGATATTGTGTGCGGTTACGAGCCTCTGTTTGAGGGGCGGATGTGCTACATCAGCGAGCGAGACCGGGGCATTTACGATGCCATGAACAAGGGTATTGCGATGGCTACGGGCGATGTGGTGGGAATACTCAACAGCGATGATTTCTACACATCGTCCGATGTATTGGAACAAGTTGCCAATGTTTTGACCGATACCAACCTCGATGCCGTGTATGGCGACGTGCATTATGTGAATGAAGGCGACTTGGAACACTGCGTCCGCTATTACAGTTCGCGGCTATTCCATAGGAGCTGGATGCGTTTCGGTTTCATGCCGGCGCATCCGTCGTTTTATTGCCGCCGTTCCATCTATGAACAATTCGGGACATTCAATCTGTCGTACAAGGTGGCGGCCGATTTCGAGAACCTGCTTAGACTCATCTTTGTCCACCACATCCGCACACGTTACATAGCCAAGGACTTCGTGACGATGCGCACAGGCGGTGCATCCTCCTCGGGGTTGCGCAGCCACAGGCAAATCATGCATGACCATCTGAGGGCCTTGCAGCAAAACGGGGTGTATTCCAACCTCCTGTTCCTAGCCCTCCGCTATCCCTACAAAATCTGCGAGATAGCATTAACCAAAATAGAACATATTTAATCGTAAATAAAAATGAAAACAGTCTTAATTACTGGTGTCACGGGCCAGGACGGGTCGTTCCTGGCCGAGTTCCTATTGGAGAAAGGTTATGACGTGCATGGCACCATACGCCGCTCGTCGGTGGACTTCCGCGAACGTATCGCACACTTGGAGGGACACCAACACTTCCACCTCCACTATGCCGACCTTGGCGACTCGATGAGCATCTTACAAGTGGTGAAAAAAGTAAAGCCAAACGAAATATACAACCTCGCCGCACAGAGTCATGTACAGGTGTCGTTTGACTCCCCGGAGTTTACCGCAGATATCGATGCCACCGGCGTACTACGCATTTTAGAAGCCGTTCGCCAGTGCGACCTTGTTGATACCTGCCGTATCTATCAGGCTTCTACCTCCGAACTGTATGGGAAAGTGGAAGAAGTACCACAAAACGAGAATACCCCGTTCCATCCTTACTCTCCCTATGCCGTGGCAAAACAGTATGGATTCTGGATTACCAAGGAATACCGCGAGGCATACAACATGTTCTGCTGTTCAGGTATTCTGTTCAATCATGAGTCGGAACGCCGCGGAGAAACGTTCGTTACCCGCAAGATAACCTTAGCCGCTGCACGTATCGCTCAAGGCAAACAAGACAAGCTGTTGCTCGGTAACTTGTCATCTCTCCGTGACTGGGGCTATGCCAAGGATTATGTGGAGTGCATGTGGCTGATTCTCCAAAATGATAAACCAGAAGATTTTGTCATTGCTACCGGCGAGCAGCATTCGGTACGTGAATTCTGCCGATTGGCTTTCCATTATGCCGGAATCGAACTGCATTTCGAGGGTGAAGGTGAAAACGAAAAAGGTATTGACTGCAAGACCGGAAAAGTACTTGTCGAAGTTTCTCCCGATTTTTACCGCCCGACCGATGTGGTAAATCTTTGGGGAGATCCATCGAAAGCGAAACGTGAACTGGGTTGGAATCCGCAGAAAACATCGTTTGAGAAACTTGTGAAAATTATGGTGGATGCCGATATGGCAAAAGTGGCCGTGGAACGTGCATCGCAACAGGTAAGAATTAACCTTGCCGAATATCTCGAGAAAGGAATCGTAAAATAACCAATAAAAACTACGGTTATGCAAGAAATAAGGATTACAATATCCGATCTACCGGAAGAGGACAAGATAGCTTTGTCCAAACTTGTTGCCGATAATTGTAAGATTGAGGATACAAAGGTATCCAAACCTTTTCCTTTATTATATAAATGATGGAAAAGAACGCAAAAATATATGTGGCCGGACATCGGGGTATGGTCGGTTCGGCTATTGTCCGGGAATTACAACGGCAGGGGTATACGAACATCATTACCCGTACCCATAAAGAGCTTGACCTGACCCGTCAGGATGTCGTGGAGCGTTTTTTCGCCGAGGAAAAGCCGGAATACGTTTTTCTCGCAGCAGCCAAGGTGGGCGGTATCATCGCCAACCAGACAGCATTGGCCGACTTCATGTATGACAACATGATACTGGAGATGAATGTCATCCATTCCGCATGGCAGAACGGATGCAAGAAGCTGGAGTTCCTCGGCTCGTCATGCATCTATCCTCGCATGGCACCCCAGCCGATGAAAGAAAGCTGTCTGCTGACCTCGGAACTGGAAAAGACAAATGAAGCGTATGCCTTGGCAAAAATTTCCGGACTGAAATACTGCGAGTTCTTGAATCGGCAATACGGTACGGATTATATCAGTGTCATGCCTACCAACCTCTACGGCCCGAACGATAATTACCATCCGGAACACTCGCACGTGCTCCCTGCTCTGATCCGTCGTATCCATGAGGCAAAGGAACAAAACCTTCCATTTGTGACTTGTTGGGGGGATGGTAGCCCGTTGAGGGAATTTCTTTATGTGGATGATCTTGCCAACTTATGTGTGTTCTTGATGAACCATTATTCCGGTAACGAGACGGTGAATGCTGGGACGGGTAAGGAATTGACAATAAAGGAGCTTACTGAATTAGTTGCGAGGATAATCGGCTATACCGGAGAAATTCGCTGGGACATATCACGCCCCAACGGCACGCCTCGCAAGTTACTAGACGTGTCAAAAGCGACATCACTGGGATGGACCTACAAAACTGAATTGGAAGAAGGAATACGTCTCGCCTATGAAGATTTCCTAAATAACCCGATGCGGGCAGAACGTTAGCCATCCGAGGAATCTAGCCAGGCCGGTAACGATGGGATAATTGTAAGAATTATTAATCAAATAAGTTTATGAATAAAAAAGTGATTTTGATTGGAGTGCTTCTTGGCACGCTGCCTTTAGGTGCGGTGGCACAGGAAGCTTTGAAGTCGGACACGATCCATACGGAACTGCGATCTGACTTTTTGGAAGAACTCGGTGACACGACCGATTTGGTTGTTGCGGGTAAGGGCACGAAAAACTGGTTTATCAGCCTTTCCGGAGGAGTTAATTCCTTGGCTGCGGAAGCTAATCGTGATTATGATAATTTTGTCAATAGGGCACGATTATCATTCCGGTTAAGTACCGGTAAATGGTTCACGCCGGTTTGGGGATTCCGTGTACAGATGGGGGTTGGAAAACTATCTGGACATTCCTTTTTATTGAACTATTATAATATGTATGATCAGGTAGCCGATCACTCTGTCATGCCAGAAGGTATGCTCCCTTATTTATCGGAGAAGGATGGCCGTACTTGGTTTCACCGTAAATTTACTTATATGGACTGGTCTGTTAATCTGATGACTGATGCTGTCCGTTGGTTTACCAAGGAGAAGAAACCTGTCGGACTGATTTTGTCCGCTGGTCCGGGATTTGCTCATGGATTCGCTTCGCAGGGGCTGTCTGCGACTAATTCATTCGCTTTTAATGCCGGTATCATGCTGAATGTTAGTGTGCATAAAAATTGGGATATTTTTGCGGAATTGCAAGGAAACATTGTTGATGAAACTTTCGATGGACAGATTGGTGGTCAACCTGGACAGCGTAATTTCACGGTGGAGGGTTATGCTGGGCTGAATGTAGGTATCTCCTACAAGTTCGGTGGACGTAAATTTGCCCGTTATGCTAAGGTCCATCCGGTAACCTATGAGTCGGTACGCTACATCCTGCCACCGACAAGAGTGGAGAAACCTGTATCTGTAGAGGATGTGGTCACTACCTTTGCCGTGCGTTTCCTTATTGACAAGTACAATATCGAGGAAGACCAGAAACTGAATATTGATCGTATAGCTCGCTATATGAAGCGGCATCCCGAATCCCGATTAGAATTGGTAGGTTTCGCCGATAAAGAAACTGCTTATCCCGCATACAATATGAAACTCAGTGAACGTCGTGTAAAGGCTGTGCGTGATTATCTGGTGAAAAAATGTGGTATATCTGCTGAACGCCTTGTATTAGATGCCAAAGGAGACACTAAGCGTGCGTATAACGAAGATTATCGTTGGAACAGGGCTGTGGTAATGCAAATAATTGAAAATGACAATAAAGAATAAGACGTATGAAAAAAATAATAATGGCAGTAGCAATCATATTAGGCGGTTTTTCTGCGGTACAGGCTCAAGCTCCCAAGAAGGAAGTGAATAAAACCGTGCTCACGGATACGTTACAGGTTGATTACAAGACCCGTTATATTTCCTCATTTTGGGATAATTTCTATATTGAAGCTGATTTTGCGGGAAGGATGTTGATGGGAGAGGATGATTCTCACTTGTCTTTCGGAAAACGTCTGAAACCCGGATTTGGTATAACCGTTGGTAAATGGTTACATCCAGATTTCGGGGTCCGGTTAAACTTCGGAGGTTCCCGGTTGAAAGGCTGGAATAGTGGTGCGACAGGTATTTATGCCTATAAAGATAGTTGGATAGATGATTTTGACCCAGTCCGGGAATATTGGGATAGTAAAGGGAGAGATACGAAGAACGGTTACAGACAAGACCTGAAATACTATGAATTGAATGCGGACTTTCTTTTTGACCTATATAATGTGTTTACTCCCAACAACCGTCTGAATCGTAAATGGACAGCACAAGGTTATGTAGGTATAGGAATGCTTCGTGCCGCCAAATATCATGGAATGGAAGATAATATAAAGACTGGATTCCGTTTTGGATTGATTGGAAATTATAATATCACCAACCGTTGGGGGATACACATGAGCCTCGGAAGTGAGATCACCAATTCTAGCTTTGATGGCGAACTGGGTAAGGGGAGAAAGTTCGCCGGTATCCTGAGTGGTTCTGTCGGTATAAGTTTCCGTATCGGACGCCAAGGGTATAAAGTCGTGCGTCTGGTTCCTGAAGAACAACTTGCGGCATTGAATCATGCCGTGACGCTTATCCGTAGCGAACAGACAATAGCTGGTGATACGATCGAGGTGATAAAGAAACGTATGGATATAGGTAGTTTGCTGACTCCTTCTGTTGTTTTTTATCCGGGAAGAAATGAATTCAACGAAGAACTCCAGATGGTCAATATCTTTCATATCGCACATTATATGATGCGCTATGAGGATGCGAAAATTGCCATTGTGGGAAATACGGGTGGCACGGATAAACATTTGGCCCATCAACGTGCGGAAAAAGTACGTGATTTGCTGGTCAATAAATATGGTATTTTCCCTGAACGCATGGAGATACAAGCTTATGATATGAATGATAAGTACGGTGTTACGGGCTATGATCAATCTGTGAATTTCACGATAGTTAAATAAATCATTAACCATATAAAAGATTTAGTATGAAAACAGAGGAAACAAATGTTCAGCAAAAAAGAAAACAAAGTGTTTATGTATCTCCTAAATGTGAGGTGATGGAATTGCAGAGCGAGGGGGCTTTGCTGAGAGCGAGTGGTGGAGGCGGCTTGCCTGATTGGGGTGATGGTGACGGAGGACATACCGAGGATGGACAAGATACGTATTTTTAAACTTAATATATTGCATCATTATGAAAAGTAGTATCTTGCTATTGAGTGTAGCCTTGTTATTCGGGGCCACCTCTTGTTCGGAAAGTATCATGCAGGAAGGGGGGAGTGCCTCTTCTGGACCAATAGATTTGACTTTCAGTGCCTTGAGTAGTGAAATGAAATATCAGGTAAATACTCGGACACTGGTTCGTGAAGGTAATCAAACCATGTGGGTAGCCAATGACAGGATTAGTGTTTTCGATGGTAACAATCAAAATAATCCGTTCATTACGAAGGATGGAGGTATCATGACGGATTTTAGGGGTACGGTATCTGCTACCACTGATTGGTATTGTGCACTTTATCCCTATAACAGCCGTGCTGAATTTGACCCTTCGTCATATACTTTTACTACACAGCTTTACATACGTCAGTATGCGGAACCCGGTAGCTATGCTTCCGGAATGAACCTTGCGGTATCACGCTCGACCAAAGAGGATGCACAGGATCTGGCGTTTTACAACTCGGCTTCCTACCTACGTGTACACATATCCTCGGATTACAAAGGTGATGCTATCTCTTCTATGCGGTTGAGTGGGAATAATGGAGAACTATTGGCTGGAGATGTGACCATATCCGTATATGATCCGAATGAAACTTCAGCTGTGGTGATTGATAATGAGCAAGCGTCACAGACAATCTATCTAGATCAAGTACAGGGAGGAGAAATTTGTTATCCCGGTAAGGATTATTATTTTGTATTGGCCCCGGTAAACATGGTAAAAGGCTATACACTTACTTTGGTAAATGAAAAAGGACAGATTGCTACGATAAAAAATGATGAGTCAACCAGTTTCACGGAAAACAACATAGTTACGATTGAAGTGGAAAACGCTGAATTTAGCGGAGATGAATGTGGAACGATAACAGAAGATGGACTTTTCATAGTGACAAACTTGGATTGCCTGTATGAATGGGCAGAGCGTGTGGAAAATGGAGAAATTGGGTTGGGCTGCTATTTGGTTGCAGACATAGATTTCGAAGGGGATGTACGTAAATGGCCACAAATTGGAACAGATGAGAAGCCCTTTACCGGAAAGGTAATTGGAAACGGGAAAAAGATTTCCAATTTCCATATTGAAGGTGATGAGAACTTTCCTTATGCGGGATTTATTGCGGTCATGGGTGAAGGTGGGGCTGTTGAGAACCTGACATTTGATAGTCCTGTGATATCTACCAAGTATGTGGGAAATACGACTAATCCTTTTGATGATGGTTATGCCGGAGTGATAGTAGCCCGGATGAATTGTGCGGACATATTCAATTATACATCTGCGGCTATCAAAAATTGCCATGTGACTAATCCGGATGTAAGTGGTAGCGAGAATGTTGGAGGTATTGTAGGACGGAGTTACGGACGTGGTGATATCATCGAGGGATGTACGGTTTCTGGAGGAAAGTTGTCTGGGCATATGTTTGTAGGTGGTATCGTAGGAAATATAGAAGGTGTTGTCGAGAATTGTCATGTGAAGTCGGGAACTGCCATCTCACATTTCGATGTGCCATCAGAGGCTCGTTTGGGAGGTATTGTCGGTACGAACAACTCCGGACGTATTGTGGCGTGTACGGCAGATGTGGTAGTTGAAGGTGATTTCGGAGAAGGGCTGGATACTCGTTATGCAGGGGGTATTGCCGGAGCCAACAATGGCACAATTATCGGTTGTGCCGCGAACGGTTCTATGAATGGGGATTTCAGCGGTGCTTTGGCTGGTGAAAGTTATGGAGATATCTTTGGTTGTTATGCGAATGCAAAAGCTACCGCTTTAATTTACAAGGTCAAGAAAAATATGAACAATGCTGATGATGTTGTACTACCTACTTTCAGTGGTTGTTATTGGATTAAAGGGAGTACTCCTGTTATTGCTAAAGGTGAGGAAAACGGGCTGATTCGGGATTGTTCCGTGAAGGAAAGCCTTACCAAAGATCTGATAGACTCAATGAACAAAGTGATTGATGATGTAGCCTCTGACTCAGACTATACTTATGGTGTTACGTATCAGTATGAGGAGAATGGTGGAGATGATAATCAGAGATTCCCTTATAAGGCGACCATTCCGCAAAGATAATAAAATGTCATAAGCTGCCGGAATGTAGGCAAGTCTGTTCTGCACCGTCATATCCGTTGTGCTATGTTGCGAGGCACGGATGTGACGGTGTGTTGCGTACATGCCCGTCTGTAAATTTTGATGGAACTTGTAAGAATATGAGACTTTATACCGTAGCCCACCATACATTCGGGCTAGAGTGGCCGGAGGGTTTTTCTTCCGAAGTATTACGTCCTTACTCGTTTTTCCGGGAGGATAAGGACGTGATGCCGATATTTACTTTGGTGATAAAGAGGAGTGAGCGGCTTCCGATAGAGAAAGTGGGAGAGTGCCTTCAGTGTTTCCATGAGGAAATGCCTTGCACTTGGCTTTATCGCAGAGAAGAAGGTTATGCTTTTGGCTTTTCCAACACGTTTCAGGAGCCAGAAGCTCTGCTTCTACCTGCTCTATCCGGACAACCGGCTGTTTTGTATGTTTATACGAGAGATACGCCGGAACAAATCGCTTTTGCTTTAAATAATAGTTTGATGCTTCTTTATGCTCTGAGTACTGCTTCACAAGATACATTATTAGTCCACGCATCTACCATTGAGAAGGAAGGTATGGGATATCTATTCCTAGGACGTAGTGGTACCGGGAAAAGTACCCATGGGAATCTTTGGCTTACTCATATTGAGGGGGCGGAGTTATTAAATGATGATAATCCGGTGATTCGATTGTCGGACGATGGAAAAGTATATGTTTATGGTTCCCCTTGGAGTGGAAAAACTCCTTGTTATAAGAATCGACGTGCGGAACTGAAGGCTATCGTGCGACTCTCGCAAGCTCCCTTTAACCGAATAATCGAACTGGAAAATCTAAAAGCATATGCTTCTCTTCTTCCTTCTTGCTCGTGTATGAGGTGGGAACGTCGGATGGCAGATAATGTTTATCGTACGGTCGAACAGGTGGTTCTTCGTTGTTCGAATTACCAATTGGAGTGTTTACCTGATAAAATGGCTGCCTTACTTTGTTTTCGGACTGTGACGGCTTTATGAATATAAAGGAAAAAAATACGGAAATATTGGTGGAGGAGATCAGACGGATATTGTCTGAAGGAAAATGTGTGGTAATGACTGCTAAAGGATGTAGCATGTTACCTTTCATCCGGGGAGGACGTGATAATGTAGTGCTGGAATCGGTTTGCGAATATGTGAAGGGAGACATTCTTTTATGTAGAGTGGCACCGGGAACATATGTGCTGCATAGACTGATGGAGATAAGAGGGCGGTATTTAATCTTGATGGGAGATGGTAATGTTCGGGGAAAAGAATGGTGTTTGCCAAGGGATGTTATCGCTAGGGTGAAGGCAATTATTCATAAGGGGCAATATGAGGACTGTGGTTGTTTAGGTTTTCGTCGCAAATCCCGGCTTTGGCAAAAACTTCTTCCGGTACGCCGTTTCCTGCTGATATTTATCCGACGGTTTTAAATAGTATTATTAAAACAATTTAATATTCGTAGTAATATGCATATCAAAAAAGGATTTGTACTTCGTAAAATGTGTGGAGAGTATGTGGTGACAGCAGATGGATTGGATCTGGTAAATTTCAATAAACTGATTACATTAAACGATTCTGCGGCTTATCTGTGGGAATGTTTAGGAGAGAAAGAATTTGATCAAGAAATGTTGGCAGGCTTGTTGGAAAAAAAATATGACATAACAAAAGAACAGGCTCTGAAAGATACCATTTCTTTGTGTGAGACTTGGAAAAAGTTGGGAATTGCGGAAGAATGACAAAGACTGAAGAACAATTTTTGTCTTTGCTTCGTGCCGGGCTATGGGGTAAGGCTGTTGACGAGCGACTTTTCCAGGATGGTGTGGATTGGCCGGCCATCTTGAGTTTGGCGAGAGAACAAACCGTAGTTGGTGTGCTGAGTGATGGAATAGGGAGTTTACCGTTGTCCATGCGCCCTCCAACAAGTATGGTTCGGGATTTGCAAAAGGAACTGATACGAATCCGTCATGGGCATACCGTATTAAATCATGTGTTGAAAGAGGTCTATGGGGAATTGAGCTATGCAGGCATCCGTCCAGTCTTATTGAAAGGACAAGGAGTGGCACAGAACTACTTATACCCCGAACAACGGCAGTGTGGGGATATTGATTTGTATGTCGGAGTGAGATACTATGATCTTGCTTGTAAGATTTTGTCTGGTTGTGGCGGGATAGAAAATGTTACTATGAACAAACATCCCTCTCACCGACAATTTTGTTACAGTGGGGTGGATGTGGAAATACACAGAAAGGCTTGTTGTTTGACAATTCCCCGAATTGATAAGCGTTTACAGGTAATCTCGGATATCTATCTGCGAGAAGAGGCCTGTTCTGGTGAAAAGTTGCAAGGAACGGACATTATACTTCCACCCGTGAATTTTGATGCGTTATTTTTGTTCCTGCATTTTGTCCGGCATTTTATTCAAGAGGGCGTGGGGTTACGACAAGTTTGCGATTGGACATTGTATCTGCATGCCCATGTTGATGACATTGACAGGGAAAGGTTGCTGTGTGAGGTTGATCTTTTGGGTATGAGGCGTTTTTGGGAAATATTTGGTTGTATAGCCGTGTATTATTTAGGGTTGCCACCAGAAGAATTCCCCGGTTTTTTTAAGGAGAGGAAAAAATTATCACAATATCTTCTTTCCTTAATATTCAAATCTGGAAATTTTGGCCAGTGTACATATTTCCGTAGCCAATCATTTCGTCCCAAAGGTTATTATCTAGGTAAACTACATGGCATGAAACAACGGTTTCGTTGGTGGTTGTCCGTCTTTCCATTAAATCCCAGCCTACTTATCCGTTGGGTTATTTATTCTTTTTTGTATAGTTTGAAGGTGGCTTTACTACATCGGTAAATGAAACGGTTGATTTTATTAGGTGATTGGCTGTGGAAAGTTTCTCGGGAGACCCGATGTGGACTTCTGTTGTGCTGTCTAGCGGTACTTTTACATGCAGGTTTTTCTATGTATTTTATCCATGTATGTAAAATACTCGTTGATATTGCGACAGGAAGACTTTTATTAGACTTTCATCTATATGCTTGGGTAATGGTGTTTTGTGTGATTTCTCTGATAATCTTATCAGTTGGGAAAGGTTACCTGTCTGCCCGAAATGATATACGAATCAGAAACGCTCTCCGGTACGGTATGTTTGTCCGGCTGTCTGGTATGGGCTATGAAAGCCGTATGCGTTACCATTCGGGAGACATTCTGAGCCGTTTGACGGAAGATGTGCGGGTGACGGCTTATACTTTGAGCCGGTCTTTTCCGGCATTCGTGTCATCCAGTGCTCGGTTTACCTTGGCGTTTGCGTATCTTTTTTATTTGGATATCCGTTTAGCTTGGATTATTCTTACCGTGCTACCGGTTTGCCTGTTATTGAGTAAGTTCTCGGTTAGGGAGATTCGTCGCTTGACCTTTTCCATCCGGCAGGATGACAGCAAGGTACAGGCATTCTTGCAGGAAAGTTTCCAACACTTGTTTCTGTTGCAAGTCTTTGAAAGGAAAGAGTGGATGAAAAAGCAGTTAAACATACTTCAGGAAAATCTTTACCGCTGGGAGATGAAACGTAGTAGAATATCTGTTTTTTCCGGGCTAATGGTGATGTGTGCCTTTTCCGGAGGCTATGCCGTTGCGTTCTTGTGGGGGGTACATGGGATTTATACCGGAACCGTGACCTTTGGGATGCTGACGGCATTCTTACAATTAATAGGACAAATCCAACATCCGTTAGCCGATCTGGGGAGGCAATTGCCCGCTCTTGTTCATGCTACAGCCTCCATAGACCGATTGAGGGAACTAGAAGATGATGTGGTGGAAATGAAATTTGTGCCGCTTCATTTATCCAGAAGATTAGGGATTCGTTTCCGACATGTTTCTTTTTGCTATCCAGGAGCATCCCGATATATTTTGAAGCAATTCAATTATGATTTTAGACCAGGTTCTAGGACAGCTATATCGGGCGTGACCGGAACCGGCAAAACGACATTGTTCCGGTTGATATTATCATTGTTGCGTCCACAAGAAGGGGAAATCCTGCTATATGATAAAGAGGGTAGGGAAGTACAAGTTTCATCTTCCACTCTTTGTAATCTGATATATGTTCCGCAAGGGAATACCTTATGGAGCGGCACTATCCGGGAGAACCTTTTGTTGGGAAATCCTGATGCCACAGAGAAAGACATGTATTGGGCGCTAAAAACGGCTGTCGCTGAGTTTGTGTTTGAGTTGCCGGAAGGATTGGAAACCCTTTGCGCAGAACAAGGCGGCGGTTTAAGTGAAGGGCAAGCGCAGCGTATAGCCATAGCCCGAGCCTTGTTGCGCAAAGGTTCTATTTATCTGTTTGATGAACTGAGTTCTTCTTTAGATGAAAAAACTGAAGAATCTTTGATACAAAATATCATTACCAACCTCCCGGGAAGTACCATGCTTTTTATTACTCACAGACGACGTATTGCCGACTATTGTGATGACATGTTGACCATAGGATGATATCATCATACTTTTCCCAAGAGTTTTTTTAGATGAACCGGGTAGATTCTCTTTTGATAATTTGACCGTTTAGGTAGACGTTTACGGGTAACCTGTCATTGCACTCGATCCTTCTCATCATTAAATCAATGCTGATGTTGGCGATTTCTTTGCATGGCTGGATGAATGAAGTGAGCGAGCATTTCAAATGTTGTGAGTATTTCATGTCGTCGAATCCGCAAATCAGAAGATCCGAGGTTATTTTATGTCCGATAGCTTCTAATGATGACATAAGGACGGCTGCTGTTGAATCGTTTGCGCAGATAATGCCTGTTTCTCCCTTTATCACGGGAATTGTTTTAACAAAGTCCAAATCCTCGGGATTACCACAAAAGTCATTTTGCGCATTGAATGTAAGGCCTTGTTCCTGTATCGTGTCTTTGACCGCAAGAAAACGGATATGGACAGAATAAGCTGAGTCCGGACGATAGAAAAAATAAATATGTTTACAACCCGCCTGGATCAGATGTTGAGCCATTATTGCGCCTGCGCTGTAATTATCAAGGCATACGACATCGAAAGGACTTTTCTGTGGTATAGGAACAATATCCCGGTCAATAAGAATCAGGGGGATTCCGGCTTGTTGTATTTTATTGCATATTGTTTCGTTAATACGGTCTGCGTCGGGTACTCGTTCCAAGGGAGAGAAAAAGATACCATCAACATTTTTTCCGATGTAACTGTCACAACAGGTTTCGATGAGATTCCTTCGGATGTCTGCGTTACTGGCGGTCGCCCCTTCCCAAAGGCAATTAAATTGCATAAGCTCGGATTGTTTTAATATCTGGTCGTTAATAATGGAAAATATCTCGGATTCTCCGGCGCCAGGGAGTAATAATCCAAATGTATATGTTTTTTTTACATTTCCTTTGAAAAGAACAAGAGTTCCGAGCCCTTTCTTTTTATTTACATATCCTTCTTTCTGAAGTTGGTTATACACCTTAGAGATCGTTGGACGAGAGACCGAATATCTGTCAGCCAATGTAAGTTCGGTAGGGAGAAGTGTACCTGTTGGATATATACCTTTTTGAATATCTTCTTTTACAGTTGTATAAATAGTTTTATAATTATATTTGTCATTCATGGCAGGTGCGTTTTTGTTTTGTATGACAAATATAATTGATTTGTTTTATATAGCATATATGTTATGTTAAAATATTATTTGCTTTTATCTATGTCTTTTCCTGCCGGAGAAGGATCAGCTGCGCAATATTCACATCAAGCGGAGTTACAGATACCGGCAGACATCATTCTTTTTTATGCTCGTTCTCCTTCTTTTTAAATGACGATGGAGACTCCCCATAGGCCTCTTTGAAATACTTGGCGAATTGTTTAGGCGAGAGTCTCATTTCATAAGCTATCTCTGATACTCCGAGCTGGCTCTTTTCAAGCAGTTGCTTCCCCCTTTTTTATCGGGATAAATCAGGGTTATTATTTAAAAGTAACATCTATCCTGATTTAACATGGAAATATTTCTGTACATTTGTAGCCATTCAAACTAATTAAAACAAGATTAATTATGAGCACGAACAATGATGAGTTACTTTATGATGAGGATGATTCCGTAAAATTTATCCAGAATTATCTTCCCCAAGAGCTGAAGGGAAAGTTTAGTAATGACGATATCAATTATATCGTAGACTTAATCTACGACTTCTATGAATCCAATGGCATGTTGGAAGACGATGGCGATGATGAGATTGAGATAGACGAGGAAGAAGTTGTAGATTATGTAATCAAGAATGCCCGGAAAGACGGTGTGGGTAAGTTCGAACCGGAAGAGATCACTTTTATCGTACAAGGAGAACTTGAATATTGCGATTCAATCAACATGTTTGATTGATATCTGTTATATATAGTTGTTTTAAGTGAAATTGTAGAAGATGATGAGGAACATTAAGTTATTATCTGTTTTACTGCTATGTATGGCAGTGGTGTTTACGAGTTGTGGAACATGGAATAACACGGCGAAGGGTACGGCTATCGGTGTTGGCGGTGGTGCGGCTGTCGGCGCTGGTGTTGGTGCCTTGGCCGGGAATACTGCGTTGGGTGCCGTGCTTGGTGCGGCTGTGGGTGGTACGGCCGGTGCGTTAATTGGAAAGAAAATGGATAAACAGAAGAAAGAACTGGAAGCTACCTTGCCTGAGGAGACAAAGATAGAGAGCGTGAATAATGGTGAGGCCTTGAAGATTACCTTTGATTCTGGTATCTTATTTGCCACGAACTCAAGTACGTTGAGCGACGCTTCCAAAAGCGCCTTACGCAATTTCGCCACCAGTTTGAAGGCTAATCCGGATACGAATATCCGAATCATCGGTTTTACGGACAATACCGGTAAGATAGATTATAACCAGACCCTGTCTGAGAAACGTGCGAAAAGTGTTTACGATTACTTGATGATGCAAGGAATAAGCACGGATCGTATGGTTTATGAAGGAAAGGGTGTACATGATCCCGTGGCTAGCAATGACACTCCCGAGGGGCGTTCGTTGAACCGTCGTGTAGAGATTGTGATCTTGGCTAATCAAAAGATGATCCAAGAGGCTCAACAAGGAACGCTTCGATAAAGTTTTAAACTATTCCTGCCGGGATCAGACAGGTCATAGTGCATGGATTGAGGGACTGTCTTTTCCGGATAGTCCCTTTTTTGTTTAAAATCGCAGGATAGAAAGGATGAAGAAGTTGATATATATTTTATTTGTATTGATTACCATTGCTTTTGCCGTGGTGACCGTGGCCGGATTCGCTACCGGGCGTATTAACCCGGAAGGGAAGGAGTGGATTTCTTTTCCCGGATTGGTTTTATTACCGGTATTGGCCGTTGATTTATGCCTTTTCCTGATGTGGTGTATATTTAGGAGTCATTGGTGCTGGGTGCCTTTGGCCGTATTGTTGTTGAATGGGGAGTTTCTGATATCCATGTTTCAATTACGGGTTTTCCCAAGGGAGATACCGGCAGGGAAAAAAACAGTTAAGGTGATTACTTATAACGTGAATAATTTCAACACGAACGGAAAGAGACAGCTTCCCGATATAGCGGAATGGCTGAGAAAAGAGGACCCGGATGTTGTTTGCTTTCAGGAATGCCCTGTTGAATCGGCCCTACGGATGGACTCTATTGCCGAGACTTTATCTTGCTTCCCATATTATTGTTCTACCCGTTCGGCGACGAAGGCTGCGGGTAACGCCATATTCAGTAAATATCCGATCCTCCGTTTCGAGTCTATCTTATATCCGGAGTCTAGCAATAAATCCTTGTTCGCCGTGTTGGACATTGGAGGGGATAGTGTTCGCATATTTAATAACCATTTCCAAACGACTAGTGTAAATGCCGTAAAACCCCGCCTTTACCAAGCCCATGCCGAAGGAAACCAATTGGGAGAGACCGAGGCCGCCTTTCATATGGCTTTCCAGATGAAAAAGAATTTCGTGAAACGGGCTACTCAAGCAGATTATATCCGTCAGATGCTTAATGCAGGGGAGGGGCCTACGATTATCTGCGGAGATTTCAATGATACACCGGCCTCTTATACATATCGTACCGTGAAAGGTGATTTAACAGATGGGTTCCGTGACTGTGGTTCCGGTTTTGGGTACACCTTTCGTCAATTAAAACGTATGTTCCGAATTGATTACATATTTTATTCTTCTGGTTTTAAGGGGGTAACCTATGATTCTCCTAATCTAGACTATAGCGACCATAATCCTGTCGTATGGTTAGGATATGTTAATTAACATGCCCAAAAGGATAGTTTTAGAACCTTTTTCAACTCATGCTGTTTTAATAGTGACTTATATATAAGCACAAATAATAGTATAAACTGTTTTAAACGTTAAAATGAGATGAAAAAGATTTTTCCTTTTTTTCTATTAGTTCTTCTGCTGGCTTCCTGCCAAAAGGACCCGGACATGTCGAAATTGGACAATGATTTTCTGGTGTTCACGAATCATGATAAGGACGCGAAATTTGAGTCGTTCACGACATTTTACATTCCGGATAGTGTATTGGTTATCGGCACAAGCGAGAAACCTCAGTTCTGGACAGCAAATGAAGCCGACGATGTTATCACTACACTGGTGAATAATATGGAAAGCCGAGGTTTCGAACGCACGCTAGATAAAGATAACGCCGACTTGGGCCTGCAAGTTTCTTATGTGCAAAGTACTCAATATTTCGCTGATTACAACGGAGGTTACAATTCCCCGTATTGGTGGTGGAACTATCCGGGATATTGGAGCCCGGGATATTGGGGACCGGGTTGGGGTAATTGGTATTATCCGTATCCTGTGGTTTATAGCTATAGCGTAGGTTCCTTGTTGACAGAGTTGGTGGATCTGGATGCTCCTGCCGCTTCTAAGGCAGACGCTAAACTTCCGGTTCTTTGGACCGCTTACATGAGTGGCTTGTTGTCTGGCTCTAATAAATTCGACACTCAATTGGCTGTTCGTGCTATCGAGCAAGCATTTGTACAATCTCCGTACGTAAAGAAATAATAATTCGAATGATTAAAAGTTTGAGATTTTATGAAAAAGATAAATAAATCAATCAAATTGATCGCTTTACTCGTAGTTTGTATGGCGATGCCTACTCTGGCCGGCGCCCAGATTTTGAAAAATGCGTATTTCAATGTAGATTGGCAGATCAACTCTCCGTTTGGTCAGGATTTCTCTAAAAAGACCAGCGGTTGGGGTGCTCATGCTGAGGGTGGTTACTATGTGATCCCTAATTTCGCGATAGGTGCGTTCATTTCTTATCATACAAATAATGAATATGTAGATCGCCAGACGATTCCGGTAAACTCAACATCCGTGATCACTTCCGATCAACAGCATTCTATCTTCCAGTTGCCTTTTGGTGCGGCTTTCCGTTATAATTTCGCTCCGGAGGGGCAATTCCAACCGTATGTCGGCGCCCAATTAGGTGCTAGCTATAGCGAGATGTCTACCTATATGAACGTATTGAAGGTTTACGATCGTAACTGGGGATTCTATGTAGCCCCCGAGATCGGTATGACTGTGTATTTTACGCCTCAGAAACAGATCGGTGTGCATATGGCCGCCTTTTACAACTATGCGACCAACAAAGGGGATGTCCTTAGCTATCATATTGATGGCCTGAATAACTGGGGTATCCGCTTAGGTTTGGCGTTCTGATAAACAACGTTTGTTCTTTTAAGTGTTTTATGTAGTTTAAGGAAACGGGGGGCAGTGAGTGCCTTCCGTTTCTTGCCTTTATAATATCTGTAGCTTCACCCCGAACGAAAGGCTCAGATAATCCTTGGGCTTCAGATAACTGTTGCCGATAGTGTTGATAATATATAAATCGCAAGTACTCAGTTCATAGAAGAGGCTGATGGATTTGTGCCAACTACTATTGGGATTCAGTTTGAGCGTGATCCGCTCGCCGATAAAGATATGGTTACGGATACGGGTAGAGAACCAATAATACCCCGGGGGATACTTATTGGGTTGTTTGGCCCAGAAATCCCGGTCGAATAGGAAGTTTACATAGATACCGCAACTAAGAGGCTCGAAAGACACTTTTTCTCCCAGGTTGATACTCCAAGGAAAATAGTTTTGTTTTAAAGTGAAGGTTATGTTTGCGTGATCATTGGCGTTGCGGGGAACGATACCTAGCAGCATGTCTGTCTCCCAATGATTCCGGTAATAATTCCAACCGGTACCCACGGAAAGCATCGCCATGGAACCTGCGAATTGTACTTTCGTATAGCGAGGAATGACCCGCTGCCATGCGTTCTCGTACCGTTGTATTCGTTTTGTGTATTTATCCTCTTGTGCATGAAGCATGAGAGGAAAGATGCAAGTTAAAAGAAGAATTTTAAAAATAGACCACTTCATATAGGTAATTGTCGGGAGTTAAGGTAAAAAGAAGATAACTTCGTTTGGCGATATTGGCACAACCGTAATAGATAATGCCATCCTCGAACAAATCGGCAGCCGATACACAATGGTTATGGGCATGCAAACAGAACATCAAGGAGGGCAACATCTTGATATAAAGTTGGAATACGTCTTTCACGTTATTGTCGAACTGCTCGTTTCCGGGAGGGGCGTGCATAACTACGATCGTACGCTTATTGCGAGTACTATCCGCTATCTCATTCTTGAGGAAATTGAAATCGGGTACCGGATGGGAATAATCATACTCGATAGCGTTTGTGTTGAGGCAAACAAACTTCACGTCGCTTACGACAAACGAGAAGTTCTCATTTCCGAAGATTTCACGAAACACTTGGTCTCCATTGCCAATTACGTCGTGATTACCGATTAAACCTACGTAAGGTATTTTTAGTTTGGATAAGATATCATCGTTCCATTCGAACTCTTTCTTCAAGCCAAACTCCGTATAATCACCCCCATGTATGATGAAATCGATACTATCTAATTGATTAACATGCTTGACGAAATCTTCCGTCTCGTTATAACTCCGCTGGGTGTCACCCATAAAGATAAAGCGAATCGTGTCTTTTCCTTCGCAAATCTTCTCGATACGCTCAATATTCAGGGAGTTGATTTCCCGGGAAGTATCGGAGTCCAAACGACCATCGTAAGGGTGATAGTCGATTAATTCGCAAGCCGTGAGGAATAGAGGGATAGTGAATAATATGTATTTCCTTAAAAACATAGTGTCCTAACTTTTTATATGCAAAGTTAGGACGCTATCAGTTCTAAAAAAGGTCATTTTAGGATCTATACTGGTCTAAAAGTATATTCTATAAAGCGAATACTTGTTTTATTTCCGTAAAATCGGATAATATAATATCGGCGGTCTCATCTCCTTTATAGGCGCTCCAGCCAATATTTTTTAGCCAGATAGTCTGGCATCCGATTTGAGTGGCAGGGATGATATCTTTGTCATAGGAATCGCCCACGACAACAATCTCGTCGGCGGGAAATCCCAACCTATCCACCCCTAATTGGAAAATCTCAGGGTTAGGCTTACGGATACCAACGACCGCCGATTCTACGATGGAGCCGAATAAATGGTCTAGTCCGAAATCCTTCAGCACGGATTCTATATTTCCGTAGAAGTTCGATACCAATACCAAAGGGTATCGTTCGGCCAGTTGCTCTAGGATCGGCCGGGCGTTGTCAATCGCTTCCCGGGCATATCCATAGCACCAGTCCGCTAGTAAATTGGGTAATTCCATTGTATTTCTCTTGGGAGGTAAATGCCCGTTATCTTCCAACCATCGGATTTGCAAATCGCTTTTTAAGCGTAACATATCCAGAAACGTATGATGGGGCTTTACGATCGGATTCTTTCCGAGCGTTCTTTCCCCATGTATATAGGCATCCCGGAAAATATCTTTGGATACGGGAACCTTCAGGGCTTCGTAAGCCATCCAAATCACCTCTGCCCAGTGCATACCGTTGCTGTCTATCGTTCCGCCGTAATCGAACAGGATTCCTTTTACTTTATTTAGATTGAACATGATGGAATGGGGTAAAATTGTTATAATTGTTTGCTGAATTCTTCACAGATGCGCTCGTGCCTCTTGATCATATAGAGAAGCATCGAGTTTAAGACTGTCAGCTCGAACACGAAATACAACCACGGTATATTGATGAAAAGGCTGACAAACAAGGCTATCACCCGGGTATTGAATGATAGCATATTCGTATATTTCATCAATGGCAGGCTCTTTGCGCGAAAAGCTTTGCGAAACCATTCCGGTGCTTGTCCGTTATATTTCTCGCGGATGATGTTCATCATATGCTGGAATTTGGGGCTCCACGCCTCTTGGCTTACCGTATAATTAATGTAGAAGGTCTCGAATAATTTGTAAATGAAATCGTGTCTCCAACTCATCTTCTTGTAATTTTCCTTCAGTTGAGGAGAGTGGGAGAGCTCGCTACCCGACTTTCCTTTCAAGAACAATAAGTGGATATTGCGGTAATAATCCGCCATGGCCGCTTGCTTACTATGGAAGAACCCTGTGATAGCTGCCAGCAACCAGATCCAGATACCCCATTCCGGCGTAAGCCGTAAGCAGATTGCCGCATAGATAGCGATAAACCAGAAATCCCCGGCGGCACCGTCTAAGATACGTCCCAAGGCGCTTTTCTGTCCGGTCATACGTGCTAATTGCCCATCAGCGCTATCGTACGAGTTTGCCCAAATCAGCAGTAGCATACCAATCACGTTGATAGTGAGGCTCTGGAAGTAAAAACAAATCCCCGCCGCTATACCGATAAAGATACTGGCAATCGTGATACTATTGGGCGATACCCCCAACTTATTAAAGAATAAAGCCCATTGATAGCCAATGGGACGATAGAAGTGAATATCGATAAATTCCTCGGTATCTAGAGATTTCAAGGTAGACTCCCAACTGGGAGCAGACTTAGTCTTACTCATAATTAATATTGTTAAAACAATTTAGATATGTTCCCGCATAAGATCCCAGATGTGGCGTGCGATATGCGGCGCCGCTTCTTCCCGGCAAGGGGCGAAGCTCGGCCAATCATTAAAATCGATGATTCGCATGACACCATCTTCGGAGACAATACAGTCTCCTCCATAAATATGCACGTTCAATACCTCGGCGGCCTTATGGCAGAGCAGACGAAGCTGCGCTTCGTCGAAGGGGATCCCCTTCGCTGTTCCATTGATAATCTCTAAACCAAATTTACTATGGTGTATGTCTGAAGGGTAGAACCAGTAAAAGAAGTCCGTTCCTGCGACACCGTAAAACTTCACCAAGTCTCCTACCAGATGTTCATTGATTACCGCCGAAGGGATACCACGGATCGCATATTCCTTCAATATGCTTTTCGCCTCTTCCGGGTTTCTTACGTAGGTGACATCCTCACGGTGAATCGCGTGGAAATCTCCTCGTTTGATCCAGCAATTATAAAAACCGGCTTTTTCAAGAGCTTCTGTCGGGTCCTCGTCCGTCCGTAAGATCAAGCTTTCAGGATGAGAGATATGGTTGGACAATAAGAGGCGGGTCATTTTCTCGCGGGTACAATTCTCGATCCCGTAGCCGGAGTTCATCACGAAATAGTTTTTATCCTCTAGTTCTTGTAGCTTGTGGATGGACTTCCAATCCCTGACCATATTGAAAATACCCTTTTCTTTCGGGTCTTGTAGAAGCAAGTCTGATTCGATATATTCATTTACGTCGCATCCTAATTTTCGCAAATGCTCGGCGGTCAAGGCGAAAATCGCGGCGTCGTTTCCTATATGATTGGGGGAGAATTGATTTCCTCTACGGATACCAGCTAAAGTTAATTTACTCATTGTTAGACAGTATTCTTTATGACTTTAAAAATGATTCGGCTTTTGAAATGTCTTCGGCGTGATCTACGTCGATGATCTTGCTGAAAGGGTAGGCTTTCAGCCTCAAACCCTCGGTGATAAGTTGCCGTTGATAATTACGCATTCTCGACATTCCCTGCGAGATGGCTTTGTTTAATACACCTAGGGCCGGACGTCTCAGGCAATAGATACCTCCCGATATGTAACGGCAATCGCCGTCTGCCTTGTCTAGGAAATTCCGGATATAAAGTTCGTTGTCTGTTTCCACATATAAGGGTTTCTCGTCATCAATGAAATCGGTGACGGCCATTAATCCGTCTAGTTTATCCTCTTGGGTGAATCGCTGGATGTAGCCGCTGAACTCTTCTTCCTTAAAGATCGTGTCTACAGTAGTTAAACAAATCTTGTCACCGTCCAGATAATGGCTCAGCTCATAAAAGCTGTGCATAGAGCTAGGGGTAGATTTTACTAACAGGTAAAAGGGTACAGGTAGTTGTAAGGCCTTCAGGTAATCCTGCACCTCGGTCATCTCTTCGTTTACGATGATGCTGATAGAGGTAGCGTTATTCTTCAAAAAAACGTCTATTAACCGGTCTATCAGAGCGACACCGTTGAGCCTGACCAGTGGCTTAGGCCATTTAACACCTTCTTGTGCCAAGCGGGAGCCTTCGCCGGCAGCAATGATCGCATAATCCATAACTTTTATTTATTCTTGAAATAATTTCGCGAAGTTACGAGATTTCTGATATATTTTTAGTCTGTATAGTTGATATAATTGGTCAAAATTTCTATAAATTGAGACTGTTTAGCCGAAACAACAACGAGTTTATGGAGAGCTGGAGGTTTTTTTTGAAAATAATTATCATTTTATAGTTGTTAATCCAAATAGAATGCTTTTCTTTGCGGCATGAACAAAAGATAGTTTGTATAGCTCTTTTATCTTTTAGCATTTATTCATCAGCAATGATAATACTTTCTTTTAGAGATTGACTTCGCCAACCATCCTTGTTTTATTATTAATTTTTATTTTTATATCATTTTCGTATGAATATTTACATTGGAAACCTGAATTATCGGGTAAAAGAATCAGACTTACAACAGATTCTGGAAGAGTATGGTGTTGTAGACTCAGTTAAAATCATTGTTGACCGTGACACAAAGCGTTCTAAAGGTTTCGCTTTCGCTGAGATGCCTAACGCTACCGAGGCTCAAAAAGCTATCGAGGAGTTGAACCAGGCAGAGTATGAAGGCCGTCAAATGGTTGTTAAAGAAGCTATCCCTAGACGTTAAGTTTTAGAAGAAGGAAATTTTTAAAATAAGACGGAAAAGCGGGGAAACGGGGTGAAAACTTCCGTTTCTCCGCTTTCTTTTTTCTGTGTATTTTGTTTATGTTCGCGAGAAATTTTAAAAGAGATGAGAAATATAAGTGTCAGGAGTCTCATAGTGGGGCTTTGCTTGATGGGGCTGGGGAATTCGTTGTCCTCGCTGAGGGCGCAGATCGTAGATCATGTTTATAAGACGGATTATCATATCGATCCGGAAAAAGCCCGGGAGTTGTCTGTGGAGTTGGATAATATTAGCTTTTTCAAAGACAACGAGTATACCGGTAAATTTACTAAAGGATATTCGTTGCCGGGACTTTGGGTACAAGGTAAAGCGGTTTATTATCCCTTGAAAAATATCAAGTTGGAGGCTGGTGTCCATATGCTGATCTATCACGGGGCGAACAAGTATCCTAGCATGGCTTATCAGGATATCGCCTACTGGAAAGGAGACCAATACCAAGCAGGGGTTCATATCCTACCTTATTTCCGGGCGCAGATGGCCCTCTCGGATCACGTGAATATCATATTAGGGAATATTTATGGAGCTTCCAATCATAATTTGATAGAGCCTATCTATAATCCGGAATTGAATTTGACCTGCGATCCAGAGGTTGGCTTACAGTTATTGTACGACTCGAAGGCTTTCGACCTGGATGTGTGGGTAAACTGGCAGAGTTTTATTTTTCGGGAAGATGTGCATCAAGAGGCTTTCACGGTCGGGATCTCTTCCCGGGTAAAGTATAATGACCCGGCCTCTAGTTTTCATTTTTATACTCCGGTACAAGGGCTGGTGCAGCATAGAGGAGGTGAGATCGACACGATTTTCAATAATTCCGTGCAGACCTTGATGAATGGGGCGATCGGTGTCGGAGGTATATGGAATACCGGACATCGTATTTTTAAGAACGTGAACGTTGAGTTGGACGCTACCGGCTATTACCAGCAGGCGGGAGAGATTTGGCCTTTTGACAGCGGATACGGCTTGTACGCCCGTGCCTCCGCTGATATATATGATTTCCGGGTGAAAACATCCTATTGGACTTGTAAGGATTTCATCTCTATGTTTGGTAGCCCGTTTTTCGGAGCGGCCTCGATGATTGACGAAGGGATTACGTTCGACCGTCCGCGGATGATCTATCTCGGAGTGGAATATTCTCGGCAACTGGCGAAAGGTTTCTCGATAGGGGTGGACGTGGACGTTTTCCATCATCTTTCTGGGAATATGAATGATGCGGAAGGAGTAAAACAACCGATGGGAAGTGCCACGAGTTTTACGGCAGGGGTTTACATGCGTATCAACCCGTCTTTCCTGATTAAAAAGTTCTGATTCTGAAAACAATATTGTTTTGAACACGAAAGAATATATTTTAGGGTATAAAGCAATATCCTTTCGCACTCAAAACAATATCCTTTTTATTCAATCACTAAATCAATCTTCTTTAGTGCTTTATCGTCCGAGGAACCTCCATATAAGATTTGGTATTTACCCGGGCGAACCTCCATGGTTTGTGTATTGTCATTGAAAGATTGGAAAGCGTTCGGTTCCAATTGGATGCTAACCGCTTGCTCGCTACCGGCCTTCACGTTTACACGTTTGAATGCTTTCATCGCTTTTAGCGGTCCGGCAGGATCGTTGGGGTTCTTGATATAGATCTGAGCGACCTCGTCACCATCCATCTTGCCCGTATTAGCGATATCGAAGGAGAGGGTAACCGATTCGTTGGAAGCGATCTTATCTTTTGACAACTTAGCGTTCTTATAATCGAATGTCGTATAGCTCAAGCCATAACCGAACGGATAAAGCGGGGTCTGTGTCATGTAACGATAGGTACGTCCCTTCATGCTGTAATCTTGGAAATCCGGAAGTTGGTCTATAGATTTATAGAACGTGATCGGTAAGCGTCCGGCAGGGTTATAGTCTCCGAATAACACATCAGCTACGGCTGTTCCACCTTCTTGCCCTCCATACCAAGCGTTCAAGATTGCTTCTACATGATCATTCTCCCAGTTCAAAGCCAATGCGCTACCCGTACATACTACGTATACCACCGGTTTTCCGGTTGCGACCAAAGCCTTGACCATCTCTTTCTGTACGGTCGGGACCTCGATATTTGTACGGTCTCCTTTTCGGAAGCCTTCGGCATCTACCGGCATTTCCTCACCTTCTAGGCGTGGAGAGATACCACCTACGAATACGATGACATCAGCGTCTTTTACCTTGCTAGCCGTACCTTGGAAATCCACGGGGGTACGTACGCCTACCGTGAAATTCAGGTCGGCGCTGCCTGTACGTTGCATATATTCGATCTTAACAGGATATTTCTCGCCTTTCTTAGCGTTCAACGTATAGATTTTTTCTGCTCCATACTCATTTTCCCATACTTCGGCAACTTTCGCTGTATCGATATACAAACGGAAAGCGTCATTTCCGGATAGCTTGAACTCGACCGGTCCGTCTATCGGAGACTCGAATTCGCCCGTAAAACGAGCCGTGAAATTCGTTAGGTTTACGTTCGGGGCAAATTGGGTATTACCTCCGGTTGTATAATGAAGTTCTTTTGCTACACCTTTGTAGACAGGAGTACCCTCAAACTCGGTATTATTGAAGAACTCAGAGGCAAAGCCTTGTCCTGTGGCAGAGGATATGTGGCTACCCAGGTCTGTTATTACGAAATCGGCGGTGTGGTTGCATCCTAACTCGTAAACGACTTCTGCGTTCGGTACTTTATTACGGATACCTTCCACGATCGTGACGGTCTTGCTCGGGAAACCATTATAGTTCGCCCATAGCATGGTGGAATCTGCGGCGTTCGGCCCGACTACGGCGATCTTTTTTATGTTCTTGTCCAAAGGAAGTATGTTATTCTTATTCTTCAGCAAGACGATACTTTTACGTGCCATATCCAGAGCCTTGGCGATATGTTCCGGGCTTTCGACCACGCTATAAGGTATTTTAGCGTAAGGTACTCTCTCGTCCGGATCGAACATACCTAATTCAAAGCGGCCTCTCAATAGTCGGCGTAAGGATACGTCTAGGTCTTTCTCGGAAATCTTTCCATCGGCTAAGGCCTTGTTAAGCGCACGGTAGCTACCGCCACATTCCAGGTCGGTTCCGTTCAATACGGCATCGGCAGACGCGCTTGCGGCGTCCGGATGTGTTTCGTGGCGAGGCGTGCGTTTATCTTTTTGCCAAAAATCATCGATAGCTCCGCAGTCGGACAGGATGATGTTGTCGTATCCCCAGCTGTTACGCAGGATATCGATCAATAATTTATCGCTACTACAGCAAGGCTTACCCTCGAAACGGTTATAGGCGCACATCACCTCTTGTATGTCACCCTTCTTAACCAACGCTTCGAAAGCCGGAAGATATGTCTCGTACAAATCGCGAGGAGTAACTTCCACGTCGAATTCATGGCGGTTCCATTCCGGGCCGCTGTGTACGGCATAATGCTTGGCGCAAGCATGTGTCTTGTAGTATTTGGGATCGTCGCCTTGCAATCCGCGAGTTACGGCTATACCCATTTTCTCGGTCAAGTAAGGATCCTCGCCATAAGTTTCCATGCCCCGTCCCCAACGAGGATCGCGGAAGATATTGATATTCGGGGTCCAGAAAGTAAGGCCTTTGTAACGGTCGTATTCCTTATCTTTCTGGTATTGGTGGTATTTGGCCCGGGCTTCGTCGCTGACCATCGTAAAGGTCTCGTGCACCGCGTTATCATCGAAGGTAGCCGCCATAGCGATCGCTTGCGGGAATACGGTCGCACGTCCGGCACGAGCCACTCCATGAAGAGCCTCGTTCCACCAGTCGTAAGTAGGGATTCCCAAACGTTCGATGGCGGGGGTAACATTCATCATTTGGCCGATTTTCTCTTCCGGTGTCAGCCGTGATAATAAATCATCGATACGTTCCTCCAAGGGGAGATCCGGATTCCGAAAAGGGAAATCTTGTTGTTTTTCGTTACAAGAAGCGGTGAGTAGGAGGGTGACCACCGCTACGGTCAGTTGTTTCATTTTCATGTTATTAAATTTTAGATATTGTTTGTCTTACATTATTACTTATTGTAAACTATTTTAAGATAGATTGTTATCCTTGATACTATTGATGCAAAACTACAATTTTAGAAGCATTTTTTCAAACAGGAATACTTAAAATAGGTTACTTTTATGGTTATTCGTTTAAAAGCCCTATTTTTGCCGTACCAGATTAAAACACGAAAGAATGATGAAAAAGTATCTATTTTTATTATTGATAGGAGCCGCGGGTTTGACGGCTTGCGGAGACGATGACGATCCCGTTGTTCCGGAATTGAATAAACTAACGAAAGTTTCTTGTTATAAAGACGGATCTTCGAGCCCTCTTTTTTCCGCTGATATTTATTATACGAGCGAAGGCAAGATCTCAAGTATAAACATGGGAACAGACAAGTTATTGTTTATCTATTCGGATGGTAAATTTTCGGTCACGGGCGTTAATTCGGGTGAGGTGATAGAGGAATATACATTAAGCGGTAATGTAATTACAAGTAAGAAAATCTCTCAAGAGAATCCATACGCCAGCAATGAGGTTTACGTGAGCGATGAATATTCCTATCGTTATTCAGGTTCGAATTGGGCGTTAACTTCCTGGGATGCCCGTTGGCCGAAAGAGTTTGGGGCGGGATATGAGGAAAGAAGTTATCCGGAATACGAGAAATATACATGGGAGAACGGTAATGTGGTTCTATACGCCCAATCGCAGGATAACCGGGAGATGAGATATGAATATAGCGTGACAGAGGCTCCTGATAATTTTCCCCTGCGGGTGATCGGTTCTTTCTCGCCAACTGGTTTTGAGTCTGTGACTCCTTTGAACCTGCTATATGGCGCCCAGAACCGGAATCTGCCGATTCGTGCCTATACCTATGAGATTCCTAACCAAAGTGAGGTGAAGGCTGAGTATAAATATACCTATACAACCGTGGGAGATTACATTACGGGGATGACAATCGATGAGGATAATGAAGGAGTAGAGAGTTCTTATCGGTATGCTTTCGAGTATAACTTTGCGACGAAATAGGGACTCGTAACCTGTTTTGTTTAATTAACATATACGGATGCAGCATTTCCACCTTAGAACGCATTTCTAATTTTAAAGAATTAAAATGTTGTTAGTTTAATTGGAAGTATTATGAACGGATTCTTTAATTTCAAGAAATTAGTTGTAGGTGTGGTAGCGGCTGCTTGCTTGACAGGATTCCAATCTTGTTTGGACGATGACGATGAATATCCTTACAGTAAAGTTTTGCCGAATGCGTTGGTGACGGTTAAGCCGGTGGATGATGGTTCATATTTTCTTCAGCTGGATGATAGTACGACCCTGTTGCCTGTCAATATGTCCTCTTCTCCTTTCGGGCAGAAAGAGGTGAGGGCATTGGTGAATTTCGAGGAAACGGATGAACCTAGCGGGATTTACAGCAAGGCCGTGAATATTAACTGGATTGACAGCATCCTCACGAAACCGATCGCTCCGGACTTGGGGACGGCAGGTAACGATTCGATCTATGGCTCCGATCCCGTGGAGATTGTGAACGACTGGGTAACCATAGCCGAGGACGGGTATCTGACACTTCGTTTCAGAACTATTTGGGGAGACCGGAATAAAGCTCATTTCGTAAATTTATTGGCTAGCAAGAATACGGAGAATCTTTATGAGGTAGAGTTTCGTCATAACGCTTTCGGTGATGTATATGGCGTATATGCGGATGGGCTGGTCGCTTTTAAGTTGGATAGCCTTCCGGATACAAATGGTGAGACTGTTAAGTTGAAATTAAAATGGAAGTCGTTCGATGGCGATAAATCTGCGGAATTCAACTATTGCTCCCGCAAGTCTACTCCGGCGCAGGCATCCATAGCAGCCGAGAGAAGCACCTTAAGGTTGAAATAATTCGGTTTGTTTAAAAGCCCTTCCTTAATCACAAAGGAAGGGCTTTTTTTATGGAAAAAAGACAAAAAAAAGAGCTCCGTGATAGAGCCCTTTCTTATTGTGGGCAGTGATGGATTCGAACCACCGAAGGCGAAAGCCAGCTGAGTTACAGTCAGCCCCATTTGGCCACTCTGGTAACTGCCCTTATTAATTTTCAATTCTCTTGAGCCTCTTGTCGGATTCGAACCAACGACCCCGAGATTACAAATCACGTGCTCTGGCCAACTGAGCTAAAGAGGCTTGTATTATTCGTTTGCGGGTGCAAAGGTAGTAATAATATTTTATGATGCAATAGTTGATGATGTTTTTTTCAGAAAAATACAAAAAAACCGTCCGGGAAAAACTCCCGGGCGGTTCTTCTCTACACGTAACTTACATCAATTTAGATCAATACCTCTTACTAACGGTTTCCCAATCGATAATTTTCCACAATGCGTTCAAATGATCCGCACGGCGGTTCTGGTAATCCAGATAGTAAGAATGTTCCCATACATCGAATCCCAAGATCGGGGTTAGCCCCTTAACGACAGGGTTACTACCGTTGGGTTCTTTGGTAATTGAAAGTTTGCCGTCTTTATCCTTGGCCAACCATACCCATCCGGAGCCGAACAAGCCGGTACCGGCGGCCACGAATTCTTTTTGGAAATTCTCGAACGATCCCCACGTAGACTTGATAGCCTCGGCTAGCTTGCCCATAGGCTCGCCACCTCCATTCGGGGAGAATTGGGTGAAATATAGATTGTGATTCAATACTTGGCCGGCATTGTTGAAAATGGCTCCATCAGACTCGCGAACGATCCGCTCCAGCGGGGCATTCTCGAATTTCGTGCCTTCGATCAATTTATTAAGGGTATTTACGTAATTCAATAAATGTTTCCCATGATGGAAATCGATCGTTTGTTTACTGATTACTGGCTCTAGACCGTCGTTTGCGTACGGCAACTGGATTAACTCGAATTTCATGACTTCTCTTTTTTTATCTGTTATTTGACTATTCGTGATCATTAATAATATACTTAAACATAATGTGAGCATTGTTCGCTAGTTTTTTATGTTGATCTATTATATAAACAGAGCCGGGAGGATGAAAGTTTTGGGGCCGGTGATAAATTTTTGGTGAAAATATGTTTGCGGATAAAGTTTTATGAGGGGAACTATGCGTTAGATATCGCGAAAGTTCCTATTTTTGTGCGCTCTTAAGCTTTTATTAATTAGTAAAACATATTTGTAGATGGTAAAGAAAGTTGGGAATTTAATTCCAAACACCTTTTTTATTACAAAAGGAAGTGGCGAATCAGACTTGGAGAAACACGCTGGTTCTTACCACATGGCTCTTTATGACGCCGGTATCTCTGATTTCAATATCATGACGTATTCGTCAGTGATACCCGCTACGGCACATCTGGCAACCATGGATGAATTAGATCTTCCTCCATTTGGTTCGGAGATGAAAACGATCATGGCTGTATCCCATGGATATCAGGATGAGTTCGTATCTGCTGGTGTGGTTTACGCATGGATGTACAAGGATGAGAATTTCGACGAGAAGGTAGGCGGTCTTGTTTGCGAGGTTAGCGGGCGTTACCGTATAGAGGAGCTTGAGTCTCGTCTGATCCGCGTTATCAACGATCTTCACCAGAAGACGTATGGGAAATATTATCTTGGAGAGCTTAACTTTATCACCGAGGGGATCACGATCGAGAAGCGTTATGGAACGGCGTTGGCCGCTCTTTGCTTCGTGGATTTCCTTCAGCCGGAGATCGAGGAATAAGTCGTGTGGAGTGTTTTTGTGATATTTATAGAGCCGGTTCTTTTCAAGAGCCGGCTTTTTCGTTAACTTTGAACAACCAAAAACATATAAATAGTGTTTTCGTGATATGAAAAAGATAATTAACCCATGGGAAGGGCTGGACGGTTATATGTGTTTCGGCTGCGCTCCGAATAATCCGCTAGGGTTACATATGGAGTTTTTTGAGGATGGAGACGATATCGTGGCATTCTGGAAGCCGCGAGGTACTTACCAAGGCTGGTTGCGTACGTTGCACGGCGGTATACAGACCACGCTGATGGACGAGCTGGCCGGATGGGTGGTCTTGCGGAAGTTGCAAACCTCTGGAGTGACCTCCCACCTCGACGCCAAGTTTATGAAAAGTATCTCCACCGACGATCCCCAATTGACGATACGAGGACGGATGACAGACCGGAAACGGAACGCCATCTTCATAGAGACCGAGATCTATAACTCGGCGAATGAATTGTGTACCCGTGCCGAGATGGTCTATTTCATCACCCCTCAAGAGCGTGCGATGGAGGAATTTGGTTTCCGTGGGTGCAAGACGGAGGATGAACATTCGTGTAAATAAAAAAAGAAAGGTTAGGTTATTATGAAGTATGTTGGAGCTCACGTGAGCGCGGTCGGCGGGGTTGAGAACGCCCCCGTTAATGCCCATGAGATCGGGGCGAAAGCTTTTGCCCTTTTTACCCGGAACCAGAGGCAGTGGAAGTCGCAGCCGTTGAAGGCGGGCAGTATCCGTTTGTTTAAGGAACGGTGCGAGGAGTATGGCTACGATCCGGGATGTATCTTGCCGCACGATAGCTATTTGATCAATCTGGGGAACCCGGATGCCGAGGGGTTGCAAAAATCCCGTGACGCTTTTCTGGACGAGATGACGCGTTGCGAGCAACTAGGATTGAAAATGCTGAATTTCCATCCCGGAAGCCATTTGGGGAAAATGGAGATGGATGCCTGTTTGTCTCGTATCGCCGAGTCGATCAATATAGCGTTGGCACGGACGAGCGGCGTATGCGCCGTGATAGAGAATACGGCCGGGCAAGGCTCGAACCTGGGATATACCTTCGAGCAGATCGCCTATATTATAAACGAGGTAGAGGATAAGAGCCGGGTAGGAGTATGCCTTGATACGGCGCATACGTTTGCCGCGGGCTACGATATAAAGACACCGGAGGGATTCGCCGAGACATTCCGTCATTTCGACGAGGTGATCGGCTTTTCTTATTTAAGGGGCATGCACTTGAACGATTCCAAGAAAGACTTGGGGTCGCATGTAGACCGGCACGAGAGTATCGGCAAAGGCTTGATAGGGTGTGATACCTTCCGGATGATCATGAGGGACCCCCGTTTTGATAATATGCCTTTAATCTTAGAGACGCCGGACGAGGCGCTTTGGCCGGAGGAGATACAACTTTTGTATAGCCTGTAAAGAAGAGGCGGGACGCGGGTAGTTGAGTAGGGTAGTCCCGATAATTAGTGTACCTTTGTAAAGGAATAAATAATTCAAATCATAATTATATGTTTATTTTAATGCCTGTCATTTTTATCTTAGGAATCCTTGCTATAGCCTTGGAGGATAAGATCAAAATCAATAAAGCGGCCATCGCGTTGTTCATGGCCATCTCTATGTGGATGATATTGATGTTCGATGCTTACGATATCTTCGTCGAACGCTCCAGTACGATCTTTCAGGAGTTCTTGACCCAGAATCCGGAGATGGCCGGCTTGCCTCCTCATGAGCAGTTCGTTAATTTCATATCGAACCGTGCGATTGTCTATCATTTGGGGAACGTATCGGAGACGCTTTTTTTCGTGATGTGCTCCATGTTGATCGTGGATATCGTGGATAAGCATGGCGGTTTCAGGGCGGTGACCGGCTATATCCGTACGCCTAACAAACGTAAGCTATTGTGGTATATAAGTTTGGCGACCTTTTTCTTCTCCGCTCTATTAGATAACTTGGCGGCCGCTATCGTGATCATGGCGGTGTTGCGCAAGCTGGTACCAGACCGTACGGATCGTTTGAAATATGCTTGTATGGTAATTATAGCGGCGAACGCCGGTGGCTCTTGGTCTCCTATCGGCGACGTGACGACGATCTTACTTTGGGTAGGGAAGAACATTTCGGCGATGCACCAGATCTCTCACGTGTTTATACCCGCCTTTATCAATATGCTGGTCCCGCTGACGATCGCTCATTTCTGGCTGTTCAAGAAAGGGGCCACTTTACGGGTGTTGAGCGAGGAGGAGCAAGGCGATGAGTACATACCGGAGATACCGAACCGCTCGCGCCGGGTGATCTTCGTGATCGGCGTGCTTTCCTTGGCGTTGGTACCCGTCTTCCAGATGTTGACGGACCTGCCGCCATTCCTGGGTGTATTGTTAGGTTTGGTGATCCTGTGGTTCTATACAGACCTTATGTATAGCAGGCTGCATATGCATGAGTCTCAAAAGCTCCGTATCTCCCAGTTGTTGCCGAATATAGACTTGGCTACGATCTTCTTTTTCTTGGGTATCTTGATGGCCGTGGGAGCGCTGGAGACTTCCGGCCAGTTGGGTATCATGTCCGCTTTCTTGGATAAGCATGTACACGAGCCGTATCTGATCAGTTTCGTGATCGGTGCCTTGTCCTCTTGCGTGGACAACGTTGCCTTGGTTGCCGCTACGATGGGTATGTACCCGATCGTGGAGCAGGCGGCTGGCCTATCGCCTTACGCCCAGTTCTTCATGGCAGACGGAGGTTTCTGGACTTTCTTGGCTTATTGCGCCGTGACGGGTGGAAGCATGCTGATTATCGGCTCGGCCACGGGTGTGACGGTGATGGGATTGGAGAAGATTGATTTCATGTATTATACGAAACGGTTCTCTATATTGGCGTTGATCGGCTATTGCTGCGGCGCTGGCGTATATATGCTTTTATTTGCTTAAAACTTTATTTATATGAAGAAGAATTGGATATTATTAACCGCTTGCGCCGCCTTGTTATCGGGGGTAGAGGCGATTGCCTGCACCGGCTTGCTGGTGGGAAAGAAGGCTTCGACGGATGGTTCGGTGATGATTAGTTATGCGGCAGACTCGCATGTGTTGTATGGTGAGATGTATCGTTGGCCTGCCGCTACGTGGCCGAAGGGCGCTATGCTGGAGGTGAAGGAGTGGGATACGGGGAAACCGTTGGGTAAGATCGCCCAGGTGGAGAAGACCTATTCCGTGGTGGGTAACATGAATGAGCATCAGGTGGCCATCACCGAGAGCACGTTCGGCGGGCGCCATGAATTGGTGGATACGACAGGTATCATGGATTACGGCAGCTTGATCTATATCGCTTTGCAACGTTCCAGATCGGCCCGCGAGGCGATCAAGGTCATGACAGACTTGGTAAAGGAATATGGTTATTACAGCAGTGGCGAGACGTTTTCTATTGCCGATAAGAACGAAGCTTGGGTGATGGAGATGATCGGTAAGGGACCGGGTAACAAGGGAGCCGTATGGGTGGCGATCCGTATCCCGGACGATTGTATCTCGGCGCATGCCAACCAGTCGCGTATCCAGCGGATCCCCTTCGACGACAAGGAGAATTGTATGTATTCGCCAGACGTGGTTTCTTTCGCTCGCGAGAAGGGATATTTCAAGGGTAAAGACGAGGATTTCAGTTTCGCCAAGGCTTATTGCCCGTATGATTTCAGCGCCTTGCGAGGATGTGAGGCCCGTGTATGGTCTTTTTTCCGCAAATATGACACGACGATGGATCGGTATGCGGATTTCATCAAGGGTGATCCTTCCAAGGAGCCGATGCCTTTGTACATCAAGCCGAATCGGAAGCTTTCCGTTCGCGATGTCCAAGATGGCATGCGCGACCATTACGAGGGAACGGATCTGGATATGACGAAGGATGCCGGTGCCGGCTCGTACAAGGTTCCTTACCGTTGGCGGCCGATGACGTTCGAGGTGGATGGACAGGAATATACGAATGAGCGTGCCATCGCGACGCAACAAACGGGTTTCGTGATCGTTCCGCAAATGCGCGGCTGGTTGCCGGACGCTATCGGAGGTATCTTATGGTTTGCCGTGGACGATGCTGATATGGCGGTTTTCAACCCGGTATATTGTTCGGTAACGAATACCCCGGAGTGCTATCGGGTAGGTAATGGCGATATGCTGACTTTCTCGTGGACTTCCGCTTTCTGGATTCATAAC
Source organism: uncultured Parabacteroides sp. (assembly GCF_947855115.1). Taxonomy (GTDB): domain Bacteria; phylum Bacteroidota; class Bacteroidia; order Bacteroidales; family Tannerellaceae; genus Parabacteroides. The sequence continues at coordinate 136,134 of NZ_CANTZW010000002.1, forward strand.
TGGGTGGCTAATATGGCTTACCATAAATATAGTTTCATGATTCAGGATATCCGCAAGGTACAGCGGGAGCTGGAGGATGGCTATCAGGAGACTATCCCGGCTATCGATAAGGCGGCTCAGGAGTTGTATGCGAAAGACCCGGAGGAAGCGATCCGGTTCTTGACGTGGTATAGTACGACAAACGCCGATTCCGCTACCGCACGTTGGAAGCAGTTGGGTGAGTATTTGTTGGTTAAGTATATCGACGGAAACGTGAAGAAAGAGGAAAACGGACAGTTCAAGCGTAATCCGTACGGCCAGCCTGCCTCTCCCGATTTTCCCGGATATGACGAGGATTATTACCGCGGTATCGTGAAGAGTGCCGGCGATCGACTGAGAGTGAAATAAATACCAATTATAATCTAATGTTAAACTAAACGAGAGAAAACGTATGAGAAAGTTTGTAATGATGCTGATGTTAGCTGTTTTTAGCCTGGGAGTTTATGCGCAGACGTTTCAAGGGCAATCTGCCGTGGGTCTTAACATCGGTTATGGATTCGACTCAAAGAATGCTACGTTGGGAGTTGATTATCGCTATTGTATCACGGATGCGGTACGTTTGAACCCGAGCTTAACTCATTTTGTGAAGAATAATGGTTTGAGTGCTTGGGCTATTGATTTGAATGCTCATTATGTGGTGAAATTGAGTGAGATGTTTGGTTTTTATCCATTAGCCGGTTTGAGCTTGGCTTTTTGGAATTTTGATGGAGGAAAATTAGATTTGGGAGAATATGGTAAGTATGAGCTTTCCGATTCGGCGACTCGTTTTGGTGTGAACGTCGGTTTAGGCGGTGAGGTTTATGCTACCGATAATCTTTCGATAGGATTGGAAGTGAAATATAATATCATCAAAGATTTCAATCAAGCCATATTGGGTGTCCGTGCGGGATATAGCTTCTAGTGGAATCCCTTTATAGGTAACGCCAGTTTCCTCTAATAGAAACTTCAGTTTCTCCCTAATGAAACTGGCGTTTCTCCTAGAGGAAACTGAAGTTTTATTAGGGGAAAACTTTTGTTTTCTTTATAGGAAATTTTAAGAAACTGCAATAGCTTGATAATTAACTTTGTAGTTTAATGAATTTAGTTGACCGCATTCAGTCTAAAAAGTAAAAGGGATCGACCCGGTTTGTACTTGGCGATAAAACAGGTTGTTCCTTTTGTTGTTTATTGATGAAACAGGTTTACTCTACAATTATTTGTCAGTAGAAATACTCGAGTATCTTATCTCGTCTCGATAAATTATGAGAAAATACCGCATCGGTTTGCCATGCGGCTGGAGGTGCGAAGCCTTCAAAGAGCTTCTCACCCACGCCGTTCTTTACTCCTGCCACCTCAGGTAATCTTCGAATGTAGCCTTCTCTAAATTGGGGATTACCTCATATACTTTATCTCTCAAGGATTCTGCCGGATTCGTTGTACTTAACCCGATGACACGCATACCTGCGTCGTTGCCGGACTGGATACCATAGAAAGAATCCTCGAATACGATACAATTCCCGGGGGATACGTTCAGGTCTTTCGCCGCCAAGAGATAGCACATCGGGTCGGGTTTGCCCTGGGTGATACGGTCTGCGGTCACTAAGGTATCGAACAGATTGTCCAGATGCAGGAGCCCGAAAGCCCTTTTTACTTTTGCGTTGTCCGAGCTGGTCACCAAGCCTGTCTGTACGCCGTGCTCTTTCAGCATGCGGATGAACTCGATAGAGCCGGGCATGGGGGGCAAGGGCATCGTCTTCTCGTACTCGGTGGATTCTTTTATCACCATCTGGCGAAACTCCTCCGTATATCCGGAAAAATATTTCTCCATAATATATGGCAGGGTCGTACCTTTTATAACTTCGGCGAAATTATCGATGCCCAGGCCGTAGCGTTTAGCCGCATCGTTCCAGAATAAATCGTAAATAGGTTCCGTATCCACTACTACGCCGTCAAAATCGAACAAGGCGGTCTTTAACTGTTTCATAGGATATTCATTTTATGTTCTTAAGCCGCGAAATTAATCTTAATCGTAATCAAACCAATCGAAATCGGCGTAAGTTTTGGATGTTTTATCCGCCGTGACGGAATACAAGCCTAGATAAATACCGGTAAAGCCTCCGGCGGTCTCCGTGCTCAGTAAACGTGTGTTCGCCTTGCCGACCGGATGGAAGGTTTTATTATCGGTAGAATAATAGAACGTATAGAATTGCTTGTCGCCTTTTACTTGAAGATAGGCGGTGGGGCCTTCGAGCGGAATCTCTTTTTCTATATGCGAGATGTTTCCCAGCCGGTAACGGAGCACGAGGGATTGCTTGCCGGCTTTTTCCTGCCGGACGAACAGGTCGTAATGAAAGCTGCTGTTCATGAAGACGGTCAGGCCGGCCTCGTCGTTCGCCTTATCGGAATGTAAGGCAACGGAAGTCGTACCCGTGAAGTCGATATCCTCTTGCCTGTGTCCTACGAAAGTAGGGGAGTCGTTCTCGTCGAGGCTGATCGTCGAGGGATACAAACGTAGGTAGCCCTTTTTCTGGGTAAGGCTATATTTCGAGCGGTCCGGGTTACGGAGATAATTCCACTCGAACCCTAGCGTATTCCCATCGAACTCTGTCTTGCCGGGGAGCTCGGCTACCGGATGTTGCGGAAGGGTGGGGACATCCATTTGCAGGGCGATCGTCCCGTCTCCGTTTACAACGGGCCATGCGTCCTTGTCCCAACGTACGGGAGCGAGGAATGTCTCGCGGCCCAGTAAATGATGGGTGCCGTCTTGCGGACGAAACGCCAGGCAGACCATCCACCAAGAGCCATCGTGAGCTTGAATCAAATCCGCGTGGCCGGTACCTTGGATCGGGCTAGACTGAGCGTTCTCATTGATGTGAGTTAAGATCGGGTTGGCGGGGTTGGATTGGTAAACCCCGTCGATTTTACGGCTGCGGGCGATGGTTACCTTATGCCCGTACTCTGTACCCCCTTCGGAGATCAGTAAATAGTACCATCCGTCTTTCTTATAAATATGAGGGCCTTCCGGGTATCGTCCGCCCGTACCGTTCCATATCGTCTTGGGAGCGGACAGTATTTCGCCGGTCAACGGGTTTATCTCGCTCAGAACGATACCGTCCGGGTTCGAGACTAGGTAACATTTGCCGTCTTCGAAGAATAAGGAAGGGTCGATACCCCCTTGCTTGATCCATACCGGCTCAGACCATTCACCGGCGGGGTCTGTGGTGTGTACAAGGAAATTTCCCCCACCTGTCGTATTGGTGGTGATCATGTAGAAACGTCCGTCATTATACCGGATCGTGGGGGCGAAAATACCTCCGGAAGTCCAGCATTTCTCTAGTTTCACTTGGCTGTCTCTCGTCAGGCAATGTCCGATCTGTTCCCAATGGATCAGGTCTTTGCTGTGAAAGATGGGTACACCAGGGAAATACTCGAACGAACTGTTTACTAAATAGTAGTCTTCACCCACGTTGCAAACGCTAGGGTCCGGATGGAACCCGGGAATGACCGGGTTTTGATAGCCTTGCTGAGCGGCCAGTGTACCGCTGATACCTAGCAGAAATAAAAATAGCTTTTTCATGTAATAAAACTTTTGAATTGAGATCTGGCAAATGTATTACAAATAGAAAGTGAATCCAATAAAGAATATAAATATTTGCGGAAAAAGATTTATCTTTGTGGACGCACACATCTTGATTTATACATTAATAAAAATAGATAAGACATGAGAACACTAGCAACTTGTACCGTTATGGGGGCCATCATCCTTTGCGCCTGCGGTGGAAAAGGCACGCAAAACACGGAAGAAACGACAAAAGTAGAGACAACAGCCGTAGCTACGCCGGTAATTAATCAATTGACCGACCAAGAGAAGGCCGAGGGCTGGGTACTCCTTTTCGACGGAAAGACTACGAATGGCTGGCGCGGGGCGCATAAAGACGCTTTCCCTGATCACGGATGGATGGTGAGAGACGGTGAGCTGATCGTCCAGAAATCCGATGGCAGCGAATCTACGAACGGGGGAGATATCGTCACGGACGGTGAATATTCTGCCTTTGAGTTCAGCGTGGATTTTAAGATCACAGAAGGAGCCAACAGCGGTATCAAATATTTCGTGACCGAGCAGGAGAAACAAAAAGGTTCCGCTTACGGTTTGGAGTTTCAGATATTGGATGATGCCAAACATCCGGATGCCAAGCTTTACACCACTTTCCCCGGCAGTCGTACCCTTGGAAGCTTGTACGATCTGAAGAAGAGCGAGAATGTACGTTTCAACGGTGTGGGCGAGTGGAACACGGCCGTGGTGAAGGTATTCCCGAACAACCATGTGGAGCATTGGCTGAATGGCGTGAAGGTATTGGAATACGAGCGTGGCAGCAAGGATTTCCGCGATTTGGTAAAAGGAAGTAAATACGCCGATCCGTCTTATAGCTCGGGCGGCGCTTTCGGAGAGGCGCCAAAAGGACACCTCCTTCTGCAAGATCATGGAGATGAGGTAGCGTTCCGTAATATCAAGGTAAGGGAACTGAAATAGATCGCTTCGCAAGTAATTTTTCATGGCAAAAGGGCACCGATTTAAAAAAAGTTATTACTTTGCGGCGAATTTCAGACTATTAACTTTAAGATAACAGACAAATACCATGATTTGGAACGAGACTATTGAATGTATGGACCGCGAGGAGATGCGGAAATTGCAGAGCTTGCGGTTGAAGAGGGTCGTTGAACACGCTTATCATAATTCCCCGTTTTATCGCAAGAAAATGCAAGAGATGGGTATTACCCCCGATGACGTGCAGACAATAGATGACATAACGAAATTACCCTTCACGGTAAAGCAAGACCTGCGTGATAATTATCCTTTCGGCTTGATGGCCGTGCCGATGTCCGAGATCGTACGCTTGCACGCTTCCTCCGGAACGACGGGTAAACCTATCGTAGTGGGATATACCCGTAAGGACTTGGGTATCTGGGCCGAGGTAGTAGCTCGTTGCCTGACCGCCTACGGATTGACCCGGAACGACTCCGTGCAAGTGTCCTACGGCTACGGAATGTTCACCGGAGGTCTGGGCGCCCATTGCGGCGTGGAGAATATAGGAGGTACGGTAATCCCGATGAGCAGCGGCAACACCCAGAAGCAAATCCAGTTGATGCACGACTTCGGGGCGAAGGGCTTGGCTTGTACGCCTTCGTATGCCTTGTATCTGGCAGAGACCATCCATCAGTCTGGTATTCCCTTGGAAGAGTTCCAATTGCGTGTCGGGGCTTTCGGTGCCGAGCCCTGGACGGAAAATATGCGTAAGGAATTGGAGGCTAAACTAAATATCAAGGCTTACGATATCTATGGCCTGACGGAGATCTGCGGGCCGGGTGTAGGAGGCGAGTGCGAGTGCCAGAACGGTACTCACTTATGGGAAGACCATTTCTTCCCCGAGATCGTAGACCCGAAGACCTTGCGGCCCGTAGAGCCGGGACAGGTAGGGGAGCTGGTGTTCACCACGCTTACGAAAGAAGGCATGCCGATGCTTCGTTACCGTACGCGCGACCTTACCTCGCTGACCTACGAGAAGTGCGCCTGTGGCCGTACGGCGGTCCGCATGGGACGTATTTTGGGTAGAAGCGACGATATGTTGATTATTCGCGGCGTAAATGTTTTCCCGTCTCAGGTAGAATCCGTAATTTTGGAGCTGCCGGAGTTCGAGGCGCACTACCTGATCGTGGTGGATCGTGTGAACAATACCGATACTTTCCAGATACAGGTGGAAGTTCGCCAGGAATACTACTCGGACGAGATAAACAAGATGATCGCCCTGAAGAAGAAGATCGCCTCCCGTATGCAGAGCGTGATCGGCTTGCAGCCGGACATCAAGATCGTGGAGCCGCGTAGTATAGAACGTAGCATGGGCAAGGCAAAGCACGTGATCGATAAACGAAAGTTAGTATAACCTCTAAAAGATTAAGTACTATGTTAATAAAACAATTATCAATCTTTCTGGAAAACAAGAAAGGTCGTTTTACGGAAGTCGCCAAGATATTGGGAGAGGCGGGAGTTAATATGTCTGCCTTCACGGTGGCCGAGAATTCCGACTTCGGTATTCTTCGCCTGATTGTCTCCGATACGGAGAAAGCGATCTCCGTGCTGCGTGAGAAGCTGTATGCGGTAAGCGTGGCCGACGTGGTATGTTTGCATTGTCCCAACCAGCCGGGAGCTTTGGCTAAAGCGATGGATATCATCACCTCGGCGGGGATTTTTATTGAATATATGTACGCTTTTTCCCAAGGCGACGCCGCTAACGTAATCATCCGTCCGGACGATATCAATAAGTGCGCGGAGGTTTTGAAAGCGAATAAATTGGAATTGATCGCGGCCAGCGATTTGTATAAGTTGTAAATATTAACGTTTTAGGTTTCGTTTATTCGCCCAAAAGCATTAATTTTGCACGCTAAAAGTATGTGAATGAAAAAGGTTGTATTTTTACTGATGATGATGACAGTACTATTATCCTCTTGTGGAGAGTATAATAAGATACTGAAGAGCACGGATTACGAATTAAAATATTCGTACGCGAAGAAATACTTCAACGCGAAGCAATACTCGAAATCCGCTACTCTGCTGGATGAACTGGTTACAATCTTTAAAGGAACAGCTTATGCCGAGGAGTCCTTGTACTTATTGGCACAAAGCTATTACGGTCAGAAAGATTATCAAACTGCTTCGCAATATTTCGAGACTTATTATACGACTTATCCAAAGGGTGAGTTTACGGAATTGTCTCGCTTCTACTCTGGTTACGGTTTGTATCTGGACTCTCCGGATCCTCGGTTAGATCAGTCGCAGACGTATAAGGCGATCGAGCAGTTGCAGCTTTATTTGGAGTATTATCCACAGAGCGAACGAGCCGAGGAAGCGCAGAACATCATGTTCGAGCTTCAGGAAAAATTGGCTTATAAGGAGTTGATGGCTACTCGCTTGTATTTCAATCTAGGAACTTATATGGGTAACAATTTCTTGTCGTGTGTGATTACCGCGCAGAACGCCTTGAAGAATTATCCGTATTCCAAGTATCGCGAGGAATTCATGTTCCTTATCATCCGTGCGAAGTATGAGTTGGCGTTGGTATCCGTGGAAGAAAAGTTGCAGGGCCGTTACCGGGATGTGGTCGATGAGTATTACAACTACATGAACGAATATCCGGAAGGTAACTACGTGAAGGAGGTAACGAAGTTCTATGACTACGCCAGCAAACGAATTACAGATGCATATTAAGCGAATTTAATCAATAAAACAAAAATGGATTACAGAAAATCAAACGCTCCTACCAATACGGTAACCCGTGACATGATGAAGTTAAGTGAAGAAACGGGCAACGTATACGAGACTGTCGCTATCATTTCAAAACGGGCGAATCAGATTAGTGTTGAGATGAAACAAGATTTGGAGAAGAAGCTTCAGGAGTTCGCTTCTTACAATGACAATTTGGAGGAAGTCTTTGAAAACCGTGAGCAGATCGAGATCTCACGTTACTATGAGAAACTTCCGAAGTCAACGTTGATCGCGGCTCAAGAATATGAGGAAGGCAAGATTTATTATAAGAATCCTGCTAAAGAGAAGAATAACTTTTAAACAGCTAGCAGTTGAGGGCTGACAATTAAGATAGGATATAATGGACAATTCGATGTTATCGGACAATTGTCCATTTTCTTTTGTGTTTGTCCTCTTTTAACTGTTGGTTGTCCATTGTCAACTATCAACTAGAAAGATCATGCTACAAAGAATACAAACTGTTTACTTGCTGGTTATCGTGGTGCTTACGGTCGCGACCTTATTCTTGCCATTGGCCGTGTTGCAACAAGGAGATGCCCTCTTCTCGTTCGACGCTAGTGGATTGAGCACGATGATCGGTGAGCCGGAACTACTATATCCGGCATGGGGCTTGTTTGCCTTGACCGCTATTATCGCTATCATTGCCTTGGTGACGATTTTCTTATATAAGAAAAGAATCCTGCAAATCCGTCTTTGCGTATTCAACGCATTGCTGATGTTGGGATTTTATGGTTTCTTCGCCTTCTTGATCTATTCTCTGAAAGGAGACATGGAAGGAGCTAGCGTAAGCGTGAAGATCGCTCTTTCCTTCCCGTTGGTCAACCTGATCTTGGATTACTTGGCGATTCGTAATATCGGGGCTGATGAGGCACTGGTACGATCGCTCGATCGTCTGCGTTAATATCCCGGAGGTATCCTAACGTATAGGGGCCGGTTCTTGAACTACTCAAGGGCCGGCCTCTATATATTTTATAGATCGTTTCGAGAAATGAGCGTCGGTCAGTTTACGCTGATGACCTGTCTCTCCAGCATCTGCGTAAAGATACCGTTTGGTTTTCTCAACAGTTCCGGTGATCCGGACTCTGCTACAGATCCTTTATCCAAGACGATTATCTTGTCTGCGTTGACCACGGTTCGCATACGGTGTGCTATGATCAGTACCGTTTTGTTCCGTATCAATTCGGATATCCCCAATTGGATTTGAGTCTCGTTCTCGACATCGAGCGAAGCGGTCGCCTCGTCCAATAAGACAATTGGGGCGTTTTTCAATAAGGCACGGGCGATGGAGATACGTTGGCGCTCGCCTCCCGATAAGGTTTCCCCGTTTTCCCCGATAACCGTTTGGTATCCTTGCGGCATTTTTCTCACGAACTCGTCACAACGGGCGAGTTTCGCTACCCGGACCACCTCCTCATCCGAAGCATCTCGTTTGCCGATTCGGATATTATCCATGATAGAGGCATTGAATAAGACAACATCTTGAAAGACGATGGAGAAATTCTTTAGCAGAGTCTCCGGATCAATCTGCTTGATATCCAATCCTCCGAGTGTGATTTTTCCCGACTGGATATCCCAAAAGTGCGCTGCCAGTTTCGCTGCCGTGCTCTTACCGCTTCCGGAAGAACCAACCAAAGCCGTGATCTCTCCTTGTTTAGCCGTAAAAGATACGTCTTTCAGGATTTGTTTCCCGACCTCGTAGGAAAAGTCCACGTGGTTGAACTCGATGTCATAATTATTTGGATGGAACTCTGTTGTTCTTTGTTGGATCGGTAACATCTCCATCTCGTTCATCCGGTTGATGCGGATATCAAGGTAGATCAGAGCCGCCAAATTATTTAAGACCTCTTGGATCGGCGTATAGATGCGTGAGCCAATGACCATGAATATGAGGTAGGTGAACAAATCGATGCTTCCTTGAGAGAGAAGATTGGCCCCGATGATGATGGCACTGGCAAGCCCTAGCTTCAGGATACTTTGTGAGCCGTTCACCAAGATGCCAAGCACTAGTTCATTGCGTGTCAAGACCTTTTCGTACGTATTGATTTTCTCGTCTAGCTTATCCAAGTAATCGTTTTCTTGATTATAGGATTTGATCTCTTGGATCGTATCCAGTCCTTCTTGTATTTGTTCGCTTACGGCACGTTTATTCCAGTAGTTGCTTTCATTGCCTTTACGCATGCTTCTTTTCGATAGAAGGACGATCGCTAGTTCCAACGGAACCACCCAGAATAATGCCAAAGTCAGTTGCCAGTTATAGAACGCCATACCAATAGCGATCAAGGCGATACTGATAAAGGAGGCAAATAATTGAGGTAACCGCATGCGAGAAAGTATGCTCCAAGTCACTACAGTCATCCATGATCGTGGATGTCAGGTCTGAGAGGTTTTTCTCGCCAAAAAAAGCGAGAGGCAACTTGCGTAACTTCTCCGCGAGCGAGATACGACGGTTTGCGCTCTCCTCATAGACCGAGGTATACGTGCTTCGGTATTGTAAGACCGCGAATGCGTACATGACGATCATGAATGCTATCCCCAACAAGCTATAGTAAAGTATCCCATGGGTGACAGATGCCGTAGGCTCAAATACCGGACGCACCGCGAAAGCAAATAGCAAATTAGAGTAAAGCTCTGAAATTCAAGGATTTTATAGCTTTTTCTTTTTCTCCGCTTCGGCAAAAAGCAGCGGTTTCAGGCAGTTCTCACATGGCTTATCCGTGGAACCTTTTGGAAGCCGTTTTTGCTCCCACGAATTGACGCATTTGTCTTTGATTGTCAGCTTTTTGCGTAGTTGTTTTTTGAGCGTAGCAAACTAATTTTGTACCACTTAAAAATCAAAGAATTATGGGAGCAGTGAAAAGAAACACATTGAGCGTATTCCAATTTGCCACTGTCCCGATAGTTCTGCAAACTTCGGATGCTGATACCGAGCAGGGCGCACACTTCACGACCTGACACCATTTCTCCGGCTGGCGGGTATTCTCTCTGCAAACCCGTTCCACCTGACTGACGAAACCGGAGAACCGCCCACATACTTGTTTAAAAGTCTGTTCCTCAATAGTTACAATATTCATACGTCTTTCTCTTTTGGCTGGTTGAATATTCCTTTTTGCATTTCTTCCCGATAGAGAGCCGAAAGAACATCATTGTGTGTATTCAAATGTTCTTCCAGTACGTTATCAATGAAATTTCCGATGCTTACTTGTTTGCCAGTAATCACTCCTACAATCTGCATAATACGTTTCTGTATCTCTCCACTTATGTACACACTTTGACGGTTACAAACCGACCGTTTTTTAAGGAACACCGATTTATAGTTTTCCCGTTCTTTACTTGCTGTTTCCTGTAATGACTGTTTTACTTCTTCCATACATTCAGTTTTTAATGGTTTAAAAATAGCTTGATTGATTTTTGATACCGATTGAAAGGAAGCAAGCTTGTTTTATAGTAATGTTGCCATGTCTTTAAACAGCATTCAAATATGGTTTAAAGCCGTATTAAAACCCTGTTTGACTGTCTTATATATTGTTACCATTCAATCAATTTTCAGCAAAGAAAAGGGTAAAAACAGATGCTTTTAAAAATGGCATTATTTTGTCCGTTTGTGTCCCAATTTGGCGTAATAAGGCATATTTCAGGGGTAAATAGCTGTCTGTAATTTTGTAATCAATAAACAGGCATAGGAGGAAGCCAAACCGCTTGCTTTTGCAATCTGACCATAGGGAAGATTTTTGTTATCACATGATAACAGCAAGTTGTGTTTTGAGGCCCGCACTTCGTTTTTTGTGCCTCAAAACCTTGCCACCTTTTCAGGCGGTTAGTTTTACTCCGAAGTCATAAAACCAGTAAATAATTATCATTATGGAACAGAAAAAGAAGCCATTTAACAAAGGTGGGTGCAAGCCTAAACTTGACCCACGAACACACCGCTATTCACTGAATTTGGATGATGTGGAGAACGCCAAGTTCTTAGCCTTTTACGACCAGTCTGGCTATAAGGTAAAGGCACATTTCATAAAGAACTGTATTTTCGGAAAGTTGTTTAAGGTACTTAGGATTGATAAAAGCAAGGTTGATTATTACATCCAACTCTCCCAATTGTTTTCACAATTCAGGAGCATGGGCATACTGTATAACCAAACGGTGAAAGAACTTCATTCCAACTTTTCGGAAAAGAAAGTACTTACCCTGCATTACAAGCTGGAACACAACACTGTTGAACTGGTAAAGATGAACCAGCAGATTATTGTACTTACCAAACAGTTTGAAGCATCTTATAAGGAAGAGGGGATTATATCAGTAGAGAAGTAAATACATACTTGCCAAAAGAAAAATATCCCGAAGCTGCTGCGTGTACAGCTTCGGGATGAATTTTAATATTAGTTGTTTGCTTTAATATAGGACTAACGGGGTTTAAAATCATATGTTGTATTTAGCAAATTATAATCTTTCTCCACAAAGGATCACTGATAGTACATTCTTATATTATCATATAACTACAACAAAGATAATTATTCTCCTTTGAAAATGAGATAATTATAGAGAAATGACTACTTTTGTTTATCATAAAAGTGAAAACACATAATTGAGCATATGAAAAAGCTGATACTATTTTTTACTAATCCGATTATCGGAGGAATCTTGTCTTTAATAGGAATTTTGGAAATCCTATTTAGTATCCCATCCTCATATCTAAACTATAGAATATCATTGTGGATAATAGTTTTAGTCATCGGATTTATCATTCTTGCATTATATTTATATAAAAAGCTACGAATTCTATATTTTATTAAAACATATACTTCTGATAGTTTTGGAGGATCTCGTACTTATACTTGGAAATGGAGTAAAACCACATATTATACCAATGTTTACGGATATATGCCCGACCACATTAATGTTCAAGATATAACAAAGTTAGATCCTGATACAAAAGTATATGATTTCAGTCACTGCATAACAAACAAAGATTTATTGCAAGAATATATAATGGTTAGTTTATATGATAAGGTAGAAAACAGTAAGCAGACTAATCTATTTATACAGCAATTACATAACCTTGAAGCTCATTATTCTAAGCAAAAGTAATAAAACCTTTATCCCAATATTTTAAATAGAAAGTACATATCGGCGGACGAACAACAAAAACTTGCCAAAAGAAAAAACATCCCGGAACTGCTACGTGTACAGCTCCGGGATAAATTTCATACTTACTTATCCGTTCCGTATTCTTTCTCAAACTTACGGAACGTACCCACATCGAACCGTTCCTTTATGAACTCACGCACATCCGAAGCCCGGTAATAGGCTTTTCCGCTAATCATCATAAAGGGTAGCAGTTTTTTACTTCTCAATCTCTGCAATGTCCGGGCACTGACTTTGAATAGCAGGCATAAATCCTGATTATCCAGTAGTTTGTCGTTCGGCATCACTTCGGGATTGGTCTGCAAACTCTTAACATCTTTGCCAACTTCTTCCAGTTTATCAAGTAGTTTTTGCATCCAGTCTTTGAACTCGTAATTATCTACATATATAATTTGCTTCATTTTTCAAGTTATACTTAAATGATTACCAATCGATTGATGAAGTAAAGTTCAGAAAAGGAAAGCGAACAAATTACAGGGTAGCATACGCTACCCCGTATAAATTAATGCTAAGTTATTGATTATCTATACCCTTTATTTTCGTGTTCTTTGTGGATAAGGTTTGCCAGTTCATTAAGGAACTCCGTTAGTTTGGCAGGTTTTCGTTTGATGACATCCATATACTTTTGGTGATAATCACCTAATTTGATATTAAAAAGCCATTCAAAGGCTTTCCCTAAGTCTGTCAGGTGAATAGGTTTTCCATTCTGATATATTACACGTTTTGAAAGGAATAAGCCGCTGACTATTTCCATGATATTGACAAGGCTTTGTTTTGTCAGCTAAATGGAGAGGAGAAATAAAGAGCTTATTTGCATGTTGCTGGAACTGTTCAGGATATTTTATGCGCAGTTTGATAATACGCATTTCATTATTTAGTAATCCTATTGCTTCATCAATTAAATGCAAGTAGGGCATTTTTTTCTTGCTCAAACCGCATACGATACGATTTAAGTCGATGTAAACCAAAGGAGAAATAGCGAAGTAAAACGCTATAATCCTGTTCGTTGAAACTGAAATCTGCTAAATGCGTAGCCAATTCCTCAAAAGCTTCTGTAAACTCTGTCACAGAAACTTTACGCTGTGAGTATTCCAATAATAATCGGAAAAATCTCTCTTGTAATATATCTTTCATACGCTTATATTTAATAGCTATCGAATTGATAGTCTTATTCAATTACTTTTATTAGTTTGATTGGAAGATATGTAACTTTTTAATTGTGCCAGATTAGGAGTTGCAACACCATATTTTACACCACTATCTATTATATCATCTATCATTTGCCGTATTTCAGTAGGGGAGTGATTTATATGTCCTTCAAACATAAGTTGTAGAGCATCATTACTATAAATTTTCTTTGCTATTGGCACACTGATAAATAAAGGTAAAAGATATAATCTGTTTGCTTTTTCTGTTTTAGGATTGATACCCATTCTTTTGCAAATAGCCAAGCCTTCGCGAATAGCTTTCATCGTGGTTTTAATAATAGCCGTATTCTCTATAAATTTAGAGGTACTTTCGGCACTCATTATTCCCGCTGAAAGACCCGCAGCGACAGCATAATGTGTGATTAACCATACTAATATTTGATTAGAAATGGCAGGTTTTAAGTTTGCTTTGTCCAGTACTATAGAAAGTTTTTCTACTCGTGGAGTTATCCGCCCGTCTTTTTCACCTAACGGAGTGTTGGAATATTTTAGACCTGAAATGGCACAATGTATGCTTTTATCTTCTTTTCCTCCTCCGACCATAAAGGGAAAAGCAAAAAAGTATTGTTCAGGTTTTAAATATTTATCTATTTCAGTAAAAACATCCCAATTATTTGGGAAAAATATGACATTTGCTTTTCCTGCTGATTTTGAAAGACTTGGCAATATAGTTGATAATTGCAATTTATTGGTGGAGACAATAATGTATTCAAAATCATTATTTGACGAAAGTTCGTCTATTACTGTAGGCTTAAAGATTATTTCTGTATCTTTTCTTACTTTCTCTCTAAAGTCAGAACAAATAATGTGAATACCATCTTTTTGTACAAATTCTTTTTGCCCTTTACGCACTAATACAGTAACGTCACATCCAGCTTTGGATAATTGCCAGCCATAAGTACAACCCACTACACCAGCACCGTATATCAATATTTTCATAAAGCGATATTATTAAGTTCTTTGTTGTCGTTGATAAATACAGAGTTGAATACCGATAAATTTTCGGTATAAGTATCACAAATTTCAAGTAGTTGCTTAGGGGTATAGCCCGTGAACATTTTAAACTCTTTTATTAAATGTGATTTATCATAATATCCACAATCATAGGCAACTTTACTTATACTGATTTGTGGAGTTGATTGCAAAATACTGAATGCCTTTCTAAATCGTGTGATTTGGATAAAATCTTTTGGATTTAGTCCTACATATTCAGCGAATATCCGTTTGAATTGCTTATATCCTAAACAAGCCGTTTGAGATAAAACGGATATATTTCCTTCACCTTCATTGATATTGTGTATAGTAGCCATCATCCTATTGGCGTTGTATGATATATTTTCGCATAGTCTATTTAATAAATATTCTTCTATCAATCTGACTATTTGATAATTATCTGATGCTTCATTTATTTTCTCTTCCAATTCTACTAAACAAGTGTTATCTAACAAATCAATACTTATATTCTGATTAGTAAACTCTTCCATAGGATATGGAAAAAACATCCTGCATCCGATAGGCTGGAATAAAATAATGACCATATCCAAGAAAGAAAATTCTATGTCTGAATAAGTACTGATTTGCCCACTTATATAGGATTGTGGCTGCGTTCCCTTATGAAAAGAAGAAATAATTTTATTTCCTTTATGAAAAACAAGTGCTACACAACCCGCCGGGATAGAACGCTGAAAGCCTTGCTTTACGTCATCTATCCTTAAAAAACAATATTGCTTTATATAAGGAGCGAGCAATTTGGTAGGTTGTATTACTTGAATGTTCTCCATTTTGCCTTAACTATCAGACAAAAGTAAGATTTCTTAGATTGATAATAGGTGTAAAAAAGGGACATTCTAACAAAAAAGCCCTAAAAGCTAATAGAAAAATGTATCAGAATTGATTTTTAATCTCTGTTTGCCATAGAATTATTGAAAGAATACAAAGCAAATTAGGAGTAAATAAAAGGGTAGTGCCCTACTTTATCAAAAAAATATTTTTGTAATCATTTGAACTTTAGAAAATTAACCAACAATATAATGGCGTTTATAAATTTGCGTTCTTATTAGCCATACCAAAAAATGAATAAAGGTCAAGTTTGATTGTGTATATTATTAATATTTTCTATTTAAAAATTTGCTTAATTCGTTGTAACGTAATACTTTTGTAAGTAACAAAAGACGATAATACTATGGTTAATAAAAAAGTAACATGCTATTCAGTGAATATTCCAGAAAGCATGGATTTTGTACAACTCCTTTTAGATAACGAAGAATCGTCGTTAAAACCCTTTGTTCTTGATCAATATAGAACAATCGAACTTAAATATACTCAAATACAGAAAAATGGAAGTATTGTTGGTCTATTTGTAACTACAAGTCGAAAAAATATTCCACCGGCTCATAAACCTGGAAATGGAGACGATTATACAGCATTGCCTTTAGATGATGGACAAGGCTTAGCCTATCCTAATGTATTTTTATATGATCCCCAATTTAAAGTACTATATTTAGAGACAAATAGAATGGGAGTTAGTCCGTCAAAAATATGTGCATATTTTGAGGCGAGGGCTATTAGGGACTCTATTCCTACTTTTTGGATTGAAATCAGTCCTCTTTTAAAAAAAGAGGCGTATGAAAGAGTTGAAAACATGGTGAGAATAAAATATGTAAATTTGAAATTAGCTAAACCCACCGGGCTTCTTAGAAATAATTTGTCTAAAGGGTCATTAAGAGGATTGGCAAGTATATCCGATCAGCTTAATGCAGATAAATACATGCAATGTTCTTTTACTGCGGATAAAGTAAAAAGCTTAAAGAAAGGGGAAATCTTAAATATTATAGATAGTTTTGGACGTATTCATTCAGAGGCAACAGAATTAGGGCGAGAAAAAGGTAATAAACTTATAATTAAAGGAAATATCTTAGATGAAGATGGAGCTGAAATAGAGGATGTTGTAGATTTTTTACTAAATAAAATTGATTTTCGTTTTTCAATAGAAGAACCTATTATAGCTTCAAACCTTCAATTTATGGATAGAAAAAATGGTATTAATACGGTTTATATGAAACTTTATAAAGAAGTTTCTACTGTGGTAGATAGTATTCAGCGTTTAAGAAAGGAGTAAAATATATTCAAAAATCTATAACTTAGAAATATGACCATATTCATAACAAATATCCATATTGCAACAAATATATTGTAATAAGGTATTTGAATTTCTAATGTTAATAAAAACACACAGGTTAAGATAACAGATAAAAAAGAATATATTACCGCTGTCTTATTGTATTGTATTAACTCTGGAAATCTATTAGTATCAATTAAATTTTTAATAGCGGAATTGTTTAACTGCATCAAAGTTACCATCGTTGTTAATAAAAACCCAAAAACAATACTTTCCGCTGTAACTAAAGCTGATATAAATGTTTTATCAAAACATTTATAATAACACTTATCTATTATTTCATTATCTTTAAAAAAGTACAATAGCAAACATATCATCGAAGAAAATAGTAATGGATATAATTTCTCCCATTTGTTGGATATGTATAACTTTATCTGTTCAAACATACTAAGTTTCTTTATTTGCAGTAAAGATACAATATTTTCTTGTAACTTTGGAATATAATCCTTATCCCTTTATAATAAGGACTTTGGGTAGATTTCCCGATTTCGAGGTAACGAATTGCCAACCGTTCTTGTTGCTGTATTCTGCTTTGATATGCTTTCTTGGCAACTCAATTTGACTACAAATATAATCAATATATATCAGACTTTTCTGCGCTCAGGGAAATAAACAACGATTTTATTTCCCTGAGCGCATTTGAACTTTCAGCATATCTTCCCCCAAAAGCATATCTGCAACAAATTGCTTATAATCATTTGCAGTTTGTGGTATAGAATAAAAATATTTTTGTAGTTTAGCATTATTATCAGTTCCGTATCCTAATAAGTCATAACTCTCTTTTTGCCATATCTTATCACTTGGCTGTATAAATAGACCGTTCTTCCCCTTTAAACGATACATATACGTTATCATTTGGTGAATATCGTCTCGACTGATTTCTCTTTTATATTTTGCATCTATAATATAGCAGTCTTCTTCTCTATAAAAATCGGGATAACGTGGAAATTTATTTTTTGCCAAATATATTCGTCCAGTTCCTTGTTTATTATTAGGGTGTTTGAATCCTTGCTTTGTAAGCATAGAGGCAAGATACTCTTCCCATAAATAAGATACATCAAACAAAACTCCATATATTTTATCCTCTTTTGCTCCGTACTTAATTTTTTCGTGTCTTAATATACGTAAGCAGAGCCTTTGGAGTGGTGTATAACGGAAGTAATATGGATGATTTACAATTTTTGAATTGCTTTTTATTATCTTCTCTCTTTCTTGCCTACTATAACTTGGAGTTGCGGATATAATTTGAGCAACACTAGCATGCGTTTCTGCATCATTTTCCAACAACATTTTTCCGAATGAAGTTTTGCCAATGTAGTCTATCGTATGTCGTATCAGCTCCGTTACATGATTGTCATAACTAAATTCTCGTGTACGATAAGCGATACGACCGTTAAATGGCAAATTTGTTTTCAAATGCCTATTGATATCTATTACACCTCGTATATTAGCATCATTGTATTCATTTCGCAGGTATTCTTTATATACTCCTTGTGCTAATGCTTCTTTGAGAAACTTAGGAAATAGATATAAAAGGAAATCGAATATTCGTTCATTTGTAGTTCCATGTGATAAGTTTACAACATTGACACATAAAACTTTTTGAAGCATATAATGTAAAAAGAAATCTTCTGCATTATTTGAAAAACGGGAATGGATGGAAACGGATTGTCCATTTATGTCTATAAAGCCGACCATATTTCCTGTTTCCAATATAGCTTTTGTACATTTATTATCTTTCCAGTTGGTTTGTAACGAAAATAGATATTGACTCCCCATTTCATCCTCGCACTGGCTAAATGAATGAGGATAAACAAGCAGGTTATTACCCTTATCGTCTAACAATTCTGATATTTTTCTGTTAGCAATATTATTGAATGACAGATATTCTTCGAAGTTATCTGAAGAATACGGTGTATTATCCTTCAATATCATTGTTGCCATTTTCGTTATAATAAACAGATTCAAGCA
The DNA here is from genome assembly GCF_947855115.1 of uncultured Parabacteroides sp. Taxonomy (GTDB): domain Bacteria; phylum Bacteroidota; class Bacteroidia; order Bacteroidales; family Tannerellaceae; genus Parabacteroides. The sequence goes on from NZ_CANTZW010000002.1 coordinate 154,969, forward strand.
TTTTTAGATTCTCCATAGCATTTGCTGTTCCCCTTAGATATTCAAAAAGCACTCCTTTCAAGTGATTTTCCCAAAGGTGTCTGTATGCAGATTTCTTGTTTGTATGCTCCTCATTGAGATAAAGTTGCAATTTGCTGAAATAAGAACCGCCAATATGATATGCTGCATTTAACCCTTCTATACCAGTATTGGATTCATCGTTCCATATTGCTGCATTCAAGCGTTTCATTATTTCTATAACTTCATCTTTCATTTCTTGAAGTTCATCCAGCATTCCTGTATTTTCATTTGCTTTGATTTCTTCCCATGCGAAACGACGTCGCATGGCAAAATCCATGCTTTCCACGCTACGGTCTATGTCGTTCATTGTACCTATTATATAAACATTACTTGGTACATAGAATCCGTCATAGAATGGATCTGTTTTATCCGTTATCAGATTTTGGTATTGCGTTTTAACTAATCCACTTTCTCCACGATAGCCTGGGTCTATGCTAAAAAACAATTCTCCAAATATCTTTGAAATTTCCCCACGATTGATTTCATCTATAATGAAGATAAATTTTTTTGAAGTATGGGGATTAATATCAGCAGAAATGTTGCTCAAATACTGTTTTCTTATGTAGTCACCTATTGACTTTGTATATGTGTCATTTTCATGACAAGTTCCTGTTTCTAAATAAGCTAGCATCTTTTCATCTGATACACGCCATCCCGATTTTTCAGGAACAGATATACATTCTGTTGATGATAATGACGTTTTAATTATGAGGTTACTTCTAAAACTTGGAATTTCTATGCTACCTTTTTCTCTTAGATCTTCTTTAAAAGAAAGTAATGCCTCTGATGCTGATTTATAAGCAATAAAATTTTGTTTGCCTCTAATTGCTTCTATACAGAAGTTTTTAAACACCCCATCCTTTCTTTCAAACCCAATATTTCCATTGCTGTCCGGTGGAGTCGGACGTAAGCCCTCTACAAAATCAGTATAGTCATAGGAAGGGTGGAATTGCACAAAACCATACTCTGCATCCATTGCTTCTGCTATGGCTTTAGCCAAATATGTTTTTCCTGTCCCTGGTGCTCCAGTTAGAATGAGATTTTTATTAACTTCTAACAACTTAATGTATTTTTCGTATTTATTATTATCTTCCATATCAGTATAGCTGCTGTTTAATAAGTAATTTGAGATATATTGGGGAATATCATTTCTTTGATTCAATGTCCCATAAGGCTGCCATTGCTTTTCAGTAGATTGGATATTAAATTCGGAGGTTGGAATGTATCCTTGTTCCTTAAAGCACAACCAAGCAACATCAATATAATGCGAATAATATGATTCATTGCCATCATCATCTACACCGGCATAATGAATTTTATCTTTAAATTTATATTGAGACAATGCAATTCCAATACCCCAAAGACCGAAATTATTATTGGTGCAACAGATAATATCCCCTGCTTTTATTTGTTTAATTAACGTGAATGGTCCTATAGCTGTTTGGTCATCAAGATATTCTTGTTTTATCTCATCAATAGTATAGTTTGTGTAATCTGTATGATTCCATCCTATTGACATGAGATTTTGGGTAAGAAAACCTTTCCATGCAATTTCTTTTTGTCCCTTACAATGAGTGGGACAGATAAAATAACACTTATGTTGATTTTGCAAATCAGAAATATCCAAATCATTAGGAATAAAGAAATTAGCAGTATCTTTTTCTATACCCAATGCGGCCATGAAACGTTCAAATTGTTCTGACAGATAATCGTCTGATATTTCTTTATATAATTTTAGCTCACGAAATTTGTTGTTAGTCTGAGTGCCATCTCCATGATTGGATGTATGCTTTTCTCTTGTGTTATTTTTATAACCGACAAATCGACTTGGAGCAAATAGTAAGGTGTTACCAAATGGCTCAACCACATACCATTTCCCTCTTTGAAATCGTTGCAAAGCCCATTTTCTATTCTCTACTATTGTACTTTTGGCATAAGAATATAGAGTATAGATGTTTTTAACGACATCTATTCTGTTTTCTATGAAATCTGTCCTTTCCATTGTTTGCTTTCAAAATAAACCATACAAAAGTACAAAAAATCCGTGATATGACATTCGATTATCACGGACTTTGTATTGACTTACAAGTTAATACCCCGATTTTGTATCCTTGTCGGTATTCCCAATGTTTCCATAAACTCGTCTTTCTTTCGTCTGAACCAGCTAACGTGTGAAACACCGTCAATGTTGAGTTCAAATTTTCCTTCTGTGTCCTGTTTGAGAGAGCAGACCGCACCGTCAGCCTTGAAGTGTCTGTTGAACTCTCGGGAATATAGTTCACCTCTAATGGAAACATCTTTGAATGTGCATAGCTTTCTAATAGCAGCATCACCAAAGTTCAGAGTATCACGCAGAAACTTTATTGTCGGCATTAATTTCTCTACATACGGAAAATAGCGTTTGACAAAATCCACAAACTCGGACAGCTTGCTGTTTTGCTGTTCGTATGCGCTTTTCATTTCTCGCATCTGCTTGATATGCCGTTCCTCTTTTCGTTGGGCATCCTCTTCAAGTTCAATGATTCGATTCTGTAAGGTTACATTTTGTTTCTCCAATGTTTTGACCTTATTACTGCCGAAAAGAGAACCGACACTTTCCGCTATGTTGGTGGCGGCTGTTGTGGCAGCCCCTTTCAGTTTTTTGGTCTGTACCTCTTTCTTTACTTGCCTGAGTTCCTCCTGTGCCGTTTCCTTGCGGTCTTGAAGTTGCCCTATGTCTGTTCGTAACTGCTCCGTCTGCTGCATCAAATCACGGTAATACTGCCGTGTGGTGATATGCTTCGCTTCCGAACCGTCAATGCCACGCTGCAATCCGTAACCGCTCATGGCTTGGGCGTAAGTGTCCTGATAGGATTTGAGCTTGGCTCGTGTCATAATATCATCAGCACACAATCGGGCTGTGTCTGTCGGCTTCTTGCGGTATCGCTTCTTTACCTGTTCTTCTTTCTTCTTGCGCTTGCGCTCTCCCTTGACTATCGGTACAAGGGTGGCGTGTATATGCGGTGTCTGCTCGTCCATGTGCAGGACTGCCGACACGATATTCTCTCTACCGAAGGTATCGGCAAGGTATTTCAGATTGTCGCTGCACCATTCATCAAGCCTGCCCTCATTGGTGATACGTTCCATATCCTCGTGTGTTCCCGTGAGCAGGACACGGATAGCCCTCACTTGGTTGTTACCGATTTTGCGTGTCAGTCCTGCGGTGTCCAATCGGTGCTGTATGGCTTGTGTCCTGCTTTCCACACCATCAGGAAACCTTATCAGTTCCCGATTGAGGTGCGTCCTGCTCTCATCAGCATTCTTCGGTTTGATGGTGCGCTCGATATGCGCTGACATGGCGGTATCCGTTCCGCTTGTCTTTTCCATGTGTAATACTGCATAACCCATGTATAATCCTTTCTTTTTAACTTGTGAAACAATGGTTGATGGTTTACTTCCATACGGCTTCTGCCGTTGGCTGGGGAGTGTCCAGAGAGGTGCAACCTCTTTGGCTTATTGGGGGATTTTCAGCGTTGCTTGCAATGCGGCTCGGAAAATTCCCTAATAAGCTACGGCATTTTCCGTTGGCAAATATCCGTGTCGCTGCAAGCATTCACTCCCTACATCTTCAGCCCTCGCTTTTTCGGTGGCTGCATCATCCGCCTTGTGGATTGGACTTGCGTCTCCTGCTTTATCGGCTCTGCCGATTGGGACAAGGTCTTACCGCATAGGTAGTCATTCAAATCCTTGTACTCACGATAGTATAGCGACTTGTCAAGTAGCCGTTCTCCGAACTTCGCTTTCAAGGTCTCGCAAGCGTTCCGTCCTGCCGTGTCGTTGTCAAGGTAACTGCCAAACTGTGTATAGTTTGCCAATAGGCTTTCCACCTTTGCGAGATTGGAAACGGAGTTCAATATGATATAATCCTGCGTTGTCAATCGTGGATATTGTGGATTGTTCTTCACTCTGATGGTAAGGAACGAGAGGTAATCCATAAAGCCCTCGAATAGATAGCACACGTTTCTCGGTTCGCCATGTTGTCTGATATGAGTGATGTCCTTCGGGGCGATGCAGCCCTTGAAGAAACGGTTGCGCACCTCATAGCCTCCTGCCACATTCGGGAACCCGATGGCGAAATAGGGCTTGCCGTTATGGATGAAGTGCAGTTCCTTGCATTCCGTCTGCGCCAGTGCGGTGTTTATCCCACGTTCCTGCAAGTAGCGGAGCAATGCAGGGTGCGTGAGTTCGCCCACTTTCAAATGTTGGAAACTCGGTTCGGATGCTTGCTGGCGAAAAGAGAAAGACACGGGACGGACGTGCGGTGCTTGTTCCGCTATCTTACCAAGCAGGTAAGGCACATAGTCCGAACCGTAAAGCTCCTGCGCCAAAGCGATGATGTTGCCTCCCTTACCTGTTCCGAAGTCGTACCATTGGTTGAGTTCGGTGTTCACCTTGAACGATGCTTCCGCTTCCTCCCTGAACGGTGATTTGTACCAAAGGCTTTTCCCCTGCTGCTTGACGGGGCTGTAGCCCAGACTTTGCAGATAGTCTGCGATATGTATCTTCTTTGCTTCCTGTGTAGTCATAATCTTCCTATGGTTTTAATGGTGAATGAAAATCGTTGATTCGTTGAATGGTATATGTAATATGTTTATATACATACAAATAGATGCTCAACATCCGCTCAACAAACCACTCACCAAAAGAGAAACCGACAATAGGTCGTGGCTTTATGCTCAACTTCTCTTTTGGTCTGTTGAGATTTTGTTGAGAGTATATATTGCTTATTATCAGTATGATTATATCCTTATTCAACAATTCAACAAAAAGATAATGGAATTACAGCGTTTCAAGTTGCTGCCTTGTGACGGTATAGAAGCGTCCCACTCTCCTTATCGGTTCATACCGACACTCCCGATTGTAGTTAAGCTGATAAGTGGTATATGTCAGCCCGTTCGGTGCAGGTATGAGCTTCCAACATTCCTGCAATACCTTTCTTACTTGATGCTTCTCCGCTTTGACATACGTGTTTGCCAGCAACGTGAGAATGTCATTGCAGCAAAAAGAGAAAGTGTCGACACCCATACTTGCCATGATATCAAGTATAAGTTCGCACATCTCAATCTCCAATCTGTTGCGGTTGCTTCGGATAATCTTCTGCAAGGCTTCGGTGTGCAGCAGTGACGTGGCAAACCACATACGGCTCTCTTTCTCGGTGGATAGCTGCCTGTGCTGCAAATGGTAGAGGAAAGCAGGTATTTCCGCTTTCAGTTTTTGCAGGAAGTCGGTATCGTCCGACTGCAAGCGGTCTATCTTCCGCACCCAATAGCGTGTTTCCCCTGCGTCTATGATGACGGGCAGATACTCGTTGTTGGAACACAGCACGAACTTGGCGAAGAACGCTATCTCGTCACGGTCTTTACCTTTGGCTTCCACCTTGTAGGAGAGTGTGGTACTTAGGTTCTTCAACCGTTCGCTGTCCTCCCTGCGGCTAAGCAACACTTCATCCACCACAATAAGGAGTTTGCCTGCCCAATCGGAATTGAACTGGCTGCGGAAGTCCTCGTTGGTGTTGAATGTCACGTTGTTCTGAAACAAGGCTTTCAGAAAGTTCAGGAACGTGCTTTTGCCCGTGTTGCGTTCTTCCGATACCAACAGCAGGATTGGTAACTTTTGAATGGGGTGCAAGTAGAGCAGTTGCAGGTAGTCCATGCCCAACTCGTATTGCTCCCCGAAGATGTGCCGTACCAAAGATTGGATAGAGGGAAAGACACCCTCCTGCGGTCGGTGGTCTATCGGTTCATAGAGGTTCAGGAACTTGTCCACTATCGGACGGTAATTCACATGGTCGGGAATCGTGCAGAAACCGTCATACTTGGGGACGGTGGCGAGAAAGTGCTTGCCGTAGTCCTGCCGCAGGGTCTCGTTGTTCCACACGATGCGTTTCTTCACATAGCCGCCGTTCAGTCGGGGCTGGTTCACTAACTTGTAGAGGGTTGTACCCACTCGGATAAACTCCTCCTTGCTGATGTCTGATTTACTCATTGTCCATATGCTTAAATGGTTGATAAATAATCGTGTGCAAAGTTAGAGTGAGCCGTTTGAAACCTTGATACGCAAATCACGGCAGAATGGCGCAAAAAACACACGGAATGAAAAACTTGCAGTATATCGGAGAACATAACAATAAAAATCCCGAAGAAACAACCGTTATAGAGGGGTGCTTCTTCGGGATTGTCGCATTCGTATGAATGAATGGCAATGCGCCTACTCAATTATGTATATGGATACATCGTTGGCAATGGGAATACGCATCGGTTTCATTACTTCATGTCGTCATATCAATACACGTTATGCTTGATATTTAGGCACTTCTATTCTATTTCCCAGCGAAAAGAAGATGCTTGTTTTCTCTTTTCGCAAGTACAGCCTTTCAAGTATGGTATTGCGCACCCGTTCCGCTCCGTATGAGTTAATGCGGAAAGCGAGAGCGACAACCATTTCAAGGCTGTAAACATCCACACCGATTTTGTCCGATAGGTGGATATACCGTTGCGCTTCATGCACTTTCAGTATTCCGCTTTTATAGACTGCTTTGATTGCTGCACGGACGGTTGGGGCAATAACCCCGAACAGGCTGACAAGTTCCGCTTCGCTCATCCATGCCGTTTCACTTGGTATAATTACCGTACCGTGTTCAGTGATTTCGATGATATTCCTTTTCATTGTCCTGCCATTGATACGTTGTTAAACGATTGGTTCAGCCTGTTGCCGAGCATCGTAAGGTCGTTGTCCAACTTCTGCGTTGTGATTTTTGCGTAGATTTGGGTCGTGACTATGTTCGTGTGCCCCAATACACGGCTCACGCTCTCAATAGGCATACCCTTGCTCAAAGCCAACGTTGCAAAGCCATGTCTTGCACAATGAAACGAGATGTCCTTTGTTATCCCGCACTCTTTCATCACCTTTTTCAGCGGTTTGCAGATAGACCAGTAGTTGAGATTGGGGAAAACAAGGTTATCTACCTGCAAGGGACGGTAACGCTCTATTATCTGCAAGGGTATATCCAGCAGTTTCACTTGGAATGGCACTTTCGTCTTGTGCCGTTTGGATAATATCCACTTCTCACCGTTCACTTCCACGATGTTGTCATTGGTCAGTTCTTTGATGTCCACGAAAGAGAGGGCGGTAAAGCTGGCGAAGACGAAAATATCACGGATATAGGACAGTTTGGCATCCCCGAACTCGTGCGTCATTAACGCTTTCAGTTCGTCTTCCGTCAGGTATTCACGCTCCTTTACATTCGGGCTGATGTGGAATTGGGCAAACGGGTTTCTCGGTATCAGTCCGTTGAAGTGCGCACGCATAACTACACCTTTCAGCCACATGCACTTTTCCCATATCGTCCCGTTATGCAGTCCTGCTTCCGTTGAGAGGTAGGCGGCAAACTCCTTGATGAAGTCGGGCGTAATCTCCAGCATGGACATATCCGTCCGTCTGTAGAAAGACTTGATGAACGCTGCCACATGGTTTCTTGCCACCACCCGTGAACGGTACGTTGCCATTACCCTGTCCTTGCCGACACGCTTCTTGAACACCTCGTTCTCACGGTCGAACGCTTTGAGAAGTGTCTCGTACTCGCTGCCGATACCCTGATAGGCATTGCGCACCATTTCCGCAGTTACGAACGCTTCACGGTCGGATATGCGCTGGTAGTGCTTGATGATTTGTGCCTTGATGTTGTCCAAAGCGAGGTTAATGTCCCGTGCCTCCTTGCTCTTGCCTTTGGCTCGGTTGCCCTTGATGTCCCAAAGCGTTTTCGGGACACTCTGCTTGCAACTGAACTGCGCCACAGTTCCGTTGATTGTCACTCGCCCCATGATGGGGACAACACCGTTTTTCTCCTTGCTGCCGTTCACGTAGAACAGCACTTTGAATGTACTTCTTGCCATACTCGTTTTTTGTTTGCAAAGTTATTACTCAACGAGTTAGACCTTGATAAGCAAATCGGCGCAGAACGGCGCAATCATTGCAGGGAGCGTTAAAAATGCGTTCCGCTTCGGGTAACGATTTGAAAACCTTTCTGCTTCATAGAACTGCTTTCCTTTGCGTTTCCCGTTTTTTGCGGTTGGCTTCATTTGGCACTGTAAACGCTTTAATGATAGCCATTTCAGTGACATTTCAACCTCTTTTGTCGGTTATTCCAAAGATTTGTCGTAAAAATTATAGGCTATTGATGATTATTATATGAACTATTTCGTATTTTTGCACCAACTCAAACAACCACCGCAACACCAAGCAATCCAAAGAATTGCACACGTGGGGTTATTAGTGGGAGAACGATTTTAGAGATTGCTAAGATATTGAGTACGTGAAGAATAGAATAAAGGTTCATCTTCCGTACGAAGCCAATCATCCAGGAATATGAAGACAAAAAACGCCAGCAACATCAATGCGATATCCAGCAACACAGTGAAAAATACCCCTTTACAAAAATCTTTTGCACCCTTTTCAGAAAGGGCGAAACGTGTTTTTATAGCGTTAATCATGAGAGACCTCCTTTCCGATTGTCCAACGGACTGATTGTTGATATTCATTCCACATCCATTCCTTTCCTATTGATTAATTCATTATGGGTACCTTGTTCGGCTATTCCCCCTTTGTCGATGACCAGTATACGGTCTACGTCTGTTATGTTTGATAGGCGATGGGCTATCATGAGAATGGTTTTCCCTTTCGTGAGTTCTTTTAGTGTCAAGCGTATCAAGTGTTCGTTTTCCGGGTCTGCGAACGCAGTCGCTTCATCCAGTACTATGATTGGGGCGTTTTTCAATAAGGCACGTGCCAGTACGATACGCTGTTGCTCTCCACCGGAAAGGTAGGTACCTTCCGTTCCGATCTTGGTGTCCAAGCCGAGAGGCAATCGGTCTATGATCTCCCTGCACTGAGCCAGATCGACCGCTCGTTCCACTTCTTGCAAGGTTGCGTTTGCGTTACCATACTTTATATTCTCGAGCAAGGTTGTCTTGAATAAGCGGGTATTTTGAAAGACGAATGAGATGTGCTTCATCAATTCTTTAGGATCGATGTCTCTCACGTTAATCCCGCCAATGGAGACCTGCCCTTCCGTAACTTTCCAAAAGCGGGGAACTAGACGTGCGATGGTTGTCTTTCCACTACCGGAAGCCCCGACGAGAGCGACAGTCTGACCTTGCGGTATAGAGAAACAGATCTTGTCGATCGCGTTTTGCGTCGCTCCGGGATAGCGGAAAGATACTTGCTCGAATTGGATACTGAAATCTTGTATGGGAGTAGGGTTCTGTGCCTTCGCTAGCGTCTCGTAACCGGTGAGGTTCTCAAGCCTTCCGATCGCTTCCTTGGCTTGCCCCAACGCTTGGTTGAGGTACATGGATTTCATGACGCTTTGCGAGAACACGGGAGTGATAAGGACAAACAGGAAAAAATTAAGTAATACCGAGGCGTAATTATCGTTATTCCCAATTAATAGAATGGCCAGTGGAGCCAGGAAGAACACGAAACTGTTGATGATGATTGTATAAAAGGACATCGGTTTTTCCCACATCATCGTATAGCTATAGACCATTTTATTGTAATTCATGATGCTCTTGTGGAAATTCTTGAAAGAATAGATCGTTTGCTGGAAAACCTTTACTACAGGGATTCCCCGGACATATTCTACGGCTTCCGTATTCATCTCCTCGAAGGAGTTCATATATAATCGCATGAATTCTTGTCCTTTGGTATTCATGGTGTAGCTCATGATCAAAGCCGCTATGATAACGGGGATTATACAGGCCAGCCCTAGCTGCCAGTCGAATGTGAAAATAAGGATGATAGCGGCAATAGGAACCAAGAACGTGCCCGATAAGTCGGGTAGCTGATGCGCGAGGAATGTGTGGGTGATACTAGCGTTATCATCGATGATCTTACGGATTCGCCCGCTGGTGTTTATGTCGAAAAATCCAAGGGGCATATCATTTTTTGAGTGTTTATCTGGAATTATAAAAATAGGTTTATCCATAATTACAGACAATACCTATTTGTGAGTATTTTCTTCATCAGATTGTGTATTCTCAAAAATATACTTACTTTCGTAAATAGAAGTCAAACCCTATTGGAAGGCATAGAAAAACATCTGTTACACATGAAGAGAGCTCAGTTTATCCCTATAGCGTTATTGTCGGTATCGGCGATAACGAACGCCCAAAGCGCCGGTCGTCCCCCAAATATCATCCTGTTCTTGGTAGATGATATGGGATGGGAGGATACCTCCTTGCCTTTTTGGACCCAAAAGACACATTATAATGAAGTATATGAGACCCCGAACATGGAACGACTGGCGAAAGAAGGCATGATGTTTACCCAAGCCTATGCCAGTAGCATCAGTTCGCCCACTCGTTGTAGCCTGATCACCGGGACCAACGCTGCCCGTCACCGGGTGACGAACTGGACGCTCTTTAAGGATAAAACAACCGACCGGGAGAGTGATGTGCTTACCCTGCCGGATTGGAACTATAACGGCGTGGCTCAAGTGGACGGGACGAATAATACGTTCGTGGGAACTTCGTTCGTACAGATATTGAAGAATAACGGATATCATACGATCCATTGCGGCAAGGCACATTTCGGGGCGATCGATACCCCTGGGGAGGACCCGCATCATTGGGGATTTGAGGTGAATATAGCCGGACATGCCGCAGGGGGGCTTGCCAGTTATCTCGGGGAAGATAATTACGGGCACACCAAGAATGGCAAACCTTATGCCCCGAACGCTATCCCCGGACTGGAGAAGTATTGGGGAAGCGATACCTTCGCTACGGAGGCCTTGACGCAGGAGGCGATCAAGGCGCTGGACAAGGCTAAGAAGTATAACCAGCCGTTTTACTTGTATATGTCTCATTACGCAATCCATGTTCCCATCGATAAAGACAAGCGTTTTTACCGGAAATATATCGATAAGGGCCTGACGGCTAAAGAGGCGGCTTACGCAGCCTTGATAGAAGGTATGGATAAGAGCTTGGGCGATTTGATGGATTGGCTGGAGAAGAATGATGAGGCGCGTAACACGGTCGTGATCTTCATGAGTGATAATGGTGGTCTCTCCAGCGAACCCGAATGGCGTGACGGGGAGATCCATACGCAAAATTATCCCTTGAATAGCGGTAAAGGCTTTGCCTATGAGGGAGGTATCCGTGAGCCGATGATCGTGCGTTGGCCGGGTGTGGTGAAGCCGGGAAGCAAATGTGATAAATATTTGATTATCGAGGATTTCTATCCGACCATCTTGGAGATGGCCGGTATAAAAGATTATAAGACCGTACAACCGATAGACGGCGTTAGCTTCATGCCTTTATTAAAAGGTACGGGAGATCCTTCCGCAGGACGTAGCTTATTCTGGAACTGCCCGAATATATGGGGAAATGACGGGCCGGGAATCGGTCCGACTTGCTCGGTCCGTAATGAAGACTGGAAACTGATCTATTATTACGAGACCGGGAAGAAGGAGCTGTTTAATATCCCGGAGGATATAGGAGAGCATAATGACGTGGCGAGACAACATCCCGACATCGTAAAGCGTTTGTCCGGGGAATTGGGTACGTATTTACGGAAAGTGGACGGGCAACGTCCGTCGTTTAAGGCAACAGGCAAACCAGTTCCTTGGCCGGATGAGATATACTAATTAAAAAAGAAAGATCATATGGAGTTTTACAAAGCGGAAGAGAATCGTTATGCGGATATGATATATCGGCGGTGCGGACGGAGCGGCATTTTATTGCCGGCCGTTTCTTTAGGATTGTGGCACAATTTCGGTAGTGTGGACGTGTTCAGTAATTTTATCCAGATCGCTCACGCCGCGTTCGATCATGGCGTGACTCATTTCGACCTGGCGAATAATTATGGCCCGGCCTACGGATCGGCGGAGGAGAATTTCGGCCGGATATTAAAGAAAGGCTTGGGGGCTTACCGGGATGAGATGATTATCTCCACGAAGGCGGGTTACGATATGTGGCCGGGGCCGTATGGAAACTGGGGAAGCCGTAAGTATCTAATGGCTAGCTTGGATCAGAGCTTGAGGCGAATGGGGTTGGAATATGTGGATATCTTTTATTCCCACCGTCCGGACCCGGAGACCCCGATCGAGGAGACGATGGGGGCTTTGGTCGATATTGTCCGGCAAGGAAAGGCTTTGTATGTGGGTATCTCCAATTATGACGCGGACCAGACCCGTAAGGCCTTGGCCGTATTGAAAGAGCATAAGGTTCCTTGCTTGATTCACCAAGCCCGCTATTCGATGTTCGATCGTTGGACGGAACCTGATTTACTCCCTGTATTGAAGGAAGAGGGGGTTGGTATGATCGCGTTCTCACCGTTGGCGCAAGGCTTGCTTACGAATAAGTACTTACATGGAATCCCGGAGAATTCCCGTGCGGCGAAACCAACCGGTCATTTGCAGACCTCCCAGGTTACCCCGGAGGCTGTGGAAAAGGCTCGTAGGTTAAATGAGGTGGCTGCCCGCCGCGGTCAGACCTTGGCTGAGATGGCGCTCGCTTGGTTATTAAAGGATGACCGGGTAACCAGCGTATTGATCGGCGCGAGCTCGGTCGCCCAATTAATGGATAACCTCAAAGCGTTAGACAATATCTCTTTCTCCAAGGAAGAATTACAAGAGATAGAAAATATCTTACTATAACATGAACCATATCCGGATTCAGAAAATAGGTATCCAACCTTCAATGATTGGACCTAGTTGTAGAGACGGGGCGTGCCCCGTCTCATCCCCTCAAAAGGATATTTAAAGTTACTATTAGATGGCGGGAGACGGGGCACGCCCCGTCTCTACAAGCCTGTATAAATTTTAGAATAAATGAAACCGTTCTTATATCAAGTAGCGTCTCTTTTTTACGAGAAATATGGGGTGGAGGTTAGTCGTTTGGCCTTTGTTTTTCCCAACCGACGTACGGGCCTCTTTTTCCAGAAATACCTCTCGGAGATAGCCGATACCCCCCTTTTCTCTCCGACAATCCTTACGATCAACGACCTCTTTATCCAGTTGAGCGGAAAACAAACCGCCGACCGGATCAGCATGCTTTTTACCCTGTACGATATCTACATCCGTCAAAGCGGTTCTACCGAGACGTTTGATGAGTTCCTCTATTGGGGCGAGATGTTGCTCAATGATTTTGACGATGTCGATAAGTACATGGCGAACGCCCGCATGCTATTCAGCAACGTAACGGACCTACGGGAGATAGAGAATGATTTCGATTTCTTGAGTGATGAGCAGATCGCTGCCATCCGTAGCTTTTGGTCTAGTTTTTACCCCCGCGGCGATACGCCCAACCAACAACAATTCTTGGCGGTCTGGCAAGTGTTATACGATCTGTATGAGGAATTCCGTGCGGCTTTGGCCGCTGAGGGAAAAGGCTATGAGGGTATGATTTTCCGAGAGGTCGTGGAAAGCTTGGAACGAGGTGAGTCTCCGGATTTACCTTACGAGCGAATTGTCTTCGTCGGCTTGAACGCCTTGTCCATATCGGAGGAACGTTTTCTTGCTCAATTACAAAAACGGGGAGTTGCGGATTTCTATTGGGATTATGTATCCGATAAGGTAACCGATCCGGATAATAAAGCCTCTTATTTTGTTTCCCGCAACTTGAAAAGCTTCCCTTCCTCGATGAATTTATCCCCCGAGGAGAAAGTAGAGACCGAGATCGAGGTAATCGGTATCCCGTCCGGTATCGGGCAGGCCAAGCACGTCTACACCCTGTTGAGCGATTGGTGCAAGGACGTGGCGATGAGTTCGGAAGAAGCTCTGCGTACGGCGGTGATCTTGCCCGATGAGCATCTGCTGATCCCGGTATTGAACGCCATACCGGAACAAATCCGGCGTATCAACGTCACGATGGGTTATCCCTTGGCAGGAACCCCGGTTGCCTCCTTGATCGAATATATCTTGGCGTTGCAGAAGAACGTTCGCTATGTAGACCGGAACCCGCTGTTTTATTTCCGGGACGTGCTTCCGGTATTGAATCACCGCTATGTGCTCTCGACCTCACCGGAGATTGTTTCCTCCTTGGTGAAAGAGATCACGGAAAACAACAAGATCTATATCTCGCACACCGAATTGGAGAAAACACCTTTGCTGGAGATCCTTTTCACGCCGGTGACCGGGGTAGAGGCTTTCTCGGATTACCTGATCAAGGTTTTGGAAGAATTGAACAAGGTCATGTCTGCCCTTTCCGATGAGGAAGAGGAGGACGTTACCCAACGGACAAACGATTTAGAGCAAGAGTTCATCTTCCACTATTTCACCACGATAAATCGTATGAAAGAGGTGATGAGAGACGCTCATATAGAGATGAGAATGGATACCTTCTTCCGTCTCATGAAACGGGTAACCGATACTATCACGATCCCTTTCCGCGGTGAGCCGCTTTCCGGTCTGCAGATTATGGGCGTGCTTGAGACCCGTGCCTTGGATTTCGACCGCCTGATCATCTTGTCCATGAACGAGGGGATTTTCCCGCAACGAAAAGCGGCGAACTCCTTTATCCCTTATAACCTGCGCAGAGGGTTCGGGCTACCTACTTATGAGCACCAAGATAGCGTATGGGCCTACCATTTCTATCGTTTGATAGAACGTGCCAGCCGTGTGAGCCTTTTATACGATACCCGTAGTAACGGGTTGCAGACGGGGGAGGTGAGTCGTTTTGTTCATCAATTGCGTTATCATTACGAGGTTCCTATACAGGATAAGTTGGTCGTATATAATGTATCCTCTTCCAAGACTCCTCCGCTGGCCATTCCGAAAAAGGAAGATATCATACGCCGTTTGGATGCTTACCGGAAAGGGGGAACCAAGGCAATCTCGGCGAGCGCTATCAATACGTATCTGGATTGCCCGTTGAAATTCTACTTTTCTGTCGTGGAAGGTATCCAAGAGGAGGAAGAGGTAAACGAGACGATCGAGAGTGATGTTTTCGGCAGCATCTTGCATAAAGTAATGGAGGAGCTTTATAACCCGTTTCGTGGAAAGATGGTAACCGCTGATTTGCTGAAAGCTATCCGTAAGGATACGCCCCTGTTGACCGGAACTATCGCCCGTGCTTTTGCCAGC
This sequence comes from uncultured Parabacteroides sp., assembly GCF_947855115.1. Classification (GTDB taxonomy): domain Bacteria; phylum Bacteroidota; class Bacteroidia; order Bacteroidales; family Tannerellaceae; genus Parabacteroides. The sequence goes on from NZ_CANTZW010000002.1 coordinate 170,147, forward strand.
GAGTTTTTCAAGACGGAGGTGGTTCGTCCCCTTACCGGACAAAACTTCTTGATTGGTGAGATGATCCGCAAATATGTTGGGAAAATCTTGGAACGCGACGGCAAACTGACTCCTTTCACCTACATTGAGTCCGAGCGTAAGATAAACGGCTTGATCAGCCTGTCCGATCATTCCGAGATCCGGTTGAAAGGCTTTATCGACCGTGTAGATGAGGTACGTGGGGCTATCCGTATTATCGACTACAAGAGCGGTAGCGGAACCACGGCTTTTAGCGGTATAGAGAGCCTTTTCGATAAGGAGGAGAAAGACCGTGCGAAAGCCGTGATGCAGGTATTCATGTATTGTTGGATGTATGCCCATCTCACCGAGAACAAAGGGAAGACGGTACAACCGGGTATTTATTACGTCCGCTCTCTCTTCGCCGATCCATTCGATCCGTCTATCTATCAACGTGTCGAACGGGGGAAATCGGAAAAAGTAGAGGATTTCTCCGGTTATTCCCAAGCCTTCGAGGAAGGTCTTCGGGGATGCTTGGACGAGATTTTCAATCCAAAGATCCCTTTCACGCAAACACCTACGGGAAAAGCTTGCTCTTATTGTCCGTTTAAAAATATTTGTGGCAAGTAGTATTCGCTCCGGTACTTCTCGGAGGGTACTAAAGTATTTCTTACAAAGTACTGTGGTACTTCTTAGGCCGTACTACAGTACTTCTTGCGGAGTACTGGGGCGAGGCTTACTGATGAGGAAGCGACTCCACGATCTTTTCCAAAAAGATCCGGTCTGTCTCATCGAAACTATCCGGTTGGTCGCTGTCTATATCCAATACGGCGATTACCTTATCCTCCCGTATCACGGGAACCACGATCTCCGAGCGTGATGCCGAGCTGCAAGCGATATGTCCCGGGAAAGCGTCTACATCCGGTACGATGATCGTGCGGGCCTCCTGCCAGGCCGTGCCGCATACCCCTTTTCCGTATTTGATTCGTGTACAGGCGATAGGGCCTTGGAAAGGCGCTAATACCAACTGATTGTCTATGACCCGGTAGAAACCCACCCAAAAGAAACCGAAGGTTTGCTTGAGTGCCGCGGCGATGTTCGCCATGTTAGCGATTGGATCGGTTTCATTGCCTGTCAATGAGATAATTTGAGGGAGTAATGTCTCATACATCTCCTGTTTATCACCGTTTTTAATCCGTAGTTCCTCTGCCATATTTAAACTATTATAAGATTACAAATGTAAAAAATAAATTGAAAAGTCTGTACCTTCGCGGCATGGCAAAACAAAATTCTCCATTGGTATTAGGAACCGATCCCATCGGTAAATTACTTACGCGATATGCGATTCCTGCGATTATCGCTATGACAGCTTCTTCTTTGTACAATATGGCCGATAGCATTTTTATCGGTCATGGAGTGGGGGCGTTGGCGATTTCCGGCCTTGCCTTGACTTTTCCGTTGATGAACTTGGCGGCTGCTTTCGGCTCGCTGGTGGGAGTCGGCGCCTCTACGCTGGTTGCCGTGAAGCTGGGTCAGAAAGATTATGAGGGAGCGAATAATGTGTTGGGGAATGTGTTGATCTTGAACGTGGTTCTGGGTATCGTTTTCACGATCGTTTTCTTGTTCTTGCTTGATCCTGTGTTGTACTTTTTCGGCGCTAGTGAGCATACGATTTCTTATGCCCGTGATTATATGCGGATTATCCTGTATGGTAACGTGATTACACATATGTATCTGGGATTGAATTCCGTCTTGCGCTCCTCGGGTTTCCCGAAGATGGCTATGTATGCTACGTTGGCGTCGGTTGTTATCAATTGCGCCTTGAACCCATTGTTTATTTTTGGTTTCGGGTGGGGAATAGAAGGTTCGGCTTGGGCTACGGTTATCTCGCAAGCGATCTCGCTTACCGGGCAGTTGATCCATTTCTCGAGTCCGAGGCAACTCCTTCATTTCAAGAAAGGTATCTATAGGCTGCGCTCAGAGATCGTGAAAGGTATCTTGTCGATCGGTTTATCTCCGTTCTTGATGAACCTTTGTTCCTGCTTGATCGTGATCCTTATCAACCGGGGATTGAAAGAGCATGGAGGGGATATGGCGATTGGCGCTTATGGTATCGTGAACCGTATCGCTTTTCTTTTCGTGATGATTATCATGGGATTTAATCAGGGTATGCAACCGATAGCCGGTTATAATTATGGTGCCCGGCTCTATTCCCGGGTGACGGACGTGACCCGGCTGACGATGCGCTGGGCGGTGGGAGTGGCTACGCTGGGTTTCTTGCTTTGCCAGTTGGTGCCGTCGTGGATCGTCCGTATGTTTACGAGTGACGGGGAGTTGATCGGTGCCGCCTCCTATGGCCTGCATATTGTCTTCGCCGTATTCCCGATCGTGGGTTTCCAGATGGTGGCGACCAACTTCTTCCTTTCCATCGGCATGTCTAAGAAAGCGATCTTTCTCTCCTTGACCCGGCAGATGCTTTTCTTGATACCCTGTTTAATCATCCTCCCCCCGTTATTCGGAACTCTCGGTGTCTGGATCAGCATGCCTATCGCCGATACGGTGGCAGCGATCGTGACAGCGATCGTGCTTGTGAAACAATTTAAACAATTCAGGAAAATACCAGGATGATACATGCTTAATAGCTGCAATAATTTGTTTGTCTGGGAAATAAATATTTCCTTTGCGAAAACCGTAAAATAAACTAAGTATGGCGATACCTATAAGAAATATTCCTGTGCTGAGCGAGAATGCCGCGGAGGAATTTTTAGAGAAAATAGAAACTCAAACAAAGAAGGTGGATCCTAGAGAAGTAGAGGAATCTCTACGCTCATTGCGGGCTATCCTGAAAAAATCGAAAATAAACTAAGTCGATATTGAGAACCTAAAACCTGACACATGATATTTTTAGAAGAGTATTGTACGATTACCTTGTTAGATCAGGGCTTGTTGTTAACATGCAAACCTTTTGACTGTAGAGATTCCGACCTGAATTATTTTTTTCGTGAGGATGCTATATTTTATTCAAGAGAGTTGTTGGGTAAAACATACTGCTATTTATTGGATCGTGATCCTTCTGTAATAGTCTGCGCGTTTACTTTATCGAATGATAGTATAAAAGTCTGTTATCTGCCAAATAGCCGAAAGAAGAAAGTAAACCGATACATACCTCGGATGAAACAGTATAAAAGTTATCCTGCTGTATTGTTAGGACGGTTAGGTGTGAATAAGAAGTATATAAATAGAGGTATAGGGCGAGAGCTACTTAGCTTTATCAAGGCATGGTTCATTGAGCCGATGAATAAAACAGGATGTCGTTTTTTAGTAGTAGACGCATATAATCAAGAAAACACGCTTCGCTTTTATTTAAATAATGGTTTTGAATTTATTTTTTCCACGGAAGAGCAAGAGAAAGAATTCTCAGGATTCACCGTTTCGGAAGTCTTGTCTACCAGATCCATGTATTTTGACCTGAAGAATATGATGGTTTAAGTTGCTCTGTTTTTATATAAGATTATCTATCTTTATCCCCGCAATTCTAAACATGAGGATATGGAACATAACGTGATATTACCTGCGGAATGGCATCCGCAAAGTGCCGTGCAGCTTACGTGGCCGCATGAGGATACGGATTGGGCTCCGATATTGGACGAGGTGATTCCTTGTTTCGTGGCTATCGCCAAGGAAGTGATCAAGCGAGAGAAGCTATTGATTGTCTGTCCGGATGAGGCCGCCGTGCGGGAACAATTGGGGGAGGTTGATTACGGGCGTGTCATTTTCCGTGAGATGGAGACGAATGATACGTGGGCGCGGGATCACGGGGGTATCTCCGTCTTCGATGAGGGAACGCCGATGCTTTATGATTTCGTGTTCAACGGTTGGGGAATGAAGTATGCCGCCAATCATGATAATTTGATTACCCGTAATCTTTGCCATATGAAGACCTTCTCCGAAGAGGTGGTTCCAGTAAATATGCAACCTTTCGTACTGGAGGGCGGTAGTATCGAATCCGACGGGAAGGGTACGTTGATGACTACCGTCGAGTGCCTGGCATCCGTGAACCGTAATGAGTATTTGCGACAAGAGGAGTTGGAACGTTATTTGAAAGACGTATTTGGCTTGGACCGTATCCTTTGGATTACCAGCGGTTATTTGGCCGGGGATGATACGGATAGCCATGTGGATACTCTCGCCCGTTTCTGTAGCGAGGATACGATCGCTTATGTCCGCTGCGAGGATGAGGAAGATGAGCATTACGCCGAGTTGAAAGGGATGGAGGAGGATATCAAGGAGTTTACTCAGGCCGATGGTACCCCTTATCGCTTGATTCCGCTGCCGATGGCGGATCAGGTGGAGTGGAAGGGGGAGCGTTTGCCCGCTACTTACGCTAATTTCCTGATCATGAATGGGGCCGTATTGGTTCCGTTCTATGACTCTCCGAAGGATGAGGTCGCTAGAGCGGCTTTGCGGAAAGCGTTCCCGGACCGGGAGATCGTAGGCATCAACTGCCTTCCGCTTATCAAGCAACACGGTTCCCTGCATTGCGTGACGATACAATATCCGGAAGGTTTTATCAAATAAACAACATAGTCTATGATATACCTAGTTGTAGAGACGGGGCGTGCCCCGTCTCACCACTGTCTGATGGTAATTTAGAATACCATTTTGCTGGGATGAGACGGGGCACGCCCCGTCTCTACAACTGGATAATAATCAATATGAATTAAAATGAAGGTAGGATTAATACAACAAAAGAATACCGCTGATAGAGCGGCGAATATAGAGAAACTACAGTTTAATATCCGCAAGGCTGCCGGGGAGGGAGCGGAATTGGTCGTTCTGCAAGAACTGCATAACAGCCTGTATTTTTGCCAGACGGAAGATACGAATCAGTTTGACCTGGCAGAGACGATTCCCGGCCCTTCGACGGAAACCTTCGGTGCCTTGGCAAAAGAATTAGGCATCGTCCTGGTGCTATCCCTTTTCGAGAAGCGTGCCCCGGGCTTGTACCATAACACGGCCGTTGTCTTGGAGAAAGACGGTACGATCGCCGGAAAATACCGCAAGATGCATATCCCCGATGATCCCGCTTATTACGAGAAATTCTATTTTACCCCCGGTGATTTAGGCTTCGAGCCTATCGATACCTCTGTGGGACGTCTTGGCGTATTGGTTTGCTGGGATCAATGGTATCCGGAAGCAGCCCGTTTGATGGCGATGCGCGGCGCGGAGATGTTAATCTATCCGACCGCTATCGGCTGGGAAAGTAGCGATACGCGGGAGGAGAAAGATCGCCAGCTCGATGCGTGGGTGACCATACAGCGAGGACATGCCGTGGCGAACGGGCTTCCTGTCATTTCCGTGAACCGTACCGGACATGAGCCGGACCCTTCGGGACAAACGGGCGGTATCCAATTTTGGGGAAACAGCTTTGTGGCCGGCCCCCAAGGTGAGCTATTGACCGTATTCCCGAATGACGAGGAGGAGATACGTGTGATAGAGATCGACAAGGCTCGCGGTGAGAACGTGCGTCGTTGGTGGCCCTTCTTCCGGGATCGCCGTATCGATGCGTTTGGTGGTTTGACAGAACGATTTTTAATATAATGACCGTATACACGCAAGAAGAGGCCGTCTTCCGCATGAACGAAATGGGAAGAGCGGGGCGGCCTTTCCTTTTTATCATTGATTATAAACGAGAGCGGATCTGCGTGGAGAGCCCGGAAAATATCGCTTCCTCCGACTTGTTGTACGACCTGAACGGTTTTACGAACGCGAATCATGCACATAACTTCCAGGATTCCTCCCATCTTATCCCCGGAGAACCCGTTGAATGGCAACCCTCGTATGTCTCTTTCGAGGAGTACGCCCGTTCGTTCGAGACCGTCGCCCGGCATATCCATGCGGGTAACTCTTATTTGGTAAACCTGACGTGCGCCACCCCGGTACATGCGAACCTCTCCTTAAAAGATATCTTCTACCATTCCAAGGCGAAGTATAAGCTTTGGATGCGGGATCGTTTCGTGGTATTCTCGCCGGAGATATTCGTGCGGATGCGGGATGGTTTTATCTATTCGTATCCCATGAAAGGGACCATCGACGCTACGCTACCCGATGCCCGGAGGCGTATCCTCGATGATCCCAAGGAAGCGGCGGAGCATGCCACGATCGTGGATTTGATACGGAATGACTTGAGTATCGTAGCCTCCGAGGTTTGTGTTCCCCGGTATCGTTATATCGATGAGCTGCGTACGCATAACGGGCGTTTGTTGCAAGTCAGCTCTGAGATAAGAGGCCGGTTGCCGGAAGGATGGAAGGGGCATATCGGGGATATTTTGCTGGGCCTATTGCCCGCCGGTTCCATCACGGGCGCTCCCAAGAAAAAGACGTTGGAGATCATCGCCGAGGCGGAAACCTATGAGCGAGGCTTCTATACGGGGGTGATGGGGTATTTTGATGGCCAAGATTTAGACAGCGCCGTGATGATCCGTTTTATGGAACAAGTCTCTCCCCGTTCATTTATTTTCAAGAGCGGTGGGGGAATCACCTCTAAAAGTGACTTGAGATCCGAGTATAACGAGATGAAACAAAAAGTATATGTGCCCATCTATTGAGACTTTATCAGGAAAACCGTTTGTAGAGACGATCCGTATCGAGAAGGGACGGATACACAACCTCCCGTACCATAATGCCCGTATGAACCGTACCCGCGAGGAGCTGTTCGGGGCGAGGGAAGAAATCGATCTCGCGGGTTATATCCATCCCGGGCCTTATCAAGAACGTACCAAATGCCGGGTGGAATATACCCGCGAGGTCTTAAAGGTAGAATACGTTCCTTACCGTATGCGTCCGGTTCGTTCCTTGCGATTGGTTACATGCGATGAGATCGATTATTCCTATAAAAGTACGGATCGCCAATGCCTGAACGATTTGTTCGCCCAACGAGCGGGGCATGACGATATCCTGATAATCCGTGACGGTTTGCTGACCGATACGTCCATTTGCAATATCGCCCTTTGGGACGGCGCTTCTTGGATCACTCCCGCACGCCCTTTGTTATGCGGTACGATGCGCGCTTACTTATTGGATAAGGGCTTGATACAGGCCGGGGATATCCCGGTGGAGGATCTGTCCAAGTATACCCGGATCCGTCTGTTTAACGCCTTGATCGGGTTCGGGGAAATCGATGAGATCACACGTATATACGTATGACCCTACGCGAGTATCTTAAGGTTCTCATATGAATATTGATCACGTATTGGAAAATTATTCTTTCGGTAGTTTCAGCACGAACCGGATCAAGGCCACGAACACCTTTCCGTACCGGTCTAGCTTGATCTGTCCGACTCCCCGGATATCACTGAACTGGTCTAAGGTGACAGGTTTTTTCTCCACCATGTCCTCCAAAGAATCATCGGAGAAGATGATATAAGCCGGCGTATGCTCCCGCTCGGCGATCTGCTTGCGGAGCTGTCGGAGGGAATCCAGCAAGGTCTCGTCTATGGAGGCAGACCGGATCGGACGGATCGGTTGGGCCTTGAATGTGGATTTCCGCTCGCTCTTGCGGACGGGGCGCCTCAGCTCCTCCGGCTCCCGGTAGACGACAAGCTGGGCTTTTTGCTCTCCGTACAGGACACGCCTGCCTAACGGGGTCATTTTCAATACACGCTCGGCGGCGTAGTCGATCTCCATGTATCCGAGTTGGATCATCTGGTAGATGTATTCTTTCCATTCTTTATATGAGAGATCCCGGCCGGCTCCGTACGTCTTTAGCTTATCGTATCCTTTCTCCAGGAGCTCTGCCCGGCCGGAGGCACGTAGAATGTCGATTAGCATTTGCATGCCGACATGCTCGCCGGTGCGGACCACGGCACTCAGCGCTTTTTGTATCAAGACACTGCCATCGAAACGCTGAGGTGGGTTCTTGCAGACATCGCAGTTGCCGCAATCATGCTCTGCCTCCTCGCCGAAATAACTGAGCAACACACGGCGGCGGCACATATCAGACTCGCAATACCGTCTCATCCGGTTTAGTTTCTCCAGGTTTACCTCGCTTTGGCCGCTCTCCTCGGCGAAACGGCGAAGTACGATCAGGTCGCTCAAGGAATAAAACAGGAGAGTATCGCTTTTCATCCCGTCTCTTCCGGCCCGGCCGATCTCTTGGTAATAATTCTCGATACTCCCCGGCATGCTGTAATGCACGACCCAGCGTACGTTACTCTTGTCTATCCCCATCCCGAAAGCAACCGTGGCGCATACCACGTCTACCCGGTCGTTGATGAAATCGTTCTGGGCCTGTTCCCGTAGGGCGGGCGGGAGACCGGCGTGATAAGCGATCGCCTTGATATTATACATCGCCAGCTCATCGGCCAGCTCGGTCGTATCATTGCGGCGCATGCAATAAATGATACCGCTTTGCTCCCGGTGCTTGCGGATGAAATGGACGATGGCGGCTATCTTCTCTTTCTTGTTAAGTCCGCGGCGTACCGTGAGGGAGATATTCGGGCGGTCGAACGATGATATGAATGTCTGGGGCGTGCGAAGCCGTAACTGCTCTATGATGTCCTTCCGGGTGATTTTATCGGCGGTGGCGGTCAGGGCCACGACCGGTACTTTCGGGAAACGTTCCTTCAAGATCGCCAGTTGCGTGTATTCCGGACGGAAATCGTGCCCCCAGTGCGATACGCAATGCGCCTCGTCGATAGCGATCAGCGAGAGTTCCAGCCGGGGCAGGAACCAATCCGCCTCCACCTTGATCCGTTCCGGGGAGATATACAATAATTTGATTTTGCCCTGCACGCAAAGTTGTTTCACCTGTTGTTGCTCCTCTTCCGGCATCATGCTGTTCAACGCCGCCGCCGGGATGCCGTTGGTGACCAGCCCTTCCACCTGATCTTTCATCAAGGCGATCAGGGGAGATACCACCAATGCCGTGCCCGGCAGATAGATGGCCGGTAGTTGGAAGCAGATCGACTTGCCTCCGCCCGTGGGCATTAGCACCAACGAGTCCTCTTTTTGCAAGATACGTTGTATGATGTCCGCCTGCAAGGGACGGAAAGAGGTATATCCGAAGAATTTCTTCAGTAGTAGTAATAATTCTTTCATATCGTTTTACCGGGCATAAGAAGCGCAAAGATAGTTTAAAATCGCAAAAACGCAACAGATATGAGTAATACACAATATGCGGTCTGCCACCTGCAACGTGGCAATGGTAACCTTTACGATTGTCTAACTTCAAGGATTGGAATAACCGCCCCAATGTGGCAAACGACACCACTTCGAGCGCCATCCAGCTTGGCGGTATCGGAGAGTCATTATATTTAGAATCGTAATGCTTGATAAAATTTGCTGTTGTGCTGTCGCAAACCAGTACGACAGCACAACAGCAAGTCAACGTATCATTGAAACTATATCGTTTTTGCAAACTATTGGTTCGCTAAGCTTGCAAACAAGCGAGGAAATGTTTGCCTAAAATTGCATTTCTTTATTTCCGTTCTTCTTTTGGGCAGTTTGGGCATCAGCAAACGATACTTTCAGGCTGAAATAACAGTACAAGTTCCAATCCGTTTACTGACGGATTATTGATTTCACCTGAAATCAGCAAGGTGTCTTCTAAGAAACAAGAAATGTGATTGTAATCTATTGAGCAATAGACTTTTGAAGAAGAAGAGTATAACAATGGGTAACGATGTAGAAACGAGCAAACTACTTTGGTCTGCTTTGGTTTTCCATTGCTTCAAATAACTCTTTTGCAAATATAGTGAATTTTATTATTTCAATCGACTTGGTGCATTATTAAAATGCTTTTTGAAAAACTTATTGAATGCACTTTGACTTTCAAAGCCCAATAGAAAGGCTATTTCCGAAAACGGAATATTCTTGTGTAAATAAATACTTACTAATTCCTTTCTGACATTGTTTAAAATATTCTGATAAGAAGTGTTTTCTTTTTGTAATTTTCTTTGAATATTACGTTCACTCATATTAAATCGCCATGCCACAGATTTAAGGCTTAATTCCATTGTTGAAATGCCTTTCATTAAATAGTCTTTAATAGATTCTGATAATGAATATACTTGATTTTCATAAGAAATGCTCTTTATTAATTTTTCCATCAAGGGTAAAAGCTCTTTGCTTGCTGTTAATATGGGTAATTGCAAAATTGATTTATCAAAAACCAATCTCAGCTGATTATAGCCATAGACGATGGGGCAACTTAAATAATCTTCTATTTTATCTTTCTGCTCTTCCTTATTGTAAACGGTAAAAACTTTAAGCGGGGATATTTTCTTTCCCGTCAGGGAGTAAAATAATTGCAATGAAACTCCAATCTGTGCTTCATATAATTGCCTTGCTGCAATAGGATATTCACAAACAAAATCTGGATTTATTTCTAATTCATGAAAAAACAAATCGCCTTCGATTTTCGAGGTATATTTAGAAATGGTATTTACCAAAGGAGAGTACAATATGGATTTATCAAATAGCTCACCCAAAGTACCACAATTTTGATATAGCTTATAAATTACCCCTGTTACTGTTATTGGTATATTGAAGCCAGTTTCTAACCCAATTCGATAATTGTTCCTTTTTGTAACAATAGCTTCGATTAACGAACCTAAGAGACTTGCATCCACTTTAGATGTTGGTTCTTCGGGCATTTTTAAACACTGAAAGCTAACATCCTCAAACTGTTTCTGAATCATATTAAACAAACTTGCTGTAATGTACATAGCTTCTCATATTGTCGTATTTGGACAAAAGTATGGCTTTATTTTCTAACTTCAATCTTTTTTATTCCGTTATTTTGCATTCAGATAACATTTTTATAAAATTTCAAGAAATAAGTTATGAATACTTGGAAAACAAAAAGCGGCTACACCATTTCACAAATTATATCTGGCAGAAGCAATGTGTTTTTTGTAGAAAGTGGCGAAAAGTATTTTTTAATTGATACGAGTACAAGCGGCAATTGGGAGAAGTTAAATAGTACATTAAAATCAATGGGGATTTCTAAAATAGACTATCTAATTCTGACACATACACATCACGACCATGCCGCTAATGCTAAAAGGATAAAGGATAACTACAATGCCTCCGTGATTGTTCATCAAAATGAAGCGGTACATCTGATTAAAGGGGAAGCTATACTACCACAAGGCACGAATGTTTTTACTAAAACGTTGATTAACTTACTGGGGAAAAGATTTGAACCCCAATTTGATTTCGAGCCTTGTTCATATGATATTGTAGTGGATTCAATTTATAACTTGAAAAGTTTAGGGCTTAATGCCTACATACTACATACCCCGGGACATTCCACTGGTTCAATGAGCCTTATTATTGATGATGAAATTGCAATTGTCGGTGATGCAATGTTTGGTGTATTGAGAAAAAGTGTATTTCCTCCCTACGCTGATGATTCAAAAGAATTAGTCAATAGTTGGGAAAAACTACTATCGACAAATTGTAAGCTCTTTCTACCTGCACATGGCTCTGCTGATAGTAGAAAACAACTTAAACAAAACTTTAATCGAAAAATGAAGTTGTGATGTAGTAATGTCAGGAACTCATTCAGCATAAAATAGACATCCAAGTTTGATGATTAATATTTATATTAAAAATTATGCATATGAATGAATTGTTAAGTATGAGGTTTCTAAGACTATTGTCCGAACCCTCACAGGAAGTAACTAACGAAGAAATGCGAAATGCTTATGGGGAATTTGTTGAACAAATAAGAATTGTTGGTGATGGAAGTGATTACTCCACAATCTACCGGATTTTCTAAGTAACTCAAAAGCTTTTCGGTTACTACCGAAAAATGAATGTCTGTTCCATGAAGAAAAAACAGACATCCATTATATTGCTTATTCTTATATGCTATTTTATAGTTTCCAGCCGGAAATGCTTTCTTGGATATTCCATAGATGGGCATAAAGTCCTTCCTTTCGGACAAGTTCATCGTGTGTGCCTTCTTCCTTTATCTGTCCGTCATCCAAAACGATTATCTGGTCGGCATTCTTGATAGTTTTGAGTCTGTGGGCAATGGAAATAACAGTACGTCCTTTTATTAACGAGTCGATGGCCTTTTGTACCTCCACTTCATTTTCAGGGTCAAGTGAGGCAGTAGCTTCGTCCAGCAGAATGACCTGTGCATCTTTCAGTATAGCACGTGCAATGGATATGCGTTGCTTTTCCCCTCCGGATAAAGTGCAACCTCCTTCGCCCACCAGCGTGTCATAGCCCTGTGGCAACCTCATGATGAAGTCGTGGCAACAGGCTTTCTTGGCAGCGGCAATGATTTCTTCATCTGTCGCATCTGTCTTACCGAAACGGATATTGTTGAGTATAGAGTCTTGAAACAAATAGACATCTTGGAACACCATGGTGATACGGCTCATCAGGCTTTCGGGTGCTATTTCGTCCATCGGAACACCGTTAAAGAAGATGCGTCCTTTTTGCGGGTCGTAGAAACGGGCGCAAAGTTTCATCACCGTACTTTTTCCGCTTCCCGAAGGACCGACAAGAGCCGTCAATGAATTCTTCGGAAGCGTAACGGTTAGGTCGTGCAATACTTCCTTATCCTGATAGGCAAACGATACGTGTTCGAACCGGATATCACCTGCCGTCGGTGATTGCCGTTCCCCTTTCATTTCCGGCTCGTTCATCAAGGCGAGGATGCGTCCTCCGGCAATGGAAAAGTAGCGGAATTCAGTAAAATTGGTCAGGGCGGAGGTCAGTGGGTCGAACACACGGGAGCCGACTACGAGGAACAGCACAAATACAAGGATAGAAAGTTCTCCTCCCAACAAAAGATAAGTTCCGCATAGCACCATCATGGTCAGTCCGGCACGTACCAACGTAATGCTTAACAGAACGAACGGCCCTAACAGGGCTTCCTGACGGATGCAGGCACGGCGAAGCTCGGCAAAGGCGTCGCGCAGCCGGACAAAACGGTCACCCAACAGATTGTAGGCTTTCATCACCCGTATGCCCTGCAAGTATTCTTCCAATCGGTTTCCGGCATTTATTTTCGCTTGGATTTGCCTGCCACTCAACTTCCGCTGCGCCTTTGTGCTTGCCCATAGGACGAGCAAGGCAAACGGTAAGGCGGCAAACATGCTGACTGCCATCCTCCAATCAATCCAAATCAGTGAGGCAAAAGCCAGCACGGGCATGACCACCGCACCCATCAACTGAGGCAGATGGTGTGAGATTCCGGTTTCTGCCATTGTGAAGTCCGTGATGAGCATAGACGACAAGTCGCCGGGATCACGCCTTGACAGAAAGCCCAACGAAAGTTTCCGCAGGTGTTCCGCAAGCGACAAACGTCCGGAGGCGCTCATTTCGTATGCACCCCTGAAATTGGCGCGGTAAGATGCCCGTTCCGCCAGAGCCATGATCAGCATATAAACAGCCATAATGCCGAATATCCACCACAGGCGGGTCGTATCAAGCGATTGTCCGCTCCCGTCAAAGGTCTTGAAAATGATGCGTATCGCTTCTATGGAAAGGCAAAACGGTACTATATTTACTAAGTTGGCAAGCATGGTGTAACCCACGGGCTTGTAAAGCCGTTCGGTATGTCCTATTGTGATGTTTTTGATTGCGTTCATATTTATTTCATTTTTTCTCATATAACTTTTAGTTTTTGTTCAGCGTCCAATGGTAAGCACTTGTATAGGCATCCCACATGTTTTTATATACGCCTTCCGTTACGGACAACTGTTCATGCTTTCCGCGCTGCACGATGCGTCCTTCTTTCATGACGACAATCTGGTGTGCGGAAATGATGGAAGAAAGCCGGTGGGCAATCACGATAACCGTCTTGTCCTTTATCAGCGATTGCAGAGCCATCTGCATCTTGTGCTCGTTTTCCGGGTCGGCAAAAGCGGTAGCTTCGTCCAGCACCAATATCGGCGCATTCTTCAATATGGCACGTGCCACACATATCCGTTGGGCTTCGCCACCGGACAGGAACACGCCCTTGTCGCCTATCCGTGTTTCGTAGCCTTGAGGCAGACATTCTATGAAATCGTGGCATTGGGCGGCTTTCGCGGCGGCTATCACCTTTTCTTTCGTTGCATCAGGAGAGCCGACGGCGATGTTCTCGTACAGCGTGTCGTAGAAAAGGAATGTATCTTGAAATACGAATGAAACCATATCCATCAGCTTTGCCGTAGCTATCCGGCGTATATCCACTCCTCCTATACATATTTCTCCTTGCTCCACATCCCAGAAACGGGGTATCAGACTGGCAATCGTTGATTTGCCGCTTCCTGACGGACCGGCAAGGGCGGTTATTTTCCCCTGTGGTGCCATGAAGCTGACATCACGCAAGGCTTCTGTCCGTGTTCCCTGTTCCGTGTTTTCGTAGGAGAATGACACATGGCGGAACTCCACATCGTAAGCGGCAGGCACTTGCGGATGCTCCGGCTCCGGCACAGGTTCTTTTTCCAATATACGGTCGATACGGTTTACCCCTTCATTGATGTCGCGCGTATTGCCGCCTAAGAATGTCAGCTTATAGACAGGCGAAGCCATGCCCGGCCCCATGACGATAAAGAACAGCCACACCACAGCCAGTGAAAGCGATTGTGGACTGGCTTGCAACAGCAGAATACCCATAGGAAGTATAAACGTTACCATCGAATTTAACAATACGGTAAACGCTATCATCCCGTTCTGATACGTGTCGCAACATTTCAAGGCAAATGTCTTGTATGCCTGAATTTCGGCATTGAACTGACGGAACGAGCGTACGCTCTGCCCGAAAATCTTGACTACGGGCATTCCGCGCACATATTGCACGGCAGATGCGCTCATCTTTTCCTGCGCGTCATAATAGACAGCCATGAACTCTTTCGCCCTTTTCCCCATAAAATTGGAGAATTGCAGGAAAAGGCTGATCACCACTACCGCCAGACAGACAACCGTCAACCACACATCTAAAGAGAAAAAGATGACCAGCATTACCGCCACCGTAGCCACTACATTCACCAAATCGGGTATGGTATGGGCGATGAATCCTTCTATCTTTTCGATGTTCTGTTCCATTGTTTTTTTGATGGCTCCCGTAGAGGTGTTGTTTAGATACCCTAACGGAAGTTTGCCGATGTGTTCGGACAAACGGACACGCAATCCGTACAGAATGCGGAATGCAGCCACATGAGAGGACATCAGGGCGGCATACAGCAGCACCAGTCCGCCGACAAGTCCTCCAAACGCTATCCATCCCCAGCGTATCATGTCCGTTCCGTTCGAAGCGGCTGGATCTACGCCATGCGACAACAATTTCTCCAAGATTTCATAAACAGCCCAATAAGGCACAAGCATACATACCGCGCTGCCAGCGGACAGCAAGCCAGCTAGTATAAGCAGACCTTTCCTTTGCCCCGCTATTTCGAACAGGCGGGACAAACCTTCTTTCTTTTTTAATTTTTCCATTGCAATTACATTATTTTGATGTGATTTTATATCCGAGCAATGAGCTGAATTTATAGCACAATCGTTTCATGCGGCCCAATATCTGCCCAAAGACGAATCCCCAGCGCGAACGGAAGAACTTCATGTAATTGGCCTGCTCGATGAGCTTCAAAGTTGGTTCCCATTGTTCTACCTGGTGTCCGTCGCTCAGTCCAGAACGGATTTGCGCCTCGTGCTTGCGAAGTGAATCGGGCTTTACCCCGTGTCGGCTCATCATCGTGCCGCACACGTCGAACCACAGTTCGCCTCCTTCGAAACGGCTTGCCACATGATGCAGAAAAGCTTTGACTTGTTTCTCGTAAAAATACATCAGCACACCCTCCACGATGAAGATAAATTCCGCATCGGGATGCTTCCGGCGCAGGTCGTCCATCCAGTCAGTTTCCAGTAGTGAGGCCGCGATATAGACATTGCCCGGTTGTTCGGGTATCAGTTCCCGACGCAATGCGATGACCTCCGGCAAGTCCATGTCATAAAAGATGGCTTTCTCGCTTCCGATGCGCTGAAAACGGGTATCCAGTCCGCATCCCACATTGACCACAACCGGATTGGGATGCGCCTCGATAAATCGCTGTACGGCACAATCGAAATACCATCCCCGTACCACGCATCCCACTTCGCTCAGCTTTGCTCCGTCGAATTGGGAATAGTCATATTCCAAGCTGTCTGCCAACCGTTCTGCAGTCTTGTCATTCAGGATGGGATTATCCCGACGACTTTCCTTGGCTCTCATATATAACGGAATAAGCAGTGTTTCCGCCACGATACTCTTAAACTCGTATTTCTGTTTCATATTTTTTTGTGTTTAATAGTGAACGATATTCAAATTTGTTCATAAAAAAAGGAGGAAACCTCCGTGAAGATTTCCTCCTTGTCTGCCGTCCTGATGCGGCTGTTTGTATGTCTGTATCTCATCATATCTTGATAATTGCCCTCCAACCTTGAATCTCAAATAGGATATAATCGTGTAAAATAGCTTCCATCTCTCGTCGAGGTATGGAATGCATCAACAGTTCCTCGAACATTGTGAACATCCATACCGTATGCAAATGGATGATAAAATCGGACACCGCCGTATTGATTTCGGGGTACTTCTGCCGCATGGACGCGAACCACGCCTTGACCAATTCCGTAGAACGGTCGGTATAATTTTCGCGGAAGCGTTCCAACGAAGAACCTTGCGCATGAAACAACAAAATCCCCATCAGTGCGCGATGTTTATCAATCAATGAAATATATTCGTCTATGCAGGATTTCAGATACTTCTCCGACTTCATCGTCATAATGTCCTCGCCCTGTATGCCGTGATGTTCTTGCAGCATGGCTTCCAAAGCGCACAAGACAGGACGAACCACCTCACGGAACAGTTCATCTTTGTTCGTGAAATAGTTGTAGATGTTTCCGACACCAATCCCGGCAGTCTCCGCTATTTCGCGCATGGAAGTCTTGGAATAGCCTTTCTGCCCGAATTGCTGTCCGGCAACCGTCAATATGCGACCTCGAATGTCTTCTTTCAGCACTTGCATGTATAATGGAATTTTGCTTTTACAAAAGTATAGGGTTTGAAATCGTCCGGCAATACCTACTTTTAGGGATTTTATCTTACCATTGTACATCTTGATGTTAGCCATCATAAAAAACGCCAATCACTGCCACATGCTTCCACGAAAATGCCAACCCATTGTTTGACATCCAATACCCTTCTACTTTGCAGACTTTGCGCGACAACGGCACGTTGGCTTATTCGCAGATTAACCACAAGGCATTTTAATATCCGGAACTATGCCACAATCAACGAGCTTATATCAAATGGAAGTACTGGAGAATGGCGGTAACGAACACAAGCTATTAAAGTAAAAATAATGGGGACGGTATGAAAATCGTCCCGTTATTTTTATGTCTATGATTAATATTTAATTCTGTGTTTATTTTTCCCTATTTTGGTTTGTTCTCTTAAAATCAATACGCAGAAATCGCCTATGGAAAGGTATTTTCTTTGCCGTCGTGCGTAATAAATCATCTTTCCCCTCTTGTTGTAGCCTTGGTTTATTCCCTTTGGAAGCTCTATTTATATGCGTATCAGACTGTTATCGGGGATTTGTTTTCTGTTTATCAATAAAATATGCTGCCTTTGCAAACGATAAAAATCAAGTACCTATTATTATTGGGTATTCAGTATAAACGAAAAATATATTGCTTATGGTATAAACTTATAACATCGGTTACGATGTCATATTTTCGAGGGTAAAAAAGAAGCGTTGTGTCTATGTCTTGCTGTAATAAAGCGTAGGAAACTTTAAAACTGATAACAAGATTGGTATGATATTTGTGTTTGATTTTCAAAATTTTAATATATTTCCCTCGGTTCAAGCGTGTTTCTGTGAAGAAAGATAGTCTATATGAATAAATTTAACTACCTTTGCCCATATTATTTACATAACGAGTCGTGAAGGCTCACCCTATTTATAATGACATTTGAAAATTTAGATTTGATAGAGCCGATAAATAAGGCTCTCGAGAGAGAAGGGTATACGACACCAACACCTATACAGTCAGAAGCGATTCCCATTATTTTGCAAGGCTATGATTTATTAGGATGTGCTCAGACAGGAACCGGTAAGACGGCGGCATTCTCCATTCCGATTATCCAGCAGTTATATCTCAGGAAAGAAAGCCACAGATACGGAATCAAAGCCTTAGTCCTTACGCCCACCCGTGAGCTCGCTATCCAAATCGGAGAGAGTTTTGCTTCTTACGGCTATTTCGCCGGATTGTCCCATACGGTGATATTCGGGGGAGTGAAGCAGAAACCCCAGACGGATGCCCTGAGAAAGGGTGTCGATATATTGATCGCTACTCCTGGACGTTTGCTGGATTTGGTCGGGCAAGGGTTTATCGAGTTGGATACGTTGGAATATTTCGTCTTGGATGAGGCGGACCTCATGTTGGACATGGGTTTTAGCCAAGAGATCGACCTTATTTTACCGTTGTTGCCCGAGAAACGCCAGACCTTGTTCTTCTCGGCTACCATGCCTGCCGATATCGAATATCTGGCTGGTACGATCTTGAACGAGCCTCGAAAGGTGGAAGCAAACCCGCCCTCGTCGACTGTAGACATGATCAAGCAATCCATTTACTTCGTCGAGAAAGACGAAAAGATCAATTTGCTGGAAAGCCTGTTGAAGAACCCGGAACTGGAGTCTGTGTTGATCTTTACTCGCACGAGGCGTGTAGCGGATAAGGTAGCCAATCTCTTGTCGAGAGCGAATATAAGAGCGGAGGCGATTCATGGCTATAAGAGCCAGTTTGCCCGTCAACGTGCCTTGACGAACTTCAAGAAGCATAAGACCCGTGTATTGATCGCTACAGATATAGCCGCCCGCGGAATCGACGTGAATCGCCTGACGCACGTCATCAACTACGAGCTTCCTTATGTGCCCGAGATTTATGTGCACCGGATCGGACGTACGGGCCGTGCGGGGCACGAAGGCGTGGCTCTCTCTTTTTGCTCTGCTGATGAGGTGTCTATTTTGGGAAGCATCCAGAGGTTGCTCGGCAAGGAAGTCAACGTAGTGAGCGACCATATGTATGATTCCGAGGAGGTGAGAGCCGCCAGCGCTAGGTACAATAAGGTGACCGGGCAAGAATCGATAGGCTATGATATGTTTGATAGCGAAGATGATAGTAGTTACTGGTACGACGAGGAATGTACCGCTACCTTCCTCTGATAATAATAAGGTATTGTGTTTGAGTGGCATTCATTGCCACTCTTTTTATTGTGTAGGCACGGATATGCCGTAAGGATGGTATGCCTCAGTCTGCGGTGGGCGGGGAATAGGTCTTTAATTATTTGAAAATAGATATTTTAGGCGTACTTTAAACAGAATATGAGGCAACCTTAGAATATTTCATTATTTTTGTCATTCGAATTGTGATTGAACTTAAGGGTTGACGTTTGTGCTGATTGTAAAAGAGGACATAATATCTCGGATTAATAATGGCGATGCCAAAGCGTTTGAGCAGTTATATACGACATTCTACGTGTATCTATGCGCCGTGGCAACGAAATATGTTTATAATCCGGAGACGGCACGTGAGATCGTCAATGATGTTTTCATGAATGTGTGGAATCATCATTCGGCGTTAATACATCCGGTGAACGCTTATTTAATTCGTTCGGTACGCAATTGCTGCCTGAATTATTTAAGGGATAAACGTCTGCAAGAGGTCCCTTTATCCGATGTGCAAGAAAATCTGTTGTCTATACAAGAAGGCCAGATAGATGCGGATCCCCATCCGTTGGCCTATCTGGAAAATAAGGAATTCGAGGAGAAAATCTATCGTGCCGTAGATTCCTTGCCTGCCAAATGCCGGGATATCTTCGTGCAATATCTTTACCATAACAAGACCTATGAGGAAATAGCTGCCGCCAATAATATCAGTTCCAGTACGGTACGGGTACAAATCAAGATCGGCTTGACGAAATTGCGAGAGCTTTTGGGCGATCTTTATCCTCTTTTCTTACTTATATTTAATTTTTTCGAAAAAAAATAGGAATCTCCTTAAACGGAATCTCTAAAACATGTGTATATAATAAAAGCCGGGTTAAAAACCGGAGTCTTTGTTAATATCATGGAATTAGAGAATAAACACATAGAAAATTTGATTTATAGCTACTTTGCGGGAGATATATCCGAGGAGGAGCAAGAAGAATTACTACGGTGGTTGGAGATGGATGACGCTCATAAGCGATTCCTCTCCGAGATGGCGGATTGTTGGGCCACGGCACATGTGCCTTTGTTTGCCTCAAGTATGAAAGCCGATTTCCAAAAACATTTCGGGACATTTATCATCCCTGCGGCTTCTTCCCGGAAGAGCCATTGGTTGAATTTCCATTTTCTGGGAAAGGCGGCCGCTACCGTCTTGGTCGTGATATCGGTAGGGACGGCCTCTTATTACATGGGAAAGAAGCATGGTTTGCCGAAATCAACCGCGCTAAGCTATTTTGAGACGACAACCCCTATGGGAGGCCAGACGAAAGTCGTTTTGCCGGATCAGTCCGTGGTATGGATCAACGCCGGTTCCACGTTGAGGTATGGCAGTGATTTCAATACGGACGGGCGTAGCGTGCAATTGGACGGCGAGGCTTACTTCGAGGTTACCCGGGATTCCCTTAAGCCTTTTATCGTGAAATCGAAGAAATTAGATATCGAGGTCATCGGAACCAGCTTTAACGTAAAGGCGTACGGGCTGGATGAAATGACTGATGTCACCCTTATATCCGGGAAAGTGAACGTGAGTTTGAGGGATGATGTCGTACATGCGGGCGATGTAACCTTGACTCCTAATCGGAAACTTAGCTTTAACAAGAAGACAAACAAGGTGAGAGTCAGCGAGGTAGATGCCAAAGACGCTCTCTCGTGGATGGACGGTAGCCTGAAATTCTCCGAGCAACCCTTCGTCAATATCGCCAAGGATCTGGAACGTAAATTCAATGTGCGTATCCGTATCGAGAGCGATCTCTTGAAAAAGGAAATCTTCTCCGGCAGCTTCACGAAAGATTATTCGCTAGACGAGATACTCCATGAGGTAGATGTGGAGCGCAAATATGTGTGGACTCGTTCAGGAGACGAGATCATTATAAAAGATAAGTAGAAAACAAACCTTAATTCTAAAGGTAAGTGTGAAAGATATTTATAAACGAGAAAATTATTTATTAAATCTAACATTAATGGAAATGAACTATTTCAAAAAGACCGGGAAGATGATGGTCGCCGCATGTATGCTTGCGGGGCTTCCGTTTATCCCCGGTACGGTTTCAGCGTCCGAACTTCAGACACAAATGATGTCTGTTCAAATGGAAAGTACGACTTTAAGAGAGCTTTTCGATTTGATCGAGGAAAAATTTAATTACACGTTCCTTGTCCGTAACAATGACATCAACTTGAATGAGCGTATCTCGATCGACATGTCGAACCGCTCGGTTGAGGAGATTTTGACGACGGCGTTGAAAAATCAGCATGCTGATTTTATTGTAAACAACAATAGAATTGTTGTTTACAAGTTATCTTCTAATCCAAAAGAATTGAGGAACGCAGAGAGAATGGTGGCGCAGCAGACAATTACGGTCTCAGGTACCATTGTCGACGCTGTGACGGGTGAGCCGGTAATCGGCGCGAACGTGCTAGTGAAAGGCACTACGAACGGTACCAGTACCGATTTCGATGGAAAATTCAGCTTGGAGGCTCCGGCAGGGGCTACTTTGGTCATTTCTTACATCGGTTACGTGGACCATGAGGTTAAGGCGACTAATACTCCGATGACCATCCGTATCAAGGAAGACACGCAGAATCTTGAGGAAGTCGTAGTGGTAGGTTACGGCGTTCAGAAAAAGGAGAGTTTGACGGGTGCCATGCAAGTGGTGAGCAACGAGAAGCTGTTGGATGCCACCAGCCCTACGGTCGAGAACTTGTTGTCGGGTAAGGCTCCGGGTGTGCAGGTAACTTCCGGTGGTGGACAGCCGGGATCTGCCGGTAAGGTCGTGATCCGCGGTAAGTCTACGGTGAACGGTAGCACGGACCCGCTTTGGATCGTGGACGGTGTAATCGTAGGTACGGATGCCGGTAGTTTGAACCCTGCGGATATCGAGTCTATGTCTATCTTGAAAGATGCCGCTTCTACCGCTATTTATGGTTCTCAAGGAGCGAACGGCGTTATCGTTGTGACCACGAAGAAAGGTAAGATCGGTAAAGCTACGATCAATGCGTCCGTGAAGATGGGTGTGAACCAGTTGCACCGCGGTAACTTAAATATGATGAACGGCTCTGAACTGTATGATTATTATAAATCTTTCGCTAACCAAGATGTTGTTAATGGCTTAAGCTATTTTAATGAAGGTTTACGTAATCGTAATTTTGATTGGTGGAAGGAAGGTACGCATCTAGGATTCGCTCAAGACTATAACGTATCTGTTTCCGGTGGCTCAGAGAAGATCAAGACCTATACTTCCGTTGGTTACTACGGTGAGGACGGTGCGGTAAAAGGATACGACTATAAGCGCTATAACTTGCGTTTTAACGTAGATTACCAAGCGACCGATTGGTTGACTATCAAACCGAAAGTATGGGCTACGCGTAGTGACGTGATGGATCAGCAACAAGATATAGGCGCTATCATGTACGTTAATTTCCCGTGGGACTCCCCGTATGATGAAAATGGCGATTTGATACAGCAATACAGACCCACGGACTGGATCAACAGCGACGCTACCAACTACTTGTACGACCTGCAATGGAACTATGACAAGAAGACCTCTTATGAGTTCATGGGTAACTTCGACTTTGATATCAAGTTTACGGATTGGTTGACTTTCTCGTCCGTAAATAACTATAAGTACAATAGTATCCTCTTTAAGAGCTATAAAGATCCCCGCTCTAAAGACGGAGAGGCGGATAATGGATTATTGCAGGATAAGACCACTTCTTCCTATCGCGTGTATAGCAACCAGTTGCTTCGTTTCAACAAGGTGTTCGGTTTGCATTCTATCAACGCGATCTTGGCTTATGAGTGGAACACCTATACGCAAGAGATCAAGGATCAGACAGCGGCTAGTTTCGCTCCGGGCTTCTCCGTGGCAGACGTGGCCACTACCCCCAAGACGATAAAAGGAGAGCAAAATGAATGGGCCGTACAATCTTATTTGTTCAATGCCAATTATTCATACGACAACCGTTACCTGCTTTCTTTCTCCTTCCGTCGGGATGGTGCCTCAAACTTTGGTACGGACGCTAAATATGGTAACTTCTTCTCGGTTAGTGGTGGTTGGAACATCCACCAAGAGGATTTTTTCCGGGCTAAGGATTGGGTGCAGCAGTTGAAATTGCGTGCCAGCTATGGTTCCGTAGGTAACCGTCCTACCGAGTTATATTCTCAATATACGACATACGCCATGTCTACGGGATACAACGGTGATCCGGGCGCGGTGATCGAGCAGAAAGAGAACAAGAATCTGACATGGGAGAAGACTTATACGGCTGGTGTAGGTATCGATGCCATCTTGTTCGACCGCTTGACGATTAACTTGGATTATTATAATAAGAAAACAACCGATTTGCTTTACAAAGTGCCTCTGCCGGGCGTGACAGGTATCTCGGGTATCTACCGTAACGTGGGTGCTGTCAAGAATAATGGTTTCGAGCTTTCATTAGGCGTGGATATATTGAAAGGCGGTGATTGGAGCTGGAGCGTAGCGGCCAACTTGGGTTTGAACCGCAATAAGATCACCGAGCTGTATGGTGGTAAGAGCGAGATCATTACTTCCAACGCTGGATCAAGTTATGCCATTTCTATGGATAAGATATTGACTCCGGGACAAGACGTAGATACTTGGTACGGGACGGAATGGGCCGGCGTAGATCCGGAAACGGGATCTCCGTTGTGGTATACGACGAACGAGGATGGAGAGCGTGTAACGACCTCGGATTATAGCGAGGCCTCTAAGCATCAAACTATATTGGGTAAGTTGAGCCCTGATTTCTATGGTGGTTTCTCTACGAACTTATCTTGGAAAAACATTGATTTATCCGCTGTATTCGGTTATTCTGTAGGAGGCGAGATCTACAACTACGACCGCTCTATGTATGATAGCGATGGAGCTTATGTGAACTATAACCAGATGAACCTGAAAGACGGCTGGAGCCGTTGGGAAAAGCCGGGCGATATCGCTACGCACCCCAAGGCTGAATATAGCAACAAGAGCCAATCCAGCAAAGGATCTTCTCGTTACTTGGAGGATGCTAGCTACTTACGTTTGCGTAGCTTGACGCTAGGCTATACGTTGCCTTGGAAGATTCAGTATGTGGAAAATGTACGTCTATCTTTCTCAGGGGAGAATTTGTTCGTTCTTTCCGGATTCTCAGGAGTTGATCCGGAACTTCCCGCGGAGGTAGGAAACGACCTTAAGGCAGGTTCGGTAGGTGTGGCAATCTCTCCGTATCCGCAGGCTCGTAAATTCATGTTTGGTCTAAATGTTACATTTTAATTAAAGAAGTTACAATGAAAAAAATCGCTATAGTGGCCCTTGCGGCAGTGGCCACGCTTATAACAAGTTGTGATATCGAACGTCTGCCTTATGATAAATATACGGAAGAAGATATCATGGGAGACAAGGATGCCGCTGTCGATGTTTTATTGAACGGTTGCTACGCTAAATTAAAGACAGCTTCCGAACATTTACATTATTGTGGAGAGTTCCCGGGTGACAACGTTTGTAAGGATAAGCCGACTACGAATCCGTTCGGTACTTATTTTACCTACCAGCATACGGTAAATAACAGTGGCCTTACTTCGGTCTGGAACAGTGCTTATAATATTATCTCACAGTCTAGCTCTTTGATGAAGATGATCAATGAGGGCGAGTCTGTGGAATTGGACCAGAAATTAGGAGAGGCTTATTACTTGCGCGGCATGATGTATTTTTACCTTTGCCGTGTATTTGGCCGTCCTTATTACCAAGAGCCGGAGAAGAACCTGGGTGTGCCTATCGTGAATGGTATGCCGGAGGATATGGAGAACTTGAACCTTCCGGACCGTTCCTCGGTGAAGGATACGTACGAGCAGGCATTGTCTGACTTGAAGAAAGCCGAGGAGTTGATGTCCGATTTCAAGTCGACCGCCTATGCTTCGAAATATGCCGCTCAAGCGTTGTTGTCGAAGGTTTATATGTATATGAGCGGTACGTTTGAGAATCCGGATAAGCAATATGCTCAATTGTCTTACGACTATGCGAATAAGGTGATCGAAAGCGGTCAGTTCTCTTTGTTGAGCCGTGACGCGTTCATGACATATAATGAGTTGGCTCCGGATGCGGCTTCACAGACGGAGACTATTTTCGCTGTGAAGTTCGTTGCCTCAGACTGGGAGGATTGGGGAGATCCTCTGGGAAGCATGTACGCCGAGATTGACGGTCAAGGCTGGGGTGAGGTATACGCCAGCGCCAAGTATCTGGACTTATTGCATGAGACAGGGAAGAATACGGATGCTCGTGAGGCTTTCATCCATCCGCAATATAAGACCGATGACAACGGTGAGCAAATCCCGGCATTCCGTTTCGTCGCCAATTTATATACGAACGGTGAGATCTCCGGTTATGTATATCGCCAAGGAGAGACGAAGGAAGTAGGTGGTAACTTGGTTGCTACCATTGAAAATGAGGATTATGTGCTGACTCCGGTGGATGTGGATAATAAACGTTATTCTATTAACTATAAGGGAGAAAAGTATGAGGGGGATTATGACTATCTTATGCTGGAAAGCCAGGGTAACCCGAAATTCTATAGTTATAAGTGCTCTAAGCAAGAGGGGTATCCGCATCTTTATTCGCCGGTTATTTCTCGCTTGGGAGAGTTGTACTTGATTCGTGCCGAGGCTAGCGCTAAGTTAGGGAACTACTCGAAGGCTTTGTCTGATTTAAATACTGTTCGTACCCGTTCCCTACCAAACGCCGGATATAAATCTTTGGACGCTACAAACGCCCATGAGCGTATCATGAAAGAGCGGCAGTTGGAGTTGGCCTACGAGGCAGACCGTGGCTTTGACGTGTATCGCGTAGGCGAAACGATGAAACGTCATTATCCGGGATTCCACGATGGCGTGCCTGAGTATCCCGCAACTAGCCCGTTGGCTATCCAGTACATTCCGCAGTCTGAGATCAATGCCTATCCGGGTACTTTAACTCAGAATCCGTGATAAATGATGAATAAGTATTGTATAATAAGTGTGTTGGCAGGGGTTTCCTTGCCAACAGCTTTAATGGCTCAATCATCTCCCCGGCAACCAAACGTGGTGATTATCGTGGCCGATGATCTCGGGTATGGGGATTTAAGCTGTTATGGGGCCCATCGCATACAAACTCCGGGAATGGATCGTATCGCCAATGAAGGCATACGCTTTACGCAAGGTTATTGTACGGCGGCGACTTCTACTCCCAGCCGGTACTCCTTGCTTACCGGATTATATCCTTGGACAAATAAGGATGCCAAGATATTACCTGGCAATGCGGCTCTGATTATCAATACTCGACAGGTTACTTTGCCGAAGGTGATGAAGCAAGCGGGCTATGTCACCGGTACGGTCGGTAAATGGCATCTGGGATTAGGTGACGGGGCGGTAGACTGGAATAAGTTGGTTTATCCCGGGGCGAAAGAGATCGGTTATGATTATTCTTTTATACAAGCCGCTACCAACGACCGGGTTCCTTGTATCTTTATCGAGAATGGAAGAGGGGTAAACCTTGATCCGGATGATCCTCTCTACGTTAGTTATAAGGAGAATTTTCCCGGGGAACCGACAGGAAAGGATAATCCTGAATTGTTGAGAATGCATCCGAGCGTCGGACATGCCGGATCCATCGTAAATGGCGTGCCTCGTATAGGTTTCCAGAAAGGAGGCAAGACCGCCCAATGGAAAGATGAGGATATGGCCGAATTGTTCCTTGAGAAAGCGAAAGGTTTCATGAAAGAGAATAAAGACAAACCTTTCTTTTTGTACTATGGCTTGCATCAGCCGCATGTTCCTCGCATACCGAACGAGAGATTTGCGGGTAAGTCGGGGATGGGACCTCGCGGAGATGTTATCTTGGAAGCGGATTGGTGCGTGACGGAATTCTTGAAGGAGATGGATAAGTTGGGGCTGACGGAAAATACATTGGTTATTTTCACTAGCGACAACGGACCGGTTCTGGATGATGGTTACCAGGATCAAGCCGTGGAACTGGTAGGGGATCATAAGATGGCCGGACCGCTTCGCGGAGGGAAGACGAGCTTGTATGATGGCGGTACTTGTATCCCGTTTATGCTTCGTTGGCCTGCGGAAGTTAAGCCGGGTACCGTATCGGATGCGTTGGTTTGCCAGATGGATTTGTTGGCTTCGCTGTCGGCGTTGGTTGGACAAGCCTATTCGGATAAGGTGGATAGCCAAAATACCCTGCCTGTCTTTTTGGGAAAAGGCGGTAACGGGCGAAAGGAGCTTGTCTTGGAAGGCTATTTCAATTATGCGTTGCGTGACGGGAACTGGGTAATGATCCCACCGTATCCGGATACCTATGGAGACGCGGAAGAAGCGGCCTTTGCCGGGAACAGCGGCTGCTATCAATTATATAATGTAAAAGAAGACGTCGGCCAGCAAGTCAATTTGGCGGAAAAAGAACCGAAAAGACTTCGACAGATGATGATGACCTTCGAAAGGCTAAAAAGGGAAACCGGAAAGATAACGGATTTTTAGTCTTGGACTCTTTATTTTTCAAAATACTTGATAACGTTTTGATTGAAAAAACATTTTCTTAATTTTGTATCTTCAAAACACAAACTAATTATAAAATATATGGAAAACACTCGTCGTTCTTTCCTTAAGAAAGTATCTGCCGCCGGCATTGGTGCCGCTGGTTTGGCTATGGCCGGAAACGCCGGAGCTACAACAACCGCCGCTGAACCCCAAAAGAAAAAAACAGCCGGTAAAGATGATGGTAAATTACGTTTCGGTTTTATTGGAACGGGTTCCAGATGCCATGAGCATATTAATAATGTATTGGCGATCCCCGGTAATAAGATCGTGGCGATTTGTGATATCCAACAGGGTCCGATCGATAGCACCTTGAAACATATCGCTAAATTTAATGTGCCTGTACCGAAAGTATACAAGGGTGGAGAACGTGAATTTGAGCGTATGTTGAATAACGAGGAGTTTGATTGCGTGATCATCGCGAGCCCTTGGGAATGGCATGTCCCGATGTCTGTGGCTGCGATGAAGGCAGGTGTTCCTTATGTGGGAGTGGAAGTTTCCGCTGCCAATACGCTGGAGGAATGCTGGGATTTGGTAAATGTCTCGGAAGCCACGGGAAGCCATTTGAATATCATGGAGAACGTATGTTATCGTCGCGACTGCATGGCTGCGTTGAACATGGTTCGCCAAGGATTGTTCGGCGAGCTGCTACATGCTACGTGCGGTTATGAGCATGATTTGCGTGACGTGAAGTTTAACGATGGGCAACATTATACGTATCAGCCGGGTAGCGGTGATTTGCGTATGGGGCCTACGGCTTTTGCCGAGGCTCAATGGCGTACGAATCATTCCGTACACCGTAATGGCGATATCTATCCGACTCACGGTATCGGACCGGTCGCTAATTGCTTGGATATAAATCGCGGCAATCGTTTCCTTTCCTTGTCGGCTATGGCTACCCAGTCTCGCGGGTTGCACAAGTTTATCGTGGATAATGGTGGCGAGAACCATCCGTTGGCTAAGCTTCGTTTTAACTTGGGAGATATCGTTACCTCTATGATCAAATGCGCGAATGGACAGACGATCATCGTGACTCATGATACGAACTCCCCTCGTCCTTATTCGTTAGGTTTCCGTATTCAAGGAACCGAAGGCTTGTGGATGAATGATGGAGACCATGTATATGTACAAGGTAAATCCAAGCCTCACCGTTGGGATGACTCGGAGGAATGGTTCAAGCAATATGACCATAAATTGTGGGCGCAGCATTCAGCCGAGGCTGCCGAGGCCGGACACGGTGGTATGGACTATATCATGATGTACGACTTGATCAATGCGATCCGGAATAAGAAGCCGGCTCCGATGGATTGCTATGACGCTGCTGCTTGGAGCGCTATTTCCGGCTTATCGGAGATGTCGATCGCTCGTGGTGGTGCTTTGGTGGACTTCCCGGATTTCACCCGAGGACAGTGGATTCGTCGCCAGCCGCAGTTCGCTTTGTAAAGGATTTTCATAAAATAGGGGGGGAAGGATGTCTCATTTTGAGGTATCCTTCTCTTTTTTTGTGTACATTCTTCTTGCCTCTTCAAGTATTATGATTACTTTTGTCATTCAAGTTAATCTATTCTATCTAATTTTTTAAATTCGTACTATGAAGACAAACAGAAGAGACTTCCTGAAGACTCTTGGAGGAATCGCGGTATTTACGATTGTACCGCGCCATGTGTTGGGTAATGGATTCATCGCTCCAAGTGATCAGTTGACAAAAGGAATTATCGGTACAGGCGGTATGGGACGCGGGCATGTGGATTATGCCGGGACTCGTCTTGTTGCCGTGTGCGATGTCGATAAGAATCATCTGGAACTAGGCAAACAACTGGTAAAAGATAAGATCGCCGCATACCATGACTTCCGCGATCTGATCCTCGATCCAAATGTGGATATCGTTCATATAGCTACACCTCCTCACTGGCATGGTATCATGTCTGTCGAGGCTGCTAAGGCCGGAAAAGATATTTGGTGCGAGAAACCGATGACCCGTACGATCGGTGAGGGTAAACGGGTGATGGAAGCGGTGAAGCAATACGGGCGTATGTTCCGTTTGAATACGTGGTTCCGTTTCGCGGACCCGTTCTATGGATTGGGTACTCCCGTGAAACCTTTGAAGAAACTGGTTCAAAGCGGCATGTTGGGATGGCCTCTAAAAGTGACGATCAGTAAACATACCGGCTTCGACTGGAAATTCTATTGGGTCGGGAAAGAATATCTGGAACCACAGTCGGTGCCCAGCGAGCTGGATTATGATTTCTGGTTAGGTCCGGCCCCTTACAAGCCTTATAACCCGCACCGCGTGCATCAGACATTCCGCGGATACTGGGATTACGATGGTGGCGGTTTAGGCGACATGGGACAGCATTATATCGATCCTGTACAATATTTCTTGGGAAAGGATGATACCAGCCCGGTAAAGGTGGAAGTAGACGCTCCGCAACAACATCCGGACGCTGTGGGTACTTGGCGCTCGATCACGTATACCTATGAGGATGGCTGCCAGATCGTACTCTGGGGTGGTGATTACGGAGACCCGGACACGCCTTATATTTCCGGACCGAACGGTAATGTATATAAGAATTTCGTGTGCGATATCCCGGATTGGGAGAAAAAGTTATCCGATTATCCTGAACCCGAGCCGCAGGTTACCGACTTTATCGAGTGCGTGAAGACCCGTCAGCCTTTTGCCTTGAATGAGCGTAATGGCTTCCGTTCCGCTACGATCGTGAACATGGGTGCCGTAGCCCTTCGTTTGAATCGTACGCTTCACTTTGATCCCGTAAAACTGGAATTTATTAATGATGAGGCCGCTAATCGCCTGTTGGACCAACCGATGAGAGCACCTTGGAATATCTAAACACGTACACATATGAAAAAAGTATATATATCGATTGCCAGCTTATTGTTGAGCTGTAGCATGTTAATGGCTCAAAGCCCGGCTAACCGTACCTCAAAAACAATTGTGGCCGATGTATTGGCGCAGATGCCGGCAGAACAACAAGCTGAATATAACAAATTAATTAACGACCTGAGTTCTACTGGCGAGGAAGGGGTCTTGATGTTAATAAACAAGATTAACGCCCCGGGGAAAGGCAGTAACTCGAACGTGGATTATGCCTTGAGCGGGTTGACTCATTACGTGATGGCGAAAGGTGAGGAGAAGGCTCGCCTGGTAACGGCCAACGCATATCTGAAAGCTTTGGATAAAGTGAGCGACCGGGAGACAAAGGCTTTTATTATCCGGCAGATTCAATTATTGGGAAAAGACGAGTGCGTGGATGCGCTGGCAGGTTATTTGAATGATGAGAGTCTAAGCGGCCCTGCGGCTCGTGCGTTGTCCGCTATCCGTACCGATAATGCGAAGAAAGCTCTGGTAACCTCTTTGATGCGTCGCTCGGGTACTCCGAAGACGCAGAAAGACATCATCCGTGCGATTGCCGACGTACAAATCGCCGATGCGGAAAATGTATTGAAGGCGATGCTTGGTTCCGGCGACGAGAATATGCAGAAAGAAGTTCTTTATGCGTTGGGCCGGGTTGGATCTAAAGCTTCTTTGAAGGATTTGGCCGCGGCAGCGGAGAAAGCCGGTTATACGATGGAAAAGACAGGGGCTAACGAGGCGTATATCGCTTTGATAAAACGTGTCCTTGAGCAAGGGGATACCAAGGATGCGGAGAAAGCGGCGAATGATTTATTGAAGAAATCTACGAAAGCGGGCATGACACAAACTCGTGAGGCCGCTCTTCAGATTCTTTTGGCCGCTAAGCCGGAGGTTGCTACAAAGAATTTGTTGTCTGCGCTGAAAGATCCGGATAAGGGATATCGTAACGCGGCCTTGAATTTCGCCTCGGGTTTCGCTGATCAAAATGTCTATATCGAGGTCATGAAATACATGTTAAAGGCGAAGCCGGAAGCTAAGGTGGATATATTGAATTGGATAGGCCGCGAGAGCAAATGCCCGTCCAAACATGACGTGATCAAGAATTTGGAACTTCGTTTTGATTTACCGGCTCGACAAGTTCTCTTGGATCAGTTGAAAGATAAAAGTTTCGATGTACGGCAGGCCGCTGTTTGGGCCTTGGTTAAAATCGGAGACAAGAGCGTCATTCCCGTTTTGGCGAATTTGTTGAAGAGCGAGGATAAACAAATGATTTTATTGGGCCAAGATGCTTTGATGGCATTTAACGGGGATATTGACCAAGCGGTCGCTAAAGCAATTCCATCCGCTTCCGATGCTGGAAAGATCGCCGGATTGGAGTTGTTGTCGATACGTATGGCCGACGCTAACCTGAATACGGTGCTGGATCAGATTAAAACCGGTTCTCCGGAGGTGAAGAAAGCTGCGTATACCGCATTGAAAGACGTGGTGTCTGAGAAGGATTTCACTTTGTTGTGTGGAATGCTAGAGACCGCGGAGGCTTCCGCTATTGAGCCGATTCAAGATGCGATCATTGTCGCTATCTCAAAGCAGCCGGCGGCTACTCAAGTATCCAACGTGAATCGCCGTATGATACAAGCAGGGGATAGCAAGAGATATCTCTATTATAAGGTGTTATCGGCGACTGGCGAGAAGGAGGCCTTGGCTACAATCGTGGAAGGCCTGAATAAAGGCAATGGGGCGGCTAAGGATGCGGCATTCGATGCTTTGTTGGTGTGGAAGGGTATCGAGGCTGCCGATGAGCTATTTGCGGTTTGTCAATCTACCTCTTCCGACCAAGTATTTGATAAAGCGTTGAAGCGTTATGTACAATTGGTTTCTGATCCGGTATTTACGGGAGAGAATCGTTTGTTAAGCTTGCGGAAGGTCATGGAGATCGCCCGGACGAGCGAGCAGAAAGCTCTTATTTTACGTCAGATCCAACGGGCAGATACATTCTTGGCGTTGATGTATGCGTCGGAGTTCCTAGACTCGAATGACGCGGCTGTCCGCTCGGCGGCTGTTTATGCGATTTGGAATATCGCCCGTAACCATCCGGAATATAAGGGTGACAACGTGAAGGCGATCTTAAGACGTGTATTGACCATGTTTGACGGGGAAGACGCTCGTTACGATATCGATGCCTTGAAGCAACATTTGGATGCGATGCCGGACGAGGTAGGCTTTGTCTCCCTCTTTAATGGTAAGGACTTAACAGGCTGGAAAGGCCTGGTTGAGAATCCGATTGCCCGTGCGAAAATGAAACCGGCCCAATTGGAGAAAGCGCAGGAGAAGGCAGATGAGAATATGCGTCGCGACTGGAAAGTCGAGAATGGCTTATTGGTATTTGACGGTACAGGGTACGACAACTTATGTACGGAGAAACAATATGGCGATTTCGAGATGTACGTGGACTGGATGTTAGATCCGAAAGGTCCCGAGGCTGATGCCGGTATTTATCTGCGCGGCACGCCTCAAGTGCAGATCTGGGATACTTCCCGGGTGAATGTTGGCGCACAAGTAGGTTCCGGTGGTCTATACAACAATCAGGTAAATGAAAGCAAACCTTCGAAAGTTGCCGATAATAAACTAGGAGAGTGGAATACTTTCTATATTAAGATGATCGGTGACCGTGTAACGGTTGTCTTGAACGGAGAAAAGGTGGTGGATAATGTGATCTTGGAAAACTTCTGGGATCGTAAGCTTCCGATTTTCCCGGTTGAGCAAATTGAGTTGCAAGCTCATGGCAGTAAGGTTTATTACCGGAATATATACGTGAAAGAGCTAGAGAAACAAGAACCGTTCAAGTTGTCTCCGGAAGAAGAAAAAGAAGGGTTCAAAATCCTGTTCGACGGAACGAATATGCATGAATGGACAGGAAACACGGTAGATTATATCTTGGAGGATGGCTGTATTTCTATGGTCCCAAGTAGTAGTTTCGGAGGTAACCTATATACGAAGAAGGAATACGGAAACTTTATCTATCGTTTTGACTTCCAATTGACCCCGGGAGCGAATAACGGAGTCGGTATCCGTGCCCCGATGGAAGGAGATGCCGCTTATGTAGGTATGGAGGTGCAGATCTTGGATTGTGAGCATCCTATCTATAGCGATATCACTCCTTTGCAGCATCATGGTTCCGTATATGGTATCATTCCGGCTCGTGAGAATCATTCGGAAGTGCTCAAGCCGGTTGGCGAATGGAATACGGAAGAGATTATGGCAGACGGCGATCATATTCGTGTGACGGTGAATGGAGTCGTGATCTTGGATGGGAATATAAGGGATGCCGTGAAAAATGGCACGCCAGACGGAAAAGAGCATCCAGGATTGTTTAATAAGAAAGGCCATATAGGTTTCTTAGGACATGGTTCCCCCGTTAAATTTCGTAATATTCGCATCAAGGAACTGAAATAATTTGTATCAGGAATTCTAATTATAGAAAGAGATTGTCTCGATTAATCCCGGGACAATCTCTTTTTTTATTATAGCGGATTTATGCTATTTAAATTATATCTTTGTGCGGTCATGAGATAATTTTATTAGAGGAATATTTTTATGGAGGGAATACAGGCTACTCAATTCGATCAATATAAATTATTGGCTAGAGCGGAAGTCGGCTTATGGGAAGCCGATTTTGTACAGAGAAGTTATATCTGTTCCGATTATTTGATGAGTATATTGGGAAAGAAAGGGAATAATCTTTCTTTTTTTGAGTTCTACCATATAATCCGGGAAGATTTCAGGGATCTGATTACCAAGGATTTTCTGTCGATTCAGTCTGTGGATACGTATGAGCAGGTATTTCCGATAATAACGCCAACAGGAGAGAAATGGGTACGTTCCAGATTGTGTGAGCGTGAATTGGATAATGGGGTATGTGTGAAAGCTTTGGGTATATTCCAGATTTTGCCTGATTTTAGGTTGAAAGAGGAAAAGATCGAAAAGATGGTCGAACATAATGAGACGGTCTTTCGTAAACTATATGCGAATCTGCCCGTGGGTGTCGAGCTTTATGACAGAGACGGTTATCTGATAGATTTGAACGAGAAGGATATGGAGATATTCGGTATCCGATCGAAGATGGATGTCTTAGGGGTCAATATTTTTAGCAATCCGATTCTTCCTAAAGATGTGATCAAGAAACTCAAGGAAAATAAACCCGTGAATTTCCGGCTGAATTATCCATTTAAAAAGGTCGATAATTATTATA
The DNA here is from genome assembly GCF_947855115.1 of uncultured Parabacteroides sp. Lineage (GTDB taxonomy): Bacteria > Bacteroidota > Bacteroidia > Bacteroidales > Tannerellaceae > Parabacteroides. Next base: position 205,084 of record NZ_CANTZW010000002.1, read on the forward strand.
ATACCTCAAAGGTAGGGGAGTTGGATATCATGACCAAGGCCCGTATCTTATATGACCAAAGAGGCGAACCTTCCTGTTATTTACTTATTAATTTTGATAATACGGAAAAGATGATCGCTTATAACCGTATCGCTGAGTTTGAGAATGTATTTACATTGGTCAGCGTATACGCCAAGGTTGGTTACGCCCTTTATGATTTATATTCGTTTGAGGGATACGCTATTAAGCAATGGTATGAGAATATGGGCGAGAAAGACGGAACTCCCTTGTCCCAGATTATCGGGGTCTATTCGTACATCCATCCCGATGACGCGAAACATATAAACTCGTTCTTCGAGAAAGTGAGGCAAGGTAAGGCGCATCATTTCCGCAGGGAAATACGTGTGAAGTCCGGTGACGGATGGAAATGGATTTGTGCCAACATTACCCGTAATCCTCAAAGCGTGGATCCGGATAAGCCGGAGATGATATGCATTAATTATGACATCACGGAGTTAAAAGACTCCCAATTGAAGAAAGAGAGGGCAGAGGAACTGGATCGTTTGAGGTCTGCTTTTCTTGCGAATATGAGCCATGAGATTCGTACGCCGTTGAATGCTATTGTTGGTTTCTCTCAATTACTGACAGATACGAACGATCCAGAGGAGAAACGTGAGTTCGTGGAAATCATCAACAGTAATAATCAAATGTTGCTTCAATTGATCAGTGATATTCTGGATTTAGCTAAGATCGAGTCCGGTACGATGGATTTCAAGCTGGCCGATATGAATGTGAAAGAGGTGGTCAACGAGATCATGACCTCTTTCCGTATCAAAATGCCGGATAATGTTGTCTTGATCGCCCCCGACGATTTGCCGGAATGCCAAATCTATAGCGATCGTATGCGGCTGATACAAGTAATCTCCAATTTCCTCAACAATGCGATCAAATATACGAGTAAAGGCTCTATCACCCTAGCTTATGAGATCGTAGGAGACGAGATAAGATTCTCCGTGACCGACACGGGAGAGGGGATGAGCCAAGAGATACAAGCCCATATCTTTGATCGTTTTTACAAAGGAGATACGTTTAAGCAAGGTACGGGCTTGGGGCTCTCTATTTGCGAGACTATCGTAAATAGGCTAGGCGGCCGGATCGGGGTGAGTTCCGAACTGGGAAAAGGCAGTACGTTTTGGTTTACGCATCCTTATTCCTTCTCGCCGAACGCTAAATCTCCGGCATCGCCTAATCCGGGAACGATATAAGAATGATCGTCGAGGTCATTATCTAATGCGGCGATCCAGATCGTAGTCTTGTCATCCGGCATCTTTTTCTGTATATATTCCAGGGCTTGTTTGCTCGAGATGATAGAGGCTACATGTACATGGGCGGGGACTCCTTTTGTCAGCAAGGCCTCGTATGCCAGTTCCATGGAACTTCCGGTGGCCAACATCGGATCTGAGATGATCAGGGTCTTACCCGTTAAGCTGGGAGAGGCGATGTATTCAATATGAATGTCGAAATTCAAGCGGTCTTTATATTTACGGTATGCGGAGACAAAAGCGTTCTCGGCGTTATCCAGATACCGGAGGAAACCTTGGTGGAATGGAAGCCCGGCACGTAAGATCGTACTGATCACGATCGGGTCGTCGGGTGTATTCATCGGGGCTATACCTAGTGGAGATTGGATGTCTTTCGTGCTGTAATGAAACTCCTTGCTGATCTCGTAAGCCATGATTTCCCCGATACGCTCAACGTTACGGCGGAAACGAAGGCTGTCTTTTTGTATGTCTACGTCTCTAAGTTCTGCTACGAACTTGTTTAATATGGAGTTTGTATCTCCAAGATTAATGATTCTCATGAGTCTTTTTTGAGCTCAAAAGTAATCATTTCCGGACACTAAAAAACATAAGTATGAAGTTTTTCATCCATGCTTATTGAATGAAGAATTTCAACTTATGTTTTTTAACCTTTTACTAAGGGGGAGACGCTCTATGGCGTTATTACTTCAGGTGGGCGTTCATTGCCTCGAGGAGGAATTTACCCGGTTTGAATTTTACGGTCGTACGAGCGGGAATCATTACCGGAGTTCCTGTTTTAGGATTTCTGGCGAGACGTTGTGTTTGCGGCCTTGGGATAAGTGTCCCGAATCCGACAAGTACGATTTCCTCATTCTCAGACATGCGCTCTGTTACGATCTCGATGTAAGCGTCCAATACTTTCTTTGCTTCTTGCTTTTGTAACCCGGTCTTGTCTGCTAAAGCCTCTATAAGTTCTGCTTTGTTCATAAATACAAATTTTTTTAATTGTTAAACACCACAAATGTACACTTTGATGTTGGTTTTATAGTTACGTTTTGCAAAGATACATTTACATTTGAGTTTCTTATTAAACAAGGCCTGCGTGTGTTTGTTACATTTTTAAGAATAAAAAATGTTAAATGTATATCAATTTGTGAATTTCAGAACGTTTATTGAAACTTGATATACCCTATTCGTGTGTACTTAGTATTACGGGACTCTATGTGTTTTAAGACCTTCGCGGAAATCAAGGTTAATTTTTCCCCTACTTGGAAAGCGTGAGCGCCCGGAGGCAAGGTTTGCGTAGTAAGACTGCGATCTTTCGCTTTTATTCTTAATAAGAAATAATTTCCGGCGATGTCTACGGCCGTGAGCAATTGATCTACATAAAAATACTCGGTGCCGCGGATGATCCGGGTCTTGTAGGAATCGTCTTCTATGCGGACTCTGGTGATCGTCAGCTTTAAATCGCTCAGTTTCTCTCCCGGTGTCCCGACAAAGCGGCTTACGGGCATTTTATATTTCTTGCGGGTCTGTAGGTCTAGATAGATTTTGCTGTAGGTCACGGCCAATTCTTTAAAGCGCATCTCACTTTTTACGCGAGGCTCGTATTTGTCGGCGATCCAAACGACATATCGGGGATCAATCGTATAAATATCATATAAATGATATCCTCTGTATTTGCCAAAGGAAATGATATCATCACCGTTATCGGGAGAATCTTTAATATCTGTCGTTATATATAAAGGCAGGAAGGAGTTGTTTACCATTTTAATCGCCTTGTTTACCGAGCTTATGACGTTCAAGTCGAGATTCGCCAAATAGACCGTCGGGTGATAGATGGCCGAGGGGGTAAAGAACCAAAGGGTGTAATATAAGGTCTTTGAGGTAGGCAAAAGAATGTAGTACCGCCCTTTGTCGGACGTTTTTCCCCGGTTGAACGCATTTAACTTGTCGAGGATCATTTTCTGTATCTCACCGGATATGCCGGACGTGTTCTCATCCATACGATCGACTCTATGTACAAATCTATTAAAAAAATCCGGAACCACATAATTTGTGGATGAGTTATTTATAACTACTTTTGTCCTAAAAATAAAATAAACGATGAGAATTGAGCAGAATTATTCGTTGGAGAAACACAATACCTTCCATCTTCCGGTAAAGACACGTTGGTTTATGGAGTATGAGACAGAGGAAGAGTTACAACAAATCTTGCATGATGAGTACTTTCAGGAATGTTTGTCCTTGCACATAGGGAGTGGAAGCAATCTGTTGTTTATCAATGATTATAATGGCATTATCGTCCATTCTCGAATCAAGGGGATTTCTGTCTCGGAAGAAACGGACGAATACGTATCGCTCCGTGTCGGGGCGGCAGAGATTTGGGACGATGTCGTGGCATACGCCGTATCGAAAGGATGGGGAGGCATAGAGAATCTCTCCTTGATACCCGGCGAGGCTGGAGCGGCCGCTATTCAGAATATCGGCGCTTATGGCGTAGAGATCAAAGACGTGATCGAGAGCGTGGAAGCTTACAACCAACTGACGTTCGAGAAACGGACGTTTACGAATAAGGATTGCGAGTATGGATATCGTGATAGTTATTTTAAGAATGAGCACCATGATCCCCACATCATTACTTATATCACGCTCCGGTTATCCAAGAATCCTTGCTTCTCGGTAGATTATGGGAATTTGAAGGAAGAGTTGGCGGGGTATCCGGAAGTCACCTTGGAAGCGGTCCGTGAGGCTGTCATGACGATTCGCAAGCGGAAACTTCCCGATCCGGAGGTGCTAGGCAACGCCGGCAGTTTTTTCATGAACCCGATAATCACGACGGGACATTTTGAGAAATTGAAAAAGCGATATCCGGAAATACCCTCTTATCCCGCCTCGGAAGGGAAGGTCAAGGTTCCGGCCGGTTGGTTGATTGAGCAATGTGGGTTCAAGGGGAAAAAACATGGATCGGTAGGTGTTTACGAGAAACAGGCGTTGGTATTAGTGAATTTAGGAGATGCCCGGGGGCATGAGATCGCGTTGGTGGCAGAGAGTATCCGTACCGCCGTAAAAGATCATTTCGGTATAGAGCTTATGCCTGAGGTTAAATATGTGGGATAATGAAAATCGTTTTTTTAGGAACAGGAACGTCTACGGGCAATCCTGAGATAGGTTGCCAATGCGAGGTATGTACCAGTGCGGACCCCCGCGATTGGCGTATGCGAGCCTCGATCTTGGTAGAGACGGAAGGGAAACGGATATTGATCGATTGTGGACCGGATTTCCGTTGGCAAATGATAACCAATAAGATTTACCATTTTGACGCGGTCTTGATAACCCATGAGCACTACGATCATGTAGGAGGCTTAGATGATCTGCGCCCATTCGGTCGGTATAAGGATGTGGATATTTATGCGGAAGACAATGTGGTGGAGGCGATAAAGACCCGTATCCCTTATGTATTTCGGGAACATAAATATCCGGGGGTGCCAAACCTTGTCTTGCATACGATCGGGACTAAGCCCTTTGAGGCCGCCGGCGTCACGGTCATCCCTGTCCGTGTCATGCATGCCAAATTACCGATCTTGGGTTTCCGTATCGGTAATATGGCTTATCTGACCGACCTTAAATATCTACCGGAAGAAGAATACGCCAAACTGGAAAACCTTGATGTATTGATCATTGACGCTCTTCGGAAAGGAGAGCACCAATCACACGAGAGCTTGGAGGAAGCCCTTGCGAATATATCCCGTATCCGGCCCAAGGAGGCCTATTTAATCCATATGAGCCATCGCATAGGATTACATGCGGTTGTTGAAAAAGAGTTACCTCCGCATGTACATTATTCATATGATGGATTAACAGTGAGTTTTTAAGTCATATATTAAAAAAGATTCTTTATCTTTGCGGCTGAAAATCTAGAGAATAGCTGCTTTTTAAGTTAGTCGCTTATAGCAGGAGTGGTATATAATAAAAACAATAATAGACTGTATGAATTTATCGTTTAAGAACGTACTATGCGTATGTTGCTTATTACTGTCGGGCTCTGTGTGCGCACAGGTTCCGCAAGATTTAATTGACAAGGCGAAAGCCGCTGGAATGTCGGAGACGCAGATCCAGCAGGAACTAGCCAAGCGTATGAAACAAGAGGAAGGGGCGGGCAGGTCTCAAGTTACCGCTACCGATGCGAAGGTTAGCGACCGGGTGATGCCGGTGACCGATGAAGTACAATCCTTGGAAGCCCAACGTAGAAACAATCTTCCCGAATCGGCTTTAGAGAATACCGTGTTCGGGCGTGAGATTTTCTCGAACAAAAACTTATCTTTCGCCCCGGATTTAAACATCCCTACTCCTAAAGATTATGTGCTTTCTGCTGGTGACGAGTTATTGATTAATGTGTGGGGTGATTCAGAGCTAAACTTAAAATTGAAGATTTCTCCGGACGGTACGATTCTTGTACCCAATCTAGGCCCGGTCTCTGTCAGTGGATTGACGATTGACGGAGCGGAGACCCGTTTGCGCCAAGAGTTGAGCCAGATCATGTCTACGCTGTCTGGTTCTGGAGAAGGTAATACATTTGTTTCCGTAAGTTTGAGCCAGATTCGTAGCATGAAGGTGAACATTGTCGGCGAGGTAGTAGCCCCGGGTACATATACGTTGCCCTCGTTCGCTACTTTGTTCAATGCCTTGTATGCCGCGGGAGGTGTAAACAAGATCGGTTCTTTGCGTAGTATCAAGGTATACCGCAATAGCAAGGAAATCGCGAATCTTGATGTGTACGACTATTTGTTGAACGGAAAATATACCACGAATGTCCGTCTGGAAGAGAATGACATGATTATGGTAGGCCCGTATGACCAGTTGGTGGCGGTGCGAGGCAAGGTAAAACGTAACCGTGTTTTTGAGTTGCGTAAAGGCGAGACCTTGAAACAACTGTTGGATATGGCCGGTGGATTTACCGGCGATGCCTACACGAAAGACGTACAGGTGAAACGGAAATCCGAGAGTCGTTATCAGATCTCTACGGTTTCCGAGAATGAGTTCGCTTCTTTTGTGATGCAAGATGGTGACTCTTTGCGAGTGGATTCCGTCATTCCTTTCTATGAGAATCGTTTGATCGTGACGGGAGCCGTATGGCGTCCGGGCGAGTATGAGTTGAGCCCTTCGGTCCGGACGGTGAAACAATTGGTAAAACAGGCTGCGGGCCTTAAGGGAGATGAGTTCGCCGGTCGTGCGTTGATTACTCGCTTAAACCCGGATTTCACGACAACGATGATCGCTGTGGATATACGTGGTATCTTGAACGGTACGGCGCCGGACGTGGAGCTGCAAGCGGAAGATCAATTAAGCATACCTTCCTTGTTCGATTTGCGCGAGCCCTATACGATCAAGGTGGGTGGAGCCGTGAATTATCCGGATACGGTGCTTCCGTATCGTCATAACCTGACGATAGAGGATGCTATCATGATGGCCGGAGGTTTAAGAGAGTCTGCGTCTTCCATCAATGTAGAGGTAGCCCGTCGTGTAAAAGATCCGAGTTCCAACCAGAATCTCAATCGGATAGCGGATGTATATAACTTCTCGTTGAGCGAGGATTTTAAGGTTGGTGCCGGAGATACGATTTTTACGTTGGAGCCGTTCGATGAGGTTTATGTCCGTTTCTCTCCGGGATATCACGAGCAACAGGTTGTGAAAGTGAGTGGCGAGATTACTTTTGCCGGCAACTATGTACTGGCTACGAAGAACGCTCGTTTGAGCGATATTATCGCGAAGGCAGGAGGCGTTACTCCTGAGGCTTATGTAAGAGGAGCCAGCCTGAAGCGTCAGTTGACGGAAGATGAGTTGAAACGCATGGAAACCCTCTTGGCATTGAGTGAGGCGAATAAGCAAAGCCGAGATTCTATCGGCGTGGCGTTGATGAATGTAAAGGATTATTCCGTAGGTATCGACTTAGAGAAAGCCTTGGCGAAGCCGGGTAGTATCGATGATGTCGTGCTCCGCGATGGTGATGAGCTCTATATCCCGCAACTACAAAGCACGGTGAAGATGAGCGGTGCCGTGACTTATCCGAATAGCGTGACTTACACGAAAGGTATGTCGGTCAAGGATTGCTTGTCTCAAGCCGGCGGTTATAACGATATCGCACGTAAGTATCCGATCGTGATCTATATGAATGGCAAGGTCGCCACGACAAAACGTACCGCCATCTTCTTCAAGCGTTATCCGAAAGTGGAACCTGGTTGCGAGATCGTAGTTCCGACGAAGACGCAACGTGAACGCCGAAGCTTGGCTGAGATTATGAGTCTCAGTAGCTCCGCTACCTCTATGGCTGCGATGATTACCTCTATTGTTAACATGATTAAAAACTAATCAGGCATGGATACGATGAATGAGATAAAGACACGAGAGTTGCCCGAGGAGCAGGAGATTGATTTGATTGAGTTGGCGCAAAAGTTGTGGAAAGAGCGTAAGTTCTTATTGAAGGGCTGTGGCATCGCGATAGTGGTAGGCTTGGTAGTTGCCTTCAGTATTCCGAAGGAGTATACGACTACGGTGAAATTGGCGCCGGAGACACAAGATGCCGCGAAGAAGTCCAGTCTTGGCGGTTTGGCCGCTATGGCTGGGATTAACCTTAATACCGCGGCTGGCGCGGACGCTATCTCTCCGGATTTGTATCCGGATGTAGTGCAGAGTACTCCGTTCTTGTTGGAATTGTTTCCGGTACAGGTTACCGATGAGGAAAAGGAATTAAGCACCACTTTATTTGATTATATGAACGACCACCAACGCAAGGCTTGGTGGGGATACGTTATCTCGGCCCCTTTTAAGGCGTTGGGTGCGGTCATGAGCCTGATTTCCGGAGAGGAGGAGGAGTCGGAGGGCTTGAATCCTTATCACTTGACGAAGGAACAAGAAGAGGTGGTGAAGGCTTTGCAAGAGCGGGTATCCGTCTCTGTAGATAAGAAGACCTTGGTTATCACGGCTTCCGTACAGATGCAAGACCCGGTTATTTCCGCTCAGATAACGAAGGTGGTCTTGGAGAACCTTCAGGATTACATAACGAATTATCGTACGCAGAAAGTGAAACAAGACCTTGAGTTCACCCAGAAGGTGTTTGGCGAGTCGCGCGACGCTTATTATAAAGCGCAACGTGCGTACGCTGCTTTCGAGGATGCCAACCGTAATATCATATCTTCCAGCTACCGTACGGAGCAAGAACGTTTGAAGAACGAGATGACTCTTACGTTTAATGTCTATAATACGTTGGCGCAGAAGTTAGAGCAAGACAAATTACGTGTACAGGAGGAAACACCCGTGTATACCGTGATCGAACCGGCTACCGTACCCTTGAAAGCATCTTCTCCTAAGAAGCTGCTGATCTTGGTCGGTTTTGTCTTCCTCGCCTTGTTCGGGTGTATCGGATATTTATTCGTGAAAGATACGTTTGTATCGGCGCTTAAGAAAGCAGAGGCTGATACCTAATTCCCACAAACTGTAAAATACGCCACGGCCTCGTCATGACTGACCTGTGCCGTGGTTTTTATTTGTGGGAATAGCTGATTGATTCTGTTTGTTATCGTATCACAAAGATTTTGGTAAACTTCCTCCGATATTTCCTCATAAGGTTGCTCATTGAAGCAGCAAAGGTTCCCTTCGCTATAGAATAAATCCACTGCCAGCCATTGATTCCTCATCCTCCATTCTGTCGAGTCGTTTATATGCGTGTATAAATCTAACGGAGCGCTAGGGAGAAAGAGATTCATGGTGCTGCTCTTGCCTTTTTTATTGATTAGTTCTTCTAATTCCGGGATGATACGCACGGGATGTGCCTGTTGCCTTTCCATCGTCTCCACCAATAGTTTCCGGTTGTAAGATGCGACAAATATACCCTCGTGATAGTAACAACCCAAGAACAGCTTATCGATGTCCGGATAATATCTTACGGGAATAGAAGCCTCCTCTTGTCGCTGGGCAGGGAAGGCGAACGAAGCGTCCAATTGCTTGAAGATACGTTTCGCCGTATAATTATTCATGGGGACATACAAGATATCCCCTTGTGGATAGTAAGCGATCAGAAAAGATGACAGATCAGGGTTCTCCTGTATCAAAGACAGAAAAATGGAGGATATATGATCCGAGAATACCTTGTGTATATTCTTCATGGGGAGAATCATTCTCTCGAACACAGAAGGATGGTTAATGGCGAAAATAGCCTTGGGGGTCGGGATGATCAGGCCATAAGGATCAGCCGTGGCGACAAGCTGCTCATCGCTCATATTCTTGTAAAAGTACCCCACGCATGAGATCGTAACCAAAAACAAGACAATAAATATCGTTATGTCCTTCTTGCCGATAGTCATGTTTGCTTTAGGAAATATTTACACCAAGGCTTTAACCCGCATTCCTCGCACTTGGGTTTTCGGGCGAGGCAAACATATCTTCCATGTAATATCAGCCAGTGATGGGCTATGGGGATCAGTTCTTCCGGAATGTTCTTCACCAATTCTTTCTCGGTTTCCAAAGGGGTCTTGCTATTATTGGTAAGGCCGATCCGGTTGGATACACGGAATACGTGCGTATCTACAGCCATGGCCGGCTTGTCGTATACGACGGAGGCGATCACGTTCGCCGTTTTTCTCCCTACACCCGGTAGTTTCTGTAGCTCATCTATATCAGAGGGAACCACGCCGTTGAAATCTTCTATCAGCATCTTTGCCATACCCACCAAATGTTTGGCCTTGTTGTTCGGGTAGGATACGCTGCGTATGTATTCATAGACAACTTCCGGTGTGCTGGCAGCCATTACTTCTGGGGTCGGGAATGCCTCGAACAGGGCCGGGGTGATCATATTCACCCGTTTATCCGTACATTGCGCAGATAGGATTACCGCTATTAATAATTGATACGGATCGTCATAATGTAATTCCGTCTCGGCTACCGGGATGTTTTCCTTAAACCAATTTAATACACCCTTATATCTTTCTTCTTTTCGCATTGTTTTCTTGGTTTCTGTTTTTTTCGCATCCGAAAGGTATAACTTTTAATAGGAATATACAAATGGGAATGCACCAAAAATAAACAAGCTTACTGTAGTTTCACGTTTTAGGTTGACTATATTGTATCTTATTGGCAAAGGAAGTTGGCTTGATTAACGTGATTGTTTGTATTATTTAATTATAGAGATAAGATTCTTTCCTAGAATAATTCCCAGAAAGACCGCTATCAGGCCAAGGATATTACTGGCCAATATGTTGAGTAATGCCATTTTATACTCTCCTGTGCGCATAAGCACCATCGTGTCGAGAGTGAATGAGGAGAAGGTCGTGAAACCACCAAAAAGACCGGTGAAGAGGAAGGCTCTTGTATTGATAGAAAAATTATAGGCTTCCGCTATACTCCAGCAGAAGCCAATTAAGAAGGAGCCGATCACATTGACCGACAGAATACCAAAAGGGAAGGAGTAAAGCATCGACCGCTGCACCCACGTGGAAACCCCGAACCGTAGAGCGGACCCGATAGCTCCTCCTATTATTAAAAGAAAAACCTTTATCATATTGCCCCTGTGTGTTTTCCCCGGGCCTGGTTAAGAGCCCGGGGGATGGTAAATGATTTAGGTTTTCAATTTAATTGGCCGACTCAAACTGTCTCAGGAAACGAACATCGTTTTCCGAGAACATGCGTAAGTCTTTTACTTGGTATTTCAAATTGGTAATACGCTCAATACCCATTCCCAATGCGTAGCCTGAATAAATCTTGCTGTCGATACCGCAGTTCTCAAGCACATTCGGGTCTACCATACCGCAACCGAGGATTTCCACCCAACCGGTTCCTTTGCAGAATGGGCAACCTTTACCTCCGCAGATGTTACAAGAGATATCCATCTCGGCAGATGGCTCCGTGAACGGGAAGTAAGAAGGACGTAAGCGGATTTTCGTGTCCGGACTGAACATTTCCTTGGCAAAGAATAACAAGGCTTGTTTCAAGTCGGCGAATGAGACATTCTTATCTACGTATAATCCCTCTACCTGATGGAAAAAACAGTGGGCACGATAGGAGATAGCCTCATTACGATAGACACGTCCCGGACAGATGATGCGGATGGGCGGCTCTTGCCTTTCCATAACGCGTGTCTGTACGGAGGAAGTATGTGTACGAAGCAATACATCCGGATTATGCTGGATAAAGAATGTATCCTGCATGTCGCGGGCGGGATGATCTTCGGCGAAATTCAAGGAAGAGAAGACATGCCAGTCATCCTCGATTTCCGGTCCTTCAGCGATGCTGAATCCCAACCGTCCGAATATATCGCATATTTCTTTCTTAACAAGTGATAAAGGATGACGAGTGCCTAGTTCGATCGGATAAGCCGTACGAGTCAGATCAATATCATCGTCTGCGGTCTGTACGTTCTCAAAGCTTTCTTTTAGTTCGTTGATCTTGCTCTGGGTTATTTCCTTCAATTCGTTCAAGTGTTTACCAACCTCACGTTTCTGATCGGCCGCTACGTTGCGGAAATCATTCATCAACGCTGATATCTCGCCTTTTTTGCTGAGATATTTTATACGTAAAGCTTCTAGTTCCTCGGCATTCGCCGCTTTCATATTCTCTACTTCTTGAAGCAGAGCCTTAATTTTATCGAGCATTTCTAGTCACACTTTGTATTTGTCATGCAAAAGTACGCCTTTCTTTTGAAATTGCAAGGGATTCGTAAGGTTTTTTAGTTAAATGTAAGCGCAGACCTTGGAGATCTTGTTTCGTATATTAAAGTATTTATATATCTTCGCAGCAAAATCAAACTGTAAATTAATTAATGGAAATTGTCATTATTATTGGCCTTATCTTACTTAATGGAATTCTTGCGATGTCGGAAATCGCCTTGGTCTCGGCCCGAAAGGCTAGGTTGGAGACGGAGGCGAAACGCGGAAATAAATCTGCGGGTACTGCCTTGAAGCTGGCGAATGAGCCAGATAGGTTTCTCTCAACCATCCAGATTGGGATTACGTTGATCGGTATATTGACTGGTTTATACTCGGGCGAGGCGCTAGCCCATAATTTCTCTCTCATAATAGCGCGGATCCCTGCCTTGGAACCGTATGCCTTGGGTATCGCTAAAACGACGATCGTCATTATCGTTACGTATCTTACGCTTATATTTGGAGAGTTGGTACCGAAGCGGATTGGCATGAGTTGTGCCGAGAGGGTCTCTATGCTGGTTGCCAAGCCTATGAATTTATTATCCTTGATATCCTCGCCTTTTGTATGGTTGCTCTCTAAGAGCACGGCGTTGGCGGTGAAGATGACGGGCGTGGATACGAAAGAGGAGAACAAGGTGACAGAGGAGGAGATCAAGGCGATCGTGAAAGAGGGCTTCGATGGTGGCGAGGTGCAAGAGGTGGAGCAGGATATCGTGGAACGGGTATTTAATCTTGGAGACCGCGACGTAGGCTCTATCATGACACACCGCAGCGAGCTGGTCTGGTTGGACGTGACGGATAGTACGGAGAAGATACGGGAGAAGGTGGAAGAGAATTTATTCAATATATATCCCGTGGCTTCGGAGAAGTTCGATAATATAGTAGGGGTTGTTTATCTGAAAGACTTGTTCGGAAAGATAGACCAGCCGGATTTCTCGATCAGCCAGGTTCTTCGCCCGGCGCAGTTCGTGCCGGAGAACCAGAGTGTGTACAACGCCTTGGAGTCTTTCAAGCAGACTCACGTGAAATATGGGCTTGTCACGGATGAGTTCGGAGGGATCCAAGGAATCGTCACCTTGAAGGATATTATGGAGGGCTTGATCGGCCAGGTTCCGGAAGTCGGGGAAGAGTCCGAGATCATACAACGTGAGGATGGTACTTGGCTGGTGGATGGCCAGTATTCATTCTACGATTTCTTGGAATATTTTGACATGGAGGATTTATATGCCGAGCATGATTATAATACCTTGAGCGGCCTGATCTTAGAGATTTTGGAACGTGTGCCGAAGACGGGCGAGAAATTAAGATGGCTGGACTTTGAGTTCGAGATCGTCGATATGGATGGTGCCCGGATCGATAAGGTATTGGTTAAGCGTATGAAAGATGATTAAAAGGATGATGCCCATTGTAAGTATTTGCGATGGGCATTATAAGATTGTTTCTTAGAAGAGCACGCCGAGCGAGATGCTCATCACGTTTGTCCGTTTGTCGATATTGATATCGTAATTGATCTCGGGAACTGGGTTGTTGACTTTCTCGAAATCGGATTCTACTTGATTCAACCCAAGCTCATACACGAAATCGAAGAATAATCGTCCAATGCTAACCCCCACGCCGGTAGCTATATTGACTCCGAAAGGGGTATTATCGTTCACGTATTCGATGTGTGTAGTAGAAGACTCTACCGTATATGCGATCTTATAATTGTATTTTAACTTGGGGCCAACCATAAAACTGAGCCCGTAAGGCCCTTTCTTCACTAGGTTATAGCCTACCATTATAGGAATCTCTAATGAATTGGTTCTCATCATCAATAGATCGGAAGTAGCCGCCGGTGTGATGGAGAGTGTATTATCTTCTGGCAGGCTTTGGGGCATTGAAAAACGGATGTTGCCCTCAGAGCGATGCCAAGAGAAACTAGGCTGGAGGAAGAATCGCTCGATATTGACCCGGCAAAAAATCGCCGCTAGATAGCCTACCTTATATTCGATATCTATGTTTTCCGCTTCTTTTCCGTTGATGGAGAGAGAATTTATAATCGGGAAAGTGGCGTTGAACCCCACCTTCGCCCCGAAATTGAATGCCTTATCTTCGATGCGTATAAGGTTCTGGGCTTCTGCCGACAGGCTGAGGTAGAGCAATACCCCTATAAAGTAGACTTTTTTCATGCCGTTATTTTTTCTTTTTCACGGACCAGCCGAATTTTCCGACAAATTCGCCCAACCCATAATACTTACCATGCGAGTAAGCCAGGAGGTCTGCTTTCTGCATATCAAAAGCCCCCGTCTCTGGGTCAAGGTACTTATCATCGGCTTGTACGTTCACGACCTCGGCGATAAACATATCATGGCTTCCGAGCGCGATCACCTCTTTTACCCGGCATTCGATACAAAGCGGGGATTCGTCTATCGTCGGGGCGTTGACAACAGTGGCTTTTCCGGGAGTAAGCTTCATCTCCTCGAACTTATGATGGTCTTTTCCGGAGTTTACCCCGCACCAATCCGTAGCGTAAGCCAGCTCACGATTTGTCAAATTGATGACGAATTCCATATTCTTTTTCAAGATTGGATAAGAGAATCGCTCCGGTCGTACAGAGATATAACACATCGCCGGGTTCGTACAAATCGTGCCGACCCATGCGACAGTTATAATATTGTACTCAGAAGGCTTGTTTCCGCAGCTCACCATTACGGCAGGCAACGGATAGATCATGGTTCCCGGTTTCCAATCGTGCTTCATAATAAAAACTACGCTTTTATAATTGGAAATTGAGAATTGAAAATTAAAGATTCCGTAAAGCTAATTTTCAATTCTCAATTCTCAAATTATTTAATGATTATGTCTTCTTTGTTAATCTTACGTTCGCAATAATGGCATTTGATGGTTCCTTTCTCCTTGTCTATTACATCGAAGCGGGAAAGCATCGGCTCATTATTGGTGATACATTTCGGATTGTTACATTTAACCAGTCCGATCAACTCGTCGGGTAAAGTAACTTTCTTCTTCTCTACAACCTCATAATCACGGATAATGTTCAAGATAACGTTCGGAGCGATCAAGGCGATGCGGTTGATCTCGTCTTCCTCGAAGAACTTGCCGGCGATCTTGATCATGCCCTTGCACCCCATCTTGTTACTATGGAAATTATTTCCGATCGTGATCGTATTGTTCATTTTCTCCAGCCCCAGTAAAGAGGCAACCTTAAATAATTGGCTGGGAGGAATATGATCTATGGCAGTGCCGTTCTCTAAGGCGGCTACTTGCAATTCTTTTTTCTTTTCTGCTGACATAAAACTTCGTTTTTATTCGTCGATAGATATACCTAAAACTTCGCAAATGATAGCTTGACGCGCGAACAACCCGTTGCGTGCCTGTTGGATGTAATAAGCCTTTGGATTATCGTCCACATCGTAAGCGATCTCGTTCACACGGGGTAGCGGATGCAAGATACGCAGGTTCTCACGGCTGTTTCTCAGCATGTCGTTACGCAGGATATACACGTTCTTTACCCGTTCGTACTCTTCCAGGTCGGTGAAACGCTCGCGTTGTACGCGGGTCATATAAAGGATATCTGTCTGGTTGATGATATCTTCCGTGAAATCGGTATGCTCCTCGTATTTGAGACCGTGCTTGTCACAGAAGTTCTTTTGCTCGTCCGGCATACGCAATTCATTCGGGGCGACGAAATGGAAGGTCGGGTGGAAGTGAGACATTCCCACGATCAAGGAATGAACCGTGCGGCCATATTTTAGATCGCCGACCATCGTGATGGTGAGATCGTCCAGCTTACCTTGTGTCTTACGGATGGAATACAAGTCTAGCATGGTTTGCGAGGGATGTTGGTTCGCTCCGTCACCAGCGTTGATAATAGGGATATCCGTCACCTCGGAGGCATAGCGGGCAGCTCCTTCCAGGTAATGTCTCATAATGATCAAGTCCACGTAATTGCTTACCATCAAGATCGTATCTTTCAAGGTCTCGCCCTTGGAGGAACTGGTCGTGGAAGCGTCCGAGAAACCGATCACCCGTCCGCCTAAACGATTTACGGCGGTCTCGAAACTCAGTCTCGTGCGTGTAGAGGGCTCGAAGAACAAGGTAGCGGCTACTTTGCCTTCCAGCAATTTCCGGTTCGGGTTCTCCTCAAACTTCCTTGCGTTATCCAGTATACGAAGAATGTCCTCTTTGGAACATTGATCGATAGAAACTAAACTTTTACTCTTCATAGGTTGTGTATATTCTGTCTTATGTACGCGAATGTATAAAAAAAGCGGAGATCGAAAGACCTCCGCTTTATATTTTATTTTAAGAAATCAACTAAGCTTGCGGGAAGATAGAAGGTGTTATTTTTATCGACATAAACGACGACAGAATTTAACCGAATCTCATCTTGGCCTTTCTTCCCGGACTTCACGATATTGGAGAACGGGGTGATCGTTAGCTGTTTTTTCTTATCTTTCTTGTTCTTAACGACCAATGTCGGAGAACCTTTCTCTGTCGTGGCAGGTACGATCTCGCAGGTATAATCCTTGAACACGTCCGTGTGGCGGGCGAAATTCTTGCTTGTAAGATCTTCCAGGTTATCGTGTGTCAGCCCGAACAAATTGCATAAGTACTCGTTCAACTCGATATTTGTGTTCATACCTAGAGGCAAGGTTCCTTGCGGATGGTAGGCGGCTAGGAACACCTCCTCGCCCGTGTGTCCTCCGGTCGTGAAACCGAAGCAAGTGCGGGAAGTGATGATCTGCGCCATCAACCCGGTTAATGAGCCGCTGTACATAGAGGATTTATCTTCTTGTTTGCGTTGGCCTTCCGGTATCGGGCTATTCTTGTAATCTTTGCAATTGTTCAGCGCGTTCATCTCCTCCGGAGTCAGCTCGAAACCAGCGTAAGTACGGAATACGTCTTGCACTTCAGAGTTAGGGACACTGTTTAACTTGTTGGCAAAACCTTCGGCGGTCAATTTATACAAGGAGAATTGGTGGAACAATTGATCTTTCGTCAACTTATCGTAACCTTTGCATTCTCTTCTGCCTAAACTAATACCGCTATTGCCGTGGTCGGGAACGATGACAACGGCAGTCTCACCGTTATTCCGGGCGAATTCCAAAGCGGCTCCGCAAGCCCGGTCGAACGCCAAGAAATCAGTAGCCATGCCCACCGGGTCATTACCATGAGCGGCCCAGTCTACCTTACTGCCTTCTACCATCAAGAAGAAGCCATTCGGGTTCTTGGATAATTTGTCGATCGCCTTACGAGTCATTTCCTCGATAGAAGGTTGTTCTTCCGGATTACGGTCGATATCGTAAGCCATTTCCTTATCGCCATATAAAGCCCACATCTTCTGGTTATTATCGGCACGCATACCTTTCAGGTCGTTTTTATATACGTTGTATCCGTTAGCCAATAGATAATCTTCCATATCCTTCGTAAGGATAGAAGCTCCACCGCCGATTACGACTTGGATATCATTATGAACCATCTGCGGAGCGATCCAGTCGTATTTTCCGCGGTTGTAGCTATGAGCGGAACAGTCTGCCGGCGTAGCGTGCGGGAACTCACAAGTGAAAACCAATCCCGTAGCTTTTCCTTTTAATATTTTACCGGCTTCCAATACGGTAGTCAACGGTTGGAAGGCACGGGCCGGATCAGTTGGGTAGATATCGTTATCGCCGTCATTCTCCGGGTAAGTCGATACATAACCCGTACGGCTCGGCTGTCCGGTCATGTAGCATGATGTGGTAGGAGCGGAGTCGCCGATAGGGGCGTTAGAGGAATGTGTGCGCACCGTTCCGCACAAATACGGGTCGATGTTCAATTTCGGTTTGCCGGGATCTTGGTACCATTGCAACCAACGGGCGATAGAGACCGTCGCCAACGAGGTTCCGTCCGGGATTAAAAGGATTACGTTCTTGACAGGTTTCACGTTTTCCTTTTCCACAGCATTGGCCGGCATAATGATGATAGCCAGCAAAAGTAGGAAAGCTAATGTTTTTTTCATGTGCTTTAATTTTGTAATGTATAATAAATATCTTCTATTGAATCCTAATTCCCTAATGAGACAATCTCCTCGTTGAATCTCGTCAGCTTCTCTACGCCGGTATCCGTTACAAGGAAGCTATTCTCTATTCCCACGGCCCCGATTCCCGGAATAACGAATTTAGGCTCCAAGGCAAATACCATATTGGGTAAAAGCTCCTCTTTCGAACGAGGGGTAAGTACGGGTAACTCGTTGATCTGTATACCAATGCCATGCCCTACGAATTTAGCCTGCTGCTTGGTTCCCATAAAATTTGCCATAAGGCCTTCTTTCTGGGCAATATTCGCCGCTATATTATATAAATCCGAGCAAGCTACTCCCGGACGGGCGGCGTTCTCTACCTCTTGCTGTATCGTAAGGGCCACTTGATGCGCCCGGTAAGCTTCTTCCGTCAGTTTGCCTACGGAGAAGACACGGGTCATATCCGTCATGTAAGCCGTATAATTCCCGGCCATATCTACCATGATGGCGGTTCCCTCTTTCAGTAACGTGCCGTTGGCGCCCAAAGGACACGATGCGTTTATGCCGCCTCCACCCAACGCGAAATCGAAAGGAGACGGGGTCTCTGCATTTTCCCCCGCGAGGATACTGCCCATATAGATATCCATATTGGCCCCGAAAGCACGGAAAAGACCGATCGAACCGTTCTTGCGCATGCGTTTCTCTATCTCGTATTGAAATTCCAAGTCTGTCATGCCGAGGTGGAAACATTCCGGAATCTCGCTATAGGTCGCCTCGTGTTTACGGGCGGAGATACGGAATTGCTCGATTTCCCAAGGGGTTTTTACCCGGCGAAGGAGCCGTGTGAAAGCGGTGGCGTTGCCTGTTTCTTCCGGTTGGAATACCTTTTGCAAACGGATGTATTCATTATAAGTTAACTCGTCCGCTTCTAGCAAGAGTTTTTTCGGCATCTTAATCCCTCGTTCCGCGAATAAGGAAGGGATATCCTCGGGCTTGCGGATATATTCCACTTGGTGGCCGGAGAGTCCGTTCGGTCGTTTAATCAAGAACCAAGGTTCACCGTCTGCCGGCAAATAAAAATAACCATTATAAATTTGTCCTGTCGTATAATAAAGATTTACATCTACGGTAAGCAAGCAGGCATCCATCCCCATCTTAGTCATGCCTTCTCTCATCCGATCCCATTTCATCTTCAGGTCATTCTTCAATTCTTCTGAAATCATCTTTCTTATATTACTTACTTTTATTTTCTCTAGGCATCAAAGGTAACAAGTTTTTACGAGAATTAAGTGAATATGGTATGAATAAAGTATTAGAAAACTTTTACGAAAATAAAACCAGTGATTAAGGTTATACAATCCGTAATTTGTCTACACAAGAGAGATCTGTATTTGCCTAATTTTGCGATATCTATTCGAAGGGGGAGGCTTACTTCTCCGATTAATAACCATAAACGAAGCGGTACATTATGCGAACAATTAGATTGAATAACGGGGTGGAAATCCCCGCGTTGGGTTTTGGCGTATTTCAAATACCTGACTTAGAGGAGTGTAAACAGGTGGTATCCGACGCTATCGTCGCCGGTTACCGGCTGATAGATACGGCATCTATCTATAAAAACGAGGAGGCGGTAGGCGAGGCCATCCGCGAGAGCGGTCTTTTGCGTAGCGATTTATTCATCGCTAGTAAAGTGTGGATTCACGACACGGGCTATGAGAGAACGAAACATGCGTTTGCCGATACTCTTGAAAAACTGGGTACGGATTATCTTGACCTCTATCTGATCCATATGCCTTTCGGAGACTATTATGGTTCTTGGCGTGCGATGGAAGAACTTTACGAGGCGGGAAAGATCCGTGCTATCGGTGTATGCAATTTCAACGCAGACCGGCTGATCGATCTTTGTATGAATGTGAAAATTGTTCCAGCCATCAACCAGATAGAGACTCATCCCTTCTGCCAGCAAACGCAAATACTGGAAACCCTCAAGGAGTATGACATCCGGATGCAGGCATGGGGACCTTTCGCTGAAGGCAGAAACGGGATCTTCGGTAATGAGAGGTTGACCGCTATTGGACGAAAGTATGGTAAGACCGCCGCTCAAGTTATCCTGCGCTGGCACATTCAGCGTGGAGTCATCGCTATCCCCAAGTCCGTGCATAAAGAACGCATAGAGGAGAACTTTGCCATTTGGGATTTCTCGCTGACGGAAGAAGACATGACCGCCATCGCTGGAATGGATATGTGCCGTGGCATGATACTAGACGTGCTTGATCCTAGCGAGATACACCGTGTGTACGCTATACGCTAAAGGATCATTGTCCGGTGTCGATCACCTCTAGATCATCGGGAACAAGTACTTTGCCGGAGAAGTTTTGCAGGGCTTCTTCTGCATAGGCTTTTTTGCGGGCTTTTAGATTCTCATCCTCCGTATGATATAATAACAGATTCTTGACATTCAGTTTTTTCGCCAGGATGCCGGCTTCCAGCGCCGTACTATGATGTTTCTCGTATGGCCTGAAAATCTCTCTATCTTTATAGAGGCAGAAGGCCTCGCACAGCAGCCAGTCGGCATTTTCCACATACGGGCGGTTTTCCTCATTATAGGGCTCATCTCCAAGGCAAACCAAGATTTTGTTGTCGGGCAACCTCATGCGGAAGCCGAACTGTTTCTCCTTGGTCGATAATATATCGAAACATTTAAGCTCCATGTCTCCCACGCAAAAGCTGTCTTCATTCCTTACCTCATGGAAAAGGACCGATGTTCCGAGGAATCTCAGGTCCTTTTCCGGCAAAGTCATACGGCATATCCCATCCAAGACCTTTAAGGCTTTCTCATGGCTATACACCTTAAATGCCCCGTCGTATTTTCCGCTCTTCATTCGGTGTATAACCATCCTTACTATCCAGACCGCTCCCAAGATATGGTCTGTATGCGCATGGGTTACAAACATATCATGTATGTCGGTCAACGCTACCCGGGCTTTCTCCAATTGCGTCAATATGCCATTGCCTCCTCCTGCGTCGACCAATAGCATCGTTTCGGGAGACTTTATAATGAAGCAAGTGTTATAGCATTTTGTAACAATAGCGTTTCCCGTGCCTAGCATGATTATTTGGGTGTTATTCATGGCAGCCCCCGTGTTGATCGTATTGAGCCGGAATCTTGATAACTACCTTTCGGATATTGCCTTGGCCGATACCCGGGGCGTGTCCGTCTTCCGGGAAATAAATGGCGAATTGCCCGGGGTAGATTTTCGTATAGGCGGTAGGTTTGTCTATATAGAAGGTGATATCTTGTTCCTCGTTGTATGGGACGGATTCCTCAAGCAACTGATCCCCCGGTTTCCATCCGATTTTCTCTACACCCAATAAGGGGAATTGGATATCGATGAATTTTCTATGAGTCTCGATGGCCGCTTCCGATTTCTCCTTTCCGAAGATACTGGCGATGCTAACCGTGAACCCCGCCTCCGCTATCTCGTATTTACCATCTTCCATCTTTGAAAAATCAGTAGACTTAACATAGTTAAAAGCCTGTTTGAACAACGGATGGATGCATTCAATCCGTTTAGAGTTTTCAAGTGAGTCTAAAATCATATTGTTACTAAGTTTTAGTGATCGGTTTGAAATTTGTTACAAATATCAGCTATTTTCATGTTAAATAATAGTCATATTCCTCAAATAAATCTATTAATTTTCTATGTTCCTTAATGTACGTAAAAGCTGTTTTGCAAAGTTTGCAATCTTGTTGCAATCATATTTATCGTATCTTTGTTATTAATTTATATATAACTAAACAGGTGATACGATCTATGAAAGATTTGGAGACAATTATATTGCCGGTTCTCGAGATGAGTTGTGCCGTATGTGCCAATAACGTGGAGAATACGGTGAAGGGGCTTCCCGGCGTGGAAGAGGCATCGGTGAATTTCGCGGCGAATACGCTTTCCGTCAAATATCATCCATCCTTGATCACCCCTCAGAAAATGAAGGAGGCTGTGCAGGCGGCCGGATACGATTTGGTCGTGGAGGCAGAGGATCCGACGGCGGTACAGGAGGAGATGGCACGGGAGCATTACCGGAAGCTACGCCGGAATACGATCGGGGCGTGGGCGCTTTCCGTTCCGCTGGCCCTGCTGGGAATGGTGTTTATGGATACGCCCGGCGGCAACTGGGTCATGATGGCGCTAGCCTTGATGATCATGATCGGGTTCGGGCGGTCGTTCTACGTGAACGGCCTGCGCCATGCCTGGCACGGTAGCGCCAATATGGATACCTTGGTGGCGTTGAGTACCTCGATCGCTTTCTTGTTCAGCTTCTTCAATACCGTATATCCGCGGTTTTGGTGGGAGAGAGGACTGGAGCCGCATGTCTATTATGAGGCGTCCGGCGTGATTATAGCGTTTGTCTTGCTAGGCAAGTTGCTGGAGGAACGGGCGAAGAACAGCACCTCTTCCGCTATCAAGAGCTTGATGGGATTGCAGCCTAAAACCGCCCGTCGCGTGCAAGACGGGCAGGAGGAAGAGGTCTCTATCTCGTTATTGCGGGTGGGAGACTTGGTCAGTGTCCGTCCCGGCGAGAAGATCCCGGTAGACGGCACGGTGTCTCAGGGTTCCTCTTCCGTGGATGAGAGCATGTTAAGCGGCGAGCCGATTCCTGTCGTGAAATCACGAGGCGACCGGGTCTTGGCCGGGACGATCAATCAAAAGGGTGCGTTCCTAATGGAGGCGACCGGGGTGGGGAGCGCTACCGTATTATCGCAAATCGTGCAAATGGTACAAGCCGCCCAAGGAAGTAAGGCGCCCGTGCAGCGTATCGTTGATAAAATAAGTGGTATATTTGTACCGATCGTTGTCGGGTTGGCGATACTTACTTTTATCGTCTGGCTGGCAGTAGGAGGAAGCGGGTACTTCTCGTACGCTCTCTTATCGGCGGTATCGGTATTGGTGATTGCGTGCCCTTGCGCGCTGGGACTCGCTACGCCGACCGCCTTGATGGTCGGGATGGGTAAGGGAGCCGAGCGTCATATCTTGATCAAAGACGCTTTTGCCTTGGAAAACCTTTGTAAGGTGGATACCGTCGTGCTGGATAAGACTGGGACCTTGACCGAGGGCGTACCCGAGGTGACAGACTCTTTCTGGATATCGGAGGCTAGCCGGGATATGCTGGATATCCTTTATACCGCCGAGATGAAGTCCGAGCATCCCTTGGCATCCGCTATCCTCTCATGGCTGAAAGGGACGGAGGCTGCCGAGATCGAGGCCGATAACTTCGAGAGCGTGACCGGACGCGGTATCCGCATGCAGGTGCGTGGCGTGACGTATTGGGTGGGAAGCAAAGGCTTCCTCGAGACCTTCAAGGCGATGGTTCCACCCGAGGCAGGCCGGGAAATCGTCCGCTGGGAAGAGGATGGCAAGAGTATCGTTTATTACGGCCGGGAATCGGGGTTGCTTGCGGTGATGGCTATTTCGGATCGGTTGAAACCCACGTCGGGAGAGGCGGTAGAGGCCTTGAAGGAAATGGGTATCGAGGTCCATTTATTGACCGGCGATGGGAAACGGACCGCCGAGACGGTGGCGGCTATGCTGGATATCCGTCATTATAAAGCGGATGTCTTGCCGAACGACAAGGAGGAGTATATTTGTTCCTTGCAAGCCGCCGGAAAGAAAGTGGCTATGGTTGGAGACGGCATCAACGACTCGCAGGCCTTGGCCCGTGCGGACGTGAGTATAGCGATGGGGAAGGGCACGGATATCGCCATGGATGTGGCGATGGTCACGTTGATTACCTCGGATTTGATGTTATTGCCGGATGCGATCCGCTTGTCGAGACGAACGGTTCGCTCGATCCATCAGAATTTGTTCTGGGCATTTATCTATAACTTGATCGGAATCCCATTGGCGGCGGGTATCTTGTTTCCGGTGAACGGCTTGTTGCTGAATCCGATGTTGGCGAGCGCCGCGATGGCTTTCAGTTCCGTGTCGGTGGTATTAAACAGCTTACGGTTGAAATGGAGTAAACTTTAAATAATAAATAGAGATATGGCAACATTAAGATTTAAGACAAACGCTAAATGCGGTGGATGTGTAGCGGCTATCGGCGCTAAGTTGAATAAATTGGTAAATGAGGACGCATGGTCGATCGACTTGAAATCCCCGGATAAAACATTGACTATAACGACCGATCTTCCGGCGGAGACCATTCTTTCCGCTGTATCGGAGGCCGGTTTCAAGGCTAGCGCCTTATAGTCGTAGCGATCGGACGGATGAGAAGACAAAGACAGACTCATGGCGAGGAAGTGGCGAATGTGCTTACGCATGGCGCGGGCATGTTGTTCGGCTTGACGGCGATTATCGTCTTGATGATCGCCGGGCTCCGTACGGGTGATCCGTGGGTGACCGGTAGTTTCGCCGTTTATGCGTTGTGTATGACTTCCTCGTATGTGACGTCTACCTTTTATCACGCCGCTTCCGATCCCAAGCGGAAATGCCGTTTGCGCCGTTTGGATCATAGCGCCATTTACTTGCATATCGCGGGTACTTATACGCCATTCACCTTGGTGGCTCTTCGCGACGAGGGTTTCTGGGGCTGGGGATTATTTATTACGATCTGGCTGGCCGCGGTTATCGGCGTATGGTTTAGTTTCCGTCGGATGAGGAAGAAGGACAACCTGAAAACGGTTTGTTACCTGCTGATGAGCTGGGTGGTGATTATCGCTTTCAAGCCTTTGGTCGATGTCTTCCAGCGTACGGATTCGATGCCTGTTTTGTATTGGTTGATAGGAGGAGGCTTGTTCTATTCCCTAGGAACGATTTTCTTCTTTCTGGATAAATATAAATACATGCATTCCGCGTGGCATTTATTCGTCCTCGGGGGCACGGTTTGCCATTTTATAGCGATCTATAATTTGGCGTAAGAAGAAACAAAGAACCGGAACCGCTAAATGCGGTTCCGGTCTCTTTGTTTCTTGTTCTTCCGGATATTGTCTCTTGTATTTATAATCCGCTAAAATCAACCCCGTGGAAAAGCAAGGAAGGGATTCGCCAACTGGAGGATAGGCGGGGATCGTTTCCTACTTCCGCTAGGTTACTCCATAGGGAGAGCATATTACCCGTGGCGTTCATCTCGGAGATCGGTTGGGATAGCTTGCCTCTCTCGATCAAGAAACCTTCCACGCCATACGAGAAATCGCCGGTCGTGCTATTACAGTTTCCACCGTTGAAGCCGGTCACCAATATACCTTTGTCGATAGAGGCGATCAATCCGTCCAGATCCTTATCGCCATTCCGCATGGCAAGAATCGAAGGAGAGCCGATCGTTTGCTTCACGCCCATCTTGTTAGCGGAATACGTATCGATATAATACGTCTTCAATATACCCTGCTCGAATACCGGAAGACGTTTCGTGGCGACACCCTCGCTATCAAAATAACGTGCGCCGGAAGCCTTTACCAGATGAGGCTCGTCTATCAAGGTCATCTTGTCGCTCGCTACCTTTTGGCCGATCTTATCCAGCAAGAAAGAGTTCTTCTGCTGGATGGAGGAACCGTAGATGGCCCCGATTACCGGAGAAAGCAGGCGGCTGGAATTCATGTTGTCTACGATCATGGTATATTTGCCGGACGCCACTTTCCGCTGTCCCAGTTTACGAAGCACCCGTTCCAACGCTTTCGTGCCGATACCGGTCTTCACCAGCTCATCGTAATACAAGGAAGAGTCGTACCAATAAGACTCAGGACGGGCGTCACCTTCCCCACGGATACTGACACTTCCCACCAAGCCGTAAGAAGAGCCCGAAGCCTCGCCTTCGAAACCGTTGCTGGCTATCATATACTTGAAATCCTTCTCGTCGCTGTAGGAAGCGTTGGCAGAGATGATCCGCTCGTCCTTACCCATGATCTCCTCGCAGACGCTCATGGCCAGCGCCACCTTATCGTCCGGTTGCACGGAATCGAAGTTGGGGTCGATCAGTCGCAAGTCGGCCGCCCCGCCTTTATAATACAAGGAAGCGTCCGGCAGCGTGCGGGCCTTGTCTTCGGCGAGGAAACGGGTAGCGGCGATACCATCCTTGATGAATTTCTCCAGCTCTTTCTTATCCAAGCGATTGGTAGAGTAGGAACCGTAACGGCCGTCCACGAACAAATGGATCACCATGCTATTCTCGGATGCCTGTTGCAGACGGTCTATTTTCATATCCCGTATCTCAAATGAACTGCTGGAACCATTGTAAAGCGTGACACGCGAAGACTGGCAACCATTCTTCAGGGCATATTCCATGGCCCACCCGGCCAATTTCTTATTGTCGTCTGTTATCATATTAGTTTTCTCCTCCTACTGTAAGTTTGCTGACTAAGGCCGACGGCATACCGCAGGTCACCGGGCAAGACTGTCCATCCTTGCCACAAGTCCATGTGCCGTTGTCCATCTTATAATTATTACCCACCATCGTGATGTCTGCCAACGCTTTCGGGCCGTTACCGATGATATTGATATCCTTGATAGGCTGGGTGAGCTTGCCATTCTCGATCAGGTAACCATCCTTCACGAAGAAGGTGAAATCGCCCGCCCCGATCTGTACCTGCCCGTTCGTGAAATTGGCGGCGTAGATACCTTTCTTTACGGTAGAGATGATCTCTTCCTCCGTCATGTTGCCCGCCTCCATATAAGTGGCGCGCATGCGGGGGATCGGCATTTGCCGGAAAGACTCCCGCCGGCCGTTGCCCGTGGAAGGGATGCCGTAATGTCTCGCGCTGATACGGTCGTGCAGGTAACTGGTCAAGACTCCCTCACGCACGATATAGGTCTTTTGCCCGTCCACGCCCTCGTCGTCGATATTGACCGAGCCCCGGTTGAAAGGAATCGTGCCATCGTCTACCACGTTGATATGCTCGTTACAAACTTTCTTGTTCAGTTGGTCGGAGAAAATAGAGGTGTTCTTACGGTTGAAATCGGCCTCGAAAGCATGGCCGATCGCCTCGTGCAATAGGATTCCGGAACCGCCGGCACCCATGACGACGGGCATTTCCCCGCCCTTCGGCTTGATCGCCCGGAATAAGATAGAGGTCTTATCCACCGCCTCTTGAGCGAGCTCGTCGATCAGGTCGTCCGTCAGGAATTCCGCACCCATGCGGAAAGCCCGTGCCGCATATGAGTTCTCAATCTTCCCGTTGTCCTCCATGATGCAGACGGCGCTCAGGGCGCTCATCGGGCGATAATCGTAATAAATCTGCCCTTCCGAGTTGCAGAATAAGATATGGGAGGTCGTGTCTCCCAGAGAGGCCATCACCTTGGTGACCCGCTTATCCTTGGCGAAGATCTGATCGTTCAGTTTCTGCAAGAAAGGCATCTTGTCGTTGATGGCGATCTCGTCCCAGGGTGTTCGTACGCCATAGAAATTATTCGCGCGCGTTTTCTCCGTCAGGTTTATCGGGGCGGTGTTCGCCGATCCGGTAGCGATACGCGCGGCGGTACGGGCCGCCTTCAGCATCTCGTCTAAGGTGACGTTCTCTACGTAGGCATACCCCGTTTGGTCGCCGGCCAATACACGTACGCCCATCCCGAAGTCGATGTTAGACGAGGCACGGTTTACGGCGCCATCCTGTAGCCCCACGTTGTTCCTGTATGAGTGCTCGAAAAACAAGTCGGCATAATCCCCACCTTTCTCCAAGGCTGCCGCCAATACCTTCCTCAAATCCTCCTCACTCACCTTAAAATAATCCATGGCGAATGAAATACCGGCCGCTTTACCACCTTCACTACCGGTGCAACCTCCTAGTAAGGAAGGGGCCGCTAATGTCCCAAGCATAACCATACCTCCTGTTTTAATGAAATCACGTCTGTTAATATTCATGTTGTTGTTGTTTAGCCCAATCCATCACGTTTGCGGGTGGACGTTGATTCAATAACTCTTTTTTCATAAAATCCATGTAAGGAGCTACATGCTTGAAGAATTTCCGGTATCCCTTACATAGGTAATTAAGTCCCGGCTCTCCGCTCGGCGTATGGAGGAACCGGTTCTTCGGGCACTCCCCGTGGCAAGCGAAAAGGTATTCGCATTCCTTGCACTGCGTAGGGAGCTTATCCTCTTTATCCGTTCCAAACTTTTGTTGCACGGGGCTGTACATCATCTCCGTCAATGTCTTTGTCTGGATATTCCCGAGCTTGTATTCCGGGAATACGAAATGATCGCAAGCGTATACATCGCCATTGAACTCCATTACCCCGGCATGTCCGCAATGGCGGGCCAGGGAGCAGACCCCGGGTTGCTCGCCTACCCAGTTCGCCAAGGTGGAATCGAATAATTGGATGTAGAACTTGCCTACATCCTCTTTCAGCCATTCATCGAACAAGGCGCAGAGGAAATCTCCCCATTTCTCGCTATCTACCGAGAACGGGGCAAGCTTGATCGCCGCGTCTTGCTCTTCGGGAGAAGATAGCTTGGTTCCTTCCTTATGCCGGCCGATACGCTCCACGATCGGAGCGAATTGGATGAAGCGGCAATCCAGTTCCTTGAAGAAATTATAGAATTCCAGCGGATAATCCACGTTATAATCATTCACGACCGCCATGGCGTTATATTCTACCCCATGTTTTTTCAGCAACTCTATTCCCTTCATCACCTTATAGAAAGAAGGGAGTCCCTGCCGGTTCCTACGATATTCGTCGTGAAACTCTTGCGGGCCATCGATCGATACGCCCACCAAGAAATTATTTTCCTTGAAAAAACGGCACCACTCATCATTCAATAAAGTACCATTCGTTTGAATACAATTATCTATTTGCCGTCCTCCCGCGTATTTACGCTGCAACTCCAAGGCCTTTTTATAAAAACTGATCGGTCGCATCAGCGTCTCGCCCCCGTGCCACGTAAACAACACTTCCTGCATAGTCTGGCATTCCATATACTCCTTGATAAACCTTTCGAGTATCTGATCCGTCATGATGTGATTTTTCACATCCGGATAGAACTTACTTTTCTCAAGATAATAACAATACTCACATGCCAAATTACAAACAGAACCCACCGGTTTCAACATGATGTAAACCGGCTTTGCGAAAGGAGAGATATAGGAACTACTCATGGTACATATTTAAAATGTTCAATTTTTTAATTTGCAAAGATAAAAAACCTCTTTGGTTTGTGCTTGTTGCAGATAATAAAATCTGTTTATTACTTCTTTGTCTTCTTATAATAATTGTAATCCGTGATAAATCCCTCGCAAAGCCAATTGGCCAAAGCCTGCCGGTTATTACTAAGGATAAATCGTTGTTGGTCGTATCGGTTTTGTAAGTTACCCAACTCAACGAAGACAGAGGTTGGAACCGTGTGCCGTAATACATATAAATTACGATCATCTACCGTACCGGAGAATCCCCGGCCCGGTTGATGGCGGTTGTATTTATGCGAGAATGTGGATTTCATGGTCTTTGCCAGGCGTTTACTGGCTTGGTCTTTGGGCTTGTGATAGAAGAAGACATCCGTTCTTTGGTGCTTGCTACGGCTGTCTACGTGGATGAATATCGCTCTTTTATAGGTTTCCTTGTCTTTCCGGTTTAGGGTGTTTATCTTGGCGCAACGTTGTTCTAGCCTGCTTACTTGATTGAATGGAATCGGGCTTCCCATGCAAGTCTCCCGTTTGCTGTTATTGAGAAATTGTTGATCTCGTATCCCGTCTTTCGCGTCTTGAATGATAATATGTACTTTGGCTCCCCGTGTTAAGAGATTACGGGCCAGACGCAACATGATATCATAAGCGTATTCGTCCTCATGCAACTCGTGAGAGCCCATTTTCCCGATTGCGCCGGGGTCCGGGCCACCGTGCCCACTGACTAGGTAGAAGCAAGCTCCCTTTAGGTCGGAGGAGGTGACTTGGTAGCTTGCTAGCGACTTACCGAATAGGGACTGATAATTTCTCCTCCGAGGAGTAGAGACGGGAGATTCGGAGGAGGCGCTGGCCGTGGCGGTTCTTTTCCTCTTGGCCTTCAGTGGAGGCAGGGTATATTTTACGCCCATGCGTAGACTATTGTTCTTCCCAAACTTCCCTTTATTAAGTTTGATAAACTCTTTCTGATAGGTTTGTCCGGTACGGTTGAAACGCTTGAGGAAAAGGATGATACCCTCTCCGTTTTTAGGATATGCCTTTTCTTGGGCAGTCAAGGGACCTGTATAGACGAGAGTGATAATAAGGATGAAGAATATATGGATACAGTGTTTCACGGACTTCATAAAAATTGATTCTACGTCGTAAAGATAATTAAATCAGCCCATAGTCGGAAATGATAATATATAAAAAGAATGAATCAACCTACAAAAGATAGAGAGGATATCTTATTGTAAATCTCTTTGGTTAATTGAATATCATAGGATGCGTCGTGCAATTTCGTGGAGTCTATTTTTATGCCCAAGGTCCTCGCCACTGTTTCCTGCTTGAAATCTGTCATCTCATGCCGTTTGCGCATTAAATGCTGGGTGGCCAATACCATTACGTCTATGGAGTTCACCCAGAACCAGGAGTAAAAATAATTATCCCCGTTCTGTACGAAAAAGGCTTTCAGAAAGTAATTGTCGAAAGAGGCGTTATTGTATCCCACAAGGAAGAACTTGTCTTTTTTATCAAATTTGTCCACATATTTAGAGAGCATATTCACTAATCGGGCATATACCTCTTGCATGGGCGGGTAAGCTTGTATTTGCTCCCTGGTTACATTGCAAATGCGGAGAGCCTCTTCCTCTATCTCGCACCGGGGATGCGGGCATACGTTGAAATTGAAGGATTCCTTGGTTACTCCATCTATTACGATTTCCCCGCTTATTTGGTGGATGCCGTTTCTCCAGTATTTTATGCCGGTAGTCTCTAGATCGAAAAAAAGTAGTTTCATAAAAGTTTTTTAATATAGGATACAAAAGTAAGTTTTTTTATTCTTTTCGATAGATATTTCAGCCCTTTTTCAGAAATATCCGGTTTCTTTGTATAAACTTTAATATGGAATGAACCTATGAAGATCTTGATAG
This sequence comes from uncultured Parabacteroides sp., assembly GCF_947855115.1. Classification (GTDB taxonomy): domain Bacteria; phylum Bacteroidota; class Bacteroidia; order Bacteroidales; family Tannerellaceae; genus Parabacteroides. The sequence goes on from NZ_CANTZW010000002.1 coordinate 236,070, forward strand.
TCGAGGATGAACCTTCTTTAAGGGAGTTGATACAACGTTTCTTGGAGAAAGAGCGGTATGTGGTAGAGGTGGCCGCTTCTTATGCCACAGGCATACGGAAATTGGAAGATTACGATTATGACTGTATCTTGCTGGATATAATGTTGCCGGACGGGGACGGCCTGTCCCTGCTGGAAAGCATCAAGAGGATGGGAAAGAAAGAATGCGTGATCATCATCTCCGCCAAGGATTCTTTGGAGGATAAAGTGTCGGGGCTAGACTTGGGGGCGGACGATTATCTGGCCAAGCCTTTCCATATGGCAGAGCTGAGCGCCCGTATTAAGAGCGTGATTCGAAGGCATCATTATAATGGGACGGCGTGCATCGATATTGGCAACGTGAAAATATTCACCGACAAGTATCAGGTACGAGTGGAAGGAAAGGAATTGGAGCTGAATAAGAAAGAATACGATATATTGGTTTATTTCGCTAATCGCCCCGGTCGCTTGGTCGATAAGGGCACGCTTGCCGAATCCGTGTGGGGAGATCATATCGATCAGGTAGATAATTTTGATTTTGTATACGCCCAGATCAAGAATCTCCGTAAGAAACTGGCGGCGGGAGGGGCTAATATAGAGATCAGGGCCGTTTACAAGTTTGGCTATAAATTGGTTGTCGAATAGATCTTCTTGGCTGGTATGAAATTGATTTATCGTATATTAATTCGCTTGTCGGTGGTTCTGAGCGTTGTCGTGGCGGTCTGGGCCTTTTTGTTTTACGTGGCCATCGCGGACGAGATCAATGAAGAGGTGGATGATTCGCTGGAAGACTATTCCGAGGAGATTATGACGCGAGTCTTGGCGGGGGAAGAGCTTCCCACGGGGGATAACGGCTCGAGCAGCCAGTATTATTTATCGGAGGTAAGCCCGGATCATGCCGAGCGGTACAAGAAAAAGAAAGATATGTATTATACGGACGAGGATACCCGTGTCTTGTCGATGATATTCAGGGATAAGGATGATCGTTATTATGAGCTGGTCGTGTCTACGCCGACTATAGAGAAAGATGATTTGCGGGAAGCGGTCTTGTATTGGTGTATCATTTTATATGTTTTCCTGTTGTTTACGGTGGTGGCTGTTACCACTTGGGTTTTCTATCGCAGCATGAAGCCTCTATATGTCCTTCTGGATTGGTTGGATTCGTACCGGATCGGGAAAAAGAATAAACCTTTGGAGATCGATTCTTCCGTGACGGAGTTCAGGAAACTGAGCGAGGCGACACTTCGTAACGCCGGGCGAAACGAGAAAATGTACGAGCAGCAAAAGCAGTTTATAGGGAACGCCTCTCACGAGATACAGACCCCGTTGGCCATCTGCAGGAACCGCTTGGAGGGTTTGATGGAAGACGACTCGTTGACAGAGGCTCAGATGGAGGAACTTTATAAGACCCATAAGACACTGGAATATATAACGAGGTTGAACAAGGCGCTGCTTCTGCTGACCAAGATAGACAACGGGCAGTTTATCGATACGGCCGATATCGAGTTGAACCCGTTGATAGAGCGTTATGTGGAGGATTTCAAGGATGTGTATGCCTATCGCCGTATCTCTGTAGCCGTGGAGGAGGAAGGCGTGTGCAGGGTAACGATGAACGAGTCGTTGGCGGCTTCCCTTTTCTCCAACCTGATCAAGAACGCTTTTGTACATAACATAGAGGGAGGGCAGATACATATTGCCTCGGGCCCCGGCCGTTTCGTTATACGGAATACGGGTGAGGATGGCCCGTTGGACCGGGCCCGTATTTTCGAGCGTTTTTATCAAGGCCATAAGAAAGAAGGCTCGACGGGGCTGGGATTGGCGATCGCTCATTCGATATGCGCGATGCAAGGCTTCCATCTGTCGTATGATTATGTGGGCGGGGAGCATTTATTTTGTGTCAAATATTGATATCGGGTTATGATTTCAGAGAAATTTCAATTTCGCTATCGATTTTTGTCTTATAATTAATTTTTCAATGTCTAATTTATTAAAACAAGAAGTTATGAAACGAATATTGATGTTGCTGGTTTGCGCTCTCTCTTTTAGTTCAGTCTCGATGTGGGCGGGAGATGATAGGTTGATCCAATTTGATGAGTTGCCGGCTACGGCCCGGACATTCATCCAGAAACACTTCTCTCAAGTGAAGGTTGCCTTGACTAAGGTAGACAGTGATTTTTTTGATAAGGACTATGACGTGGTCTTCGTAAACGGTGATAAGATAGAATTCGATAAAAACGGGAAATGGAAAGAGATCAAGTGCGTCTCCAGCGGCTCTATTCCTTCTACGGCTATCCCGGCGCAGATTCATACGTATATTACTCAGAACTACCCGGACGTATCGGTCGTGAAGATGGAGCAAGACCGGAAGGAGTATGAGGTGAAACTGTCGAATGGACGGAAGCTGGAGTTCGACAAGCAATACCGGCTGATCGATATCGACTGATCTCGCCTTCCGTGCCTTTTTTCCGCGCTGAGTTTATTGGGGGCATCCTATGGTTCCGGACCGGGGCATAGGATGCCCTCGTTCTTGGATTTAAAGATAACATTATGTTTTTTAATCTTAAATGAGGAGATTGGTAAGGCCTTCTCTATTTATTTTATTACCTTTGTAAAAGTTTGAGTCTAGAATCATTATCGACACAGTTCTTCTTTTTATAATATTAAGCAGATCTCCCCTTTAATCATCCTTCTCACGCTAAGTAAAAGTATAATACGCTTCATATTCCGTGAGGCCCTAGTATAAATTAAAATAGACTGTATGGCAAAATACGCATCATTTGGTAAACGTGAAAACGAGAAAAAGAAACAAGCCCGCCGAGTAGAGAAACAAAACAGGAAGGAAGAGAGGAAATCGTCCGGCAAAGCGACCAGCTTCGAAGACATGATCGCTTATGTGGATGAGAACGGGATGATCACCTCCGTCCCTCCCGAGCTTCGCCGGAAAGAAGAAATAAACCAGGAAGATATCTTGATCTCGACTCCTAAAAAAGAAGACGTGGCTCCGGTTATCTTAAGGGGCAGGATCGATTATTTTAATGAGCAGAAAGGTTTCGGGTTCATTCGAGACTTGTCGGGGATGGAAAGATATTTCTTTCACGTGAACAACGTCGTGGATGATATATCGGTGAATGATATCGTGACGTTTGACCTTGAGCGTGGAGACAGAGGCCTAAGTGCCGTGAATGTTTGCCTCGAAAATAAATAATAATATTTACCTTTGTGGCCGGAACAATTAATAAAAATAATATGTCTGTCGCAAAAGTAGATGATAATAGAAAGGTGACCACGCATCGCCTGATAGAGATGAAACAGCGTGGAGAGAAAATATCCATGCTTACCGCCTATGATTATTCGATGGCGAAATTGATAGATCAAGCAGGGATGGACGTGATCTTGGTAGGAGATTCCGCTTCGAACGTAATGGCAGGAAACGTGACCACTTTGCCGATCACGCTCGACCAGATGATCTATCACGGCAAATCGGTCATGAAAGCGGTAAGCCGTGCGCTGGTGGTGGTAGACCTGCCTTTCGGTACGTATCAAGGAAACTCCAAGGAAGCCTTGTCTTCCGCTATCCGGGTGATGAAGGAGACGCACGCCGATTGCATCAAGTTGGAAGGCGGGGCCGAGGTCCGGGAATCTATCGAACGCATCTTATGCGCCGGTATCCCGATAATGGGGCATTTGGGCCTGACCCCGCAATCGATCAATAAGTTCGGGACCTACACGGTACGTGCCCGCGAGGAGGCCGAGGCCAAGAAGCTGGTAGAGGACGCCCATCTGCTGGAGGAGATAGGTTGTTTCGCCTTGGTGCTGGAGAAGATACCGGCGGCGTTGGCGGCTCGTGTCGCCTCGGAGCTTACGATTCCCGTTATCGGCATTGGCGCCGGTGGAGGCGTGGACGGCCAAGTGCTGGTCATGCATGATATGCTCGGTATCAACCAAGGTTTCTCTCCCCGTTTCTTACGCCGCTACGCAAACCTGGGGGAAGAGATTACCCGTGCCGTACAAGCCTACATCGAGGACGTGAAATCCCAAGATTTCCCGAACGAGAAGGAGCAATATTAGAAATACGGAATACATGAGATCTCATTTGCTGATAGGGGCCGCCTCCTCGGGGAGCGGGAAGACTACTTTTACCCTGGGGTTGCTTCGTGCCTTGAAAAATCGTTCTTTACGGGTACGGCCTTTTAAATGCGGGCCGGATTATATAGATACCCGCCACCATAGGATGGCGGCGGGTCGTGCCTCCGTGAATTTAGATAGTTTCATGATGTCGGAAGGGCATATCAAGGATTTGTATGCCCGGTATACATCGGATACGGATGTGGCCGTAGCCGAGGGAGTTATGGGGCTGTTCGATGGCTACGACGCCATGAGAGGAAGCAGCGCCGAGATCTCCGCTTTGTTGCGGATTCCGGTCGTATTGGTGGTGAACGCCAAAAGTACGGCTTACTCGGTCGCTCCGTTACTCTATGGTTTCCGGAATTTCCGGAAAGACTTGAATGTCGTGGGGGCGGTATTTAATTTTGTGGCATCGGAGAATCATTATTCTTTCTTGAGGCAGGCTTGTGAGGACGCTGGCGTGGAAGCGCTGGGCTATTTGCCGAAGCGCGCGGATGTGGAGATCCCGAGCCGGCATTTGGGGTTGTCGCTGGATGGGGATTTTTGCTTTGAGGAATTCGCGGACCGGATCGCTTGCCTGGTGGAGGAGCATGTGAATATCGACCGGCTGCTGGCTATCACCGCTTCCTCCGTGAAAAGTCCGGATACTCAAGTGAGGGAAGTAGCGAAGGCTATCCCGGAGATAGATTTGAATATAGCGATCGCCCGTGATCAAGCCTTCAATTTCTCTTATGAGGAAAATATACGCTTCCTATCCACGCTAGGTAAGATTACCTATTTTAGTCCGCTGAAAGATGATCGTTTGCCGGAGACGGATTTTGTCTATTTACCGGGTGGATATCCTGAGTTATACTTAACGGAGTTGAGCGCGAATTCCAGGATGCGTGAATCAATTCATGCCTTTGTGGAAAGGGGAGGTAAGTTATTGGCTGAATGTGGCGGTATGATGTATCTCTGCAAGGAGATTATCGGTACGGATGGAAATGTGTATCCTATGGTTGGTGTATTACCGCGATCCGCTACGATGGAGAACATGAGATTACGTTTGGGATATCGGACCTTGTATTATAAAAACGACGTGTTGCGGGGCCATGAGTTTCATTATTCCCGGATCGTGCCCGGGGAAAGCCCCTTGCCATCCGTCGCTACAGCCTTTTCCGCGAAAGGGGCCCAAGTGGATACTCCTTTATATCGCTACAAGAATGTATTGGCTGGATACACGCATTTATATTGGGGAGATCCTTCCCGGAACGATTGGTTTATCGATTTTCTATATGGGGAAGACGCTTGTTGTTCCTAAGACTGCCGGGACATGCGAATAAGATATTCTTATTCATAGAATAAAAAACGAGATAAAAGGTGCTGAAAGTTATGTTGTATAGCATGTTGTTCTTAAATAAGGTTAATGGCTATGTTTTTTTGGCCGTAAACGTATGCTGCATAACATGAAATGTCTATATTTGCACCGTGTTTTTCATGGTATTAGATTTAAGGTTAACAATGAGATTGGCTGTCCGTGAGGATGGCCTTTTCTTTTTTATATCGTTATCCTGGTAAGGATCGTTGTTTGATGGTTTATTTGCTGAGAATCGGGATTAAGTAAGTCAGCTTCGCGGAAATCACTTGGCTGGAGGATTTAGGGAACGGGTCTTCCTTTCGGCTGTTGAACATATCTCCCAGCGCGTAGTAATAACGGCCTTCCAGCAGGAAAGAGCCGATCCCGGTGCGAAGCTCTATTCCCGGTCCTCCGCAAAGTCCCCAATCGAACTTTTTTTGAACCTCTAGCGTATGTTGTTCGTCGGGCCGGTTCGCGTTTGGATTCTCGCCGTTTAAGTTCGATTCCGTGCTCTCGCTGAGAGCGTAACCGATTTTGGGCCCTAAATTGACGAATACGCGCACTCGTTTACTTCCGAAATGAATATGGGTCAGGAAGGGGAGTTCCACATAACTCACCGTACGGCTGTATTTATATTGAGGTTTCTCCTCGAATTTCTCCTGCCATCCGTGCTGGGTGAAGTTCAGTTCCGCTTGTAAGCCCAAGTTCGGCTCTGTGTTCCAGCGTATCGTCGCCCCGCCGTTAAATCCGAGTTTCATTTTTGTAGGGACCTTGGGAGTAAAACTTACGCTGGAAAAGTTTACGCCGAAAGAGGCTCCCACGGCCAGTTCCTGCTTGAAAGCGCTTTTCTGGGCCTGGCAGAGCGATAGGCTCGATAGGCCCAACAAGATCGTTATGAATGCTTTTTTTATCCTCATCACTGTTATCTTACCTCACTACGGGTTACTGTATAATCATTCTTATAATGTACGATGAACAAGTTTGTATTGATAAAACCACCCCAGTTGTTCACCCGGTGGAAATCGAATCCGGTCTGGATGCTTTTATAATGGATCTTGTCTAAATTATCCTCGAAGTTCGAGCCGTATTTATCAATAGCGCTAAGGAAGTACATGCCTGTATCAAAACCTAAGATCCCATATTTGGGGAACGTATTGATTAAATTCTTACTATACCAGTTCTTGTAGTTGAAATAGAAGTTGTGTACTTCCGGAGACAGGTTATCCGCGTAGAAGTTACTATAAATATAGGTGTTCAACGCATAGAAGTCTTCTAGGCATTCCCTTGTATATGTCTGCCATTCCGGATAACCGAATAGATTGATCATATAAGGCTCCTTCTCCTCTTCTTTCAGCTCGGAAAGCATGCGGAGCGGTGTCTTGATCTTATTTACGGCATCAAGGGAAGCGGAGGTTGGCAATACCACGTTCCGCTTGTCTCGTACCATGGCAGCCTCGATGTCCGTGGCGAAGGTGTCGTTCTTGTAAGTAACCTCCTTGAATGGGATATTACGTTGCTGCATCTCCGTTTTGAACACCTTGATAAATTCTGTTTTTTCTTCTTTATCCTTGATGTTGACGAGTATGATATTGTAATCCGAGAATAAGTTGCAGCCTGCCTGCGCCGCCTTGGAGTAGAGATAAGAATGGGGCGTGTTTACTTGATAAACATTTGCGTTAGACAAGACATCGTCGTTCTTGGATGTGAAAGGGATTACATATTTGATATTCTGTTTCTGGGCGAAATCGGCGACCAACCCGATTTGATCGTTCTGTACGGCCCCTATGATCAGATTAGCGTTCGATAGCGCGTCTTCCTTTAATATCTCCTTGACTTTCTTCGTGCCGTTTCCGGTATCATATACCGATAACTCGATGGAGGTCCCCATATTACGCAAGCTGTCAACCGCCAATAACAGCCCTTCGTAATATTCCACGAAACGGGAAGTAGCGGAAGATTGCGTCGCTTCGTTTGTCATGAACGGCAGCAGTAAGGCCACTTGGATACGGTTCACCTTCTTTATATCCTTTGGGGTGGAGAGGAGGGCGTTCACCTCACGCTCTTCCGGTTGCCTCATGTTTTGGGTGATCACTTCCTCGCTGGTTACCGGGATCTTGATGACCATGCCTGCTTTCACTCCGTTTTTCAACTCGGGATTGAGCCGTAAAAGTTCCACGCTGGAAATATCGAACTTCCGGCAGATGCGGTACATGGTCTCTTTTTTCTGCACGGTATATTCCATCTCCTTCTGTACGATCTTCTTCTCCGTGGTAGGCAGGGTTTCCAGCCGTGTCGGCGGTATCCGGATGTTCTTGCCTATCGTGAACGTCGAAGTGGAAAGGCCCGGATTGGCGGCGATTATGTCTGTAGCGGGTACTGAGTATTTAATGGATAAGGAGTACAAGGTTTCTTTGGGCTGGATCGTATGGTAAATATAGTTATCGGCTTTGCCGGAAGGGGCTATGGCAGAATCCTTTTGCGGGATTCTTAGCGTAGAACCCGCCCTGATTCCGTCCTTGCTTTCCGGATTCAACCGGTAAATGTCTTCTACGCTTACGCCATACATGGTAGCGATAGCGTATACGGTCTGCCCGCGTTCGATGGTATGGTAAAATATATCGCTCCTTTGCTCGTTTGTAAAGATAACTTGTTTATTATTCTTTTGTGAATAAACGGTTACGCTCGATAAACTTAAAAAGAGCGTTAATGCGTATATACTAATCTTGCTCATTTTCTGTTTGGAATATTTTGTGACAAAGATAATGCAAACCGAAGGCAGTACAAAATAAGCTTGCTTATTTTTAATGGTGAGGCGCCGCTTATCTTCGCTTTTGAGCGAAGATCGTGAAATTTGCCTATGCCGCATGCTACGTATGTCCTTTTATTTCCCTAATTTTGAACCGTAATTTTTAGATTGTATATGCTAAAGAGAGAATTAAGAAAGATACTGTTATCACTTTGTTTTTTGTGTGTGGTCGTTGCCTCGTATGCTCAATACGTGGTGACAGGAGGAAGCGGAAGCCCGATGAAAGCCGAGCAGAGTTCTGGTGACTCCGCTGAGCGGCTGGAGGTCTATCTGGTGTATGGCATGAATAATGTGACGATTAGTTACACTTCATCATCGTCTTCTTCGCATCAATGGTATCGTTATAGCACCAAACGGCTGGAGGCCGAGAAAGTTGCTTCTACCCAGAATGGAACCACTTCCACCATCCGGGATGTGGAGGATGGGTATGGCTATTTTGTTGAGGAAGGAGCCGTATCGCGCTACGTCTGGATCGTTGATTATAGCAAATACACGTTGAATGTATCAGACTTACACGTCTCCGATAATAGCGATCCGTGCAGCGGGTTGGTTTTGGCTGGGACGGGTACGATCCAACCCATTTATTATTATTGGCCTAATACCGGTACGAGGCGTGAACTGTCTCGTCAATTTGATGTTATTTATAATACATTGGAATATGATCCGGATAAGAAGGAATATATATCCAAACAAGAGACAGCGGTTATCGAAGGTAATTTATTCGGTAAATCCATTCCTGCTCCCTGGTGCGATACGGAGATCTGTGTGAAAGGCGATTATTACGCCCGTCATTTTGGAAAAGAAGTCACGCTTTGTATCGATGAGTACCAGGCCGCCGCAGTGGATGCCCATATCGATACCTTGCTGATCGAGCAGGAGGCCCCGAATATGAATACGACAAAGAATGGTTATTGTGCCCCGGCGACTGTCCAATTCTCGGCCGTGGCGAATACGCCGACAGCGGCCTTGTTTAATTGGAAAATCTATAAACAGGGGGAGGAAGATAATCCGGTCGTCCATTTTACGGGCGAGGAGGTAGATTATACGTTCAATCAGGCCGGAACATTTATCGTCAAGCTGGAAGTGAGCGACCAGAGTACCACTTGCAATACGGAAGATGAGGTCCAGATTGATATCTCGGAGTCTTACCTGATGATACCCAACGCATTTTCCCCGGGAACCACTCCCGGAGTTAATGATGAGTTCCGGGTTGCCTATAAGTCGTTGGTGAATTTTAAGGCGTGGATATTTAATCGCTGGGGCATACAGATGTATTATTGGACAGATCCGGCCCAAGGATGGGATGGCAAGAAAGGAGGCAAATATGTTCAACCGGGCGTGTATTTTTACGTGATAGAGGCCGAAGGTTCCGATGGTATTAAATATAAGGAAAAAGGTGATATAAACATTCTTAGACCTAAAACGATTCAAGAAGAAGATGAGAATATCCAAGAATAATTTAGCTAGTTTTTTATGTGGAGCTGTTGTTTGCTTGACCGCATGTATCTCGATAGGCTCGAATGACGTGGAAAAAGTGGTAGAGAGCCGTCCGGTGGTCTCGTCGATGACCGTGTCGCCGGATGTCCCGGCCTCTGTTCCTTTTTGCGGGAAACAAATTGATCTTACTCGTTATGACATGCGGGAGGCCTATGACCGGGAGTTGAGTAGCTTTACTTATTTCCATTCCACGACAATGCTTCTGATCAAACGGGCGAACCGTTATTTCCCCGTGATTGAACCGATCCTGAAAGCAAACGGTATTCCCGATGATTTCAAATATCTGGCGGTGATAGAGAGCCATCTGGACCCGCGGGTGTCTTCTCCGGCCCGTGCGGTGGGGATGTGGCAGCTACTGGAGAGTACGGCGAAAGAGTATGGCCTGACAATCACCCCGACAGTCGATGAGCGTTGCCATGTGGAAAAAGCTACGGGGGCCGCTTGCCGTTATTTAAAAGCTGCTTATAAAAAGTACGGAGATTGGGCGGCTGTGGCGGCTTCCTATAACGGAGGCATGGGACGTATCTCCGGAGAGTTGGCCAAACAAGATGCGGATAGCTCTTTTGAGCTTTGGCTTGTGGAGGAGACTACCCGTTATGTGTACCGGATCATGGCAATCAAGCAAATTTTCGAGAATCCGTCGAAATATGGTTTTGTGCTTCGCGCATGCGACCTGTATAAGCCGATCCCTACCGTTGATGTGGTGGTAAACCAAGATATACAGAACTTGGCTGCTTTCGCCAAGGAGCATGGAATCACTTATGCGGATCTGAAGCGTTTTAATCCTTGGCTGCGTGACCGCAAGTTGCTGACGGGAGGTAAGACTTATGAGTTGAGCATTCCCCAACAAAAGGATATGTATTATAAGGTCCCGAATACGGATGTCCACAATCCTGCTTGGGTCGTGTCGGAGAATTGATCGGGTTTTTTATTTGCCGCGAAATAAAGTGTCTCATTTTGATGGAATGATTATCCGTCGCGATGAGACACTTTTTTATTTATTATCTGTCTGGGCGATAAAGCCTGCTAATCTACGATTGTTACGCGGTGACCGTTGAATACATTCAATCCAAGCTTATTCATTACGTATTTGATAGAGAGCTGCGCCTTTACGGAGTTGCCAGCCTGGTCAATAGGAGGGGCGAACGCGGAAATACCGAATTGCCCGGGTAGCACGCCCATGACACCGCCGCCTACGCCTGTTTTCGCGGGGATGCCGGAAGTGTATAACCAATCGCCGGTATGCTCATAGAAACCTACGGTAGAGATCATGGAGGTGATTTTCGGAGATAACTCAGCGTCGAACACTTGCTTCTTTGTCACAGGGTTAAGCCCTAGGTTGGCTACCGTGGCGGCAGCGATGGATAGTTGCTTGGCCGTGATACCCAAAGAACATTGACGGGTATACAGATCCAAAGACATATCCGGATCGTCGTAAATACGATTGTAGTTCTTTAGTAACCAAGCGATAGAACGGTTATTGAAGTTTGTCGCGGACTCGGATTTATAAAGCTCGTCGATCAATTGCGGTGCGCTTCCGCATAGGTCCGTGATATTGGCTACGATAGCGTCCCACTTCTGTTTGGAATCGCCGACAGGCTTCACCATGCTGCAAGCGGTGATAGCGCCGGCATTTACTAACGGGGTAGAAGGATGATCGTTTTCCAACAAGATGGCGATGATGGAATTGAACGGTAATCCGGTAGCGTCGGCTCCGATCTTCTCCAATAATTCTTTCGCGCCGTATTGGCGTAATACCAAGATAGCCGTGTGTACTTTCGATACGGATTCGATGCCGAAACGATATTCGGAATCTCCCACCTCGATGGTTTGCCCGTTTAAAAGACAAATACTGATTCCGAAAAGATTTTTATTGATATTCGCTAGATAAGGAATGTAATCGGCGTTCTTACCATCCGTATTTGTCTTGTAAAGATCGTAAGCTTGTTGAACCGCTTCCTTGATCTGGGCGATTGTTATTTTCTTGTCCATATGTGAATAGGATTAAAGAAGGCGTATATGAAAACACTGATAGCCTTTTCATGTACGCCTTGATGGATTTTATTTTTATTTCTTGGTTTTACTCATCGCGGTATGGGTAAAGACCTTGCCCTTAACCGGAACGTTCTTGTCTTGAGCGATGCGGGTAGGAGTAGGATATTCAAGTTTCTCCAGCTCCGCTATGGCGTTCTTGATATCGCCTAATAACATATCGGCCATATCGCGGCTGAAACCTTGGCGAACTACGATACGCATGACCACATAGTTGTCTAGTTTCTTCGGTAATGTATAGGCGGGAACCATCCAGCCGCTTTGTTGCAGTTTGTCTTGCAAGTCATAAAGAGTCCATTTCGCGTTCTTTGCGTAATCAGGCTTCAAGTACCAAATAAACAATGGATTCACCACCTCGTTGCTGTAATTCACGAACGGAGTCATTTTCCCGATTTCTTGATGGAGGTATTTTGTGATTTCCATGCTGTTGTATTGGACTTGCTTATAACCCTCGAATCCAAGACGGATGAATTGGTAATATTGTCCGAGGATTTGAGCGGCAGGGCGAGAGAAGTTTAAGCCAACCTGAGTGATGTTAGCTCCAAGATAGTTCACGCTGAATGACATTTCTTCCGGTAAGTATTTTTTATCTTTCCAGACAACCCAGCCTAATCCCGGGTAAACCAAACCGAATTTATGTCCGGATGTACTGATGGAAAGAACCCATTTTAAGCGGAAATCCCATTTTGTCTCCGGGCTTAGGAACGGAAGGATAAAGCCTCCACTGGCGGCATCTACGTGGATAGGTATGTCGTAACCCGTCTTGGCGTTGTATGCGTCGAGCGCTTTATCCATAGCTTCTACGTCGTCGTTCAAACCAGTCCATGTCACGCCTTGGATAGGAACGATGCAAATCGTGTTCTCATCGCACATCTTAAGCGCCTCTTCCGGGTCGAGTGTTGTTTTGTCTAAGGTCAAAGGCACCTCGCGCATTTCGATTTGCCATAGTTGGGCGAACTTTTCCCAAACAACCTGGAAACCGGAAGAGATTACGAAATTCGGCTTATCGGTGGGCTTACCTTGCGCTTGTCTCTTTTTACGCCAACGCAGCCAAGCGGCCACTCCACCCAACATACAAGCCTCGGAGGAACCGATAGCCAAAGCTCCGGTCTTCCATTTTTCTTGCTCTGGAGAATTCCAAAGACTCGCCATGATATTAATACATTTGGCGTTCATGACAGCGATTCTCGGATACTCGGTTTCGTCGATATAGTTGATGTTGATAGCTTCATTCATCAATTTTGTAGCGTATTCATCCATATAAGTGGTAACGAATGTCGCTAGGTTCAATCGAGGCTGCGTTTGCGCGAAAGTCTCGTCTTTAACCATTTGATAAGCGATCTCCGGTGTTGTAGGACCATCTGGGATCTTATCGACAGGAGAGGGAGTCAACATTACTTCCGAACCAAAAATAGCAGTCTTGGCATCGCCATTTCTGAAATTTGAGTCTTTCATTTTTCTTTAGTTTTTATTGTTAATAAAATGATTTGAATCAATGGAATTCTGTTTCCATTGAGCGTTTATGCCAAAACAGATTGTTGATAGGAAAGTTTAGGTGATTTACATTATTTGGGGTTTATTAGCGATACGGTTCCTGTCTTCTTTGAAAGAGCGAAAATGATGAACTTTCGCAAAAAATGTTTGTTTTGATTAGATAAAAACGTAAATTTAAATCTTTATGAGAATACAAACTGGTCGGGGTACAATTCCCCTTATAACTCTGGTCGGGATATGGTCTATATCTGCGTTAAATGCTTTACCGGGTTTAGCGGTTTCTCCAATATTAGGAAAACTCTCCGTTATCTTTCCTCATTCCACGGAATTGGATATACAAATGCTTTCCTCGTTGCCTTCATTATTGATAATTCCATTTATTATATTGTCGGGTAAATTAACGGAGAAGGTGAATGAGATTCGTTTGCTACAATTAGGCTTGGTAATCTTTGCCTTAAGCGGCATTCTGTATTTACTCTCAAATAAGATGTGGCAACTGATAGCGGTGAGTGCCTTGATGGGAATCGGGTCGGGTTTGATTATTCCATTATCGACAGGGCTGATTTCCCGGTTCTTTATCGGGAAATACCGGACGAAGCAGTTTGGTTTAAGCTCGGCTATTACAAATTTTACATTGGTATTAGCCACGATATTAACGGGTTATCTGGCAGAGGTGAACTGGCGTTTGCCTTTTGCCGTTTATTTGTTGCCTTTGATTTCTATCGTGCTTTCGGTGTATTTAAAAAGGAGTATGGAGAATGGGGCGATGGTTGTGTCTGGCGCGGAGGCAAAGGTTCCTTCAGTTGCGTTTTCCGTTACGGTTCCGGGTAAATATGGGGTGAATATAAAGCATCTGGTACAGCTCATGTGTTTCTATGGATTAGCCACTTATTTGGTGATTATTGTTAGTTTTAATTTACCGTTTTTGATGAAGGAATATAAATTTACGAGCGGTAATTCGGGATTAATGATTTCATTGTTTTTCTTGGCTATAATGGCTCCCGGTTTTGTCTTGAATCAAATCATAGCTTTCTTTAAGCAAAAAACAAAGTTTATCAGTTTATCAATAATCGCTTTAGGAATGGTATTGATTTTGGTATCCCACACGGAATGGTTGATTGGTTTGGGCTGTATTTTCTCCGGTTTAGGATACGGTGTGATTCAACCAATCATATATGATAAAACGACTCATACCGCTATTCCGGAGAAAGTAACCTTGGCATTATCTTTCGTGATGGCTATGAATTATTTGGCAATATTACTTTGCCCGTTTATTATAGATTTCTTCCAATCTATGCTTCATGTCAAGAGCCAACAGTTCGCGTTTATTTTTAACTTGTGTATTACGCTGATCGCTATGGTCTGGGCTTATGTAAAACGAGACTCGTTTCTCTTCGATGATAAGATATAATTTACGAATATAAAAACGAAAGACAGTGAAAAATAAGAAAACAGAGGCTAATATTAGCATGGTGATCTCGAAAACTTTCAGCGGATTGAATATGAACGCCTTGAAGTACCTGCTTCCCGTATGGATAAGTCCTTTGACAGGCGCTTCTTTTCGGTGTGTATTTGCGGCTATGGCTTTTTGGCTGATCGGCTGGTTTATGAAACCTGAGGTTTCCACGACAAAAGATAAGGTGTGGTTATTTTTGCTGGGAGCTATCGGTATCTATGGTTTTATGTTTCTTTACTTAGTAGGGCTTAGTAAGACCACGCCGGTTTCAAGTTCTATCTTCACAAGCCTACAGCCTATCTGGGTCTTTTTAATTATGGTATTCTTTTATAAGGAAAAAGTAACCCGGATGAAAATATTGGGTATCTTGATCGGTTTATCCGGAGCCTTGGTCTGTATCCTGACGCAGCAAACGAATGATCTGGCGGCAGACGCTTTTAATGGAAATATGTTATGTTTGGCTAGCTCCCTGTTTTATGCCGTATATCTGGTTTTAAGCCAACGGATTTTACAAAAAGTCGGTACGATGACGATGCTTCGGTATACTTTCACCGGTGCCGCTTTTTCCAGCCTGCTGGTTTTGCTGATAGATGGCTTTCATGCTCCTCTATTCTCGGGATCGTTTCATTGGTGGCCTTTTACCATATTAATATTTGTTCTTATTTTCCCTACAGTGATCAGTTATCTGTTGATTCCAATTGGCTTGAAATACCTGAAAACTACGTTGGTCGCTATTTATGGATACTTGATCTTGATCGTGGCAACGATCACTTCTTTGTTGATTGGGCAAGACCGTTTCAGTTGGCCGCAGATGTTCGCCATTATCTGTATTTGTATTGGAGTCTATTTGGTCGAGATAGCGGAAAGAAAAGAGAAAAAGAAAATTTAACTTGTTAAATATAAATTATTAAATTGTTGTGTTATGAATAAAAGACAGGAAAAGAAAACATGGAGCTCTCAACTTGCGATTGAGAATCCGGCGAATGACAGGATCGCCATTATTTACTCCGTGAGAGTTGATAATGTACGTGTCATAGAAAAAACTCGTAATTCAAGAAAAGATAAGCTTCGCTGACAATAATCACCCCCTATTCTATAAATATAAGGCATGAATAGGGGATGATTATCTATTTATTCTCCACTTCCATGCCCATGATATAATCATTCATAAAGTAACCGTTTCCTATATGATGGTCGCGTGTGCCTATTTCCCGTAACCCCATATGTTTATAGAAGCCTACGGCAGGATTGTAGCGGTTTACATATAATTCTATTGTGAAAGATCCGGGATGTATCTCTTTCAAATAGTTTATACCCTGTTCAATGATGAAGCGTCCGATTCCTGTCCCGTGTAATTCTGGGAGGGAATAGATCTTTTGGAAATTATAGGTGTTTTCTCCTGTTTTTTCGATGGATAAATAACCCGCTGGCATGTTGTCTGCCGATACGATGAAATATTGATGATGTAACTCTTCCATTTGTTTCAGGATATTATCGGGAGCGTACATCATCTCAAACATATAATCCAGTTGTTCTTTAGAAAGTATCTTCTCGTATGTGTGTCCCCAAATGCGTGAGGCAAGATCATGGATTAGAGAACGATCGTCAATAGTAGCTTTTCTGAATGTAAACATGTTAATTTTATATTTTGACCTACAAAGATACAAATAGACGAACAAAAATGCAATATCGGTGAACGTAAATAAAAATTTAATAGACCGATGTTATTTTTTAGATTGATTTTACAATTATTTTCATGTTAATCCGCGAAAAATAATAACTTTGTGAGCAATTACTATTGAAAAATACAATTCAAATACATAATAGGAAATGGATACAAAGATTCAGGAACTAACAGACAAAATCTACAAGGAAGGTGTAGAGAGGGGGAACGAGGAAGCCGGGCGTATAATATCCGAGGCCAATGCCCAGAAGGATACGATTCTTAAAGATGCGGAAGCGGAAGCGAGACGTATTATCGCTGCTGCTGAGAAACAAGCTGCCGAGTTGAAGAAAAATACGGAGGCTGAATTGAAATTGTTCGCGACCCAGTCTGTCGAGGCATTAAAGAGCGAGGTGGCAAACCTTATCACCGGAGATATCGCTAGTTCGAATGTGAAAGCGGCGTTGATGGATCCCGCTTATATGCAGAAAGTGATCCTCGAGCTTGTGAAGAGCTGGCCCGCTAATGAGTTCCTGACTATCCAAGCTTCTGATGCCGATGGCCTTAAGGCATATTTTGAGGCCAATGCCAAAGGTTTGCTAGCGAAAGGATATAAGATCGAGAAGGTAAGCGGAAAGAAAGCTTCTTTCTCCATTGTCCCGGAGGACGGATCTTATAAGGTGACATTTGGCGAAGACGAGTTCGTCGAGTTCTTTAAAGAGTTCTTGCGTCCGCAATTAGTAGAAATGCTGTTCTGATATGAGTAAGTATTACTACTTAATCTCCGGACTTCCTAATATAGCGTTAGATGATAGCAAACTTGCCTATTCCGTCTGCGAATTCCGGACAGAGATAGAGGATATGTTATCTTCTAAAGATAAAAAGTTGATTGATTTATTTTATTTGAAATATGATAATATAAATCTGTTGGCCCACGCTAAAAGACCGGACTCTGATCCGGATCAGAGAGGAAGAATAACGTATGATGAGTTCAATACTTTATATAAAGCGTTGAAGGATGAGGTGAAAATTCCCAAAAATGATAATCTCCCGCCATATTTCGTGGAATTCTTTAAACTGTATTTAGCCGAAGAGGCTAAGGACACCAAAAATGAGAAAGAATATATATCATGGGAAGACCGCTTGGCTGCGTTATATTATGAATATGCCATGAAATGCGGGAATAAGTTCGTGGCCGACTGGTTCGAGCTTAACCTGAATATCAACAATGTTCTTACTGCTATCACTTGCCGTAAATATGGATTTGATAAGGCCGATTATATCGTGGGGCATAATGAGATAGCGGAAAATATCCGTACATCGAACGCCCGTGATTTCGGCTTGGGCGATTCCGTGGAATATTTGCCCGAGTTGCAACGCATCGCCGAAGAGACCGATCTGATAGTTCGTGAGAAGAAAATCGATCTTTTGAAATGGAAATGGCTTGACGATAATACCTTCTTCAAGACGTTTGATATAGAGAGTGTATTCGCTTATTTGTTGAAATTGGAGATGATAGAGCGCTGGGTAACCTTGGATAAGGCGAGAGGCGAGAAGACTTTCCGGGAATTGGTAGGCGCCATGAAGATGGGTAGTGAGAATGCGTTGGAAGAATTTAAAAGAAACAATATAAAATAAATTATGGCTACGAAAGGAATTGTAAAGGGAATCGTATCCAACCTGGTAACCGTAGAGGTGGATGGTCCGGTTTCTCAGAATGAGATCTGTTACATTTCTGTCGGAGGCGTGAAGCTGATGTCGGAAGTAATCAAGGTGATAGGTAAGAATGCCTTTGTACAAGTATTTGAGAGTACACGTGGTATGCGTGTAGGCGACGAGGCCGAATTCCAGGGACATATGTTGGAAGTTACGCTGGGCCCGGGTATGTTGTCCCGCAACTATGACGGTTTGCAGAACGACTTGGACAAGATGGAAGGTGTATTCTTGAAACGTGGCGATTATACGTTTGCGTTGGATAATGATAAGAAGTGGGATTTCAAGCCTCTGGCTAAAGCGGGCGATACCGTGAGCGCCGGTGATTGGCTGGGAGAGGTGGACGAGAATTTCCAACCTCACAAGATTATGGTCCCCTTCACTTTCGAAGGTACTTATACCGTGAAATCGGTTGCCGCTGCCGGACAATATACGATCCATGATACGATGGCTGTCCTTACGGACGAGAATGGTACGGACGTAAACGTGACGATGATCCAGAAATGGCCGGTGAAGAAGGCTATCACTTGCTATAAGGAGAAGCCTCGCCCATTCAAATTGCTGGAGACGGGTGTTCGTACGATCGATACCGTGAACCCGATCGTTGAGGGGGGCACCGGATTTATCCCGGGACCGTTCGGTACGGGTAAGACGGTGCTCCAGCACGCTATCTCTAAACAAGCGGAGGCGGATATCGTGATTATCGCCGCTTGCGGTGAGCGTGCGAATGAGGTCGTGGAGGTATTCACGGAGTTCCCGGAATTGGTAGACCCGCATACGGGACGTAAATTGATGGAACGTACGATTATTATCGCCAATACATCCAACATGCCGGTTGCCGCTCGTGAGGCATCCGTATATACGGCGATGACTATCGCTGAGTATTATCGTAGCATGGGCTTGAAGGTTCTGTTGATGGCCGACTCTACTTCTCGCTGGGCGCAGGCTTTGCGCGAGATGTCCAACCGTTTGGAGGAGTTGCCCGGACCGGATGCCTTCCCGATGGACTTGTCCGCTATCGTGGCGAACTTCTACGCTCGTGCGGGATTCGTTCATTTAAAGAATGGCGCTACAGGTTCTGTAACCTTTATCGGTACGGTATCACCGGCGGGTGGTAACTTGAAGGAGCCGGTAACCGAGAATACGAAGAAGGTGGCCCGCTGTTTCTATGCCTTGGAGCAGGAACGTGCCGACCGTAAGCGTTATCCGGCCGTAAACCCGATCGAGAGTTATTCCAAATATATCGAGTATCCTGAGTTTCAGGAATACATCGCTAAACATATCTCCCCGGAATGGATCGAGAAAGTGAACGAGATCAAGACCCGTATGTTGCGTGGTAAGGAGATCTCCGAGCAGATCAATATCTTGGGTGATGATGGTGTGCCTGTGGAGTATCACGTTACATTCTGGAAGTCTGAGTTGATCGACTTCGTGATCTTGCAACAGGACGCTTTTGATGCCATCGACGCGGTTACTCCGTTGCAACGCCAGGAATTCATGCTGGATAGGGTCGTGAATGTTTGCCGTTCGGAGTTTAAGTTTGACAGCTTCCTTGAGGTTATGGATTACTTCAAGAAGATGATCAATATCTTTAAGCAGATGAACTATTCGGAATATGAGAGTGACCAATTCAAGAAGTTTAATACGGAACTGGATGAACTTTTGAAGGAGAGAATCGAAAATTAAAAGAGTTATGGCAACAAAAGCATTTCAAAAAATATATACGAAGATTACCCAGATCACAAAAGCTACCTGTTCGCTGAAAGCGACGGGAGTAGGGTATGATGAGTTGGCCTCTGTAGACGGAAAGCTGGCTCAGGTGGTAAAGATTATCGGCGACGAGGTTACGTTGCAGGTGTTCTCCGGAACGGAGGGTATCCGTACGAATGCCGAGGTGGTATTCATGGGAAAGGCTCCTTCTTTGAAAGTGGGCGACCAGTTGGCCGGACGTTTCTTCAACGCTTATGGAGAGCCTATCGATGGCGGCCCGATACCCGAAGGGCGTGAGGTCGAGATCGGTGGCCCGTCCGTGAACCCGGTACGTCGTAAGCAGCCGTCTGAGTTGATCGCTACGGGTATCGCCGGTATCGACTTGAATAATACCTTGGTAACCGGCCAGAAGATCCCGTTCTTCGCTGACCCCGACCAGCCTTTCAACCAAGTTATGGCGATGGTAGCCTTGCGTGCGAAGTCGGATAAGATTATCTTGGGTGGTATGGGTATGACGAACGACGACTACTTGTTCTTTAAGAATACATTTAGTAACGCCGGTGCCCTAGACCGTATCGTTAGTTTTATCAACACGACCGAGGATCCGTCCGTGGAGCGTATCTTGATCCCGGATATGGCGTTGAGCGCCGCTGAGTATTTTGCCGTGGAGAAGAACGAGAAGGTCTTGGTGTTGCTTACCGATATGACCAACTACGCCGATGCCTTGGCGATCGTATCCAACCGTATGGACCAGATCCCGTCTAAGGACTCTATGCCGGGTTCCTTGTATTCGGATTTGGCGAAGATTTACGAGAAAGCCGTTCAATTCCCGGCGGGAGGTTCCATCACGATTATCGCCGTGACGACCTTGTCGGGTGGTGATATCACGCATGCCGTACCTGATAATACGGGTTATATCACGGAAGGTCAGTTGTATTTGCGTCGTGATAGCGATGTGGGTAAGGTAATTGTCGATCCGTTCCGGAGCTTGTCTCGTTTGAAACAGTTGGTAACCGGAAAGAAGACCCGTGAGGATCATCCGCAAGTAATGAACGCCGCCGTGCGTTTGTATGCCGATGCCGCCAACGCTAAGACGAAGTTGGAGAACGGTTTCGATTTGACCGATTATGATAATCGTACTTTGTCTTTTGCCAAGGATTATTCTTCTAAGTTGTTGGCTATCGACGTGAACTTGGATACTACCGAGATGCTGGATGTGGCTTGGGGATTGTTCGCCAAATATTTCAGTCCGGAAGAGGTAAATATCAAACAAGGATTGGTGGATAAGTACTGGAAAATTGAAAGTTGAGAATTGAGAATGGGAAATTAACCCATCGTCAATACATTTTCAATTTTCAATTATCAATTTTCAATTAATAAAAACATGGCAATAAAGTTTCAATATAATAAAACCTCTCTTCAGCAATTGGAAAAGCAACTGAAGATGCGTGAACGCTCCCTGCCTACGATCAAGAGCAAGGAGAGTGCCCTGCGTATCGAGGTGAAGCGGACCAAGGACGAAGTGAATAAATTGGAACTTCAGCTAGAACAAGAGATTCAGAGTTACGAGAATATGGTGGCTTTGTGGAACGAGTTCAATCCGGAGCTGATCTCCGTGAAGGACGTGACGCTTTCCACGAAGAAGATCGCCGGCGTGATCGTCCCGTTATTGGACGAGATCAAGTTCGAGATCGGACACTATAGTCTCTTTAATGCCCCCGCATGGTATACGGATGGTATCGAGTTGCTGAAAAAGCTGGCTCGTACCGGTATCGAGGCAGAGTTCTCGGGCATGAAGCTGGAGTTGTTGGAGCATGCTAGGAAAAAGACCACTCAGAAGGTGAACCTGTTTGAGAAGGTACAGATTCCGGGCTATAAGGATGCGATCCGTAAGGTGAAACGATTTATGGAAGACGAGGAGAGCCTTTCTAAGTCCTCACAGAAGATCATGAGAGCCAATCAGGAGAAACGTAAGGCAAAAGAAGAAAAAGAGGAGGCCGAGGTATGATAGTAAAGATGAGTAAATATGCCTTTATGGTGTACCATAAGGAGTATGATACATTCCTTTCTACGCTTCGTGACCTTGGCGTTGTCCATATCAAGGAGACAAACTCCGTGATGGATAACGAGAGGTTGCAAGAGCTTCTGGCTGAGCGTAAACAGGTCAATACGCTGATGCGTTACTTTAAGAACCTTCATGCGGCGGAGAAAGACGTTACGTTTGCCCCGGCCCGTGAGTTGACGAAAGAGGAAGGCCTGAAGTTGGTGCGTAAGATAGAGGAATTGCAAGATAAGAAAGCGCAATTGATCGCTTCCAAGCAATCGATCGAGAAGGATCTGGCCTATATGGAGCTATGGGGTGAGTTCAGTTATCAGAATATCAGTCGCCTGAAAAGAGCGGGGTATGAGGTTACGTTCTTTACTTGTCCTACCGCTAAGTATGAGCCGGAATGGGGCGTGCTGTATAACGCCATTCTGATTAATAACTTCCAATCGGTAACGTATTTTATCACGATCACCAAGGAAGGAACCTTGATCGATATAGACGCTGAGCGTCCGAAGATGCCGGTTCAAGGATTGGCGAAGTTGCGTGCCCGTTTGGATCAGCGTGTCAAAGATATCCGGAATATGGAGGATGAACTGAAACGTCGTGCCGCGGAGGATTATAAAACGTTGGAGGAATTCGATAAGAATCTACAAGACGAGTTTAACCTTTCTAATGCGTTGGTACAGACAGACCGACAAGCCGGCGATAAGCTTATGTTGCTGGAAGGCTGGGTACCGACAGAAAACGCTCCGGCATTGGAGCATGAACTAGATAAACAAGGTTATTTCTTCCAGCAATTAGAGATCGAGGAGGGAGATAAGGTGCCTATCAAATTACGGAATAATAAATTCAGTAAATTGTACGAGCCTATCACGAAGATGTTCTCCTTGCCTAATTATGGGGAACTCGATCCGACTCCGTTATTCGCTCCGTTCTTTATGTTGTTCTTCGGACTCTGTTTCGGCGATGGTGGATATGGTCTGTTAGTCATGATCGTTTGTACGATCTTGAAGAAAAAGGTGAACCCGGATTTCAAGCCTTATTTGACTTTGTTCCAGTATTTAGGTTTCGCTGCTTTGCTGGTGGGAACTTGTACGGGGTCTTTCTTCGGTGTAGCCTTGGCCGATGTTCCTGCTTTGTCAAAGATTAAGAACTACTTTGTAAATAGCGATAACTTGATGACGTTTTCTATTATTATCGGTTTGGTACAAATCATATTCGGAAAATGTGTCGCTGCGTATAAAACCAAGATACAAAAAGGAACAAAGTATAGCATCGCTCCATTTGCGTGGGTATTTGTTATCGTGTCTTTGGCTTTAGCTTTAGGACTTCCGATGTTGAACGTTCACTTACCGGACATCGTCGTTACGGTATGTTATGGAATCGCTATCCTAGGCTTGATTGTCGCTTATTTGTACAATACACCGGGAAAGAACGTCTTCCTGAATTTTGGAACCGGACTTTGGAACACGTATAATATGGCCTCCGGATTGCTGGGGGATACGTTATCGTACATCCGTTTGTTTGCGATCGGTCTGACCGGCTCCATCTTAGGAGGCGTATTTAATACGTTGGCGGTTACAATGACAGATGGTATGAATATCGTTTTGCGTGCGATTTGTATGTTGGTGATCCTATTGCTTGGACACGCGATTAACATCGCTCTCTGTACGATCAGTTCTCTGGTACACCCACTTCGTTTGATCTTCGTGGAATATTATAAAAACGCGGAGTTTGAGGGTGGTGGCAAGGCTTATGAGCCTTTCAAGAAAGCATAAAAGTTAAATGAGAAAATAAAACAATAAAAAGAATAATTTAAAAACACATTTTATTATGGAACCAATTTTATTAGCTTATGTGGGTATCGCGGTGATGACAGGTTTAACATTCATCGGAAGTAGTTATGGAGTTACGATCGCTGGAAATGCGGTAGTAGGTGCGATGAAGAAAAATCCGGATGCTCTGGGTACATACATCGCTTTAAGCGCATTGCCTTCTTCACAGGGTTTGTATGGATTCGTAGGTTATTTCATGATGCAGAAATTCTTGGTTGAAGGTATTTCTATGCTTGCGGCTACGGCTGTATTCGGTGCGGGATTGGTATTGGGTTTCGCCGGCTTTTTCTCTGCGATCCGCCAAGCTCAGGTTTGTGCGAATGGTATCGCTGGCGTGGGTGCCGGACATAACGTATTCGGTGCTACGATGGTGATGGCCGTATTCCCTGAGTTGTACGCTATCTTGGCCTTGTTGGTTGTGATCTTGATTGGTGGAACAATTCCTGTAGCATAATCATTTAATCATTTGGATATAATAGAGGCCGTCCCGGATATTTCCGGGACGGTTTTTTTGTGGAATCAGTTAATAAACTATATCTTTTAGTTTATTAACTATATGAATTAGTTCGCTAACTAAAAGTTTTAGTTACTTTGTCGCAAACAAGATAAAATTATGAAACGACTTACGGCGAAAGAAGAAGAGATCATGGGCTGGTTCTGGCAGAAAGGCCCATTGTTCGTGAAAGAGTTACTTGAGTATTACGAGGAGCCTAAACCTCATTTCAATACCCTTTCTACGATTGTCCGAGGCTTGGAGGAGAAAGGTTTCCTCGCCCATAAGAATTTCGGGAATAGCTATCAATATTATGCGGTCTTAACGGAAAAGGAATATAGTAACGGTACGCTGAGAAATGTGATCGCTAAGTATTTCAATAATTCGTATCTGGGAGTAGTCTCTACGTTGATCAAGGAAGAGGATATCTCTGTGGAAGATCTGCGAAAACTGATAGATGACGTAGAACGGGGGAACCATAAATAAGGACAAGTATGGGAATCTTCTTTGTATATATCCTTAAATCATCCATGTGCTTGACGATATTTTATCTGTTTTATAAGTTATTGTTGAGCCGTGACACCTTCCATCGTTTCAATCGGATCGCTCTGTTAAGCCTGATCGTGCTTTCGGTTTTCATTCCATTCTGTGAGATCACCTTGGAGGAAGCGACAGCCATTCAGCGTCCGGTCATGGATTTGGAGAATCTGCTAGCGGCGGTTTCAATGAGGACATCGGCAGAAGCCACTAGCCGACTTGTATGGTTACGGGTTGTGGTGATAGCTTATCTGATTGGAGGTATATTAACGTTTTGTAAATTCGCATGTTCATTTTATGCCTTGTTCCGATTGATGAGGCAGGGCACACCGAGGCTGGTGAACGGAATCCGTCTGATTCTTACGGACCAGCCGGTCACTCCGTTCAGTTGGATGCGAACGATCGTAATAAACCGGAAGGATTTTGAGGAAAGCGGGATAGAGATCATGACGCATGAGATGGCACATATAAAAGCCCGTCATTCCATAGATATGCTCATCTCCGAGATTTGTATCTTGTTCCATTGGTTCAACCCGTCTGTCTGGTTGTTGAGGCAGGAATTGCAAAATATCCATGAATACGAGGCCGATGAGAGCGTATTAAATCAAGGCGTCGACGCAAAAAGATATCAATTATTATTAATTAAAAAAGCTGTTGGTGCACAGCGCTTCACTTCTATGGCCAACAGCTTTAATCACAGTTCACTTAAAAAGCGAATAGCTATGATGTTAAAACAAAAATCAAGTCCATGGGCACGGTTGAAGTATTTGTATGTACTCCCGTTGGCAGCCTTAACGGTGGTAGCCTTTGCCCGCCCGGAAATCTCTCATGAATTGGAGAAGATTTCGAGTGTCAAAATTAGCGAAATTATTCCGATTCAGAAAAAGACGGAGCTTAAAAGAAATGTAGAGGTTGAGACCCTCGCAAAGGATTCGGTCATTTCTGAAAAAGATATGCGAGTTATGCAGGAAAAGGTCTTGGCCATGATGGAGAAGTATCAGCCTGAGATAGACAAGGCGGTCGAGGAGGCCATGAAAGCCATAGACATTAATGAGAAAGTTGTTAAGGAGGCATCGAAGATAAAATCCTCTTTCTCTGGTATTGTTTACATTGACGGAGTGGAATCTTCTAAAGAGAGGATGGATAATTTGGACCCCGATCGCATCGCCTCTGTAAATGTGTACAAAGGGAACGAGGCGATCGCTAAATTCGGAGAGAAAGGTCGTAATGGTGTTATCGAGATAAAATTGAAGAAATGAGTTTCGCCTATATATGCAAGGTAAGCTTGTTCGGCTCTCTCTGTACGGCAATGTTTCTAACCTCCTGCATGGATCATGAAAAGGAAGAAGCGAGTAAGCGGGTGATTGAGATCGGTAAAGCGATCTCATCGCCTGCCGAGCTGAAAGCATCCGATTATTTTGATGAGATTCGTTATATCCCTTTAGAAACGAAGGATGATTGTCTGATCGGAAGCTCTCCTGATATCAAGTTATTGGATGAATATATTCTGGTCACTACCGATAATCGACAATGCTTTTTGTTTGATAAGGCTACAGGACGGTTTAAATGTCAAGTAGGGCATGTAGGGAATGATCCGGGTGGTTATAGAAGCGTAGACTGCTTGGTGGACGAGTTGAACGGGCGTTTGCTGTTTAATGGATGGGGACATGATTTGATTAGCTATGATCTGAGTGGCAATTATGTCGGAAAAATAGAGGTTCCATGCGTTCAGGAAGAAGCGTATCCATCCAATTGCTTTGTGATGAATAGGGATACGATAGTCGGTTTTTTCCAGAATACTTTGGGTAAGGAGGAAAATCGTGTTCTGTATTTTCAAGAGGAAGGGGGATTATTAGCCTTGCTACCGAATGAGAGCCAATGCGATCCTTTCGAGATCAATTCTATGTCTGTATGGAAGGGAGAAAGCGCCGTGAAAGAATTTGGTCCGTCCGCTTTAAGAGGCCTTATTTATATAGAAGGTAAAGATCCGGAAACGGCTAGCGTAATGTATCCCAACAATTCTAATTTCTGGCATGTCGGCAAGGATACTTATTTTATGGAATCCTTCAACGACACGATATTCCAGATGAAGGATACAACCTTAATACCTTATCTTTGGTTTGATTGCGCTGATCTGAAATGGGATTATAAGGATCGTTTCAGCGTAGATAAGAGTAGGGGGCTTTTTATTCCTCAAATACTAGATAGTAAGCGCTCTCTTTTTGCCTTGGCAATTACCGGCTTATACGATAAAGATAAACGAAAGACCTACTGTGTGGCTTTTGATAAACAAAAAGGTGAGACGAGAGCCTCTTTGTTTGAGAATGGAATTAAGGATGATATAACCGGTTTCTTGCCTATCCGGCTAACGGCTGTTTCTTCTTCGGGCGAATATGGAGGTATTCTTTCGATGGAAGATATAACGAAATGGATGGATAAGCATACAGGTCGGGAGTTGCCAAAAGAGTTGGCCACATTAAAGGATATTGATGAAGAACAAAATCCTGTGGTGGTTCTTTTAAGATAAGCTATTTATATCGGATAATCATTTATTTTCCCTTTACTCTTCTTTTTCTTAAGATAGGGTAAGGGGGATCTCTTTTTTAAGACATTTGTTAAATACATATCATGGAGGCCGTGGTCAAGAAGTTCGGGCTCGTGGCAACGGGCGAGCGCGATTGATGAAACTTTCTTTGCTGCTGGATGGTCGCGATATCATACGAATGAATAGTGCGAATAAATGAAAAATCCCGATCTCCTTCTCCCATCCGGGAAAGAAGAAAATCGGGATTTTTTTATTTATCATTCCCTAACGATCTGGTGGATATGTATAGGTTCTTTTCCTATTGTGGTGATTTCTAAAGAAGAGAAATCTTCGAACATGGTTTTATTTAATTTGATGTAGCCTACGTTTCCTTGGTAAACGATGTTTTTCTCGTTATCTTGGGAAATGCCGGTGATAGATACCAAATTCTCATTGCTTCCGGAGAGGAAGAACGATACGGTGTTGATATCGTCGCATTTTATATGGATTACTTCTCCGGGGTTCAAGTCCTTATATGTATCTAAGTTCATGTCGTACATCATAAGAGCCTCATTGATTTGCGGATCTTGTTTGGTTGTTGCCGTGAATCCTAGTACGTATAGTTCCATGGGCTGATCCGAGTTATTCCGCATACGGATATAACGGGCTTTCGGATCGATGACACGAATCGTGTCTTTAGCGTTTTCCGTGGAGACATCGGGAATTAGGCTCCAGTTCTTTCCGTCTGCGGACCATTCGAATACCCGGCCGGGTTGGTTGCTCTTCGGCAGATTGAAACAGAAGGATTCTGCCTCTTTCTGGACTTCCCAGCCGATACCTAGGTATTGATTGGGCTGTACCTTGACTACCTCGAACAAGGGAACATAACCGACCGTATTGTCATCCTCCGCGCAAGGTTGATTCTTCAATTGATCGATATTCGTGAATATGGAAGGGATACTGACCTTTATCTCGTCTGGGGTGATACCATTTGTAGATAGTAAATTGCGGCCAGTCTGACGATATAAGTCTATGATAAAGGGATATAAGACCTTCGATCCGACTTTTACACCTTTGGGTCGCGCTTTCTGGTTTAGCGTACGGTTTATCAATTTCATGCTATCTAATAAAACCGATGTTTCCAGATAACGTTGCCATGTGTAAGCTCGGTCTTTTTCATACCAAGCGTGCGCCATGTGCAAGGCGCTTGTACCGGCTTTTCCCAAAAACTCGAATTGAATAAGCCATGGGGTGATTTGCTCAACCAAGTGTTTGTCTGAGCTTTGACTGTAGATCATGCTTGGGGAAGCTGCGATTTGGGCAAATAAGGTTCCCAGGAGATTGGCGCTTTGTTCGGGGAATATGTTCTTTTTATATCCGGCGAGAAAAGCTTGGATCGGAGCTACATAAGTAGCGGATTCCTCCCTGCGGAATTGATGTCCGTTCGGGCCCGGATCGCAATTATGCTCGCAAAAGGTACGGAAAGCCATGGAAGCTTCCGGCATGATAAAGTCGCAAGCGTCTTTCCATGCTTGCGTAGGATCATAGTTCTCGATATTCCAAGTGTACATTCCTATACCAAATATGGCTACTTTGGATGCCTCGGCATATTCCATGGGATTCGATACGAATCCGGTCATGGTACCGGCGGCTTGCGTATCCAGTCCGTAGGCAGGACCCATCAATAAATGGTCTTGGCAATAGTCGCTTACGGGGAAGTTCCACCAGATATAGGCGGGGCGACGAATCCGGTTATTTACCCATTCGATACCTTCTTTCGTGATATCGGCTACGACACGATCTCCGGTCCACATGATTTGAATGGCTGGGTCGAGTTGGGTTCCTAAGACATCCAGGTAGTCGGTCTTGGCCCATGAACGATTGTATTCGGTAGGGCACATGATCAGGGGTTGCACATCTTTCTTCTTTGAGATAAATTCTTTCTGGATATAATTTAATAGGCCGGCTTGTTTTTCCGGACGGGCTCCCTCGCCGGATATATCATCGAAAAAGACGGCGAAAGAACGCACGCCCAGGTCATACATCTTCTCGAATTTGGAGAGGATGTTCATGCTATCCGTCAGGTTCCATTGAATGTCTTGTCCCGGATGAATCGCCCAAACGAAATTCACCTTATTATGGGCGGCCTCTTTCGCCAATTCCTTGATATGCTCGGCTTCCTCTGCGGGATAAGGTTTACGCCAATTCGGGGAACTGTGATAAGGATCATCTTTCGGGCCATAGATATACGTGTTTAGTTTGATCTTTCCGTAGAAACGGATTTGCTCGATACGGTCGGCATGGCTCCAAGGCTGTCCGTAGAAACCTTCCACGGTACCTCGGAATAATACGTCTGGATAGTCCTTGATCGAGCAGAGTGGCAACACCTTTTTACCTTCGTCATATTTGGCTAATTGTTTGAGCGTTTGGGCGGCGTAAAACAAGGAATTATCGTCAACGATCCCGATCGTGATACCTTTTTTAGTGATCGTCAGAGTGTAAGCGCCCGAGCGTTGCATCTCCGGTGCTTTATCTTTTAATCTTTTGATCTCTAGAGGATGGCCCTTTCCTGATTTAGAGAAAGGCAGTGCCTCTTTAAGTAGCTTGACCGCATCTGCGTCCGGATTATCTATGCCTTGTAGGGTATATCCATTCGTCGGCGTATACGTTTGACTGGAAATAGTCATCTCTTGGGGTTCAGGGAAGATTCCGAGGGATAACCTCTGGCTATGCGTTAGGCTGCAAACGCCTGATAGCAGCATAGTGGCGAATAAAAGCTTTAGTGTTTTCATATGCGGTATGATTTAACGTTAACGTTCGTAAATGTAAGGATTATTTATGAATAATCATATCATAAAGACGGAGTTTGCCTACCCCTGTACGATAATAAGGAATGACAGATCGGCAAGGGCGGGTAGACCCCGCCCTTGCGATATTATAAGGAGAATAACAATACCCGGTTGTCCGGATTTATCCATTCATTGATCAAGCTACGTATACCGTCGTATTCGGCAGGAGTGAATTGTTGTTTGTTCACTTCGATCGTACGTATCACCTCGATCGTATTTCCTTTCGGCGTGATCGTGCGGGTTACTTTACCGAAAGGCTTGTTTATCACTTGCTCTTTCGTAGAGGTCTGCAATTTCATGCCTTCGGCAGGAGTAACCGTGTATGTTACCTCTTCCCTGATCAAAGACGGAAGTTCGAATACATTGGAGCGTTTGCTGTTCAAGGTGCTCATACCCCAGCCGTCGATACCGCCTGTTATAGCCGGAAGGGTACAGATTGCGAATCCGTTTCGCGCCTGCTCTTTGGAGACGCTGACGGCCTTGTGCTCCTTGATGATCATAGGCTCGGCTTGCAAGGAGATGGGCGTACCATTCAGCGTGATTACTTTATCTAATTCCCCCCGGGCTGTTAAAACGGAAGGGGCTAGGCTGGTTGCAGAAAGGTATTTGTCTTTTCCTCCGAGAGTCGCTTTTACGGCTAGAGTCTTGATCGCGCTTAATCCGCAAGCGTTTATATCCAGGTTGCCGGGGTATACGGCAACAACTTCCGATTGGATGCCTGCGGCATTTAACAAGACATTCAGAAGCTGGGTCTTCTCGGCTAATGTACCGTAGGCACTACGAAGGGCTTCATCGACGTTGCGGATAGAATAGCCCGTACAAGCAAGGGGGATGGCGCAATATCCCATGTTATTGACTACATGGTCTTGGATGGCCTTTACCTTTTCTTCATCATTGGTTGCCTTTTCCGTAATATAGGGACCGAACGTCTTGCTCTCGTAATTTCCGGAAGCGTTAAAACGCTTATTTAGCGTAGATAATGCCTCCTTGTTGGAAGTATAGCTTGAAGCGATTAAACGGGGAACCCCATCTTGATTCTGAGGAAGAAAAGCCTCCCGTGAAGAGGCTGGCAGGTTACGTAAAGTCCAGCTTACCTCTTTAACGCCATTCCGGGTGACTTGAGACGCTTTTACATTGCTACCCGATAATTGCCAAGTGAGCGGATTATTCTCTGGGACGGAGATAGAGACTTTACATTCCTTTACGGGAGAGGTTTCTTGCAATCGCTCGTTGATATCTAAAGCCGGGTAATAGCCCGGTTTCGTGATAATGGAATAATCTAGGTAAATCGTGGCCCCCAGTTCCAAGCCGGTGTGTACCACGACCATCTCCTTGAGCCGGTTATAGGCCGGGGCATTAGCGGCAAAGCGGGGTAAGACTTCTACAAAGGCGTTATTGGGGGTCTTTACGATCGTTCCGTCTTTCTGCCTTGTATAAGATGAATGGATCTTCAGTGTTTGGAAATCTGGATTGTAGACGATAAAACTCTCGCCATACGTGCTATTCATCGCTGTATGCGTGAAGAGCGTCAACTCCATGGAGGATCGATATTCTTGGCTACCATCGGCATGTAAGGTCCAAGCTTTCGATACTTTCCCGTACTCGGCCTCCGATGCGGCGAATGAAGTGGCCGTCATCGCTAACAAGCCTAGGAGAAGAAGCAGTTTATAGGTTATCTTATTCATTGTCTTTCTATTTTTATTTCTTGATAATCAAATAGTCGCCATAACTCTTATAGGCGTTCACGGCAGAACGGAAACCCTCCCAGTCGGCTGCGTTGTAAACGCGTTTCTTCAACGCCAATTTCTGGCGCAAGACGATGTTCCGGTCGTTTTCCTGTGACAGGGAGCCTTCGAAATCAGCCGCGTTACTTTGTAAGGCGTCATTCTTCGGGGCGTTCAAGAGAGTATAACCTTTGGGGAGACGGATGGTCTCGTCTTGCTCTACCAAACGGGAGCAAGCATCCTTGAATCCATACGCACGTTTTTCCGGCTTCGTGTCGATACGCAAGAAACTTTTCACTTGGTTATAGAGATTGTTCATGACTAAGGGCTTGATAAGCATCTGGTCTCCGGCGATGATCGCGTAATTCGGGATCTCGTAAGAGAACGTGATCTTGATCGGGGCCGCTTGGTAGTTCTTCGGGTTCTTACCGTAATCTACACGAAGTAATTTGGCGTTGGGGGATACGGCCAGTAATTGTTTCTCCATCGTGTTCTGCCAGTCGGATTGCCATCCGGTGGTGAAGATACGGCGGATATTACTGTCGGACTGTCCCTCGGCGGTGATCGTGAATTGTCCGCGGAGTGTACCTTTCTCGTCTAGGCGGTTATCGGCGTGGATACGGACGTAATGGTTTTCAGGAGCGGAGACAGGGGTTAAGCAGAGGTCGGAACCTTCGGGTACACCCGGAAGATAATTCTGCTGTTGCTCGGCGCTGCTCCATAATTCCCGGCAGAAAGGAACCCAAGTCGGGTCGAGAGGCATATACGTGCCGTTCGCCAGTTTTACCACCGCCACGCAATGGTTGAAATGGTCGGCGGGAATGCTTTCTACACGGCTTCCCGCCATGGTCATCGCCGGGTAAGCCTCGAAGCCGGCCATGCGGAGGAAGGCGATCAATGTACCGGCGATATCCTTGCAGACACCGCAACGATCGGTATAATTCATCTTCAGGTTGTGGAGCGTGAATCCCTCGCCTTTACCCATCGAGATTCCGGAGTAACGGATGTTGTCGGCCACCCAATGGGTCAATACGGCTATCTTCTCCATTTCCGTCTTTTTGCCTTTGATCAGTTCATCTACTTTTTCCTGGGCTTCCGGAATCGCGGTAAAGCTTCCGTAATCCTCATTAACTTTATTGAACCAGAGGGATTTATCTTCCCATCGGGGAGTGCTGGACATCATTAGTTTCGGAGCGGAATCGAATAGATCTACCATGTTCGGCTCTTTGGCGAAAGGAAGGATATCATCGGAGGAGAAAGTATACACTTTCCGTCCGTCCTCATACCGCATGGAAGAGGTACATTCGCCTTGGTAGAACTGGAATTGTAACTCTTTCTCCATTGGCATGGATACCTGGTACACCTTGCGTACGGTAGGCTCGGAGGCCCAGAAGGGGACGATATCGTAAAACTGTCCTCGCATGGGAGGTATGAAACGTTCGTCATCGTCGCTTGCTGTCAGCAAGGCGTAAGTGAAGCCTTTTTTGGCGATCTCGTATTCCACGACATCTCCCGGTTGCAGGCGGCCCACTTCCAGCATGATCTGCCGGGCCCCCCAATAGATGGCACGTGCGGGGGCGGCGTAGTCGCAAGCTTGGGTCACGTCAAGATTGATCACGTCGCCATTCGCGCGATAGATCGTGGCGTAGCGGAACTCGGCGTGTGCCGTCAGCGGGTCGTAATCGTATTTGATGATACGGTTGTCGACGGCCCCTTTGGGAGTCTGTACCTTAAAAGCCTTGCATACGGCAAAAGCTCCCGAGCCGGTAGGTTGTACCGTAACGGCGGTGCTGTCCAGCAAGGTGACGCAGTCGTAGCCTGCGTAAGCTCGCGATTTCTCCAAGGTAGGGTCTTGCGGGTATCGGCAAGAATCCTGCCCGTACATAGGCGATAAGGCCAATAGGGAGACCGCGGTGATTGTTAGAATCCTTTTCATGTTTATAGTGTTTTTGTAATGATATTTTTCGCTAGTTTCCGGCAGGCGGCACGGTCGATCTTGCCACTTCCGGTTTGGGGGATGGCCTCTACCTTCAGGACGTATCGGGGCCGCTGGTACTTGGTCAATGTCTCAAACGCCCCGGAGGGCACTTCCCCTTGCCGTAGCAATACCAACGCCTCGCCCAACCGGGGATCGGGAACCGCGGTGATGGCATAGGGGCGGTCGAGGTAGGGCCGTAACCGTTCTTCTACCTCCTCGATCTGTATCTTGATACCTCCGCTATTGATGATATTATCCTTCCTTCCGATTATGGCGAAACTCCCATCCGGCAGGATGCGGGCGACATCGTTTGTTGCCAATCGCTCATCGCAGACCAATGGGGCATCTATCACTAACGTATTGTCTGGAGACAAGGATAGCTTTACCGAGGGGAAAGGATGGTAATAAGGCGAGGCTTCCGGTCCGTTTAACCGGCGCAGGGCGATGTGAGACAGCGTCTCCGTCATCCCATAGGTGGAATAAACCGTGTTAGGCATCTGCCGGATCTCCTGTTCCAAGGCTGTGTCGATCGCCCCGCCGCCGATAATCAGTATATCCGTTAGTTCCAGCCGTTTACGTTCCTCGGGTACTCGCAACGTATTGTAGACCTGCAAGGGGATCATGGCTGCAAAGCGCAAAGGCGTGTCTCCCCAATCTGCCAACGGGTGTCCGGAAGGCTCACGTACTATCAGGTCCAGACCAGCGTATAGGGAGCGTACTACCATCATCTTTCCGGCTATATAGCGCAGGGGCATACATAACAAGGCCTTGTCACCTTTCTTGAGCCCCAGATAATCGCAGGTAAGCCGGGCGCTGTTCAGCATCTGTTCTTTGCGTACTCGTATCCGCTTGGGCGTACCGGTCGAACCGGAAGTCTGAACTTCCAAAAAAGGGGATGGATCGTGCCATTCTGCCAAAAACGCCTGTAAATCTTCTTGTATCGGCATAGGTCAAAAGTCGTTGATGAA
The DNA here is from genome assembly GCF_947855115.1 of uncultured Parabacteroides sp. Lineage (GTDB taxonomy): Bacteria > Bacteroidota > Bacteroidia > Bacteroidales > Tannerellaceae > Parabacteroides. The sequence continues at coordinate 270,894 of NZ_CANTZW010000002.1, forward strand.
CCAGATGGTGTCTCCTTTTCGCCGGATCAACTTACGCTCATCGTCCTTGAAAATCTCGCCTGTGCCCAAGCCTTGCGGTAACGGGTTACCTAGCGTGGCGCACCATTGGGCGATAGCGTTCAGCCCGATTTGCGATTCCAGGGCAGACGTTACCCACCATTTCGGCTGTTCAGGGGTACTCCCTAGAATATCTTCCGACAAACGGATCCATTCCGTACATCCGGCGATACCTCCGTGAAGGGAGGGCTTTAATATGATGTATTGAGGACGGATGGTTTCCAGTAACCGCCTTTTCTCGTCGGGAGCGTTACAACCGATTAATTCCTCGTCGAGAGCGATGGGAAGAGGTGTTTCCGCCGCGAGGCGTGCCATCTCGTCCCATTGCCCGGCACGGATAGGTTGCTCGATGGAATGCAAGTCCATCTCGGCCAGTCGTTTCAGTTTATCCATCGCCTCCGCAGGGGCAAAAGCGCCGTTGGCATCTACCCGAAGTTCTATTTCCCTGGCAGAGAAATGAGCGCGGATATGTTTTAATAAAGACAATTCCCGGTCGAAATCGATCGCGCCGATTTTCAGTTTGACGCAACGGAAACCTTCCCGCATCTTTTCTTCTACTTGTTCCAGCATGTATTTATAATCCCCCATCCAGATCAGTCCGTTAATAGGGATGCCTACCTTACCTTGGGAGAATGGCGTATCATAATGCCGCCAACCTCCCTGCTGATAATGGCGCATGGCTGTCTCCAGCCCGAATAGGATGGAGGGGTATTGGCGTAAAGATTCGGTGTCAACGTATCCCTTCTGTTCCAAATCAAGACAGGCCTTGGCTAATACGGTTTCGTAATCCACTCCATAGTCGCGACTGAGATCCGGCAGGGGGGCGCATTCCCCGATGCCAAAGACCGAAGGCTCGTCTTCCTTGCGGATTCGTATCTCCCACAATTTCCGGGTCGTATAAACTCCTCGTGAGGTTCCCGCCGGTCGCTTGAAAGTCAAGCACCGGGGAACCACCTCTGTTTTATAATGTCCTTTCATAAGGTAACTGTCACTTATCGACTAACTATGGGAATTTCGGGTAATCCTCGAAACGCGGACGGCGTTTCTCCAAAAATGCTTTGCCACCTTCCTGCGCTTCATCGGTCATATAGTAAAGCATGGTAGCGTCTCCGGCTAATTCTTGTATACCGGCCTGCCCGTCCAGTTCGGCGTTCAAGCCCGCCTTGATCATGCGCAGGGCTAACGGGCTAAGCAACATCATCTCCTCGGCCCATTGAACATACTCGTCCTCTAGCTTATCCAAGGGGACTACCTTATTTACCAATCCCATTTCTAAAGCCTCTTGCGCGTTATATTTGCGGCACAAGAACCAGATCTCGCGAGCCTTTTTCTGCCCGACCACACGGGCGAGGTAAGAAGAGCCGAACCCGGCATCGAAACTACCTACGCGAGGACCAGTCTGTCCGAAGATAGCGTTCTCGGAAGCGATCGTAAGGTCGCAAACCACGTGCAATACGTGTCCACCGCCGATAGCGAAACCATTCACGGCCGCTATAACGGGTTTCGGGAGAGAACGGATCTGCTTTTGTACGTCCAATACGTTCAAGCGAGGCACGCCGTCTTTACCCACGTAACCACCGCGTCCTTTCACGTTCATATCGCCTCCTGCGCAGAATGCCGTGTCTCCGGCTCCTGTCAGTACGACCACGTTAATGTCCGGCCGTTCCCGGCAGATGTAAAAGGCGTCGCTCATCTCCGTGGTTGTAGTAGGGGTAAAAGCGTTGCGATACCGTTCACGGTTTATCGTGATGCGGGCGATGCCGTTGTAGAAATCAAATAAGATCTCCTCGTATTCCTTGATGGTTGTCCATTCTCTTTTCGTTTCCATATATTATATGTTTTGTGATTGGGATGAATTTTTTAGTTGATGATAGTATTCCTTGAGCAATCGCACATCTTCCGCTTTGTCCGTGAAGACCTCCATGAATAGGGGTTGTTCGCTTGGTTGCTCCGTCTGGGTAAAGGCACTCATCGCCGTTGCCAATTCCTCGGCGTTATGGACGGCGGTGTAAATGAATCCTCTTTCCGCGGCCCATCCCTCCGCTGAGGTCTGGTGGGAGGCGGTGACGTAACGGTGCGTACGCTCGTTCATCTTAAATCCCGGCAAGGCTTGGAAGATCTCGCCACCTCCATTGTTCAAGAGCAGGATGCGGAGGTTGTTATGCAAGTTGCCGTTCCACAACGCGTTCATGTCATAGAAGAAACTAAGATCGCCGATAACGATAAAGTTTAGTTTTTGCGAGGCCGAGGCGTATCCGATGGCCGTAGACAAGGAACCTTCGATTCCGCTCGTACCCCGGTTGCAACAAACCTCTACCGTGTCGGGTACGGTGTACAATTGGGCGTAGCGTACGGTGGAGCTATTTCCCAGATGCAAGGCCGATTCAGCCGGAAGCGAGCGTATCAAACCGCCGATCGCCGCCATCTCGGAATAAGCGAATTCCGGTTCCGGCAGGTTCCGGGATTTGTATTCCCAAGTCTTCGGATATTCAATCTGCCTATTCTCCAGCATATAAGCGATTTTCTCCAGAAATTCGAATGGGTCTATCTCGATCACCGTGGTCAGGCTACCGAATAAATCCGCTACCTCCCCATCCAATGAGACGTGCCAATGCTCCTTGGGTGGATACTTCCGTAAAAACTCTTTCAACCGCTTGGAGACGACATGGCCGCCGTAGGTGATTACGAGTTCGGGAACCAGCCTCTCTTTTTCCTCCTCGGGGGTGGCGTACAGGATCGCGTCGAAATTCTTGATAGGCAATCCCGGTACGATACGGTTACCGATGTGCTCGGAGAGCCAGGTGAAATGTTTGTATAATAGCTTACATATTTTTTTCTCGAAGAGATAGATCAAGCTCATTTGCCCCGCTATCATCATCCGCTTGCTATATTTGTTCAAGCGTTCGATCAGATCGTCATATTTCCGGTCGTACACGTTCAGGCCTTGATAACGGGTGATTACCCGTACCTTCGGCAATTCGGGGGTCGTGAATTGGAATAAAGGCTCGGAGATCGGAACGTTGATATGTACCGGTCCTTTGCCGTGATGGTTTAGTTCCAACAGGGCCTCGTTGATCAATCGATTGCAATACCATTCATCTTGATCCGTATGTATTTCCGGCAGTTGCACCGATTTCTTCACCAGCGGGCCGAATACTCCGGGTTGCGGCAAGGTCTGTCCGTCCATTTGCCCGATCCATGCGGCGGGACGGTCGGCAGATATCACGACAAGCGGAACTTTCTGATAGAAAGCCTCCGCTACCGCCGGATGTATATTCAGCAAGGCCGAACCCGAGGTACAGCAAACAGCCGCCGGCTTACCTCCGTGCAACGCTAGCCCTACGGCAAAGAATCCCGCGCTTCGCTCATCCGTCACGGAATGGCAATTGAAGAACGAATGGTTTGCCAATGTATGGACAATCGGAGAGTTCCGGCTTCCCGGGCACAGCACGATATTACTTACGCCGTGCTCTATCAGCAAGGCTACCAATTGAAGGATGTTCTTTTTATCGCTATACATAATATATACAATGTTTAAATGGTATCAATCCAAAGGCTTGTAGTCCGTAATGAAGTATCATGAAGTAACCGTCGCATCGTATCTAATTTATCCTCGGTCTCCTGCCATTCATCCTCAAGCCGCGAGGCAGCCAAAAGACCGCCGCCGGCATACAGCGTAAAGGTTTGGGGGAGGATATTCATGCAACGGAGGTTTACGTACAGATCTGTTTTGCCTTTGGGATCCAGCCAACCGATGAAACCGGAATAATAGCTACGGTCGTACCCCTCATTCTCGATGATGAAATGATAAGCCTCCTCCTTGGGAAGACCGCAAACGGCGGGAGTAGGGTGCAGTAGTTGAAGCACATCACCCAGCTTCTCGGAATCCGGCAAGGAGAAGAAGAAATCGCTTTTCAAATGGGAAACCTCTCCGGCCCGGGCCGAATAAGGCCCCTTCTCCTCGGGGGTAATCCCCAAGGTGGATAACTGGCGGCGTATGTAAGAGGCGACCAATTGCTGCTCTCTCCAATTCTTATGGTCCCAGCTTTTCGGTAATTTCCCGTCTCGTAAAGATTGGGTTCCGGCCAGGGCTACCGTTTGCCAGTCGCCTTTCTCGCCGGATAACAAGATTTCCGGTGTCCCACCCATCCAGGTCCCGGTTTCCGGGGTATGGCAGAGGTAGACATAGGAACGGATATATCGCTCTACCGCGGCGAGAAATGCCTTACCGGGCGAGAAAGAGGGATCTTTCCGGATCGTTTTGCTACGGGATAGGACTAACTTATCTTGACTTCCTTTCAGCAAAGGGTTGGTAAACAGGGAGAAACGGTATGCATATCGTTCCTTCTCCTCGGATTCGGAAGGGATTTCGATTTCATTCGAAGGGATTTCGTTTTTCTCTCGAGAGAAATCTCCGATGGATTCGGACGGAATCTCAAAGCAATCCGGCTGGATTAAAACGATAGGTCGCTCCGCTGTCACCTGAAACGGAGCGATTACAAAACCGCTCCGTTCATTTAAATCTTTTATGTCGTATAATAAGCAAGGAGAGCCGACACTTTGCATCCTAAAGTGAAGTTTTTCCTCACCGGGAATACGCCAGATAGCGAAACTCCGGCCTTGCTCGATCAACGTGTCTATTATCAATGAGTAATGAGCGGAGAATGACGGATGGTGCCATTCTTCATTACTCATTGAACAAAGTTCATTTTTCATTTCTTCTTTAGTATACTATTGATTACCCGTACCGACGAGACCAGCTTGTCGGTAGAGGTGAATATGTCTACGTTCCACACATGGGATGAACGGCCTTTGTGGATAATCGTCCCGACGGCACGTACCGTATCTCCTTCGTGGGCGGACGACATATGGCTGCCGCTGACTTGCATGCCGACTACCATCTCGTCCGGTTTCGCCAAGATCATGGAGCCTAGTCCGGCTACGGTCTCTGCCAACGCCAGCGTAGCGCCTCCATGCAAGATACCGAAAGGCTGGCGGGTCCGTTCGTCTACGGGCATTGTCGCTTCCACACGGTCTTCGGACGCATAGGTATATTGAATGCCTAGATTACCCATCAGGGCATGTTTGGCCCGTGCGTTCAGTTGGTCTAGCGGAATTTCTGTAGGCTTGATTGTCGCGAGGATCGCCTTTTCGATCGCTATCGCCACACCTTCCATATTGTTTGGCAAGGTTGTGAAATCGGCGCAAGCCTTTACGGAGTCGCGTGCGTTACCCATCGCCACACCGGTACCGGCCAGTTGAAGCATGGACACGTCGGCCACACCGTCGCCGATGGCGATAACCTCCTCGGTCGTAATGTTCAACATCTCCATCAAGACCGCCAATGTATTTCCCTTGTTGATGAAATGAGGAGCGACCTCAAGGAAATAGTCTTCGGAGCGGAAAGCCTCCAATACACCGTCCAGACGTTTCTTCCAATGATTCTCCAAACCTACCAGATTGTTCTCGTCATCGCTGGTAAGGATACATTTGCAAGGGGCGAAATCCACCGCTTCCGAGAAATTCTCCACACCGATGATACGCATCTTATTGAGTTCTGCCTCTTCTTGGACATGTTTGTTCTCCGGGCTATCGGTCAGGATATAATCCTTGTGATACGTGAAAATCGCGAAGCCGTTTTCTTTCGCCTTCCGATTCAAATAAGGGATCATGGCCGGATCAATTCGTTTCTCGAACATCAACTCTCCGGTCTGGGCGTTGATGATCTGGCCTCCGTTATAAGATAATATGAAACCACCGTAATGATTCAATTCAAGGGTCTCTGCCAAGGGCTGAACCCCATTGGTAGGCCGACCGGATGCTAATACAACATGAACTCCCATTTGCTGGGCCTTTAATAGGGCGGCATGGGTCCGGGGAGTTATCTCTCTCTTGTCGTTAAGCAACGTCCCATCTACGTCTAAGACTAATAATTTGTACTTCATGGCGTCTTATTTTATGGTTTAGAATACAAATATAGGGAAAATAGTTGAGGTTCGATAGCTTGTTTGGACACACTTTGAAAAAAACACGTACATGCTTTCCGGAAAACATGTACATGTTTCTTGGAAAACACGTACGTGTTTTTTCAAGGCGATTTTCGTATGAACCGGGTCACTTTATCCTGCCTATCGTTCGTGCTCTCGTTTTGCGTGGATCGTGATTATTTTACCTATTTGGGAGATATAATCATAGAGCTCTTTATAAAACACATGGCGGGTAAGGGTAGAGGCGTCTCCCAAGATCATCAGTTTCATGCGGGCGCGGGTGATCGCCACGTTCATGCGCCGTAAGTCACTCAAGAAACCGATTTGCCCGTTCTCGTTAGCTCTCACCAAGCTGATCAAGATGACATCGCGTTCTTGCCCTTGGAAACCGTCTACGGTATGTACGGTGATCAGTTGGCGCAAACGCTTGAAGAAAGCGTCTTGCCTGATCAATTTGCGGATATATTGTACTTGCGCTTTATAAGGAGAGATCAACCCGAAGTCGATACTCTCATCCAGTACCCGCTCCATGGATATTTTTTCTATATAAGAACGTAATTGTTCCACGAGCAATTCAGCCTCTTGCCTGTTGACACGGCTCATGCTCTCCTCTTTCGTATCTTCCGTGAAATCACACCCCGATGTATCGAACCATACGATAGGGATATCCAAGCGTAGGATACCCCGGTGGCTTACCTCGGGAGCCGATTCAAGTTGGTTGTGGTAGAACCATCGGGAGGAGAAGCGCATGATGTCCTCATGCATTCGGTACTGCACCCTTAAGAGAGAGACCGTTTCCGGTTTTGTCGAGGCTATCTTTTGCAGCAAGGTATGTCCCAAGCCTTCTCGCTCTGCTTCTATACATTTAATCGTGGGGGGCAATTGATGATGGTCGCCCGCTAATATGACACGGTCTGCCTTACCGATCGCTATCCAGCAAGCGGCCTCTAACGCTTGGGCGGCCTCGTCGATAAACAACGTCGTGAAATGCCGGTTCATCATGACCCGGTTCGCGGAACCGACCAAGGTACAGGCAACGACACGAGCCTCGTTGAACAACTCCATATCGATCTTGACCTCCAATTCCGTCGCCCGGAATTTCAAGCGGGAAAGGCGGTTCCGGATCGTATCCCGTTCCCCCCGGCTTTTCTTTCGCATATTGGATTGTATATCCCGTATCGCTTTCCGGATACTCCATAACTCGGTATAATCCGGATGCGCCTCAAAACGGCGTTCATAAGTGAAAGAGAGCATCTTGTCATTTATGCGAGTCGGGTTTCCGATACGCAGGACGTTGATTCCCCGGTCTACCAGTTTCTCCGAGATACAGTCTACGGCGGTATTGCTTTGGGCGCAAACGATGACTTGGTTCTCTCGATGAAGCGTCTCGTAGATGGCTTCTACCAAGGTTGTCGTTTTCCCGGTTCCGGGAGGGCCGTGTACGATGGATACCTGTTTCGCTCCCAATACCTTGTTTACGGCCTCTTCCTGTGAGTGGTTCAACCAAGGGAAACGGATCGGGAATAATTCCCGCTGCCTCGGCTTTTCCTGTCCCAGCAATACGTCTCTTAGGTGAGAGAGGCGGTTGTTTTTCGCCCGCATCACGTCCGAGAGCGCGGAAAACATGGCTTTATAACTCGTTTCGTCAAAATAGAGTTGCACGCCGAGATCCTTGTTTTGTCCCTGTAGGGTTGCCAAGGTGGGAAGAGAGGGAAGGATTACCACCATCCGGTCTTCCTGCACGTAGCTGATCGTGGCAGAGAAATCCAGATACTTAAATTTACCGCTGATATCTGTCGTGAAGAAGCAAACCGGCCGGCCGTATTCGAAACTATGCTCGATCTCTCTATCTTCCGTCCTTTCAATCTCGATCACTAGCTGGTTTAAGGAGTTGTAATAGCTGCGTCCGGCAACGACCGGATACCAGCAAAGGCCTTGCGCCACTCGTTTCCGTAATCCCATACGCTCGGATTGCTGCCGGTATGTTTCCTTCTCGTATTCATATTCCTTTTGCAAGAGATCATATTGATGCCGCAAATCTACAAGCGGTGATGAAATTCCCATTCCTTATTAATTCAATTAGTCGGATAAACGAAGCCTGGGCGTTCTGGGGCCCGAGGCAGGCGACAAAAGTACTAAAATTATCGTTTCGTATCCAAGTTGCGGTGAGCAAAGAAAAAGAATACGGCTTAGATTGGGTGGTATCTATAATTTTCCTAATTTTGTACGAAAACTAATATCATAAAAAAATGAATGAGAACGATGCTTTTTATAACGCATTAGAAGATGTTGCCGCTTGGGATAAAGAGAATACCTTAGATCGTTTTATGAATAATGACATCCTTTTTAAGAAGTTCCTGGGCAAATTTATCACTACGGATAGTTCCTACGCGAAATTGCGAGACTCTTTGAAGGAGGGAAACCTGGAGGATGCCAAATTATATTCGCATACCTTGAAAGGGATAGCCGCCAATTTGGGCTTGGTGAAATTATCCGGTATATCAAACGATATGTTATCCCTGTTAAGGAAAGGGAATCTGGAAGATGCGTCGCGGTATGAAGATGCGCTGGAAAAACAATATGATGCCGTGAAAGAGATCGTTCATAAGTTTTGCGCCTGATCTAATGTAACATTCAAATCTAAATAAAGACGGTCATTATGGATGCTATCATAAAAACTCAAATTATAGAATTGATTCACAGGGAGGTAATCCCCGCTATCGGATGTACGGAACCTGTCGCCGTGGCTTTGGCCGCCGCAAAAGCTGCGGAGGTGCTGGGGCGCAAGCCGGAGAAGATAGAGGTTCATCTGAGTGCCAATATCTTGAAGAATGCCATGGGGGTGGGGATCCCGGGAACCGGAATGGTGGGATTACCTATCGCTATCGCTTTGGGGTCGCTCATCGGTAAATCCGCTTATGGGCTGGAAGTACTGAAAGACCTTACCCCGGAGGGATTGGAAGAAGGCAGGGAAATGGTCTGTAAGAAGTGTATCCATATAGATCTGAAAGAGAATGTGGATAAACTTTATATCGAGATTGTAAGCTCCGCAGGAGACGACCGCTCGAAGGTAATCATTTGCCATGAGCACACTCATATAATATATGTAGAGAAAAACGGGGAGGTGCTGACCGATTTGCGTACGACAAATGCCTCTGGCGAGGAAGTTTGCGAGAACAAGGATTTGCGTTTGTCCTTTTCTATGGTTTATGAGTTTGCCATGGAGATGCCGTTAGATGAGATTCGTTTTATCTTAGAAACGGCCGAGTTGAATAAAAAAGCGGCTCAGGCTTCCATGAAAGGTAATTACGGGCATACCGTGAGTAAGACGGTATCGGGGGCTTTTGGCCGTAAATTCATGGGGGATTCCGCTTACACGCATATGTTGATCATGACTTCCGCCGCTTGCGACGCTCGTATGGATGGTGCCATGATCCCGGTGATGAGTAACTCGGGGAGTGGTAACCAGGGAATTGCCGCTACGCTTCCGGTTCTTTCTTTCGCCGAGGATATCCAATGCTCGGAAGAACAACTGATTCGTGCGCTGATGTTAAGCCATTTGATGGTGATCTATATCAAGCAAAGCCTAGGGCGTTTGTCCGCCCTTTGTGGTTGTGTGGTTGCCGCTACGGGGGCGAGTTGCGCCATCACTTATTTGATGGGAGGGGATAAGACGCGGATTTCTTATGCCGTAAAGAATATGATCGGTAATATTACGGGAATGATTTGTGACGGGGCCAAGCCTAGTTGTGCCATGAAGGTGTCTAGCGGCGTATCTACGGCTATGCTTTCCGCGCTGATGGCTATGGAAGATAAGGTGGTGACTTCCGTGGAGGGTATCATCGATGAGGATGTAGACAAGTCGATCGCCAACCTGACCGCTATCGGTTCTAAGGGAATGGAGGCGACAGACCGTTTGGTGCTGGACATCATGACCGGTAAATCTTGTTAATATGCGGCCAGGCCGGCAATTTGTTATCGGATTATGATGAAGGACTTATATAGGGGGGAAGTGTTCTATTTACTCGCTTCCCCGCTGGAACATGCGGAGGCTTACCGCTATTTTGAGGATGGAGGCTTGGTTGTTGTAGAAGGAAAGATTGTTGAGGCCGGCCCATTCGAGGCGATGCGTTCCCGTTACCCGGATTTTCCGGTGACGGATTATTCCGGGAAATTGATCACTCCCGGTTTTATAGATTCCCATATTCATTTTTCCCAGTCGGAGATATTAGGTATGTACGGCAAGCAACTCCTGGATTGGCTGGACGAATATACGTTTCCAGCCGAGGAAGCTTTCTCTTCTATGGCGTACGCTCGAGATATCGCCCGTTTTTTCGTAAAGGAACTGCTGAAAAACGGAACTACGACTTGCGCTGCTTATACCACGGTTCATTCGGTTTCCGTAACCGCTTTATTTTCCGTAGCCTCGGAATATAATATGCGCATATTGGCGGGAAAGGTGATGATGAACCGGAACGCTCCGGATTATTTGGTTGATACGACACGCCAGAGTGAGTCGGACTGCCGTAGCTTGATAGAGGAGTGGGATGGGAAAGGGCGTAACCATTATGTGATCACGCCTCGTTTCGCCATAACCAGTACGCCGGATCAATTAGCGTGCGCCGGCCGTTTGCATGTTGAGTATCCCGATACGTATATACAGACGCATCTCTCGGAAAATCAAGGGGAGATCGAATCCGTCTTATCGCTTTATCCCGGCCATACGGATTATCTGGATGTCTATGAGCGGGCCGGGTTACTGACCGATCGTTCGATATTTGGGCATTGTGTCCATCTAACCGAACGGGAATATAAGCGGTTGGGAGAGGCGGGAGGCATTATCGCCCATTGTCCGACATCGAACCTTTTCCTTGGAAGCGGGTTATTTGATATGAAGGAAGCGAATCGTTATGGCATACGTACCACCCTGGCGACGGATGTCGGTGCCGGAACCTCTTTCTCTATGTGGCGTACGATGGGAGAGGCTTATAAGATACAGCAATTGAACGGTTATCCGATGACCGTTTTAGACGCTATGTATAAATGCACGTTAGGTTCTGCCCGGGCTTTGTCTCTGGATGACCGGATCGGGAATTTCCTTCCCGGTCGCGAGGCGGATTTTATAGTCGTGGATTATGCCACTACCCCTGTCCAAAAGAAACGGATGGAGTATCTCCGATCGAGAGATAAATGGACGATCGAGAATAAGCTATTTGGCCTGCAAACCCTCGGTGACGACCGGAATACCGTTTCTACCTATTTGATGGGTAAGCGGGTATACGGCTCAGATCCGTGCGATCATCAAGAAGCAAGTATGTAATACCACCGTGATAACGATCCATAAGCGTTCAGCGTTAGCCGGCCGTAAACCCGGAAAATAATATTCTATAGCCTCGTGCTTGCAAGCGGAAAGGCAATCTCCACAGTAGGTACAGGTGTACCCTATCTTTCCCTTCTTGATCTCTTCCTTATGCAGGGCATCATAACGGCAAGCGTTCGTACAGGCCATGCAATGGCAACAGCCGGCTGTCAGCCGTACCCGGAAAGGAGAGAGGTACTTGAGGCAAGAGACCAAAGTCCCGATCGGGCAATAACTACTGCAATGTACCATCTTCCGTCTTTTCCTGGAAAATAATAACATGACAAGTAGCCCGATACCTCCGGTCGCTATCCCAAAAGCGGTAGCCACCACACCGCTCGCTCCGGATATCCGTAGCAGGAAAGCGCCCGCCATAACCAGAAATAAGACACTGTATCGCATTTGCTTATGGTAGGGAAACATCTTTCGTTCCAATTTTCCCCGGGCGTTCCAGGCGTCGAATGCCCCGAAATAACAAAGCTGGCTACACCAGGCAGGGCCGGATAGTAATAAAGTACTGATAAACAGTATCGGCATAAATAGACCCTCGAATCGATAAATCGGCCCGGCTAAAATGACCGCGGGGATTGGTAAATGCAGTTTTCCGGACATAAGGAAGATAGGATCGGCAAAAATCCCTAGCATGAGTTGCCCGAAGAAAACGATCGAGAATAATAACCACGCTCTTTTTCTCCATTTGGGCCGTTCCTCCCGGTCCTGCATCTTGTGGCAAAGCCAGCCGCCGTATAGCATGGCAAGCATTACTTGTATCCATCCTCCATGTGGAAATAGCCTTTCACCGAGCAACAGCGGATATTTAGGCATGACCTGGACGATCGAAAGTAATCCTCCGATTACTAATACGGTACTGGCAATAGACCTATTGATTGCAGGAAAGAGCATATGTTATTTCGCTGATTCTCTCTTGAAATTTTCTATTGTTAGAAGCAAAGCCGGGTTTTCCTGACAGTGTGCCAACGGGCCACTTTGCCAATAAGTGTTGTTGTAATGGATGAGTACGCAAGAGATTGTCTGTCCCACCTTCGGCATCTGCCTCTGGTCCAAAGATTGCTTCATGATGTGCAAGCCTTTTTTGTTGTCATCACAAAGATCATCGGCGATGAGATATTCTGTTTCTTCGGATGTGATCTTGAAATAGGAGAGTTCTTCTTTTTTTACGTTTCTCAAAACCTCGGCTTGAGGACTCTCCACGAATATTTTCGCCAGCCATTCCGGGGTTGTCAACGAAAGGAAATTCTTACGGCTCTTAAATGCGAGTTCATTAAGAGTCGTATTCTCTTCTGTCGCTAACTCCGTATGGTTGAATGCGTTGAAATAGCAATGAAAATGAAACCATTCCAAGAACGTGCGGTATTCTTGGAAATCCTCGAAGGTACGTCTCGGATTGAAATAGGCTTGCATCAGCTCGTTTTCCGGGGCGACCTCGTAATCATCCATTAAAAAATGATAGAGCTCGCGGGCTATGCTCGCAATAATGGGATCTTCCGGATAAATGACTGGGTTCTCACGCATTTGCCGCACATGATGCCAGATAAGGAAACGAATATCTTCCTCATTGATCTCACCGGGGAAATAATTCTTGCTGAGATAGAAGAAAGGGAGATACGTGCCATAAAGCCGTTTGCACTCGGATGTGAACGATTGCCAGATCCCCGTCCCGGAAATGATATCCTCGAACCATGCGGTAAGGCAGATACAGAATTCCCGGGTATGGCAATCTTGCTCGAAGAGTTCTCTGTGTATTGGTATATCAGCAAGGAAATCATAAAGATCGGTTGCGAAATCAGCGTAATAAACGTCTACATCTGTGGTTTTTCTGTATGGATGCCACTCACTCCATTCCTTTGGATAAATTCGTTTCGTTTTCATGTTTAATATTTTGTGCGTAAAAGTATGCCTTTTCCGCGAATAATTATAATACAGGCATTGTATTTCTGATACTTGTTACGCCGATTAAACGATCATACCGTGTACCCATCGGGCGATAATAGACGTAGATGCTATATTCATTCTCTGTCTGGAAGAAATTCCCCTCGATAGGACCGGTCTGGCCTACGGTCTGGCCGTTAGGGACGAAAAGATACTGATAATTGTAACTGCCTTGTTTCAGCAAGACGGATTTCTCGTATTGATGAGTCTCCGGATTATAGCCCATCCTGCTTTTCTCGTCTAATACATTATTATATAACTCTCCGCTCAAATACACGTTTCCATCGGGAATTAAATCCATGGCAAGGGTAAAATGGACGATGTAATAATCCGCTTCCGTATCCGGATCGTTACAATTGCTGCAACGGATAAAGAAACGCCCGTCTTGATCTTGGTCATATTGGTATGATATTTGATCACGGCGATAATCCGTCATCAATTCTACATGATAATATGGATTATGGAACGAGATACTTTCCACGTGCATACCATTGTATTTATTGCTCAAGAATTCCATGCGGCGGTATTCGTTTCCCGCCGGAAAGATCAAGTTCTGGTTGTTCGTGTAAGAGATCTGGTTCTCCAATATAGTCATGGGCTGAAGACCGGTCACGGCATTATCCCTACGGTTGTTCTGGTAGACCCAGATTTTCAGGTCTGTCTGCGGATAGGTGATAGGGAAGTTCTTGTTGTTGATCGCGAAGCTGACTTGCTGGTGCGATTGATTGGTGTCGATATCCGTATTCCCGCTTACCGTGGCGGCGATACTGACCTTCGGCTCAAAAACAGAGAAACAAGCGGTGAGTACGATCTGGGAAGGATCATCCTCGTTATACACTTGCAAAGCATAATTGCCTGAGACTTTCGGTTGCACATCGTCGTTCGGGAAAAGCAGCCGGTAGTTGGTGTATTGCACCGTGGTACCCATCGCATTGGCGAAATCCTCGATCGTGCTCCCTTGAAAACCATCCATATACTCGATCGGGGAAAGATTCGATTGCGTCCAATCCGCGTTGCAATGAATCAGATTATAGGCATACCGTCCGAAGCCCGGGTTGAAGGCATCGAAATTAATCTCGATACGGTTCTCACCGCCCAACTCGATGAAAGGATCGGAGAACATCTCGCCGGCAACCTTCACTTGGAGGGTCTTTATTTGCTTATCGCTAACGTTGGTAAAGTAAGTTACCTGGGCGTTCAGCGGCATTAAAACCGTGATAAGCAGCAGAAATAGGATTTTAAAAACTTTCATTTTCTTATTACTTTCTTTAACGACACAAAATTATGGAATTATTTCTCTAATTATTTGCCTTTCCCTGTTCTAAAGCATGAAAAAATGTTTACTTTTGCAGGAAAATTACATATAAACAATTTTAGTTGTATCATGGCAAATGTGATTAAGATTAAAAAGGGTTTAGACATTAATCTGAAGGGCAAAGCTTCGGATGTACTGTTAAACGGCGGCAAGAGCGAGTCTTACGCGATCGTCCCCGATTATTATAACGGTATTCTCCCCAAAGTTGTTGCGAAAGTAGGAGAAAAAGTCAAAGCCGGTTCTGTACTGATGATAGACAAGAACCGCCCCGAGATCAAGTTTGTTTCGCCTGTCAGTGGTGAAGTAACTGCCGTAAACCGAGGAGAGAAGCGTAAGGTGCTGAGCATCGTTGTGAAGCCGGACGCGCAGATCGAGTATGAGGAGTTTGGTAAAAAGAACGTGGCATCCTTGAAGGGAGAGGAAGTGAAAGAAGCGCTTCTGAACGCGGGAATGTGGCCGTTTATCAAGCAGCGCCCATACGACATTATTGCCGCTCCGCTGGATACTCCGCGCGATATTTTCGTTTCGGCTTTTTACTCTGCCCCGTTAGCTCCAAACTTTGATTTTATCGTAAAGGGTCAGGAGGCCGACTTTCAGACTGGATTAGATGCCCTAGCTAAATTAACGAATGGAAAAGTGTATGTGGGGGTGAGAAGCGGTTCTGCCGTGAAAGGTATGAAAGGCGTGGAAATCGTGGAAGTGGAAGGACCGCATCCGGCTGCGAATGTTGGTGTGCAGATCAATCATATCAAGCCCATTAATAAGGGTGAGGTGGTCTGGACGGTTAATCCGGCCGACGTGATCGTTATCGGACGCTTGTTCAACAAGGGGGTCGCCGATTTCAGCCGTATGGTCGTTATTACCGGTTCCGAGACTACGGAGAGAGGTTATGTCAAGACGATTTCTGGCTGTACGATCAAGAGCTTGGTGAGCGGTAAAGTATTAGGACAGGAGCATATCCGTATTATCAGTGGTAACGTATTGACAGGGACCAAGGTGAATATGGATGATTACCTAGGCGCTTACGACAACCAGATCACCGTGATACCGGAAGGCGATGAGACGCATGAGTTCTTGGGGTTCGCGATGCCTCGCTTCAATCAGTTCAGCGCCAGCCACAGTTATTTCAGCTGGTTGTGTTCGAACAAGGAATATGTGATCGATGCCCGTATTAAAGGTGGTAGACGTGCCATGATTATGTCTAATGAATACGATAAGGTGTTCCCGATGGATATCTATCCGGAATATCTGTTGAAAGCGATTATTGCGTTCGATATCGATAAGATGGAGAACTTAGGTATCTACGAGGTGGCTCCCGAGGATTTCGCTCTTTGCGAGTTCGTGGACACTTCCAAGATCGAGTTGCAAAAGATCGTTCGCGACGGATTGAACCTGTTGTATAAGGAAATGAATTAATAACATAAAAAACTTATAATACATTGAAAGCGTTAAGGAATTATCTCGACAAGATTAAGCCTAACTTTGAGGAAGGCGGAAAGCTGGCGATGTTCCGTTCTGTTTTTGACGGTTTCGAAACATTCTTATTTGTTCCGAACGAGACCTCTAAAACGGGCGTACATATTCATGACTGTATTGATTCAAAGCGTGCCATGACAGTGGTCATTATCGCTTTGTTGCCTGCTTTGCTTTTTGGTATGTATAATGTCGGTTATCAGCATAATTTAGCTATTGGGGCTGATCCGGGATTTTTGATGACTTTTATTTTCGGATTTTTGGCGGTATTGCCTAAGATCGTTGTTTCGTATGTGGTAGGTTTGGGGATCGAGTTCGCTGTCGCCCAGGTGAAGAAAGAGGAGATCCAAGAAGGATTCTTGGTTTCCGGTATCTTGATCCCGATGATCGTGCCGGTTGATACTCCGTTATGGATGATCGCCGTAGCTACTGCTTTCGCCGTTGTTTTCGCGAAAGAGGTATTTGGCGGTACGGGATACAATATATTTAACGTGGCTTTGGTTACACGTGCGTTCTTATTCTTCGCATATCCGGCGGCTATGTCTGGAGACCAGGTGTTCGTTCGTACGGCTGATACGTTTGGTATCGGGGCTGGCCAGGTGGTCGATGGTTTCTCCGGGGCTACTCCGTTAGGACAAGTCGCTATCGCGGGTAAGGAGATGATCGGTTCTTTCCAGGCAGTCGATGTATTGGGCAATCCTATTTCTACTTGGGACGCATTCTTGGGTTTGATCCCGGGTTCTATCGGTGAGACCTCTGTATTGGCTATCTTGATTGGTGCGATAATCTTGTTGGTTACGGGTATCGCAAGCTGGAAGACAATGGTTTCGGTATTCGTGGGTGGTGCTTTCATGTCATTGATCTTTAACATGATCGGTTCTACGGTCGTTATGTGTGTATCTCCGTTGGATCATTTGTTCTTAGGAGGTTTTGCGTTTGGAGCCGTGTTCATGGCTACAGATCCTGTGACTTCCGCCCGTACGGAGACCGGTAAATATATCTATGGTTTCCTTGTAGGTGCTATGGCCATTATTATTCGTGCGTTGAACCCGGGTTATCCAGAGGGTATGATGCTCGCTATCCTGTTGATGAACGTGTTCGCTCCGCTGATCGATTATTATGTAGTGGAAGCTAACATCTCTCGCAGATTGAAACGTGTAATAAAATAAAGAAAGAAGGAATATGGCTAAATATAAATGTAAGGTATGTGGCTATGTCCACGAGGGGAATAAGGCTCCTGATACTTGCCCGGTATGTGCTGCTCCTGTTTCCGAGTTTGAGGAAACCAGGGAAGAGGGTGCCGCAAAGAAAGGCTTAAACCGGGATAGCAATGTTTATACGGTTGTTTATGCGGCGGTGATGGTTGTGCTAGTGGCTGTCATATTGGCGTTTACTTCACAGTCATTGAGAAGTTTCCAGAAACAAAACGAGGATAACGATAAGAGACAGCAGATTTTGCGTTCCATCAACGTAAATGTCTCTCCTTCCGAGGCTGAGACTAAGTACAACGAGTTGATCAAGGAAGCTTTCTTGGTAAACGAGAATGGTGAGAAGGTCGAGGGCGACGCTTTCGCCACAGACGTGGTTAAAGCTGCCGCGGAACATCAATATCCGGTTTTCGTGGCGAATGTGGATGGTCAGCCGAAATACATCATGGCTTTGCATGGAGCTGGTCTTTGGGGACCGCTATGGGGATACATCTCCGTAGATAGCGATAAGAATACGGTATACGGAGCGGATTTCAGCCACAAGGGTGAAACTCCGGGTCTAGGTGCCGAGATCTCGAAACCGGTATTCAGCGACGAGTTCAAGGGTAAGAAGATATTCATGAATGGAGAGTTTAAGTCTATCGCTATCGTTAAACCGGGTAAAAGCGTTGCGGGACAAGATTATGTAGATGGTATCTCTGGTGGTACGATTACTAGTCAAGGCGTTAGTAATATGCTCTTTGATAGTTTAAGTGGTTATATTAAATTTCTGACCTCACAAAATTAAATAGAAGATGGGATTATTATCTGAAAAGAATAAAGATGTTCTGTTAGGCCCGTTAAGCATCAATAACCCTGTGGTTGTGCAGATGTTGGGTATTTGTTCTGCTTTGGCCGTAACCTCAAAATTGGAACCGGCTATTGTTATGGGGCTTTCTGTGACGGCGGTAGTGGCTTTCGCTAACGTGATTATTTCATTGCTTCGTAATACGATTCCTAACCGTATCCGTATTATCGTGCAATTGGTGGTGGTTGCCGCTTTGGTAACGATCGTTAGCGAGGTATTGAAAGCGTTTGCTTATGATGTAAATAAACAGTTATCCGTATTCGTTGGTTTGATTATTACGAACTGTATCTTGATGGGACGTTTGGAGGCTTTTGCTTTGGGAAATGGCCCATGGGAGTCATTCTTGGACGGTATCGGTAATGGTTTGGGATATGCGGTTATTCTTATTATCGTCGGATTTTTCCGTGAGTTGCTAGGCTCAGGGACGCTTTTGGGTTTCCAAGTTATTCCTCAAGCCTTTTATGACTTCGGTTATGTGAACAATGGCTTGATGATCTTGCCTCCGATGGCTTTGATCGTGATAGCCGTGATTATTTGGGTACACCGTTCTAAGAACAAGGAACTTCAAGAGAATTAATGCAAACTATTAAAGATATAATAGAATGGAACAATTATTAAGCACATTTGTCCGCTCAATTTTTGTAGACAACATGATATTCGCATACTATCTGGGTATGTGTTCTTTCTTGGCTGTCTCCAAGAATGTGAAGACTGCTTTAGGACTAGGTATGGCTGTAACGTTTATTTTGACGTGTACGTTACCTATTAACTATATGCTCGAAAATTATGTATTAAAAGAAGGTGCGTTGAGCTGGTTAGGTGCTGAGTACGCCGGTGTAAACTTGAGTTTCTTGGCCTTTATCATCTTTATCGCTATCATCGCTTCTTTCACTCAGTTGGTGGAGATGGTGGTAGAGAAATTCGCCCCGGCATTATATGCGTCTTTGGGTATCTTCT
The DNA here is from genome assembly GCF_947855115.1 of uncultured Parabacteroides sp. Lineage (GTDB taxonomy): Bacteria > Bacteroidota > Bacteroidia > Bacteroidales > Tannerellaceae > Parabacteroides. The sequence continues at coordinate 290,047 of NZ_CANTZW010000002.1, forward strand.
TGCCGTTGATCGCTGTTAACTGTGCGATTTTAGGCGGTTCTCTGTTTATGCAACAGAAAGCGTTCCCTAATGTGGGTGTCGCTACTGTTTATGGCTTAGGTTCTGGTATCGGTTGGATGTTGGCTATCGTAGGTATGGCTGCTATCCGGGAGAAATTGGCTTACTCGAATGTACCTAAACCATTGAAAGGTCTTGGTATCACTTTTATCATTACCGGTTTGATGGGTATGGCATTCATGTGCTTCTCAGGTCTTAAGATATAATATTAACGCATTAAACATTTAGAGAAATGACTTTATTAATGACGACTGGTGGATTAACAATCGCTGCGGGTGCGGTAGTCTTTTTAGTGATTACGCTGATCCTTGTAGGTGCGTTGTTGGCTGCCAAAGCAAAGTTGGTGCCGTCAGGAAACGTAGACCTGAAGGTTAATGGAGAGAAAGATATTCAGACACCCATAGGGGGAACTTTGTTGGGTGCGCTACAGAGTGGTGGCATTTTCTTGTCTTCCGCTTGTGGTGGTGGTGGTAAATGCGGTCAGTGCCGTGCCCAAGTATTAGAAGGGGGTGGCGAGATCTTGCCTACAGAGAAAGGTTTCTTTTCTCGTAAACAAGTAAAAGATCATTGGCGCTTGGCTTGTCAATGCAAGGTAAAAGAGGATATGGTCGTTCAGGTACCGGACGAGGTATTTGGCGTTAAGGAATGGGAATGCGAGGTTATCAGCAACAAGAATGTCGCTACGTTCATCAAAGAGTTCATCGTTGCGTTGCCTAAGGGTGAGCATATGGACTTTATCCCGGGTTCTTACGCTCAGATCAAGATCCCTACATACTCAATGGATTACAACAAGGATATCGATAAGAGCTTGATTGGTCCGGAATATCTGCCCGCTTGGGAGAAGTTCGGTTTGTTCGACTTGAAATGTAAGAATGACTCACCGTCTATCCGTGCTTATTCTATGGCTAATTATCCTGCGGAGGGTGATCGCATCATGTTGACGGTTCGTATCGCTACACCGCCGTTTAAGCCGAAACCACAGGTAGGTTTCATGGATGTGATGCCGGGTATCGCTTCTTCTTATATCTTCACGTTGAAGCCGGGCGACAAAGTGACCATGAGTGGTCCTTATGGTGATTTCCATCCGATCTTCGATTCTAAGAGAGAGATGATGTGGATTGGTGGTGGTGCAGGTATGGCTCCGTTGCGTGCCCAGATCATGCACATGACGAAGACCTTGAAGACTACGGATCGCAAGATGTCTTATTTCTATGGTGCGCGTGCCTTGAATGAGGTATTCTATTTAGAGGACTTCCTGGAAATCGAAAAAGAATTCCCGAACTTTACGTTCCATCTGGCCCTTGACCGTCCTGATCCTGCCGCTGACGCTGCGGGTGTTAAGTATACGGCAGGCTTCGTTCATCAGGTAATCCTTGATACTTACTTGAAGGATCATGAGGCTCCGGAAGATATTGAGTACTATATGTGTGGTCCGGGCCCGATGTCGAAGGCTGTGGAAAATATGCTGGATAACTTGGGTGTACCTCGTGAGATGTTGCACTTTGACGATTTCGGTGGATAATAACTTCAGTTATATCACATAGATAAGAAGGCGGGGATTATTCCTCGCCTTTTTTGTAGATGTAGATAATGCGTATGGCTCCGTGTTTATAGGCGTGTGAACTTGTGTTTGTGGATTAATATGTAATTATTTTGAAATAATATGCAGCGTTTATCGTTTTATAAGCATCTAAGCATATATAGTCATAAAAACAAGTTAGACATGAAGCCATTGATTTTATCTTTTTTTGCGGTTTTATTGGGATATTCCTTCTTTTTCGATAAAGATGAGGAAGTAAAGCTGCGTAATGTTGACCAGATATCGTCTGAATCTAATTCTACGATAACTGAGCGGGGTGATTCTGTCACTTTGTATGCGAAAAGGTTACCTAACACTCCGGAATATGTTTTACAGATCGTAGAACCGGAGGATTATCTCTTGACGAAATAAAATTTTCGTGTTAAAATATTTGTTTATTTGACGAATATTGCTATGTTTGTGCCCATAATTGTATGGGATATGGAATTAAAATCTACTCAATATATGGAAAAAACAGGAAGTGTCGCAGAGACATTCCTGTTTCTTTTTTATCTTCTTCTATCAAACGTATATAATCTGTTTAAATTTGAGTGCCTTGAAAATGAGGAGGCGAGAGTATCGGTTTTGATACACTTGAGGACTTCCGGGGAGATTTTGCGTATAGAGAGAGGGTACTTGTACGCAAACAATGAATTCCTGGTCGATAGAGCTGTTTACCGGTTGGGCTGAGTCAGCCCTTATCCGATCCGTGCGGGCGCATAGAAGGATAAGGGGTACTTTATTAGGTAATTTAGGCGGTTTCTTCTATAGCGCTATATTCCGGTATACCTTCGAGAAATACGTACGTCTGCTTTTCATAGTCGATTTTACAACAAAAATGCCGAATACCGTTGCTTACGGTCAGGTATTTTACATGTAAAGCCATGTTATAACGTACGATTTGATCGAATACGGTATGTGTTATCTCTATGCGGGGGGCCTTATACTCGACAATCATTAGAGGTTGTAGAAACCGGTTGTACGCAATTGTATCACATCGTTTGGATGTTCCGTTTAGTTTCACTGCCACTTCATTTGCGAGAAGTTCCTTGGGGTATTTTTTTTCCGTGATCAGATAGTTCACGAAATGTTGCCGTACCCATTCCTCGGGTGTTAACGCTACAAATTTCCGGCGTACGGGATCCCAGATCGAAAGCTTTCCGGCTTTCTCCGTCACTTTGACTGAGAATTTTGGTAGATTTAATGGGAGCATTTGCTATATTTGCTATTTATATTCTAACTAAAACACACCTCAAAGGTAGTTATTTATGAGAACAAAGCAAGAAATCGTAGAAAATTGGTTGCCTCGTTATACCGAGCGAAAGTTAGAGGACTTCACTAAGCACATATTACTCACGAACTTTACTAAATATGTCGAAATATTCGCGGATCATTTCAATGTACCGATCTTGGGATTGAAAAGCTCGATGCCCAATGCCTCGGCAGAAGGAATTACCATCATCAATTTTGGCATGGGAAGTGCGAACGCTGCTACGATCATGGATTTATTATCTGCGATTATGCCCAAGGCCGTTCTTTTCTTAGGTAAATGTGGAGGATTGAAAAAGGCGAATGCGTTAGGAGATTATGTGGTACCTATCGCTGCCATCCGGGGTGAAGGAACGTCGAATGAATATTTGCCGCCAGAGGTACCTTCATTGCCTGCTTTCTCAATGCTTCGTGCCATTTCTTCCGCTATACGAGACCATGGGAAAGATTATTGGACAGGCACGGTTTACACGACAAATCGCAGGGTTTGGGAATACGATAATGAATTTAAGGAATATCTGCGTAGCACGCATGCCACGGGCATTGATATGGAGACTGCGACTTTGCTTACGGCAGGTTTCGCCAACCAGATACCTACAGGTGCGTTGTTGATGATATCGGATAAACCGATGGAGGAAGATGGCGTGAAAACGGAAGCGAGCGATCGGAAAGTAACCCAGCAATTTGTAGGAGAACAGGTAATGTTGGGGATTGAGGCTCTCCAGCAAATTTTAGATGGTAAGAAAACAATTCGTCACATCCGTTTCAGTTGGTGATGGCAAAACTTCTAATTTATGGCAAAAAAAGAAATTTCATTCGAGGAGATTTGTAAGGATATAATGGCCAGAAAATTCCAGCCTGTTTATGTATTAATGGGTGAAGAACCTTTCTTCATCGATCAGATAACGGATTTGTTATTAAAAAACGTACTGGAAGAGTCTGAGAAGGATTTTAATCAGATTATTTTATATGGCGCAGATACGAATGCTGTTTCAATTATTAATGCGGCACGGCGTTTTCCGATGATGTCCGAGTACCAATTAATCGTTGTCCGAGAAGCTCAATTAGTGAAGGATATTGAGTTGTTGAGTAATTACGTGAAAAGCCCTTTGTCATCGACTATTTTGGTCATAAATTACAAATATAAGACTTTAGATCGCCGACGTGCGTTAGCGGTTGCCGCTGATAAAAATGGTATTTTATACGAGTCGAAAAAGGTCCCGGATTATAAAATGCCGGGGTTTATTACTTCTTTGATGCAACAACGTTCTATCAGTATCGATCCTAAAGCCGCTCAAATGCTCTCAGATTTCCTTGGAAACGATTTAAACCGTCTCAATAAGGAATTGGATAAGCTGGCGATTATCTTGGCTGAAAAGGCCTCAAAACGCATCACGCCGGAATTGGTCGAGCAAAATATAGGGATTAGCAAAGAATACAATAACTTTGAGTTGATAAAGGCTCTAGCCATAAAAGATGTGTTAAAGGCAAACCGGATTGCTCAGTATTTTGAGAAGAATCCTAAAAGTAATCCGATACAGATGACCCTTCCTGTATTATTTAACTATTTCTCGAACTTGTTGATTTGTTATTATTCAAAGGATCGGTCAGAATCAGGACTAATGGCCGAGCTTGGTTTGAGGGGAACCTATCAGGTAAAGGATTATCTTCTGGGCATGAAAAATTATTCTGCCATGAAAGTCTTTAACTTGATCAGTGATATCCGAACGACTGACGCAAAATCCAAGGGGGTGGAAAATTCTTCAGCAACAGATGCGGATTTATTGAAAGAGTTACTTTACAAAATCTTACATTAAACAAAAATCATAGACCCGATAGAGGTAGAAAGACCTTTTTTCTAGAATGGTGAAAAACTTGAACTAGAAAAAATGGTCTTTTCTTTTATTTATCAATTAATTAAGTTGATTTTATCTCTCTGAGACTTTAAAATTTATTTGATTACGTACTTCCCTCCTCAAAAATCTCAAAAAATCCATACTTACGCTTATCGTCCTGTAGCAGTCTCACTGCCGGGCCAAAGAAAAAAGACAAGATGACAGTATTATAAATGAAGTTGGTTTATAGTGTATATGAATGTAGCACTTAAAAGGTTGTTTACTTTTGTATATCTAATAAAAAGATTGGGGATGATCACAAATGTGATTTATTTCTGTAACCAAATCAAGGGTGATACAAACGTAACATATTTACATTACTAATCTAAACAGCGAATTATTATAGATTTCTTTGTTTGTATATGATTTACTATAAATAATAAATAACCAGATTTTTATGTGAAAATATTGATTGTTTACATTAAATGAGATCTGTTTTTCTGTCTACAAACGTGAAAAAGGAGGTGTACATATAGCCTATATTTAGATTATTGTATTATTTATCAATGGTATACATGCTTTTGTTAAAGTAATTCTGAATGGTGATATTTACGCTATCAAGAGTTGTTTACATATCTATCCAAAACATTTGTGTCAATATGGTTACGTATGTATCGATTTAGTTTTATAAAAATAAATTGCAAGAATAGAAATAATGATTTATATTTGTATCAAGTTTACTTTAGGGCAATTTATCTTAGTGAACGGTCATAATGGCAGAGGGCCAAGTAAGAATTTAAGGGTATAATAATGAGAGATCGTATTTTGAAAATAATGGAGCTTGAGGGACTTACTCCTTCTAAATTTGCTGAATCAATCGGAATACAACGTTCAGCCATGTCGCATATTATATCAGGAAGAAATAATCCCAGTTTGGATGTTCTTTTAAAGATACTAGAACGGTTCACTTATGTTGACTCCGACTGGTTATTATTTGGTAAAGGTGAAATGCTCCGGGAACATGTGTTGACTGAGCCCAATTTGTTTACAAATATGCCTGAAAATCGTCCTAATGTACAGGTTGTTGCCGAAAATCGCAAGGAAATTGGGGTTGAGATGCCTGTAAACACCTATAAACAACCTATGGTAGAGCAAGTTATGTGTCAAGAAAAGCCTTCTAAAAATGTTAGTAAAATAATGATATTCTATTCTGATAACACATTTGATACTTTTGTTCCTGAAAAAAACAAGAAAGACTAAGGTAAACTGTTCGGTATATACATTATATTCATGTATCTTTGCATACAAATTGAGCAATTGTATATATGAAAAAGTACATCTTAGATATGAAGGTGACCGGAAATTATCGCCTTCATAAAAATTATTGCCTGTTAAAGTTAACCTCGGATGAGAATCTTCCAGAGATGTTTCCCGGACAGTTCGTTGAGGTTCGTGTAGAAAACTCTCCTACGACATTCTTACGTCGTCCGATTTCTGTTAATTATGTGGATAAGTCTAAAAACGAGTTGTGGCTCTTGATTCAGCTTGTTGGTGATGGTACGAGGAAAATGTCAGAATTTCGTCTGGGCGAGATTGTAAATATAATGCTACCATTAGGTAATGGTTTTACGATGCCTTCCAAGGAACAGAAAAACAAGAAACTTTTGTTGATTGGCGGTGGTGTTGGAACCGCTCCGATGTTATATTTAGGGGCCTGTTTAAAAGAGGCCGGTTTTGAACCTACTTTTTTGCTAGGGGCTCGTTCTAAGGATGATGTATTGCAATTGAATGAATTCCAAGAATTTGGTACGGTTTATATCACTACTGAAGATGGTTCGTTGGGTGAGAAAGGATATGTGACCGACCATACAATCCTTAAGGAGGTTTGTTTTGACCAGATTTACACTTGTGGCCCTAAACCGATGATGATGGCGGTAGCGAGATATGCAAGAGCAAAGGCTATTTCTTGTGAGGTCTCTCTCGAGAACATGATGGCTTGTGGTTTGGGGGCTTGCTTATGTTGTGTGGAAAAAAATAAGGAAGGTCATAATGTTTGTGTGTGTACAGAAGGTCCTGTATTTAATATTGAGAATTTGTCATGGCAGAGTTAAATGTAAACATAGGAAATTTACCGTTGAAAAATCCGGTAATGACAGCATCCGGTACGTTCGGATATGGTATAGAATATGCTGATTTCATGGATATCTCACGTTTGGGAGGTATTTTTGTAAAAGGTACTACCATCCAACCCCGTGAAGGCAATGATTATCCCAGAATGGCAGAGACCCCTTCTGGAATGTTAAATGCTGTAGGGCTTCAAAATAAAGGTGCCGATTATTTTGCCGAGCATATTTATCCGAAGATTAAGGATATTGATACGAATATGATCGTAAATGTGAGTGGATCATCGATCGAGACATATGTCGAATGTGCGGAAAAGATAGCCGAGTTGGATAGGATTCCAGCTATAGAACTGAATATTTCTTGTCCGAATGTAAAGCAAGGTGGTATGGCTTTTGGCGTTACTGCTTGTGGTGCCGGAGAAGTTGTTAAGGCTGTTCGTAAGGTTTATCCAAAGACACTTATTGTAAAACTTTCTCCAAATGTGACGGACATTGCAGAGATTGCTAAGGCTGTCGAGGCAGAGGGCGCAGATTCTGTCTCGTTGATTAATACAATGCTGGGAATGGCTATAGACGCAGAGAAACGTAAACCTATATTATCTACAATAACCGGAGGGCTTTCCGGACCTTGTGTGAAGCCTATCGCTTTGCGTATGGTATGGCAAACCTATCAGGCGGTGAAAATCCCAATTATAGGTTTGGGAGGTATTTCTAACTGGAAAGATGCTGTAGAATTTATGTTGGCCGGAGCTAGTGCCATTCAGATCGGAACTTATAACTTTGTGGATCCAACTGTTTCTATTAAAGTTATTGATGGATTGAATGACTATTGCGACCGGCATGGTTTCAAATCGGTAAAAGAATTAACTGGAGCATTGAATATTTAAATAAATCAATAGACTTTTGATATATTTATTTCATAGTAAATATAAGTCTATTATGAAATGAATAAAAATAGGATATATCTTCTATTTTCTAAAGATATATCCTATTTTGTTTATTTCTACGGCTAATCAATATCAATCATATATCAGTTGTAGTATAGATCCTATTTTTATCATTATATATTTAATAAAAATAGGATCATCATACTATAGAGTATAAGTATTAAAGTTCCAGCTAGTGGTGGCGTATTTCCGCTCTTTAAGCCGATAAATGGCTTCCAAGTCTGCTTGCGTGAAAGAATAATTTTGTATGCCGGGATTGTTGATCGTAAAATAGTAAAGAAGCGCTTTCTTAAAATGCTGGATGGAGATAGAAGCCGGAAGGTGTGCTCTGATATTCGTGACCGGACTTCGTACGGATTTTACGAATGTCGATCGTTTACCTCTTGTTTTCGCTAGTGTCTGGCGAGACGTATTTTTCAAGGAGGTGACGAGTCTGTCCAAATCTGTGGAAAATAATAAAGTCGCATGGTGCAAATATCGATTTTTGTGAATACTTTGTGCGCTACCAGATATTTTAAATCCTCCGATAGCCAATCCATCCCATCCGTCCATCGTGACATGTACTCCTAATGTTCTAAGAAAATTCATGATTTGAATCGTATGTTTATCGGTCTGTATAATCTGTCCGTTCTCTATAAAAGTAAGATTCAAGTTCCCCGGATCATGATAAACTGCGCTACCTCCGGAAAGTCTACGTGCGATCGTGATTTGTTGATCTTGTACGAATTTTAGATTTACTTCAGTCCAGACATCCTGATGTTTACCGATAATGATTGATGGTTCGTTTTGCCAAAGCATGAAAATATTATCTTTGAAACTTTTAAGTAAATATTCTTCAGCTGCCAAATTGAAATAGGGGTCTGTTTGTGTATTGTGAATGCAAAGCATCAAAAAAACTTTTTTAGTTAGGTGTTCTAGTGGATATATATTTTATGTATGATCATGTCGTATTCTATATACATTAATCTATTTGAATATTAAAATTCGTTCCTCTAATGGGGTGAATTGTTTTTCCCCTGGTTCTTGCATAGGGGTACCAAATGGCATCTCGGCAATCAGTTTCCAGCTTGGATTGATATGCCATTGTTTAGCGACCGCCTCGTCGATCAATGGGTTGTAATGTTGCAGAGAAGCACCGAAACCGGCATCTTCCAACATAGTCCATATCGCGAATTGATGCATAGCGGATGTCTGTTGAGACCATACAGGGAAATTATCTTTATAAGAAGGGAATTGTTTCTGCAAGCCTTCAACTACCGCCATATCCTCGAAAAATAGGATCGTACCATAGCCGGCCTCGAAAGAATTATCTATCTTTGTCTCAGTAGTCTTATAGACTTCGGCAGGGACGATTTTTCGAAGAGTGTCTTTTACGATTTCCCAAAGTTTCTTATGGCTCTCGTCTAGTAATAGTACGATTCTCGTAGATTGTGAGTTGAAAGCGGAGGGAACATGAGTGACCGCTGTTTTTATAATTTCGTGGATCTCGTTGTCAGAGACGGGAGAGTTGTTACCTATTCTGTAATAGGTCCGGCGATGCCGGATTGCTTCTTTAAAACTTCTTGCCATAATGAATATCATGTTTTATTGTTATATACCTATAACTAAATAGAGACATGATTTGTTGAAGAAAAATATTAGAGAATTCTTGCGAATAAATCAAAATAATTTTTACCTTTGCACCCTGTAAAGATTAAGACTCTATTAGAATCTTCGTTTTTGTTCATGATGCTAGTTCAGAAAGGGAAGACACATAGCAGGAGTTGACTTAAATTTCGTATAATTTAAAAGAACAGATTAGAAATGTCTAAAATTTGTCAAATTACTGGAAAGAGAGCAATGGTTGGAAACAACGTTTCTCACTCAAAGAGAAGAACGAAACGTAAGTTCAATGTCAACCTGTTTACGAAGAAGTTCTACTGGGTAGAACAAGATTGCTGGGTTAGCTTGAATATTTCTGCGGCTGGCTTACGTACAATCAATAAGTTAGGTTTAGATGCAGCTATTAAGATGGCGGCTGAAAAAGGTTATTTGAACGCATAATTTGTGGAGGATATAGAAAATGGCAAAAAAAGCAAAAGGAAATAGAGTACAGGTGATTCTTGAGTGTACAGAGCACAAAGAGAGTGGAATGCCGGGTATGTCTCGCTATATCACTACAAAGAATAGAAAGAATACTACTCAGAGATTGGAACTGATGAAGTACAATCCGATTTTGAAGAAGATGACGTTACACAAAGAAATTAAGTAATAGGAGATTTTAAACGATGGCAAAAAAAGCAGTTGCAACATTTAAGAAAGGTGACGGTCGTACTTATTCCAAAGTGATTAAAATGGTTAAGTCTCCGAAAACAGGTGCATACATCTTCCATGAAGAAATGATTCCTAACGAAGCTGTGAAAGATTATTTCGCTAAATAATAGAGTAGCGAATAATAAAGAATATAAAAGGCTTCTCTCCGGTAAAGTGGAGGGAAGCTTTTTTTATGTCCTAAACTTTTGAAAGTATAGTTGGTTACAAACAAAATATTTTCTTAATTTTGTTGGGTTAATTTGTAGGGACAGGCATACCCCGTCTCTTTCTATCAAATGGTAGTTTGCATGAAATAATAGTATAACAAGATAAAATATTAAAGCTATGAGATTCGATGTATCCAGCACTGCGTTATTATCACGTTTACAGTCTATAAGTAAGGTTATTGCTTCCAAGAACTCTTTACCGATTCTGGACAGTTTCCTTTTTAACTTAGAAGGAAATACGCTTACGGTAACGGCTTCTGATGCCGAGACCCGATTGGTGACTTCCGTAGACGTAATAAATGCTCAAGGTGCCGGACTCTTTGCGGTTTCCGCCAAGATATTGCTTGATCCGCTGAAGGAGCTTCCAGAACAGCCGCTTACTTTTGATATCAATGATGAGAATTTAGAGATTTTCATCCATTTCCAGAATGGTAAGTATAATTTTATCGGTCAGAAGGGAGATACATATCCACAGCAGAAGCCGTTGAACGATAACGCTATCTCTATCTCAATGGATGCTCAAATGTTGTTGAACGGCATCAGTCGTTCCTTGTTCGCTACTGCCGATGATGAGCTTCGTCCGGTAATGAATGGTGTCTATTTTGATATTCATGCGGACGATCTGACGTTTGTGGCTTCGGACGGACATAAATTGGTTCGTTTACGTAACTTCGCCGTGAAATCCCCGGAGCGGGCATCTTTCATCTTGCCTAAAAAACCGGCTAATTTATTGAAGAACCTGTTGGCAAAGGAATCAGAGCAAGTCTTGATTAAGTTTGATGATAACAATGCATATATCACTTGTGCGAACTTCGAGATGGTTTGTCGTTTGATAGAGGGTCGTTATCCGAACTACAATAGCGTGATCCCGCAAGAAAACCCGTTCAAGGTAACGATCGACCGTATCTCTTTCTTGAATGCTTTAAAACGTGTATCTGTTTTCTCTAATCCGGCGAGTAGTTTGGTAAAACTGCATCTGAAGGATGGTTCGGTTACAGTTTCTGCCCAGGATATTGATTTCTCTACTTCCGCGGAGGAGCATATTGTTTGTCAATTTGACGGAACAGAGCTAAGTATTGGTTTTAAGGCGACTTATCTGATTGAGATACTCGGAAATATCAGCTCGGAAGAGGTTATATTAGAATTGGCGGATCCTTCACGCGCAGGTTTGATCGTCCCATCTGAGAATGACGAGGATGAGGATCTGCTTATGTTGCTGATGCCGATGATGTTGAATGACTAATAAATAAATAATGCAATTAAATTTAAGAAACCCGTTGGTCTTTTTTGATTTAGAGACCACGGGTATAAATATAGTAAAAGACCGGATCGTGGAGATTTCTTACGTGAAGGTATTCCCGAATGGGAAAGAAGAAACAAAGACACGCCGAATAAATCCCGGTATGCCTATTCCTCCAGAATCTACTGCTATTCATGGTATAACCGATGAGGATGTAAAAGATTGTCCTACCTTTAAAGAAATCGCTAAATCTTTGGCGGCCCAGATTGAGGGGTGCGACTTAGCCGGATATAATTCCAATCGTTTTGATATACCTATGCTTGCGGAGGAGTTTTTGCGTGCGGATGTGGATATTGATTTAAATCGACGTAAATTTATCGACGTACAGACTATTTTCCATAAGATGGAACAACGTACGTTGTCTGCCGCTTATAAATTTTATTGTAATAAGAATCTGGAGAACGCTCATACGGCGGAGGCTGATACGCTAGCTACGTATGAGGTGTTAAAAGCGCAATTGGATCGTTATCCGGATTTGAAGAATGACGTAGCTTTCCTTTCTCAATATTCCAGTTATTCAAATAATGTGGATTTTGCCGGACGTATGGTTTACAACGACAAGGGTGAAGAGGTCATTAACTTCGGTAAGTATAAAGGTCGACTGGTAACGGAAGTCTTGAAATCGGACCCGGGATATTACTCTTGGATCATGAATGGAGATTTCCCGTTAAATACGAAGAAAATGTTGACAGAGATTCGGTTGAGAGACTTTAATTCGAAATAAAGACAATGAATAATTTTGAATTCTGTAATCCTGTAAAGGTTGTGTTCGGCAAGGGGACGATTGTCCGTTTACCGGCGTTAATTCCTGAAGGAAGTAAGGTCTTGATGGTATACGGTGGAGGTAGTATCAAGAAAAATGGCATTTATGAGCAGGTGGTGGCTGCCTTGGGAAACTTTCATCTTTATGAATTTGGAGGTATCGAGGCAAATCCCCATTATGAGACTTGTATGAAAGCTGTCGAGTTAGTGAAGAAAGAGGGTATCGATTTCTTGCTGGCGGTAGGTGGAGGATCAGTGATTGATGCTACTAAATTTATTGCTTCGGCTACGTTCTTTGAGGGAGATCCTTGGGACATCTTGTCGAAGGGGGGCGTGATAAAGAAAGCGCTTCCTTTAGGTGTGGTACTGACTTTGGCCGCTACGGGCTCGGAAATGAATGAGCGAGCGGTAATTTCTAGGGAGGCTATCCGTGAGAAATTGAATTTTATGTCTCCGTTGGTATTTCCCAAGTTTGCTATATTAGATCCGCAGGTAACTTATTCTTTACCTGAACGACAGGTGGCTAACGGTGTCGTTGACTCGTTTATCCATGTGGTCGAGCAATACCTGACTTACCCGGTGAACGCTAAGGTGCAGGATTATTTTGCCGAAGGATTAATGAAGACGATCGTAGAAGAAGGCTGTAAGGTCCTGCAAAACCCGAATGACTATGATATTCGCGCTAATTTGATGTGGGCGGCGACGAATGCCTTGAACTGTTGGATTGGTCAAGGAGTACCCCAAGACTGGTCTTCACACCGTATGGGATATTCATTGACGGCGCAATTCGGTTTGGATCATGCCCAGACATTGGCCGTTATCTTGCCGGGTGTCATGACCTATATGCGTAAGGAGAAAGAGGCTAAACTGATCCGGATGGGAGAGGTCGTATTCGGTATTACCGAAGGATCTGCCGATGAAAAGGCGCAAAAGTCAATAGAAGCTACAGAAAAATTTTTCCAATTCATGGGATTAAAGACCCGCCTTTCCGACTATGGGATTAAAAAGTCTGACTTGGATGCTTTAGTAGAACCTATTGATCGGATGGGATGGAAACTTGGTGAGTATGGCAATATAAATTCAAAAGTAGCTAAAGAGATTCTTCTGTTGAGGTTGTAGGGACGCAGCATACTACGCCTCTATAGGTAAGGATAAATAGATTCGATTATATGACATTGAAAGATAAACATATTATACTAGGGATTACGGGAAGTATAGCAGCATATAAAGCTGCTTATATCATTCGGGGATTGGTGAAAAAAGGAGCCGAGGTACAAGTGGTTATCACGCCTGCGGGAAAAGAGTTTATCACTCCACTTACATTATCGACGTTAAGTAGCCATCCTGTAATCAGTGAGTTTTTTTCCAATAGGGATGGAACGTGGAACAGTCATGTTGATCTGGGACTTTGGGCAGATGCCATGTTGATTGCCCCGGCTACTGCTTCTACAATTGGAAAAATGGCGAACGGAATAGCCGATAATATGCTGATAACTACTTATCTTTCTTGTAAAGCTCCTGTATTCGTGGCTCCGGCTATGGATTTGGATATGTTCGCTCATCCGAGCACCCAGCAGAATTTGGAACATTTGCGCTCATTCGGTAATCGGATTATCGAACCAACCGAGGGAGAATTGGCTAGCCATTTGGTTGGTAAAGGTCGGATGGAGGAACCTGATAAGATTATTGAGGTCTTAGAAGACTTTTTCGCCGCTCGAAAAGATCTTGAAAAAAAAAAGATCTTAATAACAGCGGGTCCGACATATGAAAAGATAGATCCTGTACGTTTTATTGGTAATTACTCTTCCGGTAAGATGGGGTTCGCTTTAGCGGAAGTTTGTGCGGAGAGAGGAGCGGAGGTTACTTTGGTTGCCGGTCCGGTCTCTTTAAAAACACATCATCCGGCTATTAAACGAATTGATGTCGAGTCTGCGGGGGAAATGTACCAAGTGGCGATGGAAGCGTTTCCGGGTAGCGATGCTGCCATATTATGTGCCGCTGTCGCCGATTATCGTCCGGAGAATGCTTCTGAACAGAAGATCAAACGGGAAACGAAAGGGGATATGACACTTCATTTAGTTCCGAATCCGGATATTGCCGCCTCTTTGGGTGCGATCAAGCGGGAAGGACAGGTCATGGTGGGCTTTGCCTTGGAGACGAACAACGAAGCCACTCATGCCGAAGGTAAACTGAAGCGGAAAAACCTTGATTTCATCGTCTTGAATTCTTTGCGAGACCAAGGTGCCGGTTTCCGTTGTGATACCAATAAAATCACGATTATTGACGATGCCGGAGGTGTAACGAGCTATCCGTTAAAAAGCAAGAGGGAGGTAGCCAGCGATATCGTAAATAAGTTGGTAACATTATTGAGATGAGAAAAATAAGAAGACTGTTTTATCTATTCATGCTTTGCGGTGCCGTTCCTTTTTTAGGAAAGGCACAAGAATTGAATGCCCGTATTACGGTGAACGGAGACAAGATCGCTACCGCAAACAAGCAAATCTTCACGACCTTGCAGAATTCCTTGACCGAGTTTGTTAATAATCGAAAATGGACGGATGCAACGTTTGCCGTTAATGAGAAAATTGACTGTACGATGACGATTATCGTGAATGAGTTGGATGAGACAAACTTCAAAAGTGAGATCCAGATACAAGCTCGTCGTCCGGTCTATAATTCCAGTTATACGACTACACTTCTGAATTTCCGGGATCAACAGTTGGATTTTGAATATACGGAGGGGGAACCGCTGGACTATAACTCAAATACATTGACCAGCAATCTTACAGCAACCATCGTGTTTTATGTCTATGTTATTTTGGGCCTTGATTTTGATAGTTTCGCCCCGAAGGGTGGATCTACTTATATACAACAGGCCCAGCAAATTGTCAATATGGCCCAGTCTGAGATGTCGTGGACAGGTTGGAAAGCTTTTGATAGTAACCAGAACCGCCATGCTGTAGCGACGGCTCTACAAGATAATGCATCCGACGCTTTTCGTGAAATGTGGTATACCTATCACCGGAAAGGACTCGATGAAATGGCGGCCAATCCGGATCGCGGACGCACGACGATCATCGAGGCACTCCCGGCGTTGCAGGAAGTAAGAAAAGCCCGGCCTACCTCTGTGCTTTTGCAAATGTTTTCCGATGCTAAATTAGATGAGATTATTGCGATTTATTCGAAAGCGACTACACAAGAGCGGCAAGAAGGGTACAAGATGTTGTTCGAGATATATCCGGCACAATCCACTCGTTTGGAGGAGCTTCAAAAAACAGTAAGGTAAAAAAGCCATGTTGAAATCCTTATTTATACAGAATTTTGTCTTGATAGACAGTTTGGATATCCATTTTGATAAAGGTTTCTCTGTGATAACGGGTGAGACCGGAGCGGGAAAATCAATCATATTGGGAGCCTTGTCATTAGTGTTAGGGCAACGTGCTGATGGCAAGAGTATAAAGAACGGTTCGGATAAATGTGTGATCGAAGCTGTATTTGACGTTTCTAAATATCAATTGGAGCCTTTCTTCCTAAGTAACGACCTTGAGTATGACGCTGATAGTTGCATCTTGCGCCGAGAACTTTATGCCTCAGGGAAATCCCGTGCTTTCGTCAATGATTCTCCGGTATCCCTTACGATTCTAAAAGATTTAGGAAGTCGTTTAATCGATATCCATTCGCAGCACCAGAATCTATTGTTGGGAGATAACCGTTTTCAATTGAAAGTGATCGATGTAATGGCTGAAAATGAGATTTTACTTATTCTTTATAAGAAAGAATTTACCCGCTATCAGGCATTACGAAAGGAACTAAAAGATTTAAAGGAAAAAGCGGCTCAAAGTAAACAGGAGGAAGATTATATTCGCTTTCAATTAGAGCAATTGGAGGAAGCGAACCTTCAACCGGGCGAGCAAGAGGAGTTGGAACAAGAGCAAGAGACTCTCTCTCATGCAGAGGAGATCAAAAGCTCTTTATATAAGGTAACTGAATTGTTGGATGGCGAAGAGCAAGGAGCTATTCAAATACTGAAAGAAGCCCTTTCCACCGTAGATTCCATAGAAAGGTGCTTCCCGAAAGCTAGAGAGATATCCGAACGAATCCGTTCGGCATATATTGATTTGAATGATCTGGCTTCTGAAACAGATGTTTTAAAGGAGGATGTAGAGTTTAACCCTGAACGACTGGAATGGGTGAACGAACGTTTGAATACTCTTTATACACTTCAACAAAAGCATCGTGTTTCTACCGTGAGTGAATTGATCGCTATACGGGATCAATATCAAGCGCAATTGGATGCGATCGACTCTTTCGATGAGCAAATTGACCTATTAGAAAGCCAATTGGATGCTTCGTATAAAGAATTACTTCAACAAGCTTCTATACTTAGCGAGCAACGGAAAATCGCTTCTACGGCGATGGCCTCACAATTGGTCAAGATGATTATCCCGCTAGGAATGCCAAATACCCGTTTCCGGGTGGACATTATTCCTCGCAAGGAACCGGAGAGTGATGGCATGGACGATATCCGGTTTATGTTCTCGGCAAATAAGAGCGCAGACTTACAGCCTGTAGCTCAAACCGCTTCAGGAGGAGAGATCTCCAGATTGATGCTTTGTATTAAGGCTATGATTGCGGGTTTCACCGCTTTGCCGACTATTATTTTTGATGAGGTAGATACGGGTGTCTCTGGCGATATCGCCGATAAAATGGGGGATATCATGCAAGAACTCGGTATGAAGATGCAAGTCTTTGCTATTACTCATTTGCCTCAAATAGCGGCCAAAGGACAAGTTCATTATTTTGTTTATAAGAAAGATACCAAAAACCGTACATTTACGCATATCAAGCAATTAGAGGGGGAAGAACGTGTGAATGAAGTCGCTCGTATGTTGAGTGGGGCTTCGCTGACAGAGGCTTCTTTAGCCAATGCAAAAGATTTGTTAGGAATCAAGGATTAAACCTTCCTGGAGCAAGACCGTCTTAAATAGAGGAATTTGATATAAAAACGATTTGCGTTATTATTAACTTAAAATTGAAAAGGAATGAAACGAGTCTGTTTATTATGTATACTGGCCATATTGTGTAGTTTACCTGCTTATAGCCAGTTTTGGATCAGTTTTGAGTGGAATGAGCCGCATTGTCAAAATTGCCTTTGGATGGAACAAGCGATGCATTTGCCCGCTCGTCAGGCTGCGGAATATCATAAGATTATCCATAAATATGGGCAAAAAATAGAAAAAGAGGCTCGCTGTGATTATCGTCATTGGGATCGGGCCGCTCATCGTATTTATAATCTACGTATGGAAAGAGATCGTAAGATCCAACGTATATTGACTCCGGACCAGTTCAGTCTGTATGTCCGTTTTGTAAGGGAACATCCGCAACGTATCCATGATTATCGGGGATGGTATGCGAATCCAAGATATCCGGACCGCCACCCGTCTCACGAATGTTGTCGTTATGAAGATAATTATTGGAATTACCACTGGGGTACTATCCACCCTGACAATCACAGGAGATATGATCGGCATAAGCCTAATAGACATAGAGGGTGTGATAATTGTTGTCGTGAC
Organism: uncultured Parabacteroides sp.; assembly: GCF_947855115.1. GTDB lineage: Bacteria > Bacteroidota > Bacteroidia > Bacteroidales > Tannerellaceae > Parabacteroides. The sequence goes on from NZ_CANTZW010000002.1 coordinate 308,011, forward strand.
TACCGAAGGCCACCGAAACCGTAAGCTAGCAAACTTCCGCACGCAAATATAAGCATTTACTAAATATAAATGGTGAAGAATAGTTGTAAAACATGTAAAAATCTTTAATGCTATTTGTGTTTGCAAAGTAGAAATAGCATATATTTGCAGCATTGCAAAGTTGAGATAGCAATAATATAATTGAAATCAACAAAACTAGAATCTAAATTCAATACTGTCGAATATGGAAAGAAAAAGAGTTTACACATTCGGAAATGGAAAAGCCGAAGGTAAGGCAGATATGAGAAATCTGCTGGGTGGTAAAGGTGCTAACCTTGCCGAAATGAATTTGATAGGTGTACCGGTTCCTCCGGGATTCACGATTACAACAGAAGTTTGTACTGAGTATTACGAATTAGGTAAAGATAAGGTCGTAGAGTTGCTGAAGGCAGATGTTGAAAAAGCGATCGCTAACATAGAGACGCTAATGAACTCTAAGTTTGGTGATGTTGCCAATCCTTTGTTAGTTTCAGTTCGTTCCGGTGCCCGTGCTTCTATGCCGGGTATGATGGATACGATCTTAAACCTTGGTTTGAACGATGAGGTAGTAGAAGGTTTGTCTCGAAAGACGGGTAACGCTCGTTTTGCTTGGGATTCTTACCGTCGTTTCGTTCAAATGTATGGTGATGTCGTATTGGGAATGAAACCGACAAGTAAAGAGGATATTGATCCGTTTGAGGAGATTATCGAGGAGGTAAAGAAAGCGAAAGGCGTTAAATTGGATAATGAGCTTGATGTTGAAGACTTAAAAACATTGGTCTCTAAATTTAAAGCGGCCGTTAAAGCCCAAACTGGACAAGATTTCCCGACCTGTGCTTATGAGCAATTGTGGGGAGCTATTTGCGCCGTATTTAATAGCTGGATGAACGAGCGTGCTATCCTATACCGTAAGATGGAAGGTATTCCTGACGAGTGGGGTACTGCGGTTAGCGTACAAGCCATGGTTTTTGGTAATATGGGTGATACTTCTGCCACAGGTGTTTGTTTCTCTCGTGACGCTGGTAACGGTGAAGACTTGTTTAATGGCGAGTATTTGATTAACGCTCAGGGTGAAGATGTAGTGGCAGGTATCCGTACCCCGCAACAGATTACAAAGATCGGTTCACAACGTTGGGCAGAGCGTGCAGGGATTGCGGAAGAAGAACGCATCGCTAAATATCCATCCATGGAGGAAGCCATGCCGGAAATTTATAAGCAATTAGATGCTATCCAGGAAAAATTGGAGAATCATTATCGTGATATGCAGGATATGGAATTTACCGTACAGGAAGGTAAACTTTGGTTCTTGCAAACTCGTAACGGCAAACGTACCGGTGCCGCTATGGTGAAAATCGCTATTGATTTGTTACATCAAGGTATGATTGATGAGAAAACAGCATTGAGCCGTATCGAGCCGAATAAATTGGATGAATTACTTCACCCGGTATTCGATAAAAAAGCTGAGAAGTTGGCAAAAGTATGGGTAAAAGGTTTGCCTGCTTCTCCGGGAGCTGCAACCGGACAGATTGTATTTTTTGCTGAAGATGCCGCTAAATGGCATGCTGATGGTAAAAGAGTTGTTATGGTCCGTATAGAGACTTCCCCGGAAGATTTAGCAGGTATGGCTGTCGCTGAAGGTATTCTTACCGCTCGTGGAGGAATGACTTCTCATGCGGCTGTTGTAGCTCGCGGTATGGGTAAGTGTTGTGTATCCGGAGCTGGGGCTTTAAATATCGATTATAAGAATAAGACCGTAGACGTTGACGGTGTAACCTTGAAAGAAGGTGATTATATCTCAATTAATGGTACGACTGGAGAAGTGTATGTCGGACAGGTTGAGACGAAAGCCGCAGAGTTGTCAGGAGATTTCGCTGAATTAATGACTCTGGCTGATAAATATACGAAACTACAAGTTCGCACAAACGCAGATACGCCTCACGATGCTTCTATCGCACGTAGTTTTGGTGCCGTTGGTATCGGTCTATGCCGTACGGAACATATGTTCTTTGAGGGCGAGAAGATTAAAGCTATGCGTGAAATGATCTTGGCCGAAGATGCCGAAGGTCGTAAGAAAGCATTAGAAAAGATTCTTCCTTATCAAAAAGAGGATTTCAAGGGTATTTTCAAAGCTATGGCTGGATGCCCCGTTACTGTTCGTTTGCTTGATCCACCTTTGCATGAGTTTGTTCCTCATGATTTAAAAGGACAAGAGGAAATGGCTGAAACAATGGGTGTATCTGTTAAAGAAATCCAGAAACGTGTAGAATCCCTTTGTGAGCATAATCCTATGTTGGGGCATCGTGGTTGCCGTTTGGGTAATACATACCCAGAAATCACGGAGATGCAGACTCGTGCGATTTTAGGTGCCGCTTTGGAATTGAAGAAAGAAGGTATCGAGGCTAAACCGGAAATTATGGTGCCATTAACAGGTATCTTATATGAGTTCAAGGAACAAGAGAAAGTAATTCGTAATGCGGCTGAAGAGTTATTTAAAGAAGTTGGCGATCGTATCGATTTTAAAGTTGGTACGATGATCGAAATACCTCGTGCGGCATTAACTGCGGATCGTATTGCCTCTAGCGCTGAATTCTTCTCATTTGGAACGAATGATTTAACCCAAATGACATTTGGTTACTCTCGCGATGATATCGCTTCTTTCTTGCCGGTTTACTTAGAGAAGAAGATCTTAAAAGTGGATCCGTTCCAAGTTTTAGACCAAAACGGTGTAGGACAGTTGGTTCGTATGGCAACAGAAAAAGGTCGTGCCATTCGTCCGGATCTGAAATGTGGTATTTGTGGTGAACATGGAGGTGAGCCTTCTTCTGTTAAGTTCTGCCATAAGGTTGGCTTGAATTATGTATCATGTTCACCTTTTAGAGTTCCTATCGCTCGTATCGCAGCGGCGCAGGCGGCTATAGAAGATTAATCAAGAATTTGATTTTTAATAGTTTAAGCACACGATAGACAAGGAGGGTAGATTGAGTGATCAATCTATCCTCTATTTTTTTGATAATCATATTATGATATTGTATATCAAATTATTATAAGGATAGGAGTAGAGTTAAAACGGCTGTTTTAATCGTTCGTTTTAATTAGTCGTTTACAAATGTCGTAAAAAACATTTACATGTGAAAGCTAAAAAGACCTTAGATCGTAATTTTAATGCGGCTTTTGGAGCATTTTATTAAACTTACTATATCCTTGCAAGATAATAGATATAAACGACTAATTAAAACGAACGATTAATTCATTCGTTTTCACGGTAGGAGCTTCTTTTTGCGTAAAAATATAATGAGAAATGGATATATATGAATACAACGTTAAGCATAGAGTTCGAACCTTTCTTTTCCCAAATAAGCCATCATTCCAAGATAGGTTGTGCAAAATATGATCTATCCACCGGGGAAGGAGTGGCAATGGAACAATGGTACCTGAATATGGGGGAAGTTCCGGGAACTCCACTAGACCAGATAGTAGGTATATATTCCAAGGTTCAACCTGAGGATCGTGAAAGCATGAAAGTTTCCTTAAATCGAATTGTTCGTGAAGAAACAGATCATGACCAAAAGGAAGTCCGGGTTAAGGATGGTGAGGGATGGAAATGGATTCGTCAGGATACAATAGAGGTAGGAGGCGAGAAGTCAAGACAAATCTTATTGCTGATGAATTATGATATATCTGAACTGAAAGCCATGGAAAAACGAATGCTCGAAGCGGAGAAGCTAGGTCGCTTGAAATCTGCTTTTTGGGCGAACATCAGCCATGAGATTCGTATGCCATTAAATGCGATTGTCGGATTTTCTTCTCTTTTAGAGGATGAGGAGGATTATGAAATGAGACAAAATTATATCCGTATCATTCAAACCAATAATGAATTATTATTAGGTATTATTAATGAGGTATTGGATTTGGCTAGGATTGAGTCTGATATCATGACTTTCAATTTTACGGAGTTTGATCTGAAGCAATTGCTCGAAGAAACCGTATCGTCTTTCCAAATCAAGGTCTCGGAAGGAGTGACTTTGGGCTATCCGGACTCATTGGATTCTTTTGTATTTCGCTCCGACCGTATTCGTTTGAAGCAAATTCTCGGTAATTTTATAACCAATGCGATAAAGCATACCTCCATGGGGCGTATTACTGTATCATATGAAGTCACAGAGAAAGAAGTTTTATTATCTGTGATCGATACAGGTGAAGGAATACCGGAGGAAACAATGCTTCACGTGTTCGATCGTTTTTATAAAGGACATAACCAAAAACAAGGGACAGGACTTGGACTTGCCATCTGTCAGAATATAATCGAAAAATTAGGAGGGCATATCGGTGTCTCTTCTGAACTAGGGAAGGGCTCTCGTTTTTGGTGTACTTTACCAATCTTTCCCCGAAAAGATGTCAACTGAATAAAGAAAATACGTATATTTGTTTCTTAAAGAGAAACGAAAAAACAATTTCTACGTATGGAGCGGTATTTAATAATAAAAACAAGGGATGAGTTGTTGCGCATTAAGATTGGTCAGATCCTTTATTTTGAAGCAGACAGGAACTATACGAAACTATTGTTATCAAATGGCATCCAATTTACTTTTGCCATAAATATCGGAAAAATAGAAGAAATCCTAGAAAAGCAAGTCGCAGGTTGTAACAAGATATTAATGCGTGTCGGAAAAAGTCATATCATAAATAAGAATCATATCTTACAAATAAATCTACCAAAACAACGTTTGTTGCTATTGACGGAAGAAGGTAAGCCCAAGGAGTTGGTAATATCTAAGGATCCGTTGAAAGTACTGAAAGATACTCTTGAGAAGGAGATGGGGAAGCCCCAGGAAGAAAAAGAATAAGACCATGATTATAAAGATAGGAAAGGCAGAAGATAACGATTTTGTCGTTAACGATCCTCATGTAAGCCGCCATCATGCCCGCTTGATACGTGAGGATGGTGGTAATTTATTATTAGAAGATTTGGGATCTACCAACGGAACGTTCGTGAATGGAACGCAAGTTGTGAAGAAACGTGTTACTCCCACTGATCATGTTCAATTGGGAGATAATTATAATTTAAATCTTTCCGAAGTTCTTAAATATAATAACGATTATAGCGAGGAATTTGCCGCATTGAAGAAAGTTTATGATGATTATATTCAAGAAAAGGTAAAGATTCAATCCTCTAATCAGTTTAAAACTAGATTGTTCCAATCCTTACCATTTGCTTTACCAGGAGTAGTGGGGGTAGTGGTAGGTTTTTTAGGAAAAGGTAGCCCGGAACTATTTGGTGTCAGTCTTCTGATAACAATTTGTGCCCCTACGGTAGGAATTTATTTAGGAGCTAAGCAATCGGCAAAAATACCTCAGCAATTACAAGATATCGCCAATCAATTCAAGATAGACTATGTTTGTCCGAAATGCGGGACATTTTTAGGTGAGATCCCCTGGGAATCATTGAAAAACCGGAAACAATGCCCCGTTTCTTCCTGTAAGGCTAAATGGGTGAGAGAATGAGCCTTTCTTTTCGTATAGTAAAACAGCCTCTTTTGTACATGAAACCCAAATGTTTGATTATAAGAGAGAATAGTAAGTTTATTAATCCATTGCTTTTTGTACTTTTGTTTCCGGAATATTAACGATTTAGGAACAAAGGTTATGCAAGAAGAGGAATATACATTCGTGACTTTAGACGGCAATGACATTATGCCAGCAGACGCTGTCATAGTGGATGTAGAGGGAGGTGGTGTTGACTTAGGAGATGCCGTGGTTATAGACAATAGCAGTATCGAATCTTTCGATCATTCAGACTTTATAACACTGGCAGACGATACCGTCATGCTTTCCGATACAGATATGATGGATCTGTACTCTACGGATATGGATGGTGCAGATATTTCATTTATCATATGATCGCGGTTAAATGTCCACATTGCCATGTAGGATTGAAGGTAGACGAGGGGAAAATCCCCCTCGGTATTACCTCTTTTAAGTGTCCGAAATGTAAAAAATCTATTCCTTTGTCCTTATTATCCGAAAAAAGTAATCTTCAGGAAGTCGATTCCGATACGATTCTAGTGACACCAGTCAAGAGCGGAATCGGCAGACTGACGGTTCTTCCTGATGCCGATACACCTGAACAAGCGTTTCCTCTTCACGAAGGTAAGGTTGTTATTGGCCGGAAGTCAAACGCCTCACAAGCTACTATGCCAATTATCACGGCTGATCGTACGATGAGCCGTGAGCATATTTGTATTGAGGTGAAAAAAGATCCAAAAGGTGGATATAAACATTTCCTTACCGATAATAATAGTAAAAATCATACGTTATATAATAACAGTTACTTAGAGAATGGCGAGGTAGTCGTGCTCAATGATAATGACGAAATTATTATTGGCCGTACAGTCTTGCGTTTTAATGAATAAAACTCATTTGTTATGATTATAACGATTGATAAGCCATGTGCCGTTACGGAAAAAGGAGGCAGATCGAATAACGAGGATTCTATTTATCCACTTCCTGAACAAGTAACCTTTGACCAAAAATTGTTTATGGTGTGCGATGGTGTTGGTGGAGCCGAGAAAGGAGAGGTCGCAAGTTTTTTAGCTTGCGAGTCTATACAAACATTCTTTTCGACATTCCTGAAAGGTGATCTTACTCCTGAATTTATCCATAAGGCCGTGCACTATACGGAAGTATGTTTTGATTCTTATGTTCAAGAACATTCTGAGGCGATGGGTATGGCCACTACGCTTACTATGGCTTATATCGCTTCCACCGGAATCGTGTTGGCTCATATCGGGGATAGTCGGGCTTATTATCTGAGAAAGGGGAAAGTTTTATATCAAACAGAAGATCATTCCTTGGTAAACTCATTAGTTAAGTTAGGTAAGATCACTCCGGAAGAGGCGTTGACCCATCCTCAACGGAATGTGATTATCCGGGCGATACAAGGTACCCATTCTTCAACAGAGGCCGATGTTATCACCTTGAGTGACATACAACCCGGAGATTTCATATTCCTTTGTACGGATGGGGTCTTAGAAAGATTGAAGAGTGAAAAAATAGCAGAGATTTTTGATGGTCATTTATCTGTTCCCGAAATAAAAGACGCTATTCTGGAGGCTTGTGATGGTAAGACGCGGGATAACTTTTCTTTTTACATCATACCTATTCAAAAAGTGCAAGATAGCATGGGGTTTAAGCAAAATATTCTCTCTTTTCTTTATTCTTTTGTATAAATAACGTACTTTTGGCAGATTAAATGGAATTATTCAAGGTTATGAATCTGCCAGACGGACATCTTCTTCAAAACGGAAAATACAGACTTACTCATGTGGTTGGTCAAGGTGGTTTTGGCATAACCTACAGAGGAGTTTGGTACACAGAGGTTAAAGGATCTTTAGGTACCGTAAAGACTGAGGTCCCGATCTGTGTCAAGGAATATTTCTTCAAGGATTATTGTTATAGAGACCCTGGTTCCCAGGCCGTAAAGGTTCATTCGGAGACGGGAAAAGCCTTGTTTAACAAGTTTAAGGAAAAACTGATTAAAGAGGCAAAGATCTTATCGGAAGTTCATCATCCCTATATCGTAAATGTACTGGAGGTTTTTGAAGAAAACAATACGGCGTATATTGCCATGGAGTATATTTCCGGTTTCTCGTTAAAATATATGCTTGAGAAAAATGGGATATTACCCGAAGCAACAGTCCTTAAATATGTGCGGCAAATTGGAGAGGCATTACAATTCGTTCATGATAAGAGTATCTTACATTTGGATATTAAGCCCAGTAACATTTTGATCGATAAGAATGGGAACGCTCGATTAATTGATTTCGGGGTCAGCAAACGTTATGATATTGAGCAGGAGGAGACCAGCACTACAATGTTGACACTTTCTAAAGGATTCGCTTCCATAGAACAATACGATAATGAAGGAACACAAGTGTTCTCACCTCGTCCGGATATCTATTCGTTAGGAGCCACGATGTATAACCTGTTAACGGGAAAAATCCCTACGGAATCTATACTCCGTGCTACACGTCCTTTGCAAAAACCTTCGGAAATCAATGCGGCGATTAGTCCGAAGACAGAGGCTGCTATCATAAAAGCGATGCAGATCATTCCGACGGATCGTTTTAATACAGTAGGAGAGATGTTGGCTTCTTTGGATTTTTCTCAAGCAGAAAAAGAGGTTCCGGTTGTATCCAACCCATTACCTGAATTTGCGAATGAGGAAACAACAGTGATCTATTCATCCTCCACAGATTCTAAATTAGCGGGATCGGATGACGAGGAGACTGTCATTAATGTGGTTAATCCACCCATTGTGGAGCCTGTAATGGAAAAGAAAAGTTCCAAAAAGAAAATAATTCCTATTGGAATTGCTATATTTGTCGTGGTAGGATCTGCTACGGCCCTTTTGGTGCATAATAATAGACCAGCGGAAGAGGTTGTTGGAAATATTGATTTGCCTTCAGCGGCAGATCAGGATAGCAGTGTCATGGAATCTGTGGTCGTGGAAAATGTAGAGATGCCGAATGATTCCGTTTCACAGGTGAGACGACCTGTCTCGGAGGTAAAAACAGAGGAGCAAGCACCTAAAGTGAAAGAGGAGCAGCCATCGGAAACTGAGCATACGGTAGAAGAGAATGTTCTTCCGGATCAGCCTTCGGAAAATGAGATAAATGAGAAATATGACTCATTAATCACATCCGGCAAGGAAAAAATGGCTAAAGCTGATTATTCAGGTGCTAAGAAAGATTTGTCAGAGGCAAAAGATACGAAACTTACGGAAGAGGTAGTTCGATTGATTATCGCTTGCGATGAGAAAGCCGAGGAAAAACGTATAGCGGACAAAAAGGCTCAATACGAGGAAAAAATGGCTTTCGGTAGATATAAGATCGTACGTAAGAAGTCAAACAATAGATACGGGGCAATCGATTCGAAAGCGGAAGAACGTATCCCTTGTAAGTACTTAAGTGTCGGTATCGCAGATAATGGTCGAGCGTTCGAACGGGAAGATAATTTGTTTGATATTTATAATTCTGATGGATCATTGATTAGCGAAGGTCTTACTTATTATTGATTGTAACATTATGGACTACTAAACATGTATTTACCTATTATATGAAAAGACTTTGGATATTGATGATATGTGTGGTATTTCCTTTAGGTCTGATGGCGCAACAGCATACGGAATACAATCGTAAGGGAGACGAAGCGATGAAACGTCTTGATTATAGTGACGCTAAAATGTGGTATGAAGAAGGTGTATCGCAATGCGACGCATACAGCATAAACCAGTTAACCACGATTTGGCTTTCTAACGAGCGAATGCGTCCTTCTATGCGTAGCTTAATGAATAAATGCTTAAATTGTCTGACTGTCAAGGCCACGGAAGATGATCCGGATGCTATTTCTAAATTAATCATTTATTATTCGGAAGGTATCGGAACCCCTAAAAGTGAGGAGTTGGCTACCTATTGGAAAGAGTACCAAGAAATGTTGTTAAAGCCGGTGGAAACCGAATCCCAACCGGTAGACTCCATTGTGGTATCCCCTAGAAAACGGATGAAGTTTTTTGTGGGGTATTCGTATTCGATCGAGTCGCCTTATGGAATCACGGTTGGAGGTTTGGGACAACGTTTGGGTTGGTATGTACGTTTTAAGACGAATATGTCTTTTATGAATTACACGGACGAATGTAATAACCAAGGACAGATTATCAAATTCTCTAATTCAGAGGGAGAATCCTATGAGCTTAACACAAGTAAATCCTCGAAGACAAACAGTGTGGCAGGAACGGTCGGTTTAATCGTAAAATGTTTCCCTTGGTTGTATGCCTCCGTTGGTTTAGGATATGGTGAAAGAGCTCTGCTACATTCTTTTACGACCCATTCTTATGAAAACTATGATAGTACGAGGGAAATATGGTGCCGGAATATTGATTCCTCATATAAAGGGGTCGCCGCCGAGGTTGATTTGATGATGAAAATAACGAACTCTGTATTTATCAGTGTTGGATGCAATACTGTTAATTTCAAATATTTAGATTTAAATGCAGGTTTAGGTATATTCTTTTAATATTGATTGTCTATGAAACATATATACTTACTTTTCTCTATCATACTTGCGATTTTACTAATGGCTGGATGTGTAAATGATCCGGATATTGATAGTGGTATTCGGAACGCGAAAAAGCCTTCTGTTAAAACAGATGAGATATTGAAATCCACAGCTAGTTCCGTGACAGTATCGGGAGAAGTCTTGCAAGAAAACGGAGCTCCGGTGACAGAAGCCGGTTTTTGTTGGAGTACGGAATCGACTTTTACATTAATAGAAAAAAACAAGAAAGCCGTATCCAAGCGCAAGGTAAAATATGAGGCTACGATCGATGGTTTAACCAATGATCAGGCTTACTATATCCGGGCTTATGCGATCAATGCGGTAGACACCGCTTATGGAGATATTCTTCCTTTTAAGACAAAAGATGGATTAGGAAGTGTTAAGACCCTATCTCCGGTCGATGTAATGTCTACTTCCGTTCAATGTGGAGGCGTGATCACCAAACAGGGAGAAGCAGAGATTGAAGAAAGAGGTGTTTACTTAATGTTGAATCCGGAACCTTCAGTGGCAGACTCTACAATTCGCATAGACATGGAGGCCGATTCGTTTTATTGTACGATCTCCGGTTTAAAACCGGAAACTACCTATTATGTCAGAGCCTACGCAAAAAGTAAATATGGTGAATATAACGGGGCAAAAATAGAGACCTTTAAAACCACGAATGGTCGTCCTGTATTAGATGATAGTAAATTCAAGAAAATAACGACAGAATTTACCTATGCGGAGTTTTCCATGGAAATAACGAGTGAGGGAGATTTACCGATCACGGCATGTGGCTTTTGTTTTAGCACCGATAAGTTTCCGACAATAGAAAATGGTGATACGATTATTTGTGGAGCGGGTATCGGAGAGTTTAGTGGTAAAATCTATGATATGCAACAGCAGAAAGGGTATTATGTACGTGCCTATGCAACCAATGATTTAGGTACGACTTATAGCGTAGGCGAAGGTATCCATACGATTCTGGAAAGCGAATTGCCTACAGTCAACACCAAGGAGGTATCTGGCCTAAAGAACGGTTCCGCTTGGGTCGGAGGAGAGGTTTTGGCTGAAGGCGCCTCGCCAGTTACAGAGGCTGGCGTATGTTGGGGTACTAGCCCTAGCCCAGCCTTCGATAATTGTGAAGGTGCCCTAGCCCTTTCTTCCGGTATACAATCGTTTACAGGTACGATAAATGAATTAAGGGGGGGGACAACCTATTATTTGAGGGCTTATGCTAAAAATGAAAAAGGTATAGCTTATGGGGAAGATGTCTATTTTCAAACTCCGGACATATTTGGAGCGGGGATAAGGTTTGAGGGTGCTTTCCGGATACCAGGATCTACCTCGTTCTGTACCTTAGCTAATAGTACGGGATTTTTATTAGGTGGTGATACAGGTCGGGAGTACACGGATGAGCTTTGGGGATATATGACCTCAAAGAAAGAGTGGCTGCCTTTAAGATCCCAGCCTGAAAAGTTATCGGGGCAAGCATGTTTCAGTATCGGATTTGGCCTATGGACTTTCGGAGGTTTAGACAACACGGGGAAAATATGTGACAGTCTATATGTATATTCTACGTCAGATAATTCATGGAGTGCGGTACAAACAGATCTGCAACGTCCTAAAGGCATGTATCGTGCGACGTGTTGCAGGATGGAAAGTCGTGCGTTCCTTATAGGTGGACGTAGGGGCAATGAATTAATTGATGAAGTTTGGACTTACGAGCCGGCAGCCTTCATTTGGAGTAAGAAATCTAAATTCCCGATTAAACAATATGGTGGAATATCCGTTGTAATAGGAGGTCGTATATATGCAGGGTTAGGTATTATTAATAAAACAGATCCTTCCTTGGAGTATACGACAGAACTTTGGTCTACAGATGGAGACGCTGTAGTTTGGGAAAAAGAGGCGTCATTCCCCGGAAAGATGCTTTTATGTGCTGTCGCTTACGGTAATTATATTTATGGAGTGGACGGGGATGGTTATATTTGGCGTTATGATCCGGATACCCAAAACTGGAGCCAGAAGTCTCAACTACCTGCGGCTAACAGATCTGTCCATTGCATGTATGTCTTAGATGATTATATTTATATCGGTTTAGGCAATGCCTCTAACTCATTAATCAGTTACGATCCTACTTGGGATAATTAAAGATGAATAGAACAACGATCTTAGAACAGATACAAAAGAACGTAGAACGGTTATCGACTCCTGATGTAACGGAATATAAGTATATCCCATTACATCAGAAACCGTCACCATCAGTCGCGGCGTTGCAAGAAATCATGCGTTTATTGCGTACGGTTATCTTTCCCGGTTTTTTTGGTACGGAGCAAGAGGCTCAGATAGGTTCTATCCAATATTATACGGGGGTCTATCTAGAGAAGATATATGATCTTTTGCAAGAGCAAATATATAATGGACTCTGTTTTGAGGTAGAGCGTTGCTGCGATTCCAAGGATCGGGCTTCCGAGATCTCGATTGCTTTTATCAACCGGATTCCTCATATCAAATATTTGCTGTCTACAGATGTGAAGGCTATCCTAGATGGTGATCCGGCGGCTAAAAGCGTAAGTGAGATTATATTCTGCTATCCAGCGGTCTATGCGCTTTTACATCAACGAGCTGCTCATGAGTTATTTAAACTCGGTGTACCGGTACTTCCTCGTATTATTACGGAAATGGCACATTCGCAAACCGGGATCGACATTCACCCCGGGGCGCAGATCGGGGAATACTTCAGTATTGATCATGGAACGGGTGTTGTGGTGGGACAAACGGCTATTATCGGGAACCACGTCCGCCTTTATCAAGGAGTGACACTTGGGGCCAAGAGTTTTACGTTGGATGATGAAGGACTTCCTATGGACTTGCCTCGTCATCCGATTATCGAAGACCATGTAACGATTTACTCAAATGCGTCTATTTTAGGACGGATAACCATTGGTCGAGGGTCCATTATCGGTGGTAACATCTGGCTTACCCATAGCGTACCTCCCAATTCTAAGATATCCCAAACACGAGCCGAAGAAAAATTCATGGAAATATGATATTATTTAAAAGAGATTCCGTATGTTTGTACAAATGACATTACGGTGTTTTCCTTAAATGATAGAATATAACCATGAACAAAGTTAAGACATTAGATGATCTTAAGAAAATGCGCGAGTCTCTTCGTGCGTCTTTAGATCTGCGTGAAAAAAGCAATACTCCCGATCAACTCGTACAAATCAAGGTCTCTATGGCTACTTGCGGTATAGCTGCTGGAGCCAAGGAAATAATGAGTTATTTTATTGAAGTTTTAAACCGGGAGAATATTGATGCGTTGGTTACCCAAACCGGATGTATGGGATATTGTTATGCGGAGCCTACCATCGAGATCAAGCTACCGGGTAAAGAGCCATTGGTATTCGGCTATGTCGATAAAACAAAGGTTGAAGAGATCATAAACAAGTATATCCGTCAGGGCATCTTGGTAGATGGAATCATTCCTGTGACTTATACCGCCGTAAAACCCGAATAAGAAATTTAATATCTTACATAAATGGCACAATACACGAATTATATATTGGTGTGTGGTGGCACAGGTTGCCGCGCATCACAAAGTGAGCAGATCATAGAGAATCTGAAAGCCGCCGTCGATCAATACGGCTTGGAAGATACCCAAGTAATCCGTACCGGGTGCTTTGGTTTCTGCGAGAAAGGCCCGGTGGTTAAGATGATCCCCGATAATACTTTTTATGTACAAGTACAACCATCCGACGCAGATGAAATCGTACGAGAACACTTGGTAAAAGGCCGTAAGGTTGAACGGTTACTTTACGTGAATCCGGAGACTCATGAGCTAGTACCAGATTCTAAACACATCGGATTCTATAAGAAGCAATTACGAATCGCCTTGCGGAATTGTGGTTTTATCAACCCGGAGAATATCGACGAGTATATCGCTCGCGATGGTTATGTGGCTTTGGGAAAAGCTTTGGTGGAAATGACCCCCGAGGAGGTAATCAAGGAAATCATGGATAGCGGCTTGCGGGGGCGTGGCGGAGGTGGTTTTCCTACTGGCTTGAAATGGCAGATTACCCGTAAAGTGCAAGCACCTCAGAAATATGTAGTTTGTAATGCGGATGAAGGTGATCCGGGAGCTTTTATGGATCGTTCCATTCTAGAAGGAGATCCACATTCGATAGTAGAGGCTATGGCAATCAACGGATATTGTACGGGAGCCAGTAAAGGATTGGTGTATATTCGTGCCGAATATCCATTAGCCGTAGAGCGTTTGAAGATCGCCATACGGCAAGCGAAAGAATATGGATTGTTGGGTGAGAATATATTCGGAACAGATTTCTCTTTCGATATTGAGATCCGGTACGGTGCCGGGGCTTTTGTTTGTGGGGAGGAGACCGCTTTGATTCATAGTATGGAAGGGTTACGAGGCGAGGCCACCGTAAAGCCCCCGTTCCCTAGTGAACATGGTTATAAAGGTTGTCCTACCAATGTAAATAATGTAGAGACTTATGCGAATATCCCGGTTATCTTATTAAGAGGTGCTAAATGGTTCAGTAGTATCGGAACGGAGAAAAGCAAAGGAACAAAAGTATTTGCCTTGGCCGGGAAAGTGAACAATGTAGGATTGATCGAGGTTCCAATGGGTACGACCTTACGTGAGGTTATCTTCGGGATCGGCGGGGGTATTAAAGATGGAAAAAAGTTCAAGGCCGTACAAACCGGTGGTCCTTCAGGGGGTTGCTTGACTGAAAAACATCTTGATCTTCCTATTGATTATGATAATTTACTTAGCGCGGGGTCTATGATGGGTTCCGGTGGTATGATTGTCATGGATGAAGATGATTGTATGGTAGCCATGGCCAAGTTTTATCTAGATTTTACGGTAGAGGAATCTTGTGGTAAGTGCGCTCCATGCCGTATCGGTAATAAACGCCTACATGAGATCTTACAGAAGATTACCAGTGGAAATGGAACCGAAGACGATTTGACACGTCTGCGGAACCTGGCGACAGTGATTAAGGATACCGCTTTATGTGGTTTAGGGCAGACCTCCCCAAATCCGGTTTTATCTACGATGGATAACTTCTATGATGAATATCTGGCACATGTTCGTGAACATCGTTGTCCATCTCATCAATGCCGGGAACTTACTCAATATTTCATCAATCCGGAAAAATGCAAAGGATGTACGCTCTGTGCCCGTGTTTGTCCGGTACATGCGATTACGGGAGACCGGAAGATTCCTCATATAATCGATCCGCAATCCTGTATACGTTGTGGAACCTGTATGGAAAAGTGTAAGTTCGGAGCGATTTATGTTCACTAAATTCATTTACAATCATGGAAACAATAAAATTAATCATAGATAATAAAGAAGTGGAAGTACCGAAAGGAACTACCATTTTAAATGCCGCGAAAAGTGTGGGTATCCACATCCCGACACTTTGTTACATGAAGCTGGAGGACTTACATTACGAGAATAATCCGGGAGCCTGCCGTATTTGTGTCGTAGAGATCGAGGGACGTCGGAATTTGGCTCCATCCTGTAAGATGGAATGTACGGAAGGTATGGTTGTACGGACACATACCCCTCGGGTAATGAATGCCCGTAAGACCGTGATGGAACTGATTCTCTCAAACCATCCGGCAGAATGCCTGACATGTAGTAGTAACGGGCATTGCGAATTACAGAAGATAGCACACGACTTAGGGATCCGTGAGATCCGGTATAAAGGAGACATGTCGACGTTTACTATAGACCGTTCTCCTTCCATTGTCCGGAACATGAATAAATGTATCATGTGCCGCCGTTGCGAGACTATGTGTAATACGATACAGACAGTTGGTGCCTTAACAGCCGTGAACCGGGGATTTAACGCTGCCGTATCAACGGCTTTTGAGCGAGATATGGCTGGAAGTACCTGTTCTTATTGCGGGCAATGCGTATCTGTTTGCCCTGTTAACGCACTTAGCGGACGTAACACCCAACAACCGGTCTTGGATGCTTTGGCCGATCCAACAAAAATCGTTATCGCCCAAACTGCGCCCGCGGTTCGTACTGCTTTGGGACGTGATTTCGGGTATGAGCCGGGTACATTGGTTACGGGTAAGATGGTTTCCGCTTTGCGTCAACTGGGCTTTGATTATGTATTTGATACGGACTTTGCCGCCGATTTGACCATAATGGAGGAAGGTACGGAATTATTGCACCGTTTAGGTCGTTACTTGAATGGAGACAAAGAAGTGAAGATACCATTAATGACAAGTTGCTGCCCGGGTTGGGTTAGCTTTGTGGAGCAACATTTCCCTGAGTTACGGGATAATCTGTCTACGGCCAAAAGCCCACAGCAGATGTTCGGGGCAATCGCTAAGAGTTACTTTGCCGAGAAGTTAGGGATAGACCGTAAGAACTTGGTAGTCGTATCTATCATGCCTTGCCTAGCGAAAAAGTATGAGGCTAGCCGTCCGGAGTTCAGCGTGGAGGGTAATCCTGACGTGGATTATTCGATCTATACCCGTGAGCTAGCCCGTTTGATTCGTTATGCGAATATAGACTTCAAGGAATTACCGGATGGAGAGTTTGATCGTCCATTGGGTGAATCCACCGGGGCGAGTGTTATTTTCGGTACTACGGGTGGTGTTATTGAAGCCGCTTGCCGTACGGCTTACGAATTATATACGAAAAAAAATCTGGATAAAGTAGACTTCGAAGAGTTACGCGGACTGGAGGGCATCCGTAGCGCTACAGTCGATTTTGACGGTACTCCGGTGAAGATCGGTATCGCCCATGGCCTGGGAAATGCCCGTAAATTGATCGAAGAAATAAAAAACGGCACATCACCTTATCATGCGATCGAGGTGATGGCTTGTCCGGGAGGTTGTATTGGCGGTGGAGGACAACCATTCCACCGGGGCCGTATGGAAGTACTTCGTCGGCGTGCCGCCGCTCTTTACAGGGAAGACGCTAACAAACCACTTCGCAAGAGTCACGAGAATCCCTATATCCAGCAATTGTACAAAGACTATTTGGGAGAACCTTGCGGACCGAAAGCGCATGAATTATTGCATACCCATTATATAGACCGGAAGGAAGTAGTCGGTATGTATACAGAAACTGAAAAAAGTAAATAAGCCATGAATGAGATACATTTGCCTAAAACAAAAGTAGCGGAGCTACATGCGATATGTGCCGAACGAAACAATGATCCCGGGGAGTTAATCAATATCTTGCACGCCGCTCAAGGCTTGTTCGGATATTTACCACCGGAGGTCCAACAGGTTATAGCTACCGAATTAAATATCCCTGTATCGAGAGTATACGGCGTGGTTACTTTCTATTCATTCTTTACGATGACCCCTAAGGGGAAATATCCCATCTCGGTTTGTTTGGGTACGGCCTGTTATGTACGTGGAGCGGAAAAAGTCCTAGAGGAAATGCAACGGCAATTGGAAATAAAGGTCGGAGAGACTACGCCAGACGGTCTGTTCTCTTTAGATTGTCTACGCTGTGTCGGTGCTTGCGGGTTGGCTCCGGTAGTCATGATCGGAGGGAAGGTTTATGGAAGGGTTACTCCTGAGAAGGTCCGGGATATACTTTCCGATTACTATCTAAAAGAACAATAAGTCTAAAAAACAAGCGGTCTCGTTGGCTTTACGAGACCGCTTGTGTAATATGGAGCAATATTTTCAGAATCGGCTGATTGAACCTCCACCACCGGAACTTCCTCCTCCCCAGGAGCCGCCTCCACCTCCGCTAAAGCCACCGAATCCACCACCACCCATAATAATAGGGCCTCCACCTCCCCGGTGTATCCGGTCAATGGTATGTTTATGTTTCTCGGTATATCCGCAATTCTTACAGCGGTATACATCTTCGGCCAGACCTTCCGAGAAATGAGTCGCCTCCCGAATTACTTGTTGGCCCATATAAACAAAGGTTTTCTTTCCACAACGAGGGCATACTTTCGGGCGGTGTTTCAAGTATGCGATAAATGCGGAGATGCCGATCATACCGACCATCCCCACCACGAATATCCATATAAAATCATTATCGGACGAGGAAGAAGAACGGTTACCGGTCATACCTGCCCGCTCATAATCGCTAGACATTAAATATTTGGTAACGGCCATGACTCCTTTCTGCATTCCGGCACTATAATCCCCGGCTTTTAAGTCCGGTATCATATATCGCTGTTGAAGCCGGTAGCAAATAGCGTCGGGAAGAACTCCTTCGATACCATATCCCGTCTCGAAAACGACCGAACGCTGGGTTGGCTCCGTTACTAACTGGATCAACAAACCGTTGTCTTTATTCTTTTGGCCCAGCCCCCAATACTTGAATAAATCCGTGGCGAACATCCGGGCGTCATTATCTCCGATACTATTCACGGCAACGACAGCCACCTCGATACCTAGGCTGTCTTCCACAACATTTAGTAATTGGTTGATACGTACTACGTCATCCGGGGTAATGATACCATCCGGATTACTGACGTGGTTCAATCGGTTGGAAAGACGTACGTTCGGAATAGTCTCGATCGAATAATCCTTAGCGGCGAAAATAGAGGAGGCGAAACCGATCAGTAATAAACCGATCCACAAAAGGCTTGCCGAACGCTTACGCCTAGATCCCATATTCTTTATCTCACTCATTCAGCGAAGGATTATTAGAATTCTACCTTAGGAGCCTTATCTGCGCCAGATTCAGCGGTAAAATAAGCTTTCGATTGGAAACCGAACATTCCAGACAATATATTGTTCGGGAATTGGCGAATATAGGTATTATAAGATTGAGCAACCTCATTAAAACGTTTACGTTCTACCGAGATACGGTTTTCGGTCCCTTCCAATTGCGCTTGAAGCTCCATGAAATTCTGGTTTGCCTTTAAATCCGGATAACGCTCTAGAACAAGCATCAAACGAGAGAGGGCGTTTCCTAATTCCCCCTGTGCGGACTGGAATTTCTTCAAAGATTCCTCGGTAAGGTTGGAAGGATCGATTGTAGTCTTTGTCGCCTCGGCACGAGCGCTGACCACGCCTTCTAAAGTCTCTTTCTCATGTGCGGCGTATCCTTTTACCGTGTTTACCAAATTCGGGATCAAGTCCATACGGCGTTGGTATTGGTTCTCAACTTGGCTCCATGCGGTTTTTACACCCTCGTCTTGAGTCACCATATTATTATACACACCTTTCACCCAGAAGAATAATATCGCTACGATAGCGATGATTATCCATACAACTTTGTTCTTAAACATCTTTGCCTTATAATTTATTGATTATACATAACGGGGCAAAGCTATATAAAAAAATTGGATTATCCACATAGCGGTTGGCGGCAGCTTATAACTGCGATTGGCGACTGCTAATAACGGGCAGTATAACATCCTTATATTGCCCGTTGTTAGAACCTCATACTAGGCATTATAAAAAAGGGCTTATTGCGATGAACCGGACGGAAGCTCGCCACATAAATTCCATTTATCTTCTCATAGATAAAACATATCAATGAAATCCAAGGCTTTTTAAGACGCATGTAAGTGAATTGTTCTATATTTGCGCTTAATAAATCTAAATAAATATAGTTATGCGTAAAACAATTTATGCTAAAATGGCGGTGTTACCGGTAGGACTCTGCGCTTTAGCTTTTACGGTTACTTCGTGTGGTTCTTCCGAGTACAAGAAATTCACCGGCAATGAAGGTAAGCAAGTTGCCTCTATCCTTCGGGAGAACGACTGTCTGGCTTGCCACTCTGAAAATGCGCCTCTGCCATTTTACGGTAATTTACCGTTAATCAGTTCTATGGTGCAAGCAGACATGAAAGAAGCTGCTCTCTATGTGGACTTGACCTCTATGGTGGAAGCATTGGAGAACGACCAGCCCGTTTCAGAGGTAGACTTGGCGAAAGTAGAGAATACGGCCTTGAGCGGTTCTATGCCACCGGCTAAGTATTCTCATATGCCGATGCACTGGGGAACCAGCCTTGACAACAATGAAAAAGCGGTGATCATCTCATGGGCGAAGAATGTCCGTAAAGATCATTTTACGACCGAAACCGTAGCGGAAGAATTTAAGAATGAGCCCCTTCAGCCTCTTATGAAGAGCTTGCCTACAGATCCGGCAAAGGTGGAGTTAGGTTTCGCCTTATATCATGACACTCGATTGTCGGCAGATAATACGATCTCTTGTGCCACTTGCCATGGTTTAAACACAGGTGGTGTGGACCGCAAGCAATACTCGGAGGGCATTAATGGGCAGTTTGGTGGCGTTAACGCTCCGACCGTGTATAATGCGGCGCTTAATTTTGTTCAATTCTGGGACGGACGTGCGGCAGACCTGAAAGAGCAAGCAGCCGGTCCTCCTTTGAATCCGGTAGAAATGGGTTGTACCTCATTCGACCAGATCTGCGAGGCTTTAGCGCAAGATAAGGATTTCACGAAGAAATTCACGGAAGTGTATCCGGAAGGATACTCCCAATCTACGATCACGGACGCTATCGCGGAGTTTGAGAAGACTTTGCTTACGCCAAGTCGTTTCGATAAATACTTGATGGGAGATAAAAACGCACTTACAGCGGAAGAATTGGAGGGGTATCAACTATTCAAGGACAATAAATGCGCTACTTGCCACGTTGGTGTAAATATCGGTGGTCAATCTTACGAGTTCATGGGTATTAAGAACAGCTATTTCGATTACCGGAATACAGGATTGACGGACGGAGATAACGGACGCTATGCCGTGACTAAGAAAGAATCCGATCGTCATAAGTTCAAGACCCCGACACTTCGTAACGTAATGTTGACTTATCCGTACATGCATGATGGGACAGTAGCCTCTGTAGAGGACGCTATCCGTATTATGCATGAATTTCAAGTCGGAAGAAAGATCAATGACGTAGAGACTGAAAAAATCGTTGTTTTTCTAAGGACTTTGAATGGAGAAATGCTTCAATAATTAGTTAAAAAAAGACATATGTCCTTCCGCTTGTTCTACATATTCCTTATATTTGTCACGTTTAAATGTGGAGAAGGAATATGGGCACAAGAGGAAGGGCTTGCTTCGTATTACCACCATCGTTTCCACGGTAGGAGATCATCTAGTGGAAGGATTCATGATAAGGACGAATTAGTTGCCGCGCACCGCACGTATCCTTTTGGTACTTTTTTAAGAGTCACGAATTTGGAGAACATGAACAGTGTCATCGTATGCGTGACGGATCGTGGGCCTTATTATAGAAAACGGATCATTGATGTATCAGCAAGCGCCGCCGAAATATTGGGATTTATCGATAAAGGTATCGCTAAAGTACGGATAGAAGTTGTTCCCGGCCCTTTAGACCTTCGCTATCTGGATTTGATCTATCCGAAGATTCCTTATCTGGATATAGATTACTTACGTCCGGATCCACCTTATAGGATCAAATTTACGAAATAATATTAGTACAAATGAAGCAAATTCTTATCACCGGGGGGGCCGGCTTTATCGGATCTCATTTATGCGCTCGTTTATTGGACGAAGGAAATGAGGTAATTTGTTTGGATAACTATTTCACGGGAAATAAGGAGAATGTGATACCTCTGTTGAAAAACCCACATTTTGAGTTGATCAGGCACGATGTTTCGACACCGTTTTATGCGGAGGTCGATGAGATTTATAACTTGGCGTGTCCTGCGTCTCCTGTTTATTATCAAATAGACCCGATACAGACGATCAAGACATCCGTGTTAGGAGCGGTCAATATGTTAGGTCTGGCAAAACGGGTAAACGCCAAGATATTGC
Organism: uncultured Parabacteroides sp.; assembly: GCF_947855115.1. GTDB lineage: Bacteria > Bacteroidota > Bacteroidia > Bacteroidales > Tannerellaceae > Parabacteroides. The sequence goes on from NZ_CANTZW010000002.1 coordinate 329,909, forward strand.
AAGCCTCTACCAGTGAGGTATACGGTGATCCTATCGTGCATCCGCAGCCGGAGAGTTATTGGGGAAATGTAAATCCGATAGGGTCTCGCTCTTGTTATGACGAGGGCAAACGTTGCGCCGAGACTTTATTTATGGATTACCATCGTCAAAACAAGGTTCGCATCAAAATTATCCGTATCTTCAATACCTATGGGCCTAATATGAGTACGAACGATGGCCGTGTCGTTTCTAATTTCATCATACAGGCATTACAAAATAAGGATATTACGATTTATGGAGACGGAACCCAGACTCGCAGTTTCCAATATGTAGACGATTTGATCGAGGGAATGATTCGTATGATGAATACCTCGGATGATTTTATCGGTCCGGTAAATATCGGAAACCCGGGAGAGTTCTCGATGAATGAATTAGCTAAGATCGTGATTCGTTTGACGAACTCTTCCTCTAAGATCGTATATCGCCCGCTACCGGGAGACGATCCGAAACAACGTAAGCCCGATATTACGTTGGCTAAGGAAAGATTAGGAGGTTGGGAACCCACGGTTTGTTTAGAGGAAGGGCTGAAGAAAACGATATTGTACTTTAAATCCCTCTAATAAACTTCTAATTTGGCCTAAGAGTATTCTAACTAAATATTCATAAGCGATAAGAGAGTGACTTCTACCTTTGCGTAAAATTTAACGCAAATGGATAGACGAGTCACTCTTTTACTTTTTGTATCTTTTCTTTTCTTCGGGGCGAAAGCCTCTGTTGTCTCCCTTTCCTTGAAAGAGTCCGAGCAACGTTTCTCTGAACACAATCTGGAAGTGATAGCCGAACGGTATAACATCGATATAGCCGAGGCTCAGGTGGTACAGGCCAAGCTTTTCGAGAATCCCGTGGTCTCTTTGGAGCAAAATGTCTATAACCGCTTGAACGGACGTTACTTTGATTTCGGCAAACAAGGGGAAACGATCGTAGAGGTGGAACAATTGATCTATATCGCCGGGCAGCGAAACAAACGTGTCCGTTTGGAGAAGATCCATAAAGAAATGGCCCTTTACCAGTTCGAGGAAGTATTGAGAACCCTCCGGAGCGAGTTGAAGGAGAAATTCGTAACGCTTTATTTCACCCGGAAATCCCAGTCTATTTACGATCGTGAGATCGATTCATTGGCTCATCTGTTGGAGGTTCTCAAGGAACAGAATGAGAAGGGGAACGTCTCTTTATTAGAGAAGTCCCGTATCGAGGCCCTATTGCTTTCCTTACGACAGGAACGGAATGATATCGCCAACCAAGTTATCTCCCTGCAAGGAGACATGCGGCTTTTACTAGGATTATCCGGCAATGATACCTTCGAGCCGATATTCGATGAGTCCGTATTAGACCGGATCGATATGGATTCCGTCTCTTTCTCGGAATTGACCTCTTTATTATATGAACGTCCGGATCTTAAGTTGGCGCAAGCAAGCATCAAGGCTTCGGAGGCAGACGTGAGATTACAACGTTCCCTTGCTTTTCCGGAAGTGAGCGTAAAGGGTACGTATGATAAGGCCGGTAACTTTATCGATGATTATTGGGCGATCGGATTGAGCGTCTCCCTTCCTATATTTAACCGGAATCAAGGGAATATCCGGGCTGCGAAAATATCCGTCGCTCAAAAGGCTCATAAGGAAGAATACGCCCGCCGACAGGCCGAGAATGAGTTATTTACCAGCTATGCTCGGTTGGAAAAGGCGATTCAGCTTTATCGTTCCTCGAACTATGGGTTGGAGAAAGATTTCGCCTTGATTATCGAAGGCGTGAACTCGAATTTCCAAAAACGGAATATCAGCCTCCTAGAGTTTATCGATTATTATGAGACCTACAAAACAACCTGCCTGCAACTTTACCAAACCCAAAAAGAAGTGTTACTGGCCTTGGAGGAGGTAAATACCGTAACAGGCAGCCATGTATTCAACTATTAAAAGTAAATCAAACGATATGAATAAGCATCTAATCACATGCATCCTTTTAGTACCCTTGGTATGTTCCTGCGGGAAACAGGCGACCACTTCGGTCGATACCCGGGAGCCTTTACTATTAAATGATAGTTTACAAGAGATTATAACACTGGATACGGTTCGTGACACACCATTAACCAACGAGTTGTTGCTCAATGGCCGTGTCAGTTTCAATCCGGAGCGAGTGGCCCATGTATACCCGATGTTCGGTGGAAATGTCACCTCCGTTCATGCGGAAGTTGGCGATTACGTGGGGAAAGGAGAGATCCTGGCGGTGATCCGGAGCGGTGAGATCGCCGATATCGACAAGCAGCGAAAGGAGGCCGAGCATCAACTGGCTATCGCTAACCGTAATCTGGAAGCTACCCGGGATATGGCCCGCAGCGGTATGGCTTCCGACCGGGACTTCTTGCAAGCCCGGCAAGAGCAAGCCAATGCCGAGGCCGAGGCCAAGCGTATAAAAGAAATGTATTCCATTTATAACATAACGGACCCGTCCACCTATGTGGTGAAAGCACCGGTCTCCGGCTTCATCATCGATAAGAATATAAACCGGGATATGCAGATACGTTCCGATCAAGGAGAGGAGATGTTTACCATTTCCGGTCTCGACGATGTATGGGTGATGGCCGATGTCTATGAGGGAGATATCAGCAAGGTAAAAGAGGGGGCTACCGTTCGTATCACCACCTTAGCCTATAAGGATATGGAATTTACGGGAACGATCGATAAGGTCTATCATATGCTAGACCAAGAAAGTAAGACCATGAGCGTAAGAGTCAAATTAAGAAACGAGAAGTATATGCTTAAGCCCGGTATGTTTACGAACGTATATGTACAGAGCGCGGTAAAAGGGGAAAGTATGCCTTGCGTAAACGCCCATGCCGTGATCTTCGAGGATGGCAAGGAATACGTTGTCTATGTCTCGAAGGAGGGATATTTACAAATGCGTGAGATCTCGGTGTATAAGCAAACCGAGAAGTTCTGTTACCTGCGATCCGGCTTGAAGGATGGAGATCGTATCGTAGACCGGAACGCTCTCTTGGTGTATAACGAATTAAAGTAACCAGACGATATGCACACATTCATAGATAATATCATAACGTTCTCCCTCCGGAACAAATTCTTTATCTTCTTCTGTACCACGATCGCCGTAATCACCGGTATCACCAGCTTTGTCCATACGCCGATCGACGCGTTTCCGGACGTGACGAATACGAAGGTGACGATTATCACCCAATGGCCGGGCAGGAGCGCCGAGGAGATCGAGAAGTTCATCACGATCCCGATCGAGATCGCCATGAACCCGGTACAGAAAAAGACGGATATCCGTAGCACGACCCTTTTCGGTCTTTCCGTCATCAACGTGATGTTCGAAGATAAGGTGGATGATTTCTTCGCCCGCCAGCAGGTTTATAATCTCTTGAACGACGCCGACCTGCCGGAAGGGGTCACGCCGGAGGTACAACCTTTATACGGTCCGACCGGCGAGATCTTCCGCTATACATTACGTAGCGATAAGCGTTCCGTCCGGGAATTGAAGACCTTGCAGGACTGGGTGATCGAGCGGAAATTGCGGGCCGTACCCGGAGTAGCGGATATCGTCAGCTTCGGAGGAGAGGTAAAGACCTTCGAGGTGAGCGTCAACCCGAACCAACTGATCAGCTACGGGGTAACGACCTTGGAGCTTTACGACGCTATCGCGAAAAGTAATATCAACGTAGGTGGCGACGTGATCACGAAAAGCTCGCAAGCGTATGTCGTGCGGGGTATCGGCTTGATTAACGACGTGAAAGAGATCGAGAATATCGTCGTAAAGAATATCAATGGCACGCCAATCCTTGTCAAGCACTTGGCTACCGTACACGAGTCCAGTCTTCCCCGCCTAGGGCAAGTGGGCCGTATGGAGGAAGATGATGTCGTACAAGGTATTGTCATCATGCGGAAAGGGGAGAACCCCAGCGAGGTAATCGCTGCCTTGAAGGATAAGATCAAGGATATCCAACAAAACTCCTTGCCGGAAGACGTGCGAATCGTATCGTTCTACGATCGTGAGAATTTGGTAAATCTGGCGGTCAAGACCGTGACGCATAATCTGGCGGAAGGTATTCTGCTGGTAACTTTCATTGTGTTGATTTTCATGGCGGATTGGCGTACAACGGTGATCGTGTCGATCATTATCCCGTTGGCGCTTCTCTTCGCCTTTATTTGTCTCCGGGCGATGGGGATGAGCGCCAACCTCTTATCCATGGGAGCGATCGACTTCGGTATTATTATCGACGGCGCTGTCGTGATGGTGGAGGGACTTTTCGTGGCATTGGACCGGAAAGCCCGTGAAGTAGGCATGCCCGCTTTCAATTTGATGAGTAAGATGGGTATTATCCGTCATACGGCGAAGGATCGTGCGAAAGCGGTTTTCTTCTCTAAGTTGATCATCATCACTGCCTTGGTCCCGATCTTCTCTTTCCAGAAGGTGGAAGGGAAGATGTTCAGCCCGCTCGCTTATACCTTGGGGTTCGCCTTGTTGGGAGCGTTGATATTTACGCTGACATTGGTGCCTGTCTTATCTTCCATGCTATTGAAGAAAGAGGTGCGTGAGAAACATAATCCGTTCCTTGCGTGGATCAACCGGAAGTCGATCGGCATCTTCGACTGGTGCCACGCCCGCAAGAAGCGGACGATCACGTTCGCCACGCTGATAGCCGCCGTAGGTATCTGGAGCTTCACCTTGCTAGGTAGCGAGTTCCTTCCGCAATTGAATGAGGGCTCTATTTATATCCGTGCGACCTTGCCGCAAAGTATATCTTTGGATGAATCCGTTACCTTGGCCAACCAGATGCGCCGGAAGCTGGCGGCTTATCCGGAGGTTCGTCAGGTCTTGTCGCAAACCGGCCGGCCAAACGATGGCACGGATGCGACAGGTTTCTACAACATCGAGTTCCATGTGGATATATATCCCGAGAAAGAGTGGGAAAGCGGACTCTCGAAAGCCGGCCTGATCGAGAAGATGCAAGAGGATCTGGCGATCTATCCGGGCGTAGACTTTAATTTCTCGCAGCCTATCTCAGACAATGTGGAGGAAGCGGCCAGCGGCGTGAAAGGTTCCATCGCCGTGAAAGTCTTCGGTAAGGATCTGTACGAGTCGGAGAAGAAGGCGGTAGAGGTTTTCAAGGTCTTGGAGACTGTAGACGGCATCGAGGATCTGGGTGTTATCCGGAATATCGGCCAGCCGGAGCTACGGATCGAGTTGAACGAGTCTCGTTTAGCCCGCTACGGCGTGGCCAAGGAGGACGTACAATCCATTATCGAGATGGCGATAGGCGGTAAGAGCGCCTCCCTGCTTTACGAGGACGAGCGCAAGTTCAATATCATGGTCCGCTACGAATCCGCTTTTCGCCGCAGCGAGAATGAGATAGGCAAGATACTGGTTCCGGCGAAGGATGGTTCCATGATCCCCATTCGCGAGCTGGCAGACATCCATACGATTACCGGCCCGCTGATTATCTACCGGGATAACCACGCCCGCTTCTGCGCCGTGAAGTTCTCGGTCCGGGGCCGTGATATGGGTAGCGCTGTGGCAGAGGCCCAGCGGAAAGTGGAGCGACAGGTAAAGCTTCCCGAAGGCTATACCTTGAAATGGACCGGAGATTTCGAGAATCAGCAGCGGGCTACCAAACGCTTGGCCCAAGTCGTTCCCGTAAGTATAGCGATCATCTTCGTGATCCTATTCGTCCTCTTCGGCAACGCCCGGGATGCCGGATTGGTCTTATTGAACGTGCCTTATGCCGCCGTGGGAGGTATCTTAGCCTTATTAATCACGAATTTCAACTTCTCGATCTCTGCCGGTATCGGCTTTATCGCCCTTTTCGGTATCTGTATACAGAATGGCGTGATCATGATATCGGACATCAAGAATAACTTGCGGGAGAGGCATCCTCTGGAGGATTCGATCAAGATGAGCGTGAAATCCAGGGTACGTTCCGTATTAATGACCGCCTCCATGGCGGCTATCGGCCTGCTTCCGGCCGCCTTGAGCCACGGTATCGGGTCGGAGAGCCAGCGTCCCTTGGCGATCGTGATCATCGGTGGATTAATAGGGGCCACGTTCTTCACTCTCTTTGTCTTTCCGCTGATGGTGGAGGCTTTTTATCGACGAATGCTCTATGATAAGAATGGTAAATTAGTGCAACGTAGGTTGTAATTGCTATATTTGTAGCAAGAAAGTCCGGATTTATTAGGGAGGGCGATCGGGGTGATTATGCGAAAGCACTCTGCTTACTGGTCTTTTCACAGCTGTGAAAAGATCATATCACAGGGGTGAAACGATCGTATCACAACCGTGAAAAGAGCGTTTCACTTCTGTGATACGATTAGTATCACCCTAAGTACGCACTCTAATGATGGACATTCTTATTAATACATACGATACAATGGCGAAGATATTATTAGTAGAAGACGAGGTAAACATCGCCTCTTTCATAGAAAGGGGCTTGCGGGAGTTCGGACATGAGGTATACGTCGCTTATGACGGTGCCGCCGGTTGGGAACTAACCCAGAAGAACGATTTTCAATTGCTGATCCTGGATATTATAATGCCGAAGATGAACGGCCTGCAACTTTGCAAACAGTACCGGCAACGGTTCGGTTACTATGCCCCCGTAATCATGCTGACCGCCTTGGGAACCACCGAGGATATCGTTAGTGGGCTGGATGCCGGAGCGGATGATTATCTGGTAAAACCTTTCAGCTTCCAAGAGCTCGAGGCCCGCATAAAGGCGTTGTTACGCCGCTCGGGAAACGAATCCGCTCATACGGCGCTCCGGTGCGGGGACCTGGTCTTAGATCCTCCAAGCCACCGGGCTATACGGAATGGACAGATCATCGACCTGACTGTTAAAGAATATAGGCTCTTGGAATACTTCATACAGAATCAAGGAACAGCCTTGAACCGGATGAACTTGCTAAAGAATGTCTGGGACAAGGATTTCGATACCAATACGAACGTAGTCGATGTTTACGTGAATTATTTGCGCACGAAGATAGACAAGGACTTCGAACCTAAGCTAATCCATACCGTAGTGGGCGTGGGCTATATGATGGAAGCATGAAGACAGGAAACAAGATCGCTCTCTTTTACTCGGCCATTACCATAGGCGTGATAGCCGCCGTGACGCTTGTCTTCTACTTGGTTTCCACAAGCTATATCTCTCGCCTGTATTATTCTTACCTGACGGAAAAGGCCTATGCCACGGCACAGAAGCATTGGGAAAAGGACGAGACCGACGACGAAAGTTATGCCCGCATCCAACAACGTTACGAGGAAACCCTTCCAGTCGCTACCGAGATACTACTGAACGCCGATAGCTTGGAGACCCGGCAAGTGTTGTCCCGTTATCTGGACACCATGCAGGTAAAATCTTTATACCATGAGGATATCGTTCACTTCAAGCATGATACGCAAATGGGGGCGGCCTTGTATTATCCGGACAACGAGGGGAATTTCATCGTGATCGTCCTTTCCGGGAATCAGTATGGGGTGGATATCCAGCATCGGATCGGCTGGCTGTTGCTGGGATTGATATTGGTTAGCTCGGTATTGATCTATTTTGTCGGCAGGCTATACGCGACCCGGATGGTAGACCGGATCGACGCTGCTTACCAAAGCGAGAAAGCGTTTATCAGCAACGCCTCGCATGAGTTGAACAATCCGCTGACAGCCATTCAGGGCGAATGCGAGATCAGCCTGCTGAAACAGCGCTCCCCGGAGGAATACCAAGCGGCATTAAGGCGTATCGCCACGGAGACGAGTCGTATCATACAATTGATCAAACACCTGTTGTTCTTGTCGCACGGAGATAAGGAGATCCAGAAAAGCGCGATGGAGACGATTTTCCTAGCGGACTTCTTGATGCAGTTCTCCTCGGCCCGGATCTCGTTCTCCCCGGATAATTTCTCTTATATGATCAGTGCCAATCCCTATTTATTGAAGATAGCGATCAAGAATATCTTGAGCAACGCCTGTAAGTATTCGGACGATAAACCGGTAGAGATGTGGCTCCGGGGTAGTGTCCTGACCATATCCGACCGGGGTATCGGCATTCCTCCCGAGGAATTGAAACGCATCTTCCAGCCCTTTTACCGGGCTAGCAATACCCGGGAATACGCCGGGCATGGTGTCGGGCTAAGCCTCTCGCTACGTATATTGAACACCTATGGGGCAAAGGTGAATATTACCTCTGATCTAGGGGTTGGGACGAAAGTGGAGATCGACTTTGGGTAGCCGTCAGGTATTCTTTAGCCGGACCTGTTATTTCGACAGACTCCGGCGTTACGCCTACCGCCTCTTCCGAAGATATGAGTCCGCGATCTACCAAGCGATCCAGTATCACCCTGTAAAAATCCTCATAATACGGCTTCAACCGCGACCCGTCGAAGCAATAGCGGACCTGTTTAGGCTTGGGGATAATACTGGCCATAAAAATGCACTCGGCAAGGTTTAATTGGGAAGGTTCCTTCGCGAAATAATAGCGTGAGGCCTCGGCGGCTCCATAAATCATGGGGCCCCATTCGGCGATGTTCAGATAAACCTCAAACATCCGTTCTTTAGAGGTCAAATGATTGCTCTCGATCAGCCATACGATTAATATTTCCTCCAGTTTACGGGCGATCGTCTTGTTACGGCTCAAGAATACATTCTTCACCAATTGCATGCTGAGCGTACTGCCGCCACGGGCGAAACGTCGCTCCTTGATATCCTGTATCAACGATTCCCGGATAGCGCTTGGAATAAAGCCGTTGTGATAAAAGAAGCCCGCGTCCTCACTCTGCATGATCGCCAAAGGAAGATAACGGGATACGGTATTGAACGGGCGGAAAGAGGGATTCGCCGGACCTATCTCGAAAGAGCGTACCGGCTCGCCTCGCTCATAGACGGTATATTCGAATGGCTCGTTCATCTTCCGCAAATCCGTATTCCCATAAGCGAGGATCTGGAAATCCTTCGCTTTCAAAGTAGATTCCAAGATCAAGCTATCTACCTGTCCGAAATCCAGATCCAATCGGAAATGATAGGAGAGGGAACCTTCGCAAATCCATTCGCTGCGAACACCGTTCTCCGTGCTGTTTATATGCGTAGAGAATTGATTGTTAGCGAGAATAAGCTCGGGTATCTCTAGTATTAGTTCATCTCCTTTATTACTATAAGAGACACATAAATCATGTACCAAAGCATTGCCGGGCAATAAATTGAAAAGCAGACTCAGGGAGCGTTCGGCCTTGCGTGCGTAATCCCGTTCCTTATCATCTACGGCCGTTTCCTCTGGCTCATCCGGATGATTCGATGGTTTATAAAGGAAATCAAAATTGGAGACCTCTCCCTTCTTAATAAAATGAATATGCAAATTATCCGCTTGTACACTCTCTATGGAAGGGGTAAGTAGCAATAACTTGCCAAGCTCCAGTTTCGCTTGAAGCCTGTCCGCATGTATCAACGTATCGGCGCCAACCGGAATAACGGTCAATCCTTCCATACGTACGGTACTCAGCCCCGTCAACCGGATTTTATCATAGCGTATGTCCAGATGATGCCTTTCGGCAAGTTTACCCAATTTATGTCCCGCATACGCCCCTAAGATCAGGTCGATGCCCCAAAATGCCACAAACGAGAGAAAGCCAATAAAAACAAGAACTGCGATAAAAGATCTTTTATGGGATTGATTCATGCTCATCTATATTGTTACCCAGCGGACAAAAGTACTATAATTAAACGAATGGATTTCTTTTTCGATAAACAATCAAGGGCCTAATTTAGTTATATTAAAAAACTAAAGTTATATGGCATATAAGATTGCGTTTTTTGGCGCTAAACCCTATGATATCGCTTCTTTCGATAAGATCAATGAGCGGTATGGTTTCGATATTCGTTACTATAAAGGACATCTGAATATCAATAATGTCGTCTTGACCCAAGGGGTAGACGCAGTATGTATTTTCGTGAACGACACGGCGGATGCAGCCGTAATAGACGCATTGGTAGCCAATGGAGTGAAACTGTTGGCGCTTCGTTGCGCCGGTTTTAATAATGTGGATTTGAATGCCGCCAAAGGGAAATTGCCGATCGTACGCGTGCCGGCTTACTCACCCTACGCGGTCGCCGAATATACGCTGGCCTTGATGTTATTGTTAAACCGCAAGATACACCGGGCATACTGGCGTACGAGAGACGGTAACTTCTCCTTGAACGGTTTGATGGGATTTGATATGCATGGCAAGACCGCCGGTATTATCGGTACCGGAAAGATCGCCAGGATATTGATTCATATCTTAAAAGGATTGGGAATGCGTGTACTGGCAAACGATCTGTATCCGGATGAGAAATTCGCCAAGGAGGAAGGGATCTCTTATGTCTCTTTAGACGAGTTATACAAAGAGTCCGATATCATTTCCTTGCATTGCCCGTTGACCGACCAGACCCGTTACCTGATTAATGACGATTCGATCGCCAAAATGAAAGACGGCGTGATGATTATCAATACGGGACGTGGGTTACTGATCCATACCAACGCCTTGATCGAGGGATTGAAGACCAAGAAAGTATCTGCCGCCGGATTGGATGTCTACGAGGAGGAGGGAGATTATTTCTATGAGGATAAATCGGATAAGATTATCGATGATGATGTCTTGGCCCGTCTGCTCTCGTTCAACAATGTGATCGTTACTTCCCATCAGGCGTTCTTTACGAAAGAGGCGCTGCATAATATCGCCGAGACCACCTTGCGGAACATCAAGGATTTCGAGGAAGGCCGTCCCTTGGTGAACGAAGTGACCAAGTAAATTCTAAAAAGGAACTATTATTTATCGCTGATTTATTATATTTTTGTGGCCATTGCTTGGTGGAAATCCAGCAATGGCTTTTTTAATTCAGAGGTATATATGGAAATAGACAATCAGACAGGTTTGGTGTTGGAAGGTGGTGGAATGCGTGCCATATTTACGGTGGGAGTATTGGATTATTTCATGGATCATGATATTTGGTTCCCTTATACGATCGGGGTATCGGCGGGTGCGAGTAACGGTATCTCGTATGCTTCCCGCCAGCGGGGACGCTCTCGTTTTAGCAATATCGACTTATTGAAGAAATATAATTACATCGGTCTTCGCCATTTCTTGCGGGGAAGGGGATATATCGACCTGGATTATTTGTTTTATGTCTATCCGGATTTGTATTATCCGTTGGATTACGACACCTATTTCAAGTCTAAGGACCGGTTCGTTATGGTCACGAGCAATTGCCTGACGGGTAAAGCGGAATATTTCGAGGAGAAGAAAGATAAGAAGCGTTTGGTAGATATCTGTAAGGCCTCTTGCACCTTACCGGTTCTTTGCCCGATTACGTACGTAGACGGAATACCGATGGTAGACGGAGGCGTATGCGACGCTATCCCCATCCGGCGGGCTATCGCCGACGGTTTCTCCAAGAACGTCATTATCCTTACCCGTAACAAAGGCTATCGGAAAAAAGAAAAAGATTTCTACTTGCCCGGCTTCATCTATAAGAAATATCCGGCGATCCGGGAACAATTACGATTACGTTACCGGCGGTACAACGAAGTCTTGGACTACATAGACCAACTGGAAGCCGAAGGAAAAGCCTTCATCATCCGTCCGCGAAACCCAATTAAAGTAGGTCGTACCGAAAGCAACACCCAAAAACTGGAAGAACTATACGAGGAAGGCTACGAATGCGGCAAACAAATCACCCAATTGTAGAGACGGGGCACGCCCCGTCTCATCCCCTCAAAATAGTATTGTATTCTATTTACAATTTTGCAAATCCTTACTCAACCGCATCGCGCAGAAATTAGGACCGCACATCGTACAGTACTCCCCATCCGTCACCGCGCTCTCCTTATAATACTGCAAGGCCCTTTCCGGATCCAAGGACAAATTGAACTGATCTTTCCAGCGGAAATCAAAACGAGCCTTGCTTAATGCGTTATCACGTACCTGAGCGCCGGGATGCCCTTTCGCCAAGTCAGCCGCATGCGCCGCTATCTTATAAGCGACCACCCCGTTACGCACGTCTTCCTTATTCGGCAATCCCAAATGTTCCTTCGGCGTAACATAGCAGATCATAGCCGTTCCATGCCAAGCGATTTGCGCGCCACCGATAGCCGACGTAATATGGTCGTATCCGGGAGCGATATCGGTCGTCAACGGGCCCAGCGTATAGAACGGCGCCCCGTGGCAGGCATACTGCTGTTCCTTCATATTCTCATGGATCTTATTCATGGGAACATGCCCCGGGCCTTCGATAATCACTTGTACGAATTGCTCCCAAGCTATTTTCGTCAGTTCGCCCATCGTGTGAAGCTCGGCGAATTGCGCCGCGTCGTTCGCGTCATAGATAGAACCCGGACGAAGCCCGTCGCCGATAGAGACCGCCACGTCATAGGCTTTCAGTATCTCGCAAATCTCGGCGAAATGCGTATACAGGAAATTCTCCTCGTTATGAAGCTGCATCCATTTAGCCATGATCGATCCGCCTCTGGAGACAATCCCCGTCAGGCGAGTCGCCGTCAGTTCCACATGCTTACGCAGCAAACCCGCGTGGATCGTGAAATAATCCACGCCCTGTTCCGCCTGCTCGATCAACGTATCCCGGTAAATCTCCCAGGAAAGATCTTCAGCTTTACCGTTTACTTTCTCCAAGGCCTGATAAATAGGAACCGTACCCATCGGAACCGGGCAGTTACGGATAATCCATTCACGTGTCTCATGGATATGATCGCCGGTAGAGAGATCCATCAACGTGTCTCCACCCCATTTACAACTCCATATCGCCTTCTCGATCTCCTCGTCGATACCGGAGGAAAGAGCGGAGTTGCCGATATTGGTATTGATCTTTACCAAGAACTTCTTACCGATAATCATCGGCTCTGCTTCCGGGTGATTGATATTCGCCGGAATGATCGCACGTCCGGCGGCGACTTCCTTGCGGACAAATTCCGGGGTGATGTAAGACTTCAATCCCAAAGCCTCGATTTGCTGGTTCTCACGGATCGCCACGTACTCCATTTCCGGGGTGATAATACGCTTCTTCGCATAATACATCTGGGTGATATTCTTACCCTCTTTAGCCCGGAGAGGCAGATGCCGTTCGGGAAAACGCAGAGAATCCAAGCTCGAGTCTGCCAATCGCTCACGTCCGTAAGCGGAAGTCAGTTCCGGCAATTGGATCACATCCTTACGCTTACCGTACCATTCCTCACGTATACGGGGAAGTCCCTTGGCGATATCGATCGATATCTTAGGATCGGAGTACGGACCGCTCGTGTCATAAACGATTACCGGATTATTCTTCTTGAAGATCCGTTCCCCATTCTCATCCAAAGTAACCGTGTCCAATAACTTAATCTTACGCATACCTACCTTGATCTTATTGATCTCGCCCGGCACATAAATCTTTTCCGAGGACGGATAGGAAATACGCATATTCTTTTTATTAGCCATATATGTAAGTTTAATATTTATTGATCTCTTCAATAAACCGGCGAGTTTCCTCCACGGGATCGGGAGCGTTGATAATCGCGCCCGAAACAGCGATTCCGGTTATACCCGTCTCCATCAGAGGCCCCACGTCTTCCAATGTAATGCCTCCTATCGCGAAGATAGGAACATCAATGCCGGCCTCCTTGCATTGAGCGACAATTTTACGATAACCTTCCAGGCCTAAGACAGGGCTCAAATTCTTTTTAGTCTCCGTAAAACGATACGGCCCGAGCCCGATATACGAGGCGCCTCGCTCCGCGGCTAGCTGGATATCCTCGAACGTATTGGCTGTGGCCCCGATATAAAAGATGGCATTGGAGTCTAACTTGTCTCTCAATACTTCCCAAGCGATATCCACGGGGATGTCATTCTTGCCCAGATGACAAGCCGTAGCGCCACATGTCACGGCGGCTTCCAGATCATCGTTTACGCAGAAATCCACGACTCGCTCACATTCGTCCGCGCAGATGTTCGCGCATTCACGCACGGTATTTTCATAGATACCGTCTTTCATGCGCAACTGTATCCACGAACATCCTCCTCGGATTGCCATGCGTACCTCGTCGCATTCCGTATATTTAGGCGTACGATGCGTTATAAACATCAAGCGGTTGTTTCCACCAAAAGGAGGGCGTAATCCTGTTGTTCTCCGACCGACTCTTCCATTCTCGTCATATCCGAAATAATAATTTAAGGCCATACTTGTAATCGTTTGAATTGTTTTATAAGTTGATCCGCGACAAGAAGGGAGGGATCATTTCCCCAAAGGGCCCCAAGAACAGCGGCACCGCCGAAGGGGATATCTTTTAATTTTGTTATTGTCTGTGGGCTGATGCCTCCCAAGGCGATCACCTTATCATCGATGATACCTTTTGCGTTCCGCAATTCGTCCAAGGAGAATCCGCTTCCGTATCCTTCCTTCGATATACTCTGGAAAACCGGGCTAAGGAATACGTAATCACATACCGGTTTATATTCGATAATCTCTTCCAGGCTATGGCAAGAACGACTTATACTACCTTTATATAAAGGCGGAACCTCCGGATTCCTCCTGTTCAAATGGATTCCACCCAAATTTCTTTCCTCTGCCAAAGCAAACCAATCATGGAGGACGATCCTTTCGTAATAGACCGTAGGAATTTTATCCAATAAGACCTCCAGCTCATCACGCCCACAACCTGGCTTACGCAGGTGCAGACGAGACATTCCTTCCGCGAAAAGAAGTTTGATCAAGGAAGCTTCATCCGGGAAAAAAGAAGGTGTGGTGATCACGATCAGCTTATTCATGATTCCATCGGATTTTATGAAGGGTGGAAGGGGAGAAGAAATGGTTTACAGGCCCGTGCCCTTCCCCCATATGTACATTCGCGCCGTGTATGAGCGCGTTGTCCATATATTCCTTGGCTAATCGTACGGCCTCTACCAATGAATGGCCGAGTGCCATATAAGCGGCGATGGCAGACGACAGCGTACAACCGGTTCCATGCGTATTGAATGTCTCTACCGTTGGGGAGGCCAAGCAAATCGGGGCGTCCTCATTGATAAATAACCAATCCACCATTTCCGCTCCGGGAAGATGTCCTCCTTTAATCAGTATAGCGTTACAGCCTTTTTCCTGTAGTTTCCGGGCCGCAAGTAGGATTTCCTTCTCGTTATTGATTTTTATACCGGAAAGATATTCTGTCTCAGGAATATTCGGCGTAAGCAACGTCGCTTTAGGGAACAGCTCTTCGATTATGGCATGGATCGCGTCATCTTCCAATAATTTACTTCCGCTCGTGGATATCATCACGGGATCTAAAATGACAGGGGTCTGTCGGAAGGAAGGCAAAGTCTCTGCTACGACCTTTACGGCATCCTCATTATGCAGCATCCCTATTTTTATGGCATCTACAATAAAATCCTCTAAAACAGCCTCGATTTGTCCTTTTAGAATCTCTGGGGAGATCGCCTGGATTCCTCGTACACCTTGTGTGTTTTGAGCGGTTATAGCGGTTATCGCCGAGGTTCCGAAAACCCCCAGTGAGGAAAAAGTCTTAATATCCGCTTGTATCCCGGCGCCACCGCCACTATCAGAACCAGCGATCGTCAAAGCTACCGGATAACGGTACGTTTCATTTTTATTCATCCAACATTCGTTTTTCTTACGGCGGCATTACCCGCATCAAGTAATAAGGGTATGATCTCAGCCCATATAGTATGGCACCCCTTTAATAACGCGAACTTAATGAAAAAAATCGATATTAAAATATTTCCGGCTTTTAAACGATAATTTTAACGCAAGGTTATATATCCTCCCTTCGCTCTGGTTTTAGAAGGCTTCCGTCATATTCATATAAACCGCCATTCCTTTTTGGCTCGGGTCTTTACCTATGTCTAGGCGGAAGTTCTTGCCGGGTTGCATTTGGATACGGAGGCCTACGCCATAGTTGAATTTCCATTTGCTCCAGTCTACGATGGGAGCGTTCCCGATCGTACCCGTGCCGATCCAACCGACAAAACCACATTTCGCCCAGAAATTACCGCTTTTATATTTCTCCATGCTACCGAACATATGACGATATTCCAGGATTCCATATGCCATGGTCTTGTCGCGATATTTCCCCAAATAGTATCCGCGCAGATCAGAAGGAGAGCCGAACGAAGGAAGCTCCGTAAAGGGAACATCCCCTATACCGATTTGTGTCTTGGCGATCCATGCCAAAGTGCTACGAGGACGGAACACTTGCTGGAACTGACGATACTCCAACTCGAATATCTCATAATTATACGTACCTCCCAGATACTTGCCATACACCTTGGCGATCGCGCTTAGTAACATCCCGGAAGTAGGGGTTGCCACATCATCACGTGTATCGTACTGGATCAGGCCTCCGATACCGATATTGACATAGTCTCGTTTGAATTTATTGAAATAAGGGTCTGCGGCCATTACCGGATTGATATCGCCCGATTTACTGAAATTGATGTCAAAAAGAGGACCGGTATATAAATGAGGCTTTACTTCCCATACAAAACGGGGATATAGCTGGAAGGAGCTTTTGTGGAATTTCGTTGTCGAGTCGCTTTTCTCGATTTGCTCGATCGTGCTATAACCTTTCCCGAAATAATGCGAGGGTTCGTTCCGATAACTGTAATTTATGTAGATACGGAAACGGTTCTCATTAAAGAATAAAGTCCCGGCGCCGGCGACAACAAATGTTCCGTTTAATGTGATATTAAACCCGGCGGGGATGAATGAACGTTGGGAAATCGTATCGTTTTTATTCAGGCGAAAACTCGCCAAAACTGCGCCTCCTATGCCAAAAGAAGCTTCCGGTGTATAAGACGGACCACCAAGAACAGACCACCAAGTCCTTTTATTGGCCCGAATGGAATCTTTACGTAATTGTTTATAATAACGTTGTATTTGCTTTTCGGTCATAGGCTTACCGTCCAGCATCAATCCTTCTTTTGGAATCGTGTCGTTAGAAGTGCCTTGCGCTTTCACGGAAAAGGCAAATAGAAGGCAGATCGTATAAATCAAAAGATATCTAAACATTTATTTTAATGAATATTTAGTCAGCAAAAATACGAAATACTCTTAATATGTATTCTTAAAGAATCTCTAATAAAAAAGAATAAACAGCTAAAAAGAGATGTTATTACAGTTCCCAGACTGTAGAGACGCAGCGTGCTGCGTCTCTCACCATCAGATACGTGTTTTGAGGATATGAGACGCAGCACGCTGCGTCTCTACAACTAGAATTGGTATAAGACCTTGCCTTCTTCGGATATTAACAGCAGGGTCAGTTCACTGTCAGGAAGGATGGGGATGCAGTGTGATTTACATTTTTGTAACAGTAACGGAAAGAAACGGCTTTGTTCTGCTTCCGGAAGAAGTTCCCATAATTCACGGGCTAACGTGATCCGGCTGATTCCATCTATGGTCTCTTCCCCGCATTTTGCTTCTTTAGCTAAAGCTTGAAGGAAGCCTTTGTTCATGACAACCTTTTTACTATGTGTATCGAGGAAACCTTCCGCCAGTTTAACGGCCTTGCCAATCATGATGCCTAAGATAACCCGCTTGAAACTTAAATCGGCGGCGATCTTTAGCGTCTCTCCGATAAAATTCCCGTAATGGACGAATGATTGTGGGGGTAAGAAAGCGTAAAGGTTTCGAAGGTAGCGCTCGCTCTTCGCCCCGGAATTGATAACCAACGTCTCGCAACCGATCGCTTTGGCGACACTTGCCTCTTTTCGTATCGACGCAATAAAAGCGTCTGATGAGAAAGGACGAACGATTCCGGAAGTCCCGATGATAGAGATTCCCCCTACAATCCCAAGTTTTGGATTAAAGGTGCGTTTCGCCAAATCCTCGCCACCGGGAACCGAGACCGTGACAATGGCGACGGAATCGGGCGAGGGCAGGAGTGGAATCAGCTCTCGCCGGATCATCCGGCGGGGAGTGGCGTTTATAGCCGGGCCTCCTACTTCCAGACCGAGTCCCGGAAGGGTCACGATTCCGACTCCTTCGCCTGCCTGGAAAATGACTCTTTCCGTATCGTCGCTTTCTGTTTCTTGCCGATGTTCTTCTTGTGCTATCATCGTGGCACGCTTGTGCCATCGGCCTGGCACGCTTGTGCCATCAGCTTGGCACGGTTGTGCCACGGCGATGGCACAACCGGATGCATCGGGAGATAATTGAACGGTAACCCGGATACGGCTATGATTCGTTACGTCCGGATCATCCCCGGATTCCTTGATCACGGTGCAAGTAGCCGAACATCCGGTCCATTCGGTATGGGCTACCGGCAGCGTTATCTGTTCTCCCGAGGGTAGTGTTATCTGGCTTTCCGTTTGTTCCTTCCGTGACAGCAAGGCCAATAAAGCGGCTTTTGCCGCGGCGGTGGCGCAAGCTCCGGTCGTATATCCGCTTTTCAAGGGGAAGAATTCGGGTAACAGGCGTTCGATTTGCTTACGCAATCCGTCTTCGCCGTATACCCGGTAGAAGGTCTCCGGTAACGCGGGCCGCTTCACGACAAATACAGGTATTCCGAATTGGCGGGCGGCGTTTACCTTTTCCGTAAAATAACCGGAGAAACCACTTTCTTTCGTCAAGATCGCGTCCGGATGGAGTTGCTCCAACAACTTTAACTCATCCTCGCCTTCTTGATAGAAGACCAGACGTTCTTGCGGGAAGCCCTGCTTCTCGGCCAGCGCCAATGATTCCTCCCGGTCTAATATACGGAACCAAGTAATATGCGACTGCCAATAAGAGCGGAGCGGGGCAAGGGTGTTCACGCCACTTAGGGCAAGTAGCCGTTGGATACCTCTCTTTTCCATTTGGAGGATTGCGTCCGGATAATTATCGCACCAAATCAAGTCCTCGTCTCGGGGTGGATACCGACGTTCGTAACGGATCACCGGAATTTGCAAACGTTTCGATACCTGTTCGATCGTTTGGTGCAACATCTGGGCGAAAGGATGTGCCGCGTCTACCAATAGCTTGATCGCGTGGTCACGACAAAAACATTCCATTTCCTCCGCGTTCATGGCGCCGGTCAAACGAATTCCATGGGCGCATGCGATGGATTGTAAAGCTCCTTTCGTGGAATAGTAATAGGTAGCGGCAGCCTCGTCCGCTACCCGTACAGCCGCACGGCCTTCTGTCGTTCCTCCAAGAATCAGTATCATTACTTACGGAAAAGATGTTTGAACTCATCCGCATATAAACGGGATAGCCCCTTGCGGTTATCGATGGCATCCCCGACAACAAGTAATGTCGTCAACGTAAGATGGTTTTCTTTTACGATTTTCGCGAGATCTTTCAATTGCCCGCGGTAGATGCGTTCGTCTTTCCAGGTCAATTTATAGCAAGCGGCTACCGGAGTGGTCGGAGCGTAATGTTGCAGTAATTCCTCTTGAACCTTCTCTACGACACCGGCGCTTAAGAAGATACACATCGTACTTTGGCTTTGGGCCAGTTTGTGCAATTGCTCTTTCTCGGGCATGGGCGTACGTCCTTCGCCGCGGGTAAGGATGATCGTCTGTACTTTCTCCGGAATCGTGAACTGGGAATAAAGAGCGGCGGCGGCGGCTTGGAAAGAGGAGATGCCCGGAGTGATATGATAATCCATCCCGTATTGATCGAAATAGTTCATTTGTTCTTGAATAGCTCCATAGATACAAGGATCACCCGTGTGCAGACGAACGACAAACAACCCTTTATCGTAAAATTCTTTCATTAAGGCGAACTGTTCCTCCAGATTCATATCTGCCGAGCTTCGTACCGTAGCGCCTGCCTTCGCGCATAAAGTGAGTTCTTTCGGGACAAGGCTTCCGGCATACAAGATCAAATCCGCTTTCTCCAACATTTGCCGTCCGCGGATAGAGATCAAATCCGGATCTCCGGGACCGGCCCCTACGATCTCGATATGTCCTTTGCGGCAGACCGTCCGGTCTAATGCCACGGCAAAGGTATATTCGTTTCCTTTCCCTAAATCCGCTTTTTGTTTCTCGACCAAAAGCGGACCGCCATGTGCCGCGTAAATGGCAGAAGCTTCCGATACGCTTGGGGATTCGGTCACCTCCAGTACTTTCTCGGAAGGGTTCGGTACAGGAATCTCTTTCAGCTCCTCCGAGGTATAGGTATGGAAAGGGCATTCCATGACCCCATAGGCCAATAGTGTCAATACCGGTTCGCATTTCTTCAAGTCGATGGTATTTACGTCCGCTAAAGCCTCCGGATGCAATCGTTTATCACGCAACACATCTTTAATATGCTCGTAAACAACTGTAGGATCGCCCTGCATATCTTTACGGCATCCCATTCCTAAATGAAGGACTTTCGGGATATAGGCGATTGTATGGATGGAAGTATCGTATTGTTTGGGGCTGACGATGATCAGCAACTCATAGTCTTGCTGCGGTATCGCCTCGAAGGAATAAAAGATAGAGACATGAGACGGGGCTGTACGCTCTAAATAATCCGTTCCTTTATCCCGTATATCAAGGAGTAACGCTGTCGGTTTTCCGTTGACAAAGGTAGAGATGGCGGCATTGCTATCTTTGGCGATCAGGGTCCAGTCGTATTTCTTCCCTAACGTATCGAGTGCCCATAGATTCGTGTTATCACTCTGTGTCGTAATGATCGCCTCGGCTCCTAACAGGTTCGCCAATTCCTTGGAAAGATCGTTCGCTCCACCGATATGTCCAGATAATACCGGAATCACGTATTTGCCGGTACTGTCTATGCAAACCACAGCCGGGTCGGTATGTTTATCTTCAGCGAAGGGGGCGATACTACGTACGCAAATTCCCATCGCTCCTATAAATACCAAACTACCGGATTCGTGAAAAGTCTCTTTTGAGAAGGAACCAAATGGCAATATCTTTGCCTCGGGGTAAGCGGCTAGAATTCGCTCTGCAAGCATCCGGCCGCTATCGGATATTGGAATAATTGATATTGTATTCATAACTAATAAATAATATTATATATTGTAGAGACGGGGCGTGCCCCGTCTCATCCCCTCTAAATGGTAATTTAAGAATACCTACAGTCTGTGGGAGACGGGGCACGCCCCGTCTCTACAACATTCACGGTAATTGTATTAAAATCGTCAATCGTAATACGGGTTTGAGCGGATATCCGTAGGCCGGCTTGACGGACCGCCTCTTCGAAAAGCGCTTTACTTTCCTCGGATACGGAGTTGAACACAATGATGCCATTCGCTTTCATCTTCTGAGAAACCCGTAAAAGGATCTCGACTAGTTTTCCTCCATGCCCGCCGATAAAGACAGCGTCCGGGGCCTCCAGCGTAGATAAATCCACGGATAAGAAATCCCCTATTATAGCCTCGATACCCGGAGTCCCGAAACGGCGGCAATTCTCTGTCATCAGTTTTCGTCCCTCTTCCCGGATCTCAAAACTCGTGATATGTAAATGCGGGAACAGCAATTTAGCCTCGATCGAGACGGAACCCGTACAAAAGCCGATGTCCCAAAACCGTTCCCTGTTTCTCAGATCCAGCATACTTAATGATAACAAACGGATCGGCATTTTGGTTATCATCTTCTCCCGTCCGTTCAAATGCTCGAAAGCGGCATCCGGTAAGCCGAATTTACGGGAATGTCCGTTACGCTCTTTCCGGAGGATCAAGCAATTCGGATGAACGAAATTATTCATCGTCGCGGCTTGTATACTAAATTGACGGATGCTCTGCCGTTCGGTGTTTCCTAACCGTTCTCCCACGAACATCGTATAATTATCATAGCCGTATTCCAACATCCGGCGAGCGATAGTGGTAGGCGTGTGTTCCCGATCCGTGAGCACGCCAATCTTGGGCGCGTTCTCGATCAAGGCACGGTCGAGCTCGTGCCAAGGCCGTCCGGTAAGAGAGACGATCCGCATATCGTTGTAAGGCATCAATAGATTTTGAGCCAAGAGTTGCAATGAGTTGAATGAAGGGAACAGACGGATCTGCGCTTCCGGCAACCGATTCTGAATCGTAACGGCGAATCCGAAAAACAAAGGATCTCCGGACGCGAATACAACAATACTTTCCCGGCCGTCATACGAGCGATATCGATCGAAAACCTGATCCAACGGAACTTTTATATCAATCCATTCCGCATTCTCCGGCAATAACAGACGGACGATCTCATGATGCCGCACACCTCCGGAGAACACCCGGTGGGATGAGATAATCTTCAATACCTCCGGAGGGAAGTGTTGTTTCATGTTATCGTCCAACCCAATGACATAAAATCGGTTCATACGTCTCTTCCCGGCTTTAATTGTTCCGCGTCGTTAAAACAAAGGATGGCATTCACGAGTGTTGCCGCTAGATTGCTACCTCCTTTACGCCCTTCCACGATTAATTTCGGTATGCCGACAAAAGGTTTCACCATGTGTTTGGATTCCTGTACATGTACGAAACCTACCGGGGCGGCGATAATACCTGCGGGAATCGCTTTCTTCTTACGTATCAAGTCGCATAGTTCCATGAGAGCGGTCGGGGCGTTTCCGAAGACAAACAAAGCATCCGGATGTTCTTCCACGGCCAGACGGATACCGGCTTGGGTACGGGTGATACCTTTGCCCGAAGCCATCTCAGCGACCCGTTCATCTTGAAGATAACATTTCACCTCGACTCCCAGACGCTGCAAAGCTCCCTTGCGGATACCGGAAGCGGCCATCGTGACATCGGTAATGATTGTCCGGACTTCCCCGGTACTGATTTTATTATATAAAGTAGAAACAGCATCCGGGTCCGTATAAAGGATATTTTCCATATCGAAATCGGCTGTCGTATGGATGGCATGGAGTAACGCCCATTTCTTATCCAACGGGATCTCTTGGTTTTTCAGCTCCTTCTCAATCGTACGGAAACTACGGATCATGATGTCCTGTCCGATTCCCGTATCACTTTTCTTTTGTTTCATCTCGCCATAATAGCCTCGGGGAGTGATCATCTGATTCTCGAAAAAATACGTTTGCGAGTTTCCGATCAATACTACCGTAAACATATCGATCCGCTCAGGATCCAGATCGGCGAGCGTAGTGACGAATACCTCTTGCTCCTCCCGTCCGGCCTGACGTACATAGCCGACCGGAGTCTCCGGCTTACGTTCTTGCAAGAACAATTCTTTTAAGCGATAGAGCTGCCAATAGCGTCCTTCGCTTTTCGGATTATAGATCGCCGTGACAAAATCTGCCATAGCTGCCGCACGGATCCGTTTCTCGATCAGTTCCCAAGGAGTCATCAGGTCTGAGAGAGAGATCACGCAGAAATCATGTCCGATAGGAGCGCCTAGCAAGGAGGCGGCTTTCTGGAAAGCGCTGATACCCGGATATGACTCGATCTCAACCTCGCTTCCAGACTCTTTCTTCATCTCATAGATCAGAGGAGTCATGCCATAAATGCCGGCATCTCCGGAACTGATTACACAGACCGTCTTTCCCTCGTTCGCATAGGCGAAAGCTTGCTCGGCTCGAGCTTGCTCGCGTTTCATACCCGTATCTATACATTCCGTTCCTTCACGAAGCAAATGGGTGATAAAACGAAAATAATATTTATACCCTATAATGACATCCGAGCTTTGGATAGCGGCCAATACCGCAGGTGTTATATCGGTCTCGCTACCGGGACCGATTCCGGCTACTATAATCTTGCCTTTATTCATTCAATTTTATTTTAAAATGCAATGTTCCCAATAAATGTAATACAAATATACGGGCTTTACTTCTTTCTTCTCGCTTTCCGCCTGATATATTTTACCGCAAGCCATACTCCGGACAAGGAAACAAACGTACCTCCCAACATGGTTCCCCACATCACGATGTTCCATAAGATCGGATGATCCACCAAGATTTTCAAGTTCAGGCTGTGCAGAGCCGGGTACATCCAATGATGCCAACGAGACGGCGTGTTTACATAACGGTATTGCCCGTTGCGGGGATTGATGTAATAACAACTATTGTCCGCGTCTTGAATGGACACTTTCCAAACCGGAAGTTCCAAATTCCTTTTACGGGAGATATAATAGGTATCATAAGCCTCCAAAAGCTTGATATCGGCTGTAGTTCCGATGCCATGTACCTGAGAGAGTACGGAGCGGATTTCTTCTGGTCGAAGATTCAATAAAGATATTCCGTCATTCTTACTTGCGTCTACAACAATGTCTGCCGTATCTGTTTGTACGATATAAAAGGGTATGTCGCCGAAATTACCCCATTCTAATTGACGGATCTGGCCGGGATAGGCTTGCAAGACTGTCCTATAATCCAACGGGAAATCGAGTGGGGAAGGAGCCATCTTCCGTAATTCTTGAACCGGGTTTATATCAAGCTTAGCCTTCAATCCCCAATCTTGTACACGAGCCAGAGACATCATACCGCTGAAACAAAACGTGAGGACAAATAGACCGAATAATACCCCGAGGATATGATGCCATTTATACCAGAACTTCTTATAAGGGGAAATCAGATTACGTTTCCTCGCTAACCGGAAATCCCGTATTCCCAAGTAAATCCCGGCGATACACATAACGCATCCAATTCCGGATAACCAGACAACGACCTTTATCCATAATTCAGCGTCTTGCCGTAAGGACGTGAAATAGACCCAATGCGGAATCGCCCCGAGCCAAGCCCAGAAACGACTATTTTTATCCGTATACTGTAAGACCTCTCCGGATTTGGAGGATATGTATAATTCATGTCGTTCCGGATCGGCGAAATAGAATTTATAAATCGGGAACTCTTCTTTTAAACGGCCGAATGGGATCCATTGGTCTAAAGTGTACATAGAATCTACCTTTGTTACGGAAGAAGTATTCCATAGAGATGCCACACGTTGGATACGATTCCAATCCGTTACGGGTAATTGGTCGGTTGAATCGGCTGGGATGTCGTACATCCCTTTATTTGTACGGATATGAAAAACCGTTTGTCCCAGGTAGCTATTTAAGGTTACATTGTTTATCCGCTCGTTCTCCGGTAAACGCTTCTGTATCGTTTCCAGCGAGGGTAGGTTGTCTGGCGATAGAATATCCATCTTCGCCCGTTTATCGGCCCGGTCCACTCGTGGAAATGTATGGTAAATCATGACCAGGCCCGATAGGAACCAAACGAGAAACAGGATACTGAGCACGGTGCCCAGTATCCTGTGTATAAATTGCATGATCTTTGTCAATAGATTCATGAGTGTATGTTATGTTTATTATAATGTATAAGAAATAGCCACTTGGAAATTACGAGGCATACTTGGTACCATCTGTTGTCCGAGCGCTTGGTTATAATAATTGTTGTCAAACAAGTTATTCAAGTTGAATGTAAGATGGACGTTATTATTCAATAGATAAGACATACCGAAATCAGTTACCCAATACGGATCAAACCAAGAATTGTTTGATGTATTGCGATATACCTTACCGGTATAGCTGCTACTCAAGTGAAACTCCAGATTCTTGAAGACTCCCCGCGGGATAGTGTAACTACCGTATGCGTAGAAGGTCTGGTTCGGCACGTTGCTCTGCCAATTTCCTTCTTGGCTGTTCAATTGTTGCTTCGTCTCGTCTGGCTTATTACCATAAATAGCCTCGATTAATTCCGGATCTTTTACCTCTTTCATCTCCCGGATCTTGGAATCGTTTAATCCATAACCGATAGTTAACGCTAAAGTGCTTACCGGAGAAAGAGTGACATCAAAATCAAAACCCTTGGAATCTTGTACGCCAACTTGCCCGATTACGCTCATCGTGGTAGTCTCTCCGTTTACTTCTACTTGATAATTATTGGTCAATGTAGCCGTACTGTTCATCTTTCGGATATAGAACACGCTGGCGTTGGCACTTAAGATATTGCTCAACTGATATTTAAGACCAACCTCGGCTTGGTAACCTTTCTCTGGCTTGAATACTTCCTCGTTGCGGGCTGGCTCGAAGCGCTCTCCGTCTCCTCCCACATAAATGACATTATCTTGATAGAACGTACGGATCGGCTTGAAGAAAGAAGCGAAAGAGGCATAGATGGATGTATTCGGATGGGGCAAATAGACCGCTCCGAAGCGATAGGTCAACGCCTTGTTCTTTACCATATTGAAACCTGAATGTTCCTCATACTCACGTCGTCCGGTAGGAGTTGTGGCACTAGCGGACATATAGCGGAAAAAGTCGTAACGTAAAGCGGCTAATACCTTCCACTGTTCACTGAACTCAACCATATCTTGAAGATAAAGGCTGTTGGAATAATGATGCGTAACCGTTGCCTTAGAGAATTTGCTCGTCATATATCCCATACTATGCGGATCGTAGACGGAAACATGTGAATAGAGTCCCGGTCCTTGAACGTCGTCCCCTAATTGGTATCCGGTATAGCTTGTACGGTTTAAAGCTACGAAAGAGTAACCTCCCATATAAGTATGCTTTATCTCGCCTGTATTGAATTTACCGCTTAACTCCAACGTATTGGCGACAGTCTTGGAGATATGAGAGAAACGAAGCGGGAAAGAAAGGTATACACTGTCTAAGCAGATATATTTTTTCTGTCCGTCTTTCATGTAATAATGATCATAGATAGGATCGTCACTTTCAAGATAGTCGAGAGCTTCCGTTCCAAAATAGTTGATATCATCGTTATTGAAAGAAAGGCGATCCGTCAATTTTGCGCCATTTCCAAAGATATGTGTATATTGCGCAGATACGTTCCAAGCATGATTCTTCATGAAATCGGACTCGTTATTATAGCGAGCCTCACGGTCAAGCCCCGGTAACATATCATTTTTGTGGAGATACAACTCTCCCGTCTGTGCGTTATACACATCATTCGCCATTAAATCGGGAAGACCGATCTCTGTCCCGTAAAAGTCGCGGTTAAAACCTCCGCGAACATCCAATATGTCACGTTCCGTCATTTTAGCCTGCAATGCCAGATAACCGGAAAAGCGACGATTGCCATTATCGCGCCAACCCTCTTGATCGGAAAAATTGACATTCGCGTAGTAATTGACCGGACCGACTAATTTACCGCCCATACCAAGCGTAGCCTCTTTATTCTCGTAACTTCCGTATGCCAGCCGCGCATTGACACTTTGCTTCTCCGAAGGGGATTTGCGGACGATATTCAAGGTTCCACCTACAGCTGAGTGTCCGTAAAGCACAGAAGCCGGTCCTTTCAATAGCTCAATAGACTCGATACATGACAGATCGGGTACAGGATAAGAGTTATTTATAGCTGAACGTTCATCGCGTATGCCATCTATCATCATGATAGAATGATCGAAACCGCGAATAGATAGTTGCTGGAATGCGCCATAGGTTGTTTGGAATCGTACACCGGGCATAAAGCGTACCGCATCTTGAATATTACGGATACCACGTAATTCCAGGCTGCTCGCCGTAACGCTATTGATAGAAATAGGAAGATATTTCATGGGTACATCCAACTTCGTGATTTGTGGATGATGTTTGCGTGCGGCGGTCGCTACGACTTCTTGAATATTAAATGTCGTGTCGGCGAAATTTGTGTATTCCTTCTTGTGTTGCGCCTGCATCGTGCTGATACATAAAGCTGTCAGCGGTAAAATCGTTAAAACTCTTTTCATTTATTTATAATTATATTTGCTATTTATAGACACATAAAATCCTTTTCGAAAGAAATTTCTTTTTCTTCCGAGAGAAAATAAAATATAAATGGGGATAACTTCTTTTAATCCTTTTCTACCGCATAAGCTTTTTTCTTATCAACGATATCGATCATCTTATGTTTGGCTATAAACCGGGCGTGTTCGATAAAAATTTTCTGGATATCCGGATTCTGTCCCAAGCCTTCCATAAAGACGCTTACCTCGTAACCTTTCTTTTCCAGATCCTCTTTCCAGTCACCGGCGATGTCGTTTTTCGCATGGTCTCCGGCAACAAACATAAATGGCATCAACAAGACTTTCTTCGCCCCACTTGCCTTTACTTGCGCTTCCATTGTATCAAAGGAAGGATAACCTTCAATGGTTCCTACGGAATAGTTCTTGAACCCCTTCTCTTTCAACATATAATCCAACATGGCATACTGGGCTGTCGCCGGAGTATAAGTACCATGACCTACCAATAAAGTAGCACCTTCTTTCGCCCCATTTTTTGTGATAGCGGCGATTACCGCCTCATAATCCTCCGGTGTATACAATAAAGGGTTGCCGATACGGATTTCCTTGAAAGAAGACTTCATCCGGGCAACATCCTTACGTAAAGACTCCATCTCAATACCTTCGATTATATTCGTGGATTGGATCAAGATATGTGTATAACCATCGGCTTTTAATTTTTCCAAAGCCTCGATCGGGTTTAGTTTCTCTATGCCGCGGGCTTTTAAGCGGCGCATTACAATACGAGAGGTCCATGCTTCACGTACTTCAACCTCTTTGAATGCTTCTTTCGCTTTTTGATTGATCACGTCGATTGTCAAGGCGCGGGTATCATCATGAGTCGTTCCAAAATGTACCATCAGCAAGGCAGGTTTATCACCCGGCTGTAAAGAGCCGAACAAATCAGAAGCCACGAAATTCTCACCACCATGCGCATGGCAAGTAATGCTGATAATTAGCAAGAAAAAAGATAGTAAATGTTTTGTCATCATATAAATATATTAATAGTTAGAATACATATCAATCCCTTGAGACAAAGTATTATTTTGTCTCCGAAAAACATGTAGATATTGGTGATACTTCTATCATCTTAATTACTCCTGGCCCCGGGAGGAATTAATCTTTATTTCGCTTGGCAGGTTTCCTGACTGGCTTGGAAAGCAGCCTTCCCATCTTTAATAAGACAGTGGCATAGCGGAACGCTTTCCTTTTCAAGAGCTTCACAGTAGCGGGCACTGTTCCGGATTCTAACCGGATTCCCTTTTATAAAGTTGTCGGAAGACAGACTTTATCACCTAAGCGGTCGCAAATTTATATAAATAATCTCGAAAAATAACAACATATTTCAAAGAATCCATGTTCCAATAGCATCTTTTTTGTTTAACATCAAATAAATAGATATGGAATGGATAACTAATTTACTTCAACATTATCCGGAGCTAGCTATTTTTATAACCTTAGCTCTCGGTTTCTGGATTGGCAAGTTTAAGATAAAAAAATTCACGCTGGGAACGGTTACCAGCGTATTATTGGTTGGTGTATTAATCGGGCAATTGAAAATCGATATAAGCGGACCGTTAAAGTCCGTCTTTTTCTTGATGTTCCTTTTTGCCGTAGGATATAGCGTAGGGCCGCAATTCTTTCGGGGATTAAAAAAAGAAGGTCTTCCTCAAATGCTTTTCGCCGCCGTCATGTGTATATTTTGTTTAATCGCTCCTTTTTTGCTGGCGAAACTTATGGGATATAACGCAGGCGAGGCTGCGGGATTATTGGCGGGTTCCCAGACGATGTCGGCGGTATTAGGAGTTGCCGAGGATACGATCGGACAGATGAATATTAGCGATACGGATAAAAGCGCTATGGTAAACGTAATGCCCGTGGCCTATGCGGTAACTTATATTTTCGGAACGGCAGGGTCCGCATGGCTGGTAAGTGATATCGGACCACGTCTTTTAGGAGGGCTCGACCATGTGAAAAAAGCATGTAAAGAGTTAGAGGCCAAAATGGGAAGTAACGATGAGAGTGAGCAACCGGGTTTTATGCCAGCCGCCCGTACCGTAACTTTCCGGGCGTATAAGATCAGTAATGAATGGTTCAAGGAAGGTAAAAGCGTAAAGCAGTTGGAGGAATATCTAGACCGGTTAGGACGGCATTTGTTTGTGGAGCGTGTCCGTGTCAATAACGTAGTGACCGATGTTAAACCGGATTTGGTTTTACATACCGGAAATGAGGTTGTCTTAAGCGGGCGCCGTGAATTCGTGATCGGAGAGGAGAATTGGATTGGTGACGAGGTCAATGACATAGAGCTACTCGATTTTCCGGCAGAGACATTACCCGTTTTAGTGATCCATAAAGAATACGTGGGGAAAAAGGTCTGCTATTTACGTAATCAATCCTTTATGCATGGTGTTAGCATCAAATCCATAAAGCGTGCGGGTATCAATATCCCGGTCTTGGCCGCTACGGTGATAGATTCCGGAGATATGCTGGAATTGGTAGGCATGAAACCGGAGGTGAATAAGGCGGCTACGACTTTAGGATATCCCGATCGTCCAACCAATCAGACAGATTTAATCTTCGTGGGTATCGGTATTTTCTTAGGGGGAATCCTAGGTTCGCTCGCAATCCATTTCGGAGGTGTTCCGATTAGTTTGAGTACAAGTGGCGGCGCTTTGATAGCCGGGCTTGTCTTTGGATGGCTTCGTTCCAAACATCCGACATTCGGACGTATACCGGAACCTTCCGTCTGGATATTGAATAATCTGGGATTAAATATGTTTATCGCTGTGGTTGGTATCACGGCGGGGCCCAGTTTTGTGACCGGATTGAAGGAAGTAGGTGTAAGTTTATTTATTATCGGCGCTTTGGCGACATCTATCCCGCTTATCATAGGAATCCTGATGGGACGTTACGTTTTTAAGTTTCATCCGGCTATCACTTTAGGTTGTACGGCGGGTTCACGTACGACAACCGCGGCGTTAGGAGCGGTGGAAGATGCCGTAGGAAGTGAGACTCCAGCCTTGGGCTATACCGTTACCTATGCGGTGGGTAATACTTTATTGATTATCTGGGGTGTCGTTATCGTACTAATCATGTAATATATATAATGTATGGAAAAGAAGAAAATACAGATCACTAGAGAATATGAGAAAAAGATGTCGGAGATTAGCCCTTTCGAGCTAAAGAACATCTTGATAGAGTTGGCAGATGAAAGCGCCCGTAAAAGTACGCACATCATGTTAAACGCAGGAAGGGGAAATCCAAACTGGATCAGTACGGTTCCCCGGGAGGCATTCTTCTTATTAGGACAGTTCGCTTTGGAGGAATGCCAACGGGAAACAGAATTAGCGGATGAAATGGCCGGAGCCGCAGGAGTTCCCAACCGGAAAAGGATCGCGTCTCGTTTCGTACAGTTTCTAAAGAAACATGCGCAATCTCCCGGCGCTACTTTATTGAGGGAAACCTACGAATATCTGGTCACGGGAAAAGGAGTAGATGAAAATGAGCTTGTACACGAATGGGCTGAAGGTATCATTGGCGATCAATATCCGGTTCCCGATCGTATCTTAGAACATACGGAAATACTCGTGCGGGATTATTTAAATCAAGAATTATGTGATAACCGGCCCCCCAAGGGAGTATTCGACCTTTTCGCTACCGAGGGTGGAACCGCCGCCATGTGTTACATCTTCGATTCCTTGCAACAGAATTTCTTGTTGAATAGGGGAGACAAGATCGTTCTTTTCGCTCCGGTATTCACTCCTTATATAGAGATTCCGGAACAGGCTCGTTATCTTTTTGATGTCATAGAGATAAAAGCCTTGAAGATGACAAAAGACGGTTATCACACGTGGCAATACCAAGAAAAGGATTTAGATGTCCTGAGAGATCCTAGCGTGAAAGCCGCTTTCATAACAAACCCGAGTAATCCACCTTCATATGGATTGACAAAAACATTGATGAATAGGATCGTTGAGATCGTACGAAACGACAATCCCAACCTTATGATCATTACGGATGATGTGTATGCGACATTTATTCCGCATTTTCGCTCGATAATGGCCGAGTTACCGGAGAATACGCTATGTGTCTACTCTTTCTCCAAATATTTTGGAGCAACCGGATGGAGATTGGCGGTAATCGCTTTACATCAAGATAATATTTACGACCGGATGATCCGTGAATTGCCCACAGATAAACAGGAACTTCTGAAAAAACGATATAGCAGCCTATCCTTACATCCCGAAGATATCCGTTTCATTGACCGTATGGTAGCCGATAGTCGCCAAGTAGCCTTGAATCATACGGCCGGTCTTTCCTTACCACAACAAACACAAATGTCTCTGTTTGCGTCGTTCGCCTTATTAGATACGGAAAATACCTATAAGAAAAGGATGCAGGATATGATCCGCGAGCGTTTACACACA
Organism: uncultured Parabacteroides sp.; assembly: GCF_947855115.1. GTDB lineage: Bacteria > Bacteroidota > Bacteroidia > Bacteroidales > Tannerellaceae > Parabacteroides. The sequence continues at coordinate 361,991 of NZ_CANTZW010000002.1, forward strand.
TTGTGGGAAAGCACCGGATTCACCTTATTGGACGACCCTTTGCGTGCGGGATATTATAGCGAGATCGATATGCTTGTCTGGGCTAAGAAATTCTACGGGGACGATTTCGTGGAATATCTAAAAAAGAATTACGAACCTCTGGATGTCGTTTTCCGTCTGGCACAGGAAACTTCCTTGGTTTTATTGAATGGAGGAGGCTTTGATGCTCCCGAGTGGTCTATCCGGGTATCTCTAGCCAATCTTAAACGAGAAGATTATGTTCGGATCGGGAAGGGTATCGCATCTATTTTGCATAGTTATGCCCAAAGATGGAAAGAGTATAAATAATCTCTATAGCCTCATAGAAATTATCAAACAAATTGTATCTCATTATATTATATATTTGTTGATAATAAAAACAAGGATTCACTGGCAGATGTCTTCTTTATTACATTTTAGCTGGTTATAGATAAATATATTTGCGAAAGGCTTCAACAAAAAAACGAATATGAATATGGTGTACGACATTGACATGCTTAGAAATTTCTATGCGAATTTCCCCAAAAGAGTAGACACAGCCCGTGAACGTATCGGTGGTCGCCCAATGACCTTGGCCGAGAAAATCTTATATGCGCATCTATACGATGAAAGTTCGACCCGCCTTTTCAGAAGAGGTGAGGATTATGTGAATTTCCGTCCCGACCGTGTGGCTATGCAAGATGCCACCGCTCAAATGGCGCTTTTACAATTCATGAACGCCGGGAAAGAGAAATCCGCTGTACCGGCTACCGTGCATTGCGACCATTTGATTCAGGCGAATATGGGAGCCAAGACGGATATAGACACGGCTACCAAAAGTAATAGCGAGGTCTATGATTTCTTGAAATCGGTCTCTGAGAAATATGGGATCGGTTTCTGGAAACCCGGGGCAGGTATCATTCATCAAGTGGTATTGGAGAATTATGCGTTCCCCGGCGGTATGATGGTAGGAACAGATTCGCATACCCCGAATGCCGGAGGACTCGGAATGGTCGCTATCGGAGTAGGAGGGGCCGATGCTGTGGATGTCATGACCGGAATGGAATGGGAATTGAAGATGCCGAAACTGATCGGTGTTAAGTTGACTGGAAGTTTGAGCGGCTGGGCCTCACCGAAGGACGTGATTCTTAAGTTAGCGGGCATCTTGACCGTAAAAGGTGGAACGAACGCTATCATCGAGTATTTCGGTCCGGGTACCTCCTCAATCTCAGCGACCGGAAAAGCGACGATCTGTAATATGGGTGCCGAGGTAGGAGCGACTACTTCCTTATTCCCCTTCGATCGTACGATGGCTCAATATCTTCGTGCCACGGGACGTGACGAGGTAGCGAGTTGGGCCGAAGCTATCGGTGAGTATCTGGAAGCGGATATGGACGTTCGTGCCGAGCCTGATAAGTTCTACGATCGTGTAATCGTTATAAACCTTTCCGAGTTGGAACCGCATATCAACGGTCCGTTCACGCCGGACGCGGCTACACCTATCTCGGAGTTTGCCGCGAAAGTAAAAGCGAATGGCTATCCCCGCAAGATGGAGGTCGGGTTAATCGGTTCCTGTACCAACTCTTCTTACCAAGATCTGAGCCGTGCGGCATCTATCGCCCGCCAAGCTTATGACAATAAGATACCGGTAGCGGCACCATTGATCATCAACCCAGGTTCCGAGCAAATCCGCTATACAGCGGAAAGAGATGGCATTATCGGTGATTTCGAACGGATTGGCGCAACTATTATGGCGAATGCCTGCGGTCCTTGTATCGGACAATGGAAACGCCATACGGATGATAATACCCGTAAGAACTCAATCGTCACTTCCTTTAATCGAAACTTCGCTAAACGTGCGGACGGTAATCCGAATACACATGCTTTTGTCGCATCCCCGGAACTGACTTTGGCTTTGACCATCGCAGGCGATCTATGTTTCAATCCCTTGACCGATACCTTGAAGACAGAGGATGGCAAGGAAGTGAAACTGAAAGAACCGGAAGGCACGGATTTCCCGCCGAAAGGTTTCGATGTAAAAGATAACGGCTATCTGGCACCTACGGGTAAGAACGTTGCGGTGAACATCCATCCGGAATCCAACCGCCTACAGGTATTAAAGCCTTTCGCTCCTTGGGACGGAGAGGATTTCACGGATATGCCTCTTCTTATCAAGGCTGAAGGTAAATGTACAACGGATCATATCTCAATGGCTGGTCCATGGTTACGTTTCCGCGGGCATTTGGAAAATATATCGGATAATATGTTGATGGGCGCCGTAAATGCTTTCAACGGGAAGACAAACTCTGTATTGAATCAGTTGAACAATGAGTACGAGGCAGTCTCTGCCGTAGCGAAACAATACAAGGCAAATGGTATTTCCTCGATCGTCGTAGCGGAAGAAAACTATGGTGAAGGCTCTTCCCGGGAACATGCGGCCATGGAACCCCGCTTCCTAAACGTAAAAGTGATCCTTGCCAAGAGTTTCGCCCGTATCCACGAGACAAACTTGAAGAAACAAGGAATGTTAGCATTGACTTTCGCCGATAAAGAGGATTATAGCAAGATCCGTGAGAATGACCATATCTCGATCATCGGATTGAAAGATTTCCAGCCGGGTAAACCGTTGACAGCCGTTCTTCTTCATGCGGATGGTACACAAGAATCGTTCCCGGTAAATCATACGTATAATGATTTACAAATTAAATGGTTCAAAGCGGGTTCCGCTTTAAATACAACTCACTAAGACAAACAAAAAAATCTTGATATCATGAGTAAGATAACAAAGAAAGGTAATCATATTTTCGTTCCGGATCATGTGACGATCCCTTATATTGAAGGAGATGGAGTGGGGCCTGAGATCACTCCCGTTAGCCAGAAGATAGTAAACGCAGCCATTAAGCAAGCTTACAACGGAACCCGTTCCATCGAATGGAAAGAGGTCTTAGCCGGAGAAAAGGCGTTTAAGCAAACCGGAAACTGGCTTCCCGATGAGACCATGGAGGCATTTCGTGAATACATTGTCGGAATTAAAGGACCGTTGACAACTCCGATTGGTGGAGGTATCCGTTCATTAAATGTGGCCCTCCGTCAGACTTTGGACTTATATGTTTGTCTCCGTCCGGTTCGTTGGTTCAAAGGAGTCGTATCGCCGGTAAAGGAACCACAGAAAGTGAATATGTATATTTTCCGTGAGAATACGGAAGATATCTATGCCGGTATCGAATGGCAACAAGGGACTCCGGAGGCACAAAAGTTATTGAAGTTCCTCACTGAGGAAATGGGAGTGAAGAAAGTACGTTTCCCGGAAACTTCCTCTTTCGGTATCAAACCGGTTTCCGTGGAAGGCACGGAACGTCTGGTACGTGCCGCTATAGAATATGCGATATTACATCGATTGCCTAGCGTGACTTTGGTACACAAAGGCAACATTATGAAATTCACGGAAGGTGGTTTCAAACTATGGGGATACGCTTTAGCGGAACGGGAGTTCGCGGATCTCACTTTTACATGGCCTCAATATGAGAAAATCAAGAAAGAACAGGGCGAGGAAGCGGCCAACACCGCTTTAGCGGAAGTATCAAAGGCCGGTAAGATCATTATCAAGGATGTCATAGCCGATGCTTTCTTGCAAAACACGCTATTAATTCCGGAAGAATACTCCGTGATCGCTACTTTGAACCTGAACGGCGATTATATCTCCGATCAATTGGCGGCGATGGTAGGGGGCATAGGTATCGCTCCCGGCGCTAATATCAATTATAACAGTGGTCATGCGATCTTCGAAGCTACGCATGGAACCGCTCCTAATATTGCGGGAAAGAATCTTGTGAACCCCTCTTCCTTATTATTATCATCCGTGATGATGCTGGAATATATGGGATGGAGCGATGCGGCTAACCTGATTACGTCCGCTATGGAGCAGGCTTTCTCTGCCGGAGAAGCCACTCATGACTTGGCTCGTTTCATGCCGAACGGCAAATCTCTGGGCACCAAGGAATTTGGTGATCGTATCATTTCTATTATCAAAACAATTAAATTAGTATAATCATGTTGAAGAAAGAATATTTGATCTACAAATTGTCCGAGGCCGCTAGAGAGGCTTGCAAAATTGACAATGAGCTTTTTCCGAGGTATAACGTGAAACGTGGTCTTCGTAACGAGGATGGTAGCGGCGTGTTGGTTGGATTGACCCAGATTGGTAATGTAGTAGGATACGAGCGCTTGCCAGAGGGTGGTCTAAAAGCGATCCCCGGTAAATTATTCTATAGGGGGTACGACGTAGAGGATTTAGCACGTGATTTCATCAAGGAGAAACGGTTCGGTTTCGAGGAAGTGGCTTATTTATTGCTTTCCGGCAAACTCCCTGACAAAGAGGAATTATCAGCTTTTAAAGAACTGTTGAACGATAACATGCCTTTGGAGCAAAAGACCAAGATGAATATCCTGGATCTGGAAGGGCAGAACATTATGAATATACTGGCTCGTAGCGTATTGGAAATGTATACCTTCGACACAAATCCTGATGATACCTCACGAGATAATTTAATGCGTCAATCAATTGAATTGATCTCTAAGTTCCCGACGATTATCGCTTATGCGTATAATATCTATCGTCATAGTACACAGGGACGTTCCTTGCATATCCGTCATCCGCACGAGAACTTATCAATCGCGGAAAATTTCCTTCACATGCTGAAACGTGATTTCACGGATCTGGACGCACGTACGTTGGATTTGCTCTTGGTATTGCAAGCAGAACATGGCGGTGGTAATAACTCCACGTTCACAGTACGTGTCACTAGCTCTACGGGAACGGATACGTACTCAGCTATCGCAGCCGGGATCGGTTCTTTAAAAGGTCCGTTGCACGGAGGAGCTAATATCCAAGTTGTAGATATGTTTCATCATTTGAAAGAGAATATCGCGGATTGGAAGAACGTGGATGAGATTGATACTTATTTCATGCGGATGCTGAACAAAGAGGCTTATAACAAGACCGGTTTGATCTATGGTATCGGCCATGCGGTCTATACGATTTCCGATCCCCGTGCGGTTGTATTAAAGGAACTGGCTCGTGATCTGGCAAAAGAGAAAGGACGCTCAGAGGAATTTACCTTCCTAGAGTTGCTAGAGGAAAGAGCGATCGAATGTTTCGCTAAGCATAAAGGAACCAAGAAACGGGTTTCCTCGAACGTGGATTTCTATTCCGGATTCGTTTATGAAATGATTGGTTTGCCACAGGAAATCTATACACCTCTATTCGCCATGGCTCGGATCGTGGGCTGGACCGCTCACCGTATCGAAGAGTTGAACTTTGACGGAAAACGTATTATCCGTCCGGCTTACAAGAACGTTTTAGACGATAAGAAATATGTTTCCATCAACGAACGATAACATTTAAAAAACATAGTTATGTTTTCTTTTATTCATTATCATGAATTGAAAAAATCATAACTATGTTTTTTTTAGCATATTCCGGGCCTATATAAGATTCCTCTTAAAAAGTAAACTTCTCAAGCTTCATCGCTCCTAATTCTTGCAATTTAGGAACCAATGTTACGAAATGCTCCGCTTTTTCGTGAGCAGATAAAGACTCAGCGTCTTTCCACGTCTCACAAATCATCAACACATCGCTACGAGTAGCGCTCTCGAAAATATCATAAGCGATACAGCCATTGTCTTTCAAAGATTTTTCAACCAATTCTTTTGCTATCTCCAATGCGGCTGAACGATTTTCCGCACTTACTTGAATAAATACATTTAGTCTAATCATACTCATAATTATTTAAAAATGTTACGTACTTGATAAAAGTACGGTACAAATATAGGGAGAATTCGTATAAAATAGATGCAAATGTCTTAATCAATGACCAACTTGTTTTTGTTGCTCCGCATTATAACGATCCCCAATTACCGGAATTGCCGCTACGGTATCCTCTAGCTCTTTCCATTCCTCCGGCGTACAAGTAAGTTCCAATGTACGCAGGTTTTCTTCAAGGTGCGATAACTTCGTCGTTCCCGGAATCGGTACGATCCATGGCGCTTTTTGCAATAACCAACCCAATGCCACCTGTGCCGAGGTCATGCCCCGTTTGCGACCAAAGGCTTGCAAAACATTCACGATACGTGTATTGGCACGAATGGCTTCCGGTTGGAAGCGCGGTAATGTCTGCCGATTATCGTTGTCCGGGTCGAAACGAGTGTATTCATTAATGCAGCCACCAAGGAAGCCTCGATTGATCGGGCTGTACGGAACAAAGCCGATCCCCAGTTCTCGACAGGTTTCTAACACACCATTTGTTTCCACCAAACGATGCATCAAATGGTATTCGCTTTGAATAGCCGTCAATGGGCATACGGCGTGGGCTTTTCGAATTGTCTCGGTACTCACTTCACACATCCCCCAACGTTGTACTTTGCCTTCTTTCATCAGATCAGCGATAACCGAAGCGACTTCCTCGGCAGAGACATTCGGATCGAAACGATGCTGATAGAACATAGGGAGAGAATCTATACGTAACCGGCGAAGTGACTCTTCGCAATAACGACGAATTGTAGCCGGACGACTATCTTGGCGCCCTGTACCCTTGCCATCAATCACCTCATGGCCAAATTTAGTGGTTACGTTTATCTTTCCCTTGAATTCCGATAACGCTTCACCCACTAGTAACTCGTTAGTCAGCGGGCCATAGATTATCGCTGTGTCGAAAAGCGTTACGCCTCGATCTACCGCTTCATGAAGCAAACGGATACACTCCTTCTTGTCGGGGTGTTGACTACGATTATAAGTCATACCCATTACGCCGAATCCAAGCGCAGACACTTCAAAAGCGGCATTGCCCGTGCCTAATGTCCGGTGTTCCGTGACATAGGGTGTGCTATTATTTGTTGGAGTTGTCCTTGCCTGTCTGGTATCGAAAGCAAATACCTTATTAAATCCACTTGGCACGGCTAACGCTGCGCTTGCAAATGTAGCCACTTTCAAAAAGCTACGACGACCATTGTTCTTTTTATTATTCTCTTCCATACCTATCCTTTTTTATTATGAAGCAAAGGTAGGTTTCCATATACAGAAGTTCTTTGTTCCTTAGCTCAAACTTCTTTGTTATAAAGCTCATGGATGGGATGATGGCGAGGCACCATAAGTCTCTTTATAAATCTTGGAAAAATGAGACAGGTTCTTAAAACCTACGTCAAAGCAAGCCTCCGTGACTTTCTTTTTCCCTGATCGAATCAGATCATGAGCCGTTTCCAGACGACGTTGAATGATCCATTTCCTCGGAGTCAGGTCACTCACCTTGGCAAAATCCCGTTTAAAGGTAGCCAGGCTACGCCCTGTGTAACTCGCTATTTCTTCCATCGAAAGGTCGTACATATAATTCTCATTTAAATAATCGAGAATATCAATTTTCCACGGTTCTACGAAATCGAATAGCGAGGCATACAAGCTTTTATCTGTATTGAGCAAAACATATACCCCTTCGATCATCTTTAATTTCAACACCTCTTCCGATGGTTTTTCTCCCATATCGAAATAGGGAATGACCGACTCGAAAAGACTTCGGATATCAGGACGTTTGTTCGGTAATACACGCAAACTCTCCTTTTCTCGTTTAGACTCTTTCGGAATCAGTCGCCAGTCGAGCGTTTGATAAAATTCCCGGAGAAAAGCTTTCGAGAATTTCAACACGATAGAACGATAAGGTTTACCTTCCTCTACTTTCTTCTGTAACCACATCCGGTTATCACGTCGCATAAAAGCACAATCTCCTTCATGTAACACGGTTGTCGTGCCACGTTCTTCTATCTCCAACTCTCCGGAACAAATATATATAAGTGTATGCTCACGGTTCTCATGGGCACAACCTCGATCATTGGTGAAGTAGCTCGCTATAAGAACATTCGAGCAATCGAAAACATCCAATCGTTCCATATCATTCATTCTTTGTCTCTTTGCAAATATAGTACATCTTATCCGTACACTATTTGTTGCAAAGCTCATTTTTAAAATCAATATCTGCCATGTCTACAAGAACCGGATTTTTATAGGATGAACGGATGGATCACAGAGAGAAACATGGGGATTTCCACAGGGGACAATTTCTAGGATTCCTTTCTCGGGAAATTCGTAAACGGGGATTCTCTTTAGCTTACAAGATTTCATTTTCAACAAAAATCATGTTTTTTTGCTTTCAAACCCGTATATTTGTCATTCGAAACGTATAATTAACAGCATGAAGGAATCTGTTCGTATTCTTCGTTTCGCCATTGTAGGTTCTTCTAACGCTATGATCACCGCATTGGTAATCTGGATATTAATGGATATTCTGGATTGTAATTATTTGTGGTCGAACATGGCTGGATATGTGGCTGCCTTGGTGAATAATTTCTTTTGGAGTAAATACTGGGTCTTTTCTTCCGGGAAAGGTAATTTCTGGAAAGAGATTCCTTTATTTCTAATCGCTTTTGGCTGCGCTTATGCTACTCAATTCATATTCTTGCTTTTAATGGTGGAGGTGATCGATCTAAATGAATATCTTGGCCAGTTCCTCGGGCTTTTCGTTTACGGAGCCGTTAATTTTATGATGAACAAGAGGTTTACTTTTAAGAGTTAAAATCCGATAAATCGTATAAAAGAAAGCGGTATAATATGCCAGTAGTGGTGAAGGCTTATGCGAGTAATCATATCGACCTTCACCACTACTGGCGTTGACATCGGGACTAGTCTCGATAGCTCATGCGACTAGTCGTGTAAATCACGAATGGGTAAGACCTGTAAACTGCTTCCCAAGTCTATAAAGATAGAATGCTAGATGCGTGAAAGCGAATACGAACGAGATAATCAACAAGACCTTGCTCTCACTCCATCCTACAGTTTGCTGGTGCCAAAGCCCGGTAATCACGCAAAGCACGGATAAAGTGATACCGATCATATCCAATGTGGCCTCTCCTGAACGATGTTTCTGCATATATTCGAGTTTGCTGTGTTTGATACCATAGCAGACATATATATCCAGACCTATTAGCATCCATAATACCAAACGAATCCATGTATCGGCCGGAAGGAAAAGCATCATCACCAGACAAGTTATGATACCAGCGATAGGTACGAACGGAACCAATGGAGTCTTAAAAGACCGGGGAACGTCTGGCATTGTCTTACGGACAATCAATACCCCGGCACAAACCAATGTAAAGGCAAACAAGGTCCCGATACTGCACATCTCACCCGCTACACTCGCTGGAACGAAAGCCGCCAATGTACCAACCAATAGCATAAACAAGAAATTACTTCGTGCCGGCGTACGGAATTTCTCATGGATATGAGAAAATAGGGGAGGAAGTAACCCATCCCGGCTCATGCTCAAGAACACACGACTTTGTCCTAATAATGTTACCATGATCACCGAGCAGTATCCTAGTAAAATAGCTACCACAATTGCCCGGTTCATCCAGGGGTAATCCGGACGGATCACACCGGAAGCGTCCATTTGCCCCATATGATCAATAGCGATCGCTACGGGAGCGATTCCATTCTGGCCAGCAAAAGCAGAATAATGCACCACTCCGGTCATCACATGGGCAAACAACATATACAATATGGTACAAACAACCAACGACATTAAGATCCCGATCGGCATATCTCGTTTTGGATTCTTGGTTTCCTGCGCTGCGGTACTTACAGCATCGAAACCAAGGAAAGCAAAGAATACAATAGCTGCTCCTCGTAAGATACCGGAGAAACCGAACTCACCTAGAGTCCCTGTATTAGCAGGGATATAAGGTATATAATTCTCCATACGAATATATTTCCATCCTAAAGCGACAAATACCAATACCACGGATACTTTTAGAAATACAATGATTCCATTGAAAATAGAACTACCTTTCGTCCCTCGTATCAATAAAATACTCATCAATACTACAATCATAAAAGCCGGGATATTTACGATACCACCATCCCAAGGACAGGCCGTCAAAGCTTGCGGCAAATATACTCCGAATCCTTCCAGAAAAACGACCAAATATCGACTCCAACTTATACTAACGGTCGTAGCGGCCACACAGTACTCAAGTACCAAATCCCAACCGATAATCCAAGCGATCAACTCACCCATTGTAGCGTATGAGTAAGTGTATGCGCTACCTGCCACCGGAATCATGGAAGCGAACTCAGCATAACATAACCCGGCAAAACAACAGCCCAGAGCTGCGATAGCGAAAGATAAAGTAATAGCAGGCCCCGTATATCCGGCGGCTACCGCACCCGTAATGGAGAACAATCCGGCACCGATAATAACACCGACACCCAAGGCGATCAGACTCCACGGGCCAAGGATACGCTTTAGCGATTTATTGCCCGATTCATTTACCTCAGTCATCAAATCCGCTAAAGGCTTCTTAATAAATAAACCCATCTGTATAGATTAAAAAATTAGTAATTGGACGCAAAGGTAGAAATTTTTATTACTTTCACCGAAAAGTAAAAGTAAGGACAGAAATAAAGAAAATAAATAGATAACTAAATAATGAGACAATTGATAGCCTGTTGCGGATTAGATTGCGAAAATTGCGATGCCCGCATAGCCACAGTTAAGAATGATGATGAGTTAAGAGAAAAAACCGCCCAAAAGTGGAGTGCCATGAACAATGCGTCCGAAATTACAGCCGCAACAATAAACTGTATGGGGTGTCGTGCGGACGGAGTGAAATTTGCGTATTGCAGTGATTATTGTGAAATACGCAAATGTGCATCCGGAAAAGGCTTTAATACATGTGGCGATTGTGATGAATTGGATAATTGCCAGATAGTCGGCGCAATCCTTCAACATGCTGCCGGCGCAAGAGAGAATCTAATGTAGAAGTAAAAATGATGAACCTCTAACTCTAACATATCCGATCCTAATTCCGTATCGGCAGCTGCTCCCAAAGCCATTCAGGGATCAGTCGCCAGAAAAAGACAAGGATAGCGTATTTCCAATCGATGATCGCCCTTCTCTTTTTCCGGTCTATAGCGTTAACGATACGCAAGGCGGCGTATTGGGGAGACATCAGTATAGGATAATTTCTTCCGTCTTTCAATAAATCCGTACGAACAAATCCCGGACGGATATCCGTAAATATAATGTGCTGTTTCTCCATACAGGAAAGTTGGGCTAAAGCGTCTATATAAATATTTTGATACCGTTTGGTAGCCGAGTAGGAGGGGGCGACACCTAACCCTTTGGTTCCGGCAATGGAGCTGATTACAGATATATGCCCGCCACCTTGATAGGAAAAATAACGATAGGCAGCTAGTACCATGCGTGTAAATCCTGTCACATTCGTCTGTATCGTAGCTTGTTCTATGGAAGTATCTAAGTATTTATTTTGGCTACCGATTCCTGAACTAAGCAGGAAGATATCCATCCCTCCCAAATCACGGATTAACTCGTCTAAACGATCTGCGGCATCCTCGGCAGTCACATCCAACTGCTTTATCCGGATATGTTCCGGATCTTGCCTACGAAACATCTCTAATCTATCCAGTCGCCGACCGGCTAATCCTAATTGATATCCTCGTTTCCAATAAATCTTAGCAACCTCATAACCAATACCTGAAGTGGCACCAATAATAACAATTCGTTTAAGCATACTATGTGATACAATAAATTAACAATAAAGATAAATAACTTTTGCATACAAAGTTCTACCTTTGCAACTCATCTTTTAATTTTAACATATAAATCCATGAATAACACGACAACACAGCCACATATCGTATGGCTTGACGTAATAAGGACAGTAGCCATGTTGATGGTTATTGGGGTACATTGTATCGATCCTTTCTACATCTCACCTACACTAGGAAGCTTGCCGGAATATAAGCATTGGGCCGCAGTCTATGGTTCTCTTTTACGGCCATCTGTTCCTCTTTTCGTTATGATGACCGGACTTTTATTGTTGCCTATACGAGAACAATCCTTGAGTATTTTCTATAAAAAGAGAATATACAGGGTTTTATTTCCTTTTTTAATATGGTCTGTATTATATAATATATTTCCCTGGGTTACAGGATTATTAGGTTTACCCAAAGAAATAATAGGCGAGTTTTTTTGCTATGTGCAAGGAAATGAGTCGCAGTCTTTATCCGACGCATTGAAAGATATCGCTATGATCCCATTCAATTTCAGTTTTAAGGAAAACCATATGTGGTATATCTATTTACTCATAGGATTATATTTATATATGCCATTCTTTTCCGCATGGATCGAGAAAGCGGATCGTTCCAAAGAGAAGGTCTTTTTAGGGATATGGTTTATATCTTTATTCTTGCCTTATATGTCTGCCTATATCAGTAAATATTTATATGGGGAAGCGACATGGAATCAATTCGGTATGTTCTATTATTTCGCCGGATTCAACGGATATCTTTTATTGGGACATTATTTAAAACAGGGTAATAATTGGAATATTTGGAAAACCATCGCTATTTGTGCCGTCATGTTTATTGTAGGTTATGCTATAACCTTCAGCGGATTCAGCTCGGCTGCGGCGAATCCCGAGGCAACAGAATTAGATATGGAGTTGTTCTTTACTTTCTGTAGTCCGAATGTAGCCTTGATGACAGCTGCCGTATTCCTTCTCCTTCAAAAGGTGCGTATTAATAATACGCTTATAGCTAAAAGATTATCGAAAATATCTAAATACGGTTTCGGAATTTATATCGTGCATTATTTCGTGGTAGGGCCGGTATTTATCCTAATTGGGAAATTTGATTTACCGATACCTCTGCAAGTACCAATAATGGCTGTCTTGATCTTCATCATCTCATGGGCATTTACATGGTTCATGTACCGTATATTAGGTGAACGGGCAAAATGGATCATGGGATAGGCAAGTATACATTATAAAATAAGTGGGTTTACTTTATCGTTTTTTGTTCCCATAACATCTTAGCATATCATAAAATAGTATGCTAAAATGTTATGGGAATGATTGTAATACCTATCAGTTTCATTATATTTGCTAATGATTTTATAAACCCGATAAATAAAATATTATGTCAGTAAAATCTTATATCGAATCCAATAAAGATCGTTTTCTAGAGGAATTATTTTCCCTCATTCGTATTCCGTCAATTAGCGCCAAGCATGAGAATAAACCTGACATGTTGGCATGCGCTCAACGTTGGACAGAAATTCTACTATCTTCCGGTGCAGACAAAGCCGAAGTAATGCCAACAAAAGGAAACCCTGTTGTTTATGCCGAGAAAATGGTATCCCCCAATGCTCCGACCGTATTAGTTTACGCTCACTATGACGTAATGCCTGCTGAACCTCTGGAACTGTGGAAAAGCGAACCTTTCGAACCGGAAATCCGGGACGGACGCATTTGGGCTCGTGGAGCGGACGATGATAAAGGACAAGGAATGATTCAGGTAAAAGGCTTTGAAACAGCGGTTAAAGAAGGTTTACTACAGTGTAACGTGAAGTTTATTTTTGAAGGAGAGGAAGAAATAGGTTCTCCTAGCTTGGAAGATTTTTGCCGGGAACATAAAGAATTATTGAATGCGGATGTAATCCTAGTTTCCGACACAAGCATGGTTAGCGCCGAGACACCATCGCTCACGACAGGCTTGCGTGGTTTGGCTTACTGGGAAATAGAGGTAACGGGCCCGAATCGTGATTTACATTCCGGTCATTTTGGTGGAGCTGTAGCGAACCCAATCAACGTACTTTGTAAATTGATGGCAGATATTACCGATGCAGACGGACGTATCACGATCCCAGGCTTCTATGATGACGTGGAGGATGTTTCTTCCGTTGAGCGGGAAATGATCGCCCAAATCCCATTCGATGAGGAAAAATACAAGAAAGCGATTGAAGTAGATGCTCTTTTCGGAGAGAAAGGCTATTCAACATTAGAACGTAATAGTTGCCGTCCTTCATTTGATATCTGTGGTATTTGGGGTGGATATACGGGAGAAGGAAGCAAAACGGTATTACCATCAAAAGCTTATGCCAAGGTTTCCACTCGTTTGGTTCCGCATCAAGATCATGCCAAGATCTCCCAAATGTTTGAAGAATATATAGCCCGTGTGACCCCGCCTTATGTTAAAGTGAAAGTTACGCCCAGTCATGGTGGGCAAGGATATGTTTGTCCTATTGATTTACCAGCTTATCAAGCAGCGGAAAAAGCAGTCGGTATTGCGTTTGGTAAAAAACCGCTGGCGGTTCGCCGAGGAGGTAGTATTCCTATTATCTCTACATTCGAGCAGGTATTGGGTATCAAGACCGTACTTATGGGATTCGGTTTGGAACAGAATGCGATCCATTCACCCAACGAGAGCCAGGAATTGGATATATTCTTCAAAGGAATCGAATCGGTTGCGGAATTCTACCGTTTATATAAATAAGAATAAAAAAGATGAGTATATTAATAAAAAATGTCCTGTTTAACGATAGAACAATTGATATCTATATCGAAGGGAAAGAGATCAAGCAAATAGGGGAGGGATTGTCTTTTCCTGCCGATAAGATATTGGATGGTAACCGTAAGGCCGTCATTCCCGGTTTCGTAAACGCTCATACACATGCCGCTATGACTTTATTTCGTGGCTTTGGTGATGATATGCCACTTATGCCGTGGCTTGAGCAAAAAATCTGGCCCAATGAGGCGAAAATGACTCGTGAGGATGTATATTGGGGAACGAAATTAGCCTGCTTGGAAATGATAAAAAGTGGTACGACCACCTTTTTGGATATGTATCATAAATTCCGAGGAACGGCAGATGCTACTGAAGAAATGGGGTTACGTGGCATGATAGCGGGTGTTTGCTTTGATCACTTCCAACCGGATCTGGCAGAGAAATGCAAACGTCATAACGAAAAATTACTTGAGGAGGTGAACGGATATAGTAAACGTATCCAATATGCCCTAGGCCCACATGCCATTTACACGGTATCCGGGGAATTATTGCAATGGTGCCATCAATTCGCCATGGAACATAATATCCCGATTCATATGCATTTGGCAGAAACAGAAGGTGAGGTTGAGAATTCAATCAGACTTTTCGGACTGTCTCCCGTTCGCTATTTATATAAATTAGGAGTCTTATCACCTCGTTTGATCATCGCACACGGAATTTATATTGATGATGATGAACTTCGTATGCTTGCGGATCATGGAGTGAAAGTTGTACATAATCCGGCCTCAAACATGAAGCTGGCCTCCGGTATTCATTTTAAGTTTAAAGAAATGCGTCAATTAGGTATTACCGTGGGACTGGGAACGGATGGTTGTTCTTCCTCCAATAATTTGGACATGATAGAGGCGATGAAACTGGCCTCCCTGTTAGGAAAAGCTTGGAGAAAAGATCCCGAGGCTCTGACAGCAAATGAGATGTTACAAGCAGCTACAACAGAAGGTGCAGCTATGTTCGGCTTGAAAGCCGGTCGGATCAAAGAGGGGTATTTAGCAGATTTATGTTTGATAGATCTCAACACTCCTGTTTTTACCCCGAACTTTAATTTTATTTCCAATTTGGTATACGCAGCCAACGGCAGTTGTGTAGATACCGTTATTTGTGACGGGAAAATATTAATGGAAAATAAGAAGGTACCGGGAGAAGACGAGATTATGGAGAAGGCCGCAGAAGTTGCCTATAATTTAATGAAACGTTAATAAGAATTTCGAATATGAATATCGAATCACAAACAACCAATTGCCAATTCTCAACCGACAGCTATCAAGAGGCTGCCACTTATTTGGCAAGTCGAATTGAAGGTAATCCGGAAACTGCCATTATCCTAGGTAGTGGCTTAGGTTCTTTAGCCGATCAAATAACAGACCCGATAATAATACCTTATGCGGAGATCCCACATTTCATGAAATCTACCGCTACAGGGCATAAAGGAAATTTTATTTGCGGTAAGCTAGGGAATAAACAAATCTTGGCTATGCAAGGTCGTTTTCATTACTATGAGGGTTACACTATGCAACAGGTGACTTTCCCCATACGTGTAATGAAACTCCTGGGAATCAAAAATCTTTTAGTATCAAATGCCGCTGGAGGTATTAATAATACATTCAAAGTAGGTGACCTGATGATTATCCGGGATCATATCAATATGATGCCAAACCCATTGATCGGTCCCAATAATGAGGATTTCGGAACTCGTTTTCCGGATATGACTCGTGCTTATGATCGTGAATTTATCCGTTATGTAGAAGAGATCGCCACTTCTCAATCAATCTCGCTAAAGAAAGGTGTATATGTAGGTTTGACAGGCCCTTCTTTCGAGACTCCTTCTGAATATGCTTTCTATGGAAAGGTTGGGGGAGATGCGATCGGTATGAGTACGGTACCAGAAGTAATCGTTGCACGTCATGCAGGTTTGCGTGTATTTGGCATGTCCGTCATCACGAATGAAGGCTATCATTTCGCCGATGACTTTGTAAATGATGGTGCCGATGTTATTGTGGCAGCTAATAAAGCGGCATCTGTTATGACACAACTATTTACGGAATTAATCAAAAAAATCCAATAAAAAAATAGCGCAAAGGCTTGGTGGTTTCGATGAAATCACTACCTTTGCACTCGCAATCAGGAAAAAATGATTGTATATGCGGAAGTAGCTCAGTTGGTAGAGCATAACCTTGCCAAGGTTAGGGTCGCGGGT
>NZ_CANTZW010000003.1 GCF_947855115.1 uncultured Parabacteroides sp.
TAATGCTATAAAACATAAACTCCAAACATTTCCGGATTTATTTTTCAAGTTTTTTCTCGGGACTTGACTGGTTATATTAATGTACGTGAGCCAAGTCATACCGCCCGATCCCCGTCCCGCCGGAGATACCGGGTATAGGGACATGGCGTACCGTACCCCTACATGAGGGTAGAGGCAATTTACCGGGAGACGGTTCGACGGCTTTCCCGGCAATGCGAACACGAATGGCACGACACGAATAAACACTTGAATATAAGCCATTTGTAAACAGCGTCACGTTTTACGGGAAACACGTACGTGTTTTTATCGAAAGACGTACGTGTTTTCCCAAAAAGTCGTACGTGTTTTTTCCCAGTCACGAGGAAGAAAACAAGGGCGAATTCCATTACACCATATGGCAGGTTGTCCTCCGAAGAGGTTTTTCCCGCTGAGAGACGCGTTTTTCCCACGACGACGGATAGAGATATCGAAGATATTTACGTAAATTTGTAAATATAAGAGATAAGTCAATAATTCTATAAAATATGCAAGAAAGATCTACCAATCCATTCAAGGCCCTCCTGTCCTTATTACTCAATCTTCCCTGGAATTTCCCGGCAGAAGGGAAGGAGGGTGAGAGCTTAAAAAATCGATTGTATCAACTGTCGGACTCTTTCGTTAGGCGGTATATATCCCCTTTATTTTTCTATACCCCCAAAATCATAATCCAAAGACGAGGAACAGGCATAAAGAATCTCATTCCAAAATATGATAAAAAAGATATGGAGAATTTATTTGCGCATAACTTCATCTTCTCTTATCCAATCCTCAAGCTTAAGAATGATGGAATTACCCAAGCTCCGAAGTTGGAGATAAGAACTTGAACATATCTAGAAGAATCCATTTTACACTTTTTCTATTCAACTACAAAATAAAATACAATATACACAATGAAACGAATCAATTGCTTTATTCCATATGGGGAAATAGATGCTACACGTCTAACAGTAGCGCAATTATCTAAGTCGCCTTTGGTAAATAATATCTACCTGATTACAAACGATCCCCATGCCAAAGCTATCTATCCCTGCTATTTAATCCGCGCGGAGAATATTTGGAATACAAAAACTCTCAAAAAAATAACAGGGTATACTAGTACCGATTACACATTAATCTATACGAAAACGAATGAACTTAAATTAGGTACACATGCTTTAGAACGTTTTGTCGCTATCGCCGACGATACTAAATCCGGCATGCTTTATTCGGATTATTACGAGAAAAAGAAAGATAAGCTCACCCCATACCCTGTCATCGATTACCAAAAAGGGAGCTTACGAGATGATTTTAATTTCGGTTCTCTCTTATTCTACCGTTCGTCTATATTACAAAATGCCGTAGCCTCCATGAATACGGAATACACATTCGCTGGGCTCTATGACCTGCGCCTGAGAGTCTCTCAAAAAGCCCCATTAACACATATCAACGAATACCTATATACAGAGGTGGAGAATGACTTACGGAAATCCGGTGAGAAAATATTCGACTATGTAGACCCCAAGAATCGTTCCGTCCAGATTGAGATGGAAGCTGCTTGTACAGACCATTTAAAGACGATAGGCGGCTATTTGCCACCTCATTTCCGGCCAATCCGCTTCGATGAACAAATATTCGATATAGAAGCCTCCGTTATCATTCCGGTACGCAACCGTGTACGGACAATTGAGGATGCTATCCGTTCTGCCCTGCGGCAGGAAGCGCCATTCCCTTTTAACCTAATCATTATCGACAATCATTCCACCGACGGTACCACCGAGCGCATCCAGGCTCTCGCTTCCATTGATCCCCGCATTATCCATATCCGACCGGAGCGTGACGACCTCGGTATAGGGGGATGCTGGAACATGGGTATACACCATCCGGCTTGCGGTAAGTTTGCCATCCAATTGGATAGCGATGATATATATAGCGATGAACATACCTTGCGAAAAATCGTGGAAGCATTCTACGAACAACAATGCGCCATGGTAATCGGAACCTATCGAATGACCGATTTCAACATGCAAACCATCCCGCCCGGAATCATCGACCATAAGGAATGGACTCCTGAGAATGGTCGAAATAACGCTCTCCGTATCAATGGGCTTGGAGCTCCCCGAGCTTTTTATACCCCTTTGCTACGGAAACTAAACTTCCCCAATACGAGCTATGGAGAGGATTATGCCTTAGGCTTACGCATCAGCCGTGAATATCAAATCGGGCGAATCTATGATGTCTTATATCTTTGCCGTCGTTGGGAAGATAATTCCGACGCCTCATTGGATGTCGTAAAAATGAACGATCATAATATATATAAGGATAAAATCAGGACTTGGGAACTCGAGGCCCGCTTAAATATGGAAAGACAATGAAACCGAACAATTGGGTCAGCTCATCGCAAGCGACGGAATTATTAGCTAAACAACTCGTGACATGGCCATTGGCCAAGAAGAACTATAAGGCACTGGAGGCCGTTCAAGTAAAATCCTTCGATATGGGAGGTTTTTCGATACGTGTGCAATTCAACCCCGCCCGCATCATCTCCTCCGGAGCCAAGGTGGACGCTCAATCCTTAAAAGAGCGTAAGTGTTTCCTGTGCCCCGAAAACCTACCGGTAGAACAAGAACGATTACCTTTCGGCTTCCACCATCTAGTATTATGCAACCCCTACCCGATTTTTCCCCAGCATTTCACAATCCCTACCCGGACACACACACCGCAACTGATATTGCCACAACTGGACGATTTTTTGGAACTGATAAGAAGGCTCGCACCTCTTACTGTCTTCTACAACGGTCCCCGGAGTGGAGCATCAGCACCGGATCATGCCCATTTCCAGGCGGTGACACGGGGAGTTATGCCATTAGATGGAGATATCCAAAAACTGGTAACGACATTTCCATCCAAGCAAAATCCCTTTTGTCAATCGCCTAAAAAACTTACGGCAGAGGGAGGGCATATTTATTCTCTCACCGGCTACCTCCGCAATGGCTTCGTCATCCAAGCTCCCAGGCAAGAAACCGCGATCCGGTTCTTTAAAGAGATTTACGCGGCTCTACCGATACCTTCTGGCGAATCTGAACCGATGATGAATATTTTCGGCTCCTATTACGACAGCAACTGGGTAATCACGGTGATCCCCCGTAAGCGTCACCGCCCGTGGCAATACGAGGCCGAAGGGGAAGATCATCTCCTTTCCAGCCCGGGGGCAGCCGATATCGGGGGCCTTTTCATCACTCCTTTAGAAAAAGATTTCAAGAGGATCACCCCGGAACTCCTGCGGGATGTTTACCAACAAGTATGCCTCAGCGACCGAGAGGTAGAAGAAATTTTCGTACATTTGCCATCTAATTAGTTTTCAATAGATATGAAACAATTCTTTAAAATGATGTTTGCCTCGGCGCTAGGCGTTATGTTGGCAATGGGAATAATCATAACAGTCTTGATATCCATAGCGATAGGATATGTCACTACCGTAGGGAACACATCGACTTATACCCCCAAAAGGAATACCGTATTCAAAATCAAGCTAGACGGGACACTAGCGGATAACCCAACAGAAAATCCGTTCTCTATCTTGGTAAGCGACAAGGAAAACACCCTTTCACTGAAAGATCTGCTCGAGACAATCCAAGTAGCGAAACAGAATGATAAAATAGCGGGAATTTATATTGAATCCGGACTTCTTGCCTCGGGCAGCGCCAGTTTGGAAGCGATCCGCAGATCATTGATTGATTTCAAGGAAAGCGGCAAATTCGTGGTAGCTTACGCTGATAATTTCACACAGGGTAATTACTTCCTTTGTTCCGTGGCCGATAAGGTATTCTTAAATCCGCAAGGTATCCTTGAATTGACAGGCCTCGCCTCGCAAACCATGTTCTACAAAGGATTGATGAATAAAGTAGGTATCGAGATGCAAATCTTTAAGGTCGGTACTTACAAAGGGGCCGTGGAACCTTTTATGCTGGATAAACTGAGCGAGGCGAACCGGGAACAAATCCAATCATACATCTCCACTATATGGGATAATATAGCCGAAGGTATCGCCGAGTCACGCGGGATCAGCGTAAACGATATCAACCGTTATGCCAATGAAGGACTTTTTTTCGCAGATCCAGCAAAAACGGTAGAATACGGCCTTATAGACGAATTGAAGTATAAGCCGGAGGTAGAAGCGTACGTCAAGGAGCTAGCCGGACAAAGCGGAGAGAAACTATTGTCGGCCAACATCGCACAAATGAAAACCCTCAAGATCTCCCCGGTCCAGAGCGCCCCGGAGATAGCCGTACTTTATGCGGAAGGTGAGATCAAGGCACAAACACCTGGCAGCCTTTATGATATCGAGCAAAGCATCACAGAGAAAATGGCTGATGAACTGATTAAGCTAAAAGACAATAATGACGTGAAAGCCGTGGTATTCCGTGTGAATTCCCCGGGAGGTAGCGCTTATATATCCGAGCAGATATGGCGTCAGGTGGTTGAACTGAAAAAGGTAAAGCCCGTGGTTGTTTCCATGGGTAACGTTGCCGCTTCGGGAGGCTACTATATCTCATGTGCCGCCAACAAGATCATCGCCGAGCCGAACACATTGACCGGTTCTATCGGAATCTTCGGTATGTTTCCTAACGCAGCCGGATTATTCGGGAAGCTCGCATTGACCACGGATATCGTAAAGACAAACACGTTCTCCGATTTAGGAGATCTTTCCCGTCCCATGACAGAGAGTGAGAAAGCCCTGATACAGGGATACGTAGAAAGAGGTTACCAAACTTTCCTTAATCGCTGCGCCGAAGGTAGGGGTATGACAACCGAAGAGATTAACGCAATCGGGCAAGGACGTGTCTGGACAGGAGAGCAGGCAAAAGAAAAAGGTCTGGTAGATGAACTAGGCGGTATAGAATTGGCTATAAGCACAGCAGCCCAATTAGCCAATCTGGATCAGTATAACGTGACTACCGTAAAGAGTACCAAGAGTTTCTTGGATGAGTTTTTAGAGAGTCAACTGGGAGAGATGAAGCTCTCTATCGTTAAAAGCGCATTGGGCAATGAGTTCGAATATTTCAAGATACTGGATAATATCAAGATGAATTGCGGAATCCAAGCCCGTATACCCTACGATATGAAACCTTTATAAGTAAGTGAACCATGCTGACAAATCATACGATCAAGTTTAATAAATTTCTCGCCCCTTTCTCTTTTTTTTACGGGATTGGGGTGAGGTTTAGAAATCTGCTGTTCGACTGGAAAGTTCTTCGGACAGAACAGTATGGTCTGCCGGTTATTAGCGTGGGAAATCTGACTGTCGGGGGAACCGGAAAAACACCTCATACAGAATATATCATCCGTTTGATAAAAGACCGTTACCGGGTAGCCGTACTCAGCCGTGGCTATAAACGAAAAACGTCCGGTTTCCTACTGGCCGATCAGCGAAGTACCAGCAAGGATATCGGAGACGAGCCGTATCAAATGAAACTCAAGTTTCCGGATATCCTCGTTGCCGTAGATGCCAACCGCCGCAGAGGTATCCGTAACCTGCTGGCTCTGCCGGACAATGAACGTCCGGAAGTGATTTTGCTGGACGACGCCTTCCAGCACCGGTATGTCACCCCCACGCTGAACATCCTATTAACTGATTGTCATCGTCTTTACACTCAAGACAAACTTTTGCCCACAGGACGTTTAAGAGAACCCGTGGACGGTGCCCGACGTGCGGATGTGATAATCGTCACGAAATGTGAGTCTTGCATACAACCTATAGATTTTCGAATCATAGAAGAGGATATGCGCCTCTCAGCTTATCAAGAACTCTACTTCAGCCATATTATCTACGGGGAATTAGAACCCATTTTCCCAGATAAAGCCCCTAAGCGGGCACTGAAAGAATTAGCCTCCAGCACGGAGGTTCTATTGGTATCAGGTATCGCATCCCCGAAACTTCTCGAGAAAGAGATCCACAAATATACAGAGCATGTCACCTCTTTGGTCTTTCCGGATCATCACGCGTTCGACCAACATGACATCCAGAAAATACAGATAGCATTTAAGCGACTGACCTCTCCCTGTAAATTAATAATCATTACAGAGAAAGACGCGGCCCGACTTCGGGACCTTCCTTCGCTTCCCATGGAATGGTTTCCTTATTTATATTGTTTACCGATTACGGTTGGTTTCTGTATGAATCGGGAAAAACAATTTCAGGAATCTATATTTAAACATATCGATACAAGAATAAAAAATCATCCTATATCACGTTAACAATCATATGAGTAACAGAACAGAAATATCGACTTTGGGAGAATTTGGTTTAATCCGTCATCTCACCGATAAAATAGAATTAAAAAATCCAAGTACGTTGAAAGGTGTTGGCGACGACGCGGCCGTACTGGATTACACAGACAAACAAGTATTAATTACAACAGATCTTTTGCTGGAAGGTATTCATTTCGATTTGATGTATGTTCCATTGAAACATCTCGGCTACAAATCCGCGGTCGTAAACTTCTCGGATATTTACGCCATGAATGGCCGCCCGAAACAGATCACGATATCATTGGGTATTTCCAAACGTTTCTGCATAGAAGATCTCGAAGAGTTCTATGAGGGTGTCAAACTCGCTTGTGATATCTATGGCGTAGATATTGTGGGTGGCGATACCTCCGCGTCGCGTACAGGGTTGACCATTAGCATCACCTGCATCGGTGAGGGAGAAAAAGGGAAAACAGTCTATCGTAATGGGGCCAAGGAGACCGATCTTATTTGTGTGTCTGGCGATTTAGGGGCCGCATACATGGGGCTCCAGCTATTGGAACGGGAAAAAAGCGTATTTAAAGGGGAAAAAGATTTCACACCTGATTTCTCCGGCAAGGAATATCTATTAGAGCGTCAATTAAAACCGGAAGCCCGCAAAGACATTGTCGAGTTACTCGATCAGGCCGGCATCACCCCGACCGCAATGATGGATATTTCCGATGGCCTCTCCTCGGAACTACTCCATATATCTAAAGAAAGTAACGTGGGTTGCCGGGTTTATGAAGATCGTATCCCTATCGACTACCAAACCGCAGCCATGGCTGAGCAATTTAACATGAATCTGATAACCGCCGCATTGAATGGCGGGGAGGACTATGAACTCTTATTTACTGTCCCCCTGGCAGATCATGATAAGGTATCAGGGATAAAAGGTGTCAAGGTGATCGGCCATATAACTAAACCGGAGTTAGGAAATTACCTTGTTGGCCGTGACGGAGGAGAGGTAGAACTGAAAGCCCAAGGCTGGAACTCATTAAACTAAAAAGAAGCGTATAATTCGAGTTCACGAACATAAAAACGGTTTGCCCTAAATAAAACCGGGACAGACCGTTTTTCAATTATACACTTTGATGAAGCCTTCTTTTTTCCCGATAGCGAGCCCCCTCACGTAAAAGATTCAAGAGAACCACCGTTATCCCATCTAGAGAATAAACATCAACAATAAAGAGAACGAGATATTTGGGAAGTTTGGTTTTAACCGGGCTACCAACTTTTCTATGGCAATCTTCATTTGTACGCGAACCGTACTCTCCTGAATCGATAAGATTTCTGCTATTTCCTTTGTTTTCAATCCTTCCTCACGAGACATCAAAAAGATGAGACGGCATTTCTCTGGAAGTTCATCAATCGCCTTATTAAGCATCTCCCTCATTTCTTTTAGCTCCAGATACTCTTCCGGAGAATCCTCGTCTTCCTCTTCCATCAACGGCAACGACTCGTTCAAAGAAACCTGATTCAAGTCTTTATTTCTTGCCTGAAAACGAAAAGACTCATTTCGGACGGAAATATACAAATAGGTATCTATATTATCTATATCCTTCAGCCGCTTCCGAGATTGCCAAACCGAGAAAAAAACATCTGCCACAACTTCACGACACGCATCTTTTTCTCCTAGAAAGTAATAAGCAAAACGAAAAACCTGATCATAATATAAATTATAAAAACGCTCAAAAGCCCCCCTGTTATCCACAGACACAGACTTAAGCAACTCTTTGATATCTCGCGCAAAAACTCCCACTCCTTTTTCTTTGGTCTGACAAACATACTAAATATAACCCAGATTCAAAAATGAAGTACGATTTATCTGACAGAAGCATTCAGTTCCTCGCAGGGAAAACATCCGTGATTAAAAAAAACTATTTTTTCCCGTATTATACTTGTATATTCAATTTATTAAATTACTTTTGCACCCGCAATACGGAAGTAGCTCAGTCGGTAGAGCACTGGTCTCCAAAACCAGGTGTCGGGAGTTCGAGCCTCTCCTTCCGTGCGTGAGCGCTAACACATAGTTTGAATGTGTTAGCGTTTTTTATTACCCTATTCCTTCCTATTGCGATAAAAAGCGTAAATAAGACAACATTTTTCGTTAAAGAGACTATTTTTTCTTTCGATATATAAAGGAATATACTACTTTTATTGCCGATTTTAAATCTAATTGTGACTTAGAGTAAATTGTATACCATAAAAAACAGATGACAACTAACAAATTTTCAAACCGATACTCGTCTGAGAGAAGAAAATATTTTTTCAAAAGCAAGGCGTTTATTCTGTTCCTCGGATTATTTTTAGGAGCTGGAATCATGGTCGCCTTATATAAAACATCAGTATACTTCTCTACAGATGAATCTTGTATGATGTGCCACGTACATCCTCACGTAGAAAACAGCTGGAAGCTTTCCAAACATGTAAATAATGGAAGTGGAGTCAAGACCCACTGTGTGGCTTGTCACCTCCCGCCTCAAACAAACACATGGAAACACTATAGCGCAAAGGCCAAATTGGGAATGAAAGATGTCTGGTCATACTTGACTAAAGACAGCGCGGATTTCAACTGGGAAACCAAGTCTGAGTTGGAACACGCAGTCCAGTATATCCCCAATGAATCATGTAAGGAGTGCCATCAGAATTTATTCCCCGAAGGTATTACCGACGACGGTGTTACGGCACATCTATATTATGACGAGAATGAAAAGAAGCTAGATCTGCAATGTATCAGTTGCCATTTGGATGCCGGACATTACAATCCGAATTATAATCATTCCAAGATGGTAGGTATACCGGGACAAAATATATCCGGAACATCTTCGATAGATACCAGTCTGTTTTTCAAGGAACCCGCCACGGTAACATCTTTTACCGATTATGTAGAACAAATACCCGGCACAATGGTCTCATTCAAAATGATCGCCATTCCCGGAGGTTCATTCAAAATGGGTAGCGAGGAGAATGAAGCGTTTCACAAGGCAGACGAATCGCCTGTACACAACGTAACCGTCAGCCCCTTCTTCATGGCTGAGGTAGAGGTGACCTGGGATCAATATTGGGCCTTCTACGGAAATACGATGAGTGAAGGACGTACTCCTCCTGAGACAGTATACGCAAACAACAGTAATCCCGATGTAGATGCCATCTCGGGCCCAACACCACCATTCGGGTTCCCGGATCAAGGTTGGGGTGGCGGAGACCGTCCGGCTATTACAATGACTCATTACGCAGCCGAGACTTTCTGCCAATGGTTATCTAAGAAAACAGGAAAGACCTATCGTTTACCGACAGAGGCAGAATGGGAATACGCGGCACGTGGCGGTACGGAAACACCTTATTTCTTTACGGGCAGCCCGAAAGATTTTTCCGATCAAGGTTTCTGGCGTAAATTTTTCGACGCTAAAACCGACAGTATCAGTTCTTATGTGATTTACAGCAAGAATAGCAAGAACAAAACACAAGAACCGGATTTGGTAAAAGCCAATCCTTTCGGTTTAAAGAATATGCTGGGTAATGTAATGGAATATTGTGCCGATAAATATGATCCCGAAGCCTATGCGAAAAGGGGAGGCAATGTTACAGATCCATTGGTTACCGAAGGAACTGAATGGGTAGTGAGAGGTGGTAACTACACTTCCGACGCAGCAGATCTGCGTTGCGCTTCCCGCGATTGTACCAAACATGAAGCTTGGTTAAAAACAGACCCGCAACAACCGAAGAGTATCTGGTGGTACTCCGATATCAGAGGGATCGGTTTCCGTGTAGTATGTGAACCTAACAAATAGTGTTAAAAAAATAATATCATGAAAAAAGAGAACAGCATTAGCAGAAGATCATTTCTGAAAAGTTCAGCTCTAGCAGGTGCGCTTGGAGCAATTGGAACAGGTAGTACAGTTAGTGTATTAACTTCTTGTGGCGGCGGCGAAAGCGCAAACACAATAAAGCCGTTGAAAGAGCCCGGTTCTTATTATGTGCCCGAATTACCAGATCTCGCGACTGACGGGAAAGAACTAAAAGCTGGTGTGATCGGTTGTGGCGGACGTGGTTCCGGAGCAGCATTCAACTTCTTGAACGCCGCAAACGGGGTTACGATCGTGGCTCTAGGCGATACGTTCCAAGAACGTGTCGATGATCTGGCAAAGAAATTAAAAGACGAGAAAGGGATAGACATCCCGGCCGACAAACGCTTCGTTGGCTTAGACGCATACAAACAAGTGATCGATAGCGGCGTGGATGTAGTGATCGTCGCCACTCCCCCCGTATTCCGTCCGGTTCATTTCCAATACGCTACAGAAAAAGGTAAACACTCTTTCTTAGAGAAACCTATCTGCGTAGACCCGGTTGGTTACCGTATGATTATGGCTACCGCAAAACAAGCCGCAGCGAAAAACTTATGTGTCGTAACCGGTACTCAACGTCATCACCAACGCAGCTATGTCGAATCTTATAAGAAGATCATGGAAGGATTGATCGGAGAGATCACGGGTGGTACTGTTTACTGGAACCAGAATATGCTTTGGTATCGTGACCGTCAACCGGGATGGAACGATTGCGAATATATGATCAAGGACTGGGTAAACTGGAAATGGCTTTCGGGCGACCATATCGTAGAGCAACACGTACATAATATAGATGTATTCACTTGGTTCAGCGGCTTGAAACCGGTCAAGGCTGTAGGTTTCGGTTCTCGTCACCGTCGTATCACCGGCGATCAATATGATAACTTCAGCGTTGATTTCACGATGGAAAATGGTATCCATATGCATAGTATGTGCCGCCAGATAGACGGTTGCGCAAATAACGTAAGCGAGTTTATCCAGGGAACCAAGGGATCATGGAGCAGCGACACGATGGAGATCAAGGATTTGGCTGGAAACGTTATCTGGAAATATGACAGCGAGGCCGAAAAAGCGAACTTCAAGCAAACCGACCCATATACATTAGAGCATGTGAACTGGATCAACTGCATCCGTGGCGGCAAACAAATCGAACAAGCTTCCGAGACCGCTATCTCCAATATGGCCGCTATCATGGGGCGCGAATCCGCTTACACGGGTGCCGAGACCACTTGGGATACCATGACAGCCTCTGCTTTGGATTATACTCCGAAAGATTTGAACTTAGGAAAGATGGATATGAGCGGCTTTGTCGTTCCTGTACCAGGTAAACCAATCGATAAGAAATAATCCATACCGCTTATGGCACTAAATAGAAGAAACTTTTTAAGGACCTCCTTATCCGGCGCTGCTTTGGCAGTAGGAAGCACGGCTTTGGCTTCTTGTTCCTCCAAACCGGCGAGCACAGGAGAAGGGGAAAAATCAAGCAAGAAGCCCGGCAAGGATCTTGAGTTAAAGCTTTCTTTCCAAGAAGGCATAGCGCCTGGTGAAAGCTTGAACGAAAAGCTTGATTTCATGGAGAAATTGGGTATTGTTGGTTTTGAACCGGGCGGCGGTGGATTAGCCGGACGGGTAAACGAGATCAAGCAAGCCCTAAACGGACGTAACATAAAGGTGAGCGCTATCTGTGCCGGCTTTAAAGGCTTTATTCTTTCTACCGATTCGGCCATTCGCAAGGAATGCATGGATACGATGAAAGAGATCATCGCCGCTGCCGGTGAATTAGGTTCCACAGGAGTGATAATCGTACCCGCCTTTAATGGTCAAGTCCCCGCTTTACCTCATACGATGGAGACACGGGATTTCCTTTGCGAGCAATTCAACGAGATGGGAACTTTCGCCGCCCAGCACGGAACCTGTGTCATCTTTGAACCTTTGAACCGAAAAGAGTGTTTTTATCTACGTCAAGTAGCCGACGCCGCCTCTTTATGCCGGGATATCAATAATCCGGGTGTACGTTGCATGGGCGATTTCTGGCATATGACATGGGAAGAGACCTCTGATATGGGTGCCTTTATCTCCGGTGGAGAGTACCTCCAACACGTACACGTGGCCAGCCGCAAACGTCGCAGTATGCCGGGCGAGGATGGAGATGCCGATAACTACATCAATGGTTTCAAGGGATTGAAAATGATTGGTTACAACAACTACGTAAGTTTCGAGTGCGGATGTCAGGGAGACCGGAACGTGGTAGTTCCTGCCGCCGTCAAGTTATTACGCGAACAATGGGAGCAAGCTTGATAAGATGCCTTTAGTATATCCAAATATGCAATTGAGTGAGGTGGTGGAAGAACACCCCTCACTCATTCCTGTAATTAACCGGTTTGGTATCCGCCTCGGACTTGGCGACAAATCGGTAAAAACGCTTTGCGAAGAACATTCGCTGGATACGGACTTCTTGTTAACGGTTATCAATACCTTCCTCAACGAGGAATATTTCCCGGAAAAAAAATTACAGACTTTCCATACATCGCAGATCATCGATTACCTGACAAAGACGAATCAATACTACCAGCGTTACCAGCTTCCCAATATAGAACGTCATTTGGGTTCCTTTATCTCAATGAGTACGCCAAGTAATAGTACGCTTGGATTAATCGGTCGTTTTTTCTCCTCATTCAAGGAAGAACTTACCGCACGTATCGAAAAAGATGATGAGATATGGTTCCCTTATTGCATGTCATTAAGTAAAAAATTGGGAAAAGAGCCGGCGGGAACGATCGATGGACTGCAAATCACCTCCGAACAACGTGCGGAAGATACTATCGAGGCTCTTTTAGCCGATTTAAAAAATATCATGGTAAAACATCTTTCAGGAGATTATGACGAGAATTTATGTTATGCCGTTCTCTTTTCAATCTGCAGCCTGGAAAAAGACATTAAGCAACATAACCGGATTCGGTATCGAATCCTTACTCCCATGGTCTCGGCCATGGAAAAATTATGCATCTAACAATCTGTAATGCATCGGAATAAACAAATAGCGATTATACTGTCTGATACCCTAAGAAGTATTGGACTGCAGAGTTTGCTGACCGACTACTTCTCTCCGGTAGAGGTTTGTTATTTCCCGACCTTTGAGATGCTCTCTTCCACCGGTAGCGATACCTATGACTACTATTTCACCGATTCCGACACCTTCGTGCTTAACTCGGATTTCTTCCTTCCCAGAAGAGGTAAAACCGCTATCCTCATCGATAGCACAGAAGAACAAGGAATG
Source organism: uncultured Parabacteroides sp. (assembly GCF_947855115.1). Taxonomy (GTDB): domain Bacteria; phylum Bacteroidota; class Bacteroidia; order Bacteroidales; family Tannerellaceae; genus Parabacteroides. The sequence continues at coordinate 13,429 of NZ_CANTZW010000003.1, forward strand.
CTCTCGTCTACAAACCACATCACGATACGTTCTTCTCAAGAGACTATCATCGAGCAAATGCAACAATTATTTACGAACGACAGCTCCGGCAGCTTGATTACCGAGAATAATAAGGATTTATCCAACCGCGAGATAGACGTGCTTCAATTGATCGTAAAAGGAATCACCAATAAGGAGATCGCCGACAAATTGAATATCAGCTTAAATACCGTACTCACTCATCGCAAAAACATCACCGCCAAGCTAGGAATCAAGACCGTATCTGGCCTCACTTTCTACGCTATCATGAACGGGATCATCTCCGGAGATGATATCGAACTATAATAACTCCGGCGAACAGAACGTCTAAAATCACTACATCTAGTGATTGCCCGCCTTATTTCTTTACCGTTTCTTCGCGACTGAAAAAATATACTAACAAAAAATTCGATGAAAAGACACTACTTAGTTATCATCGCCCTAAGTGCGTTGGGGCTGCAAAACGCATATGCCGAGCCAATCAAGGCAAATGAGAACGATACGATAAAGACCTACAACATGGGCGAGGTAATCGTAACCTCGTCTACAAAGGAAACAAACAATCTCCGCACGTTGCCTGGTTCCGTATCGATTCTTTCCCCACAAATGATCTCCGGCAGGCAGATCGACGCACTAAAGGATATAAGTTCTTTCGTCCCGAACCTATTTATGCCGGATTACGGGGCCAAGCTGACCTCGGCTATCTATATACGTGGTATCGGAGCGAGAAGCAGCGGACAGTCCGTGGGCTTATATGTAGATAACGTGCCTTATCTGGATAAAAGTACCTTCGATTTCGAGCTCACCGACATCCAGCGCATCGAAGTATTAAGAGGCCCGCAAGGAACTCTATACGGTCGTAATGCCATGGGTGGTATCGTCAATATCTATACCATCTCCCCGTTTGATTACCAAGGAAAGAAGCTCTCTCTCTCGGCAGGTAGTTACGGGCAATATAAAATCAAGGCCTCCCATTACGCCAAGTTGAGCGAGACTATCGGATTCACCGCCGCTACTTACTATGACCATAACGATGGTTTTTATACTAACGCATACAACGGGAAAAAAATCGACAAGGAAGATAATGTAGGCGGTCGCTTCAAGCTAGAAGGACGTTTCAACCCGAACTTCCGTGCCTCTTATTCCTTTTCTGCCGATTATACGGATCAAGGGGCCTTTCCATACGGTAAGTTTATTGGTGAAGGTAACACCGATTACAAGAACGTAGAATCTATCAATATCAATGATCCTAGTTCTTACAAACGACTGGTAATCGCCAACAACCTCTCCCTCGAATATCGGAACGAGCATGTAATACTGAGCAGTATTACCGGTCATCAATATTTCAAGGATGACATGAAGATGGATCAAGACTTTTCCCCGCTCTCGATCTTTACTCTCAACCAAAAACAAAAGCAAAACGCTTTTAGCGAGGAACTGGCGATCAAAAGTAACACGAGAAACAACTATCAATGGTCTTTCGGACTTTATGGTTTTTACGATGATTTACATACGGATGGCCCGGTTGATTTCAAGGAAGACGGGGTTCGAAATATCTTGCAAAAGACATTCAACGATTTAAAGGATCAATATCCCAAGATGCCGAGCCTGAAGATATTGGATGAGCATTTATATATACCGGGCTCTTTCGATACTCCCTCTTTCGGGTTAGCTCTTTACCACCAGTCTACTTACAATAATCTATTCACGGAAGGGTTGTCCATCACCGCCGGTATTCGTTTGGATTACGAGAAACAAAAGATGGATTACGATTCGGAGGCCAAGATGAACTTGGGTATCGATCTTCTCGGCACGGGAAATTATATTGGGGTAGATAAATTTTTCCCGATCCCGACAACCGTGATGAATGCCAGTATCTCCCAGGATTTCTGGCAGGTGCTCCCGAAAGTTTCTCTAAAATATGAGTGCTCGCCAAGTACATTCACTTATGTATCGGTAGCGAAAGGTTATAAGACCGGAGGTTACAACGTACAAATGTCGGCCGACGTAATGCAAAAACAAATGCAATATGATATGATGAGCGCCTTTAAAGGTATGATACCGATCGAAGTGAAAGAGCCTACCCCTATCGAGGAGGTAGCTGCTTACAAGCCTGAGAAAAGCTGGAACTATGAGATCGGTATTCGTAGTGAACTGTTATTCCAACGCCTAAGCGCAGAGTTGACCGCCTTTTATATGGATATTCAAGACGTACAGTTAACCAAGTTTGTAGATAGCGGTAACGGGCGTATCTTAACGAATGCCGGAAAAGCGCAAAGTTATGGTATCGAGGCTTCCCTGCGTGCCCGCATCATCGATGGCTTGACCGCCGATGTTAACTATGGCTTCACTCATGCTACATTCCGGGATTACAACAACGGCAAAGAGGATTTCAAAAACAACTTTATCCCTTATACCCCGAGACATACCTTGAACGTAGGATTACAATACACCCGCCTGTTCCGTAACGCATGGATAGATCAATTTGCCGCCTCCGCTCAATTTAGTGGCGTAGGAAACATCTTCTGGACCGAACGAAACGATATTTACCAAAAATTTTACGGAACAGTGAACGCAAAAGTGGGCGTACGTAAAGGTATCATCAACGTAAACCTCTGGAGCCGTAATATAACAAACACTCATTACTCTGCTTTCTATTTCGAATCGCTCGGAACCCCATTCATCCAACTGGGTAAACCCTTCCAGATCGGCGCAGAGGTAGCGATCGCTTTTTAAGGGGTAGCGTTTGATGGGAATAAAAAAATCGGGAGAGCCGGTTCTTATACCAACTCTCCCGATAATATATCACATAAAAACAAAACTGTTTTTTATCTAGCTATTTTAAAAATCGTAAGAAATATCAGCTTAAAGTACTCAAACAATGTAGGATGGTTAATATATCTCATATTGAGTTCAATTTTCGCTGGCATAATATCTTCAACATAAGTTTTGTCGGGATTTGAAGATTGTCCAAGTAACCTATTTTCATCCATATATACTATAGATGCGTAATCTGTAATACCCGGCTTGACAGCCAACACACGCCGTTGTTCAGCCGTGTACATATCGACATACTTACGCACCTCGGGCCGAGGACCTACCAAACTCATATCCCCTTTGAGTACATTGATCAATTGAGGAAACTCATCCAATTTATACTTACGGATATAATAACCAGACCGTGTAACCCGTGGATCACGTCCTCCTACCGTAATAAGTCCCTTCTTATCAGAACCTACACGCATACTTCGAAATTTAAGCAACTGAAAATCCTGGTTGTTACGTCCTACACGAATCTGCCTATAAAAAACAGGACCGGTAGAATCACACTTAATCCAAATTGCCAAAATAACAAACAAAGGACTTAGCAAGATAAGTCCTATCCCGCTGGCTACAACATCAAAAAAACGTTTCAAATCGATTGATTATTTTATTGGGTAATAATATCAACAAAATTAGAGATCACATACTGTACGTCCTCATCCGTAAGACTGGTATGCAAAGGAAGAGTAATCTCATTATGGTATTGGTTGTAAGCATTCGGATAATCTACGATATCAAAACCTAAATTTTTATAGGCTGTCATCATCGGTAAAGGTTTATAATGTACGTTACAAGCGATCCCACGTTCAGCCATCCGCTCTATCACCGCATTTCGATATTCCACATCCTCACCAAGCAAACGTACAAGATACAAATGCCCACTCGAAGAATGGTCATTACCAAAATGATCCAAGACCTGCACATCGCCCCCCTTCAGTCCTTCATTATACTTCTCAATAATCTGACGACGACGATACAGCATTTCCGGATAACGCTTCAACTGCGCAAGACCAATACCCGCCATCACATCCGTCATATTACACTTATAATACGGAGCGACAATATCATACTCCCATGCCCCCAACCTCGTTTTAGCAAGTGCGTCCTTATTCTGCCCATGAAGGGAAAGCAATTGAAACTGTTTATAAAGAGACTCGTTGTCAACCCCATCATGATTTCTCCAAGTCAACGCACCTCCCTCTGCTGTCGTAAGGTTTTTCACGGCATGGAAAGAAAACGAAGTAAAATCAGCGATCTCGCCACACATCTTTCCATGCCATTTGGCACCAAAAGCATGAGCGGCATCCGCAAGTACGATAACCCGACCGTATGCCTTCTGGATATCGTTCGCTGGCGAAAACAAATGTTTCTTGCTCTCTACGACAGCGAATATCTTATTATAATCACAAACTACACCAGCAAGATCAACAGGCAGAACCACCTTTGTCTTCTCCGTAATCGCATCTGCCAACTTATCATAATCCATCTCAAACGAATTAGGAGCGGTATCTACCATGACAACCTTTGCCCCCACATGACAAGTTACACTTGCGGTAGCGGTATACGTATAAGCGGGAATAATCACCTCGTCTCCTGGTCCAACGCCCAAAACACGCAATATCAACTCCATACAAGCCGTAGCCGAATTCAAACATACAGCTTGATCCGTCTGGCAACACATGGCAATTAATTTCTCAAATTCTTTTGTCTTAGGCCCCGTAGTGATCCAACCGGAACGAAGAGCCTCAGCAACCTCATTGATCTCTGCCTCTGACATATCGGGAGGCGAAAAAGAAATCTTTTTCATAAAACAAACTATTAATAAGTACAATCTCAATAAGATCTAACCAAGTAATAGATACCCATCAACTTTCACTGATATTATTGATTTGTAAGTATCCTTGTACCATTAGGAGAATATATTGTAAGGTCTCTAATCGAAATTATGAATTTCTGTATCAATATACCTTTAAGCAAGCCTTTCGTTTGGTATTGAGAGTAGAATCTTCCTAAAGACTCCTCTACATCCATAAATATATCTTTTGTATGATTATTACCATATATTCGAATACAAAATCTATAAAATCATAATGATCCTTTCATTACATTTATCATTCGATCATACATATCACTTAAATTTCTTTTAGGGAACCAGCCTAAATTTCTTAATTTTTGAGTATCCAAGTCTAAATATAATGTATTTGCATATCCCAACCTAGATATATCTTGTTCTTCCACTACAACCTGAATACCATATTTCTCAGCAACAAGATATGCCATTTCATAAATAGAACAAAATGTATCTTCATTGGCCGCAGTATAAATTTGTCCGATTACACCTTTCAATAGAACTGTAAGAATTGCAGCCACAGCATCTGCTGTATATAAATAGTTTCTTTTCGTTTCTCCTTTAGTTTTCAATATAATATTTTCCCCAATAATAGCACTACGAGCAAATTCCGCAAAAACTCTTCTATCATTGAAACTGACACCCGGCCCAAAGGTCTGAGATAAACGAACTATTTTAGCAGGAACTCCGTATTCCATTGCATAAGAACAACATAAGTTCTCACAAAGTTGCTTACTTAATGGATAGCTATTCCTAATATTTGTCGAATCAAAAGATCCAGCATCTTTCTCCGTCACTTTGTATCCTCTTTTAGGAGTACCAAAAACTTCCATTGTTGACAAATAAACAAAACCTTCTACCTTTTTTTCTTTTGCGAATTCTAAAAGATTACATGTACCTTCAAATGAAACCCTTATTACTTCAACCGGATTACTCACAAAGTATTGGCTAGATGTTGGATTGGCACCATGGATAATATAATCAATTTTACTAGCATTAATTATTACATTTGTTATATCACCAAGTACAAATTCCAATTCATCATAAGACTTAATAAATGTCTCATATATTTCTTTTGCCTTATTTTGATTTCTAATTAGTGCTATAACTCGTAATCTAAGATTCATCTTTCTACTCACATATAATAAAGTCTTGATTAAAGTTGAACCTATCAGCCCTGTAGCACCAGTGACAACAATTGTTTTTTCTTTTAGTTTTTTCCAATCTATATAATCAGCTAATAATATAGATTCCATATCATCTTCATATATCGACATACATTGTATACCTTCACAAATTTTCATATACCCAATATTTGCAGATTTTCTCTTGCATCAATGATCGCTCTAAAAATATAAAAGTCTCCTGGTGTCGTAATTTTAATATTCTCTGGCGTTCCCTCAACAGTATATAATTTATAACCATAATTTTGCATTAAACAAGCAGAATCTACAAATTCTTTGCCCCCATCAACTTGAGCTCTATAATGGGCATCCAAAATATCTTTTAAATAAAAACATTGCGGCGCCTTAGCCAATTGACATTGAGAACGATCTATAATCTGTCCTACTTTACCTTCTTCTCCTTTCAATGCTATAGTTTCTATAGCAGGAGAAACAGTTACAGCAGAACCATGTTTTCTTACACACTCTAAATCTTTTGTAATCGTTTCTTCATCAATAAGTGGCCTTACTCCATCATGAATCAAAACAATAGAATCTCCAGAAAACTGCTCAGCAGCCTTTCTCAATCCTTTATAAATAGATTGTTGCCCAGTATTACCCCCAGGAATAATCGCACAAATTTTTGACAAATGATATTTTTCTGCCAAATCAAAACAGTAATCTAGCCAATCCTGAATACTAACTAAAATAATATGATCTATCTCATTATGTTGTTGAAATTGTTCCAATGTGTAAACTAAAATAGGTTTTCCATGTAATTCTAAAAATTGTTTTGGTCTTGTTTTCGTATTCATTCGTTGACCAGTACCACCTGCAAAAACAATAGCAATATTCATTAAATCAATTTATTTTAACATTAAACATATTTATCACTTATTACAATAATAAATCCCTTTAAACTTTTTATATGACTCAGTCGTACTTAAATAAACAACTTCATGCTTCGCCACTCTATGTTCAATAGGAGGTAGCGTCATATAGTCTCCCCAAATTCTAGTCAAATAACGTTTATATCCCACCATTACAGGCAATTGATATCCCTCAAAATCTTTTCTTATCACATTTTCAAAATCTTTTTTTGGATGTCTCAATAACATTCCATGAATAGCACCTATTAATTCTGTAACCTCAACACAATCATTCCAAGAATATTTAGACATCTGTTTTTCCGCATGTTTCCACAATCTATAGCGTATATTTTGAGATGGTACAATTTTATATATAACACTAGTAATTATCCTTATAATCCAACCCTTATTATTTGGTAATCGCTGAACATTAAATAAGCTAAACATAAAAGCATTGAATAATTGTCTTAGCCGTTTAATAAAAGATTTAGGACAACCATCAATGGGCATAATCTCTAAAGCTAAACCATGACAAATATCTTCTTGTACACTATGCTTATTAATATAAGTTGTCCCTACATCCCGGATAGAAGCCCCTCCATCATGATAATTATGATCTTTATCAGTACGGCAATATACATATCGATTAGTATCCGAAAACTTATTCCAAATTTCTCCTAATTTTTCATAATCTTCACGTGGCATAAATAAATCAATATCATCATCCCAAGGTATAAATCCATGATGACGTTCTACACCTATAAGGCATCCACCACAAAGTGAATATCTTAAATGATGTTTTGTACAAAAATCATCGAAATACAAAAGAATATCTAACATTTTATTTTGCAATTCTTTAATATCAACTTTCTCCATTTCCATACTTCATTTTTTAGTAACAACTATATATAACTACCAGTCAACATCCCAAAGTCTATAATCATATGTCACTAGATAAACCATACCTATACCTTTTCGTTATTGCCCCCTTATATACCTCTTTACGAACCTTCCTAGTGCCTCTCTGAACATGGGCTTAAAACCGAAATTCTCTCCTAAGACAATGGTATCCACATTAATTGTAGGGTTGTCAAACTTTACCTTTCCTTCAAACGTTCTACATAACTGTTCTCATCATACTAGCGTTCGTTTTCAAAAGCACTTTTAAATCATCCGAGAAAAGCTCTGCATTTGGTTTGAAACCTTGATTTACTACTTCAACTAATTATTATTAGCATGGAAAATACAAACCTAATGGACGATGTATTTGAATTGTATAGACTCCTACTCATCACCTATAAATAGTATTAAAATCATTTTTTTACGAGTATCCTTATACTGTTTTTTAAAGATGTTATAGGAACCTTGTTCTTAACACAGATACACAGGAGAGATTCTCCATGAGATAAGACTTTGATTTAGCTCTGAGAATAAGAAGCTTCTAGATCTTACAACTTACATATTTTTTTAATTTTGCTCGCAACGAAGGTATAGCCTGTAATATAAGCCCTAATTTGAATACCCCAATTCCTAAAAATCAAATTCATCTATAGCTTCTCTCAAAGCATTAATATACTTTTTACCCCATTTTAAATCTGGTTCAATATAATTTCCTTCTGCCCATTCATTCCAAGATTTAAGAAAAACGACTTTATCTTCATCTGATTTATTTCTAATCCTATACAATATCATACTTACATGTTTTTTAAATAAAGAAGGTGTTGATTCCTTATAAATATAAGCGACTGGCCCTCGACGAGGAGAATTATCCCATGCAGGAATAATGTTAGGATATACTTTTTCAATCTCATAAGAAGAAGAATCTATCATATCAATAGCTTTATTATAGGAAACTACATTTAAGGAATATCCTAGCATAAGAGATATTAATTTGCGAAAATACATCCAATATAATTTTAACTTTCCATACTCAATCCTCCAAGGTGCATATAATCTACACAATGATATAGCATCATATTTTTGAAATTCTTGTTTATTCAAATCTGTTATATCTTCTGAGTTTGCTATAAAATAGAAACCTGGCAACCCATTATCTTTAGCAAGTATGTTCCAACGTTCTTTGAATGAATTAAAATCAGGAATGTCCATAGGAGAATAAATCAAAAACAACAATTTACCATGCAATTTAAAATATCTTTCATCTTTGAACGCTGGTAACATCGTATAAAAATGATTATCTATATCTTCCAGCCCTGGATATTCTTGTCTTATCAATTCTTTAGCCATAGCCATTTGTTTTTCACTATTCCATGACTTATTTATCCAAGAATGATTAGCCCAACCCAAACAAAAAGGAAAATCAGGTTTCCCCAATCTAATTACCTCTTTCAAAGGCTCTTCTAAAAGCTGTTTACCGTTACCGAACCAATAATGCCAATAACAAAAAGCAGACACTCCAGCTTCTCTTGCCAAAGCTGCTTGTTCTTCTCGAACTTGCGAAAGCCGTAAATCATAATAACCTAAATCTGCAGGGACATGAGGTTGATAATGACCCCAAAAATATTTTTTTGCTTTTCCTACACTTGTCCACTCTGTGAACCCTTTTCCCCACCATTTATCATTCTCAGGTATCGGATGAAATTGAGGTAAATAAAATGCTATAACTTTCACTTTATCAGACATCACACTCTTACAATTATATATTACTAATTATAAAAAAACACCATACATATTCTTATATGAATATATATTACAAACTTATTTCTAATAATACATCTATTTTTCAACCTAAAACATTCTTTATTATTTTACTAAATATTCAGATCTATTCTCTAATTTTCATTTCATATTTTTTAATATTTTTGCAGGTATTCCTCCAACTACACAATAAGGAGGTATATCTTTCGTCACCACCGAATTAGCTCCAACAATACAGCCTTTTCCTATATGTACTCCAGGAAGAATAGATACATTATCTCCTATCCATACATTATCTTCAATCACGGTACATCCCTTACTAATCAGACATCTATCTCCAGGAGGAATACAACTAGCAATAGACTCACCATGCGCATTATCTGTGATCAAAACATTACGTCCAGTAAGTACCCCATTTCCGATCACGACAGAATGAATAGCCGTAATTTTAGCGTTCATTCCAATATAGCAATTATCACCTATTATAATAGAAGGTTGAAAGAACTTCTGATTTCGATAAGAATCGTATGCTGTAAGTTCCATATTTCCCTCCAGTACAGTATTTTTACCAATAGATATATATTGAGGACCTTTTAAATAACAAAATCTGGAATTAATTAAGCTTCCTAAACCAAATGATTTAAAAAAACCTTTCATCATTCCTGTATAAAAACACCTCCAAAGAAATGAAAAGAGACGAAAAACAATGTCATACACACAAATATAAAAAACAAATTGACCAATACAAACAAACGACAAAAAAACTATCTTCTTAATATTTTTAATCATATTCATTTCCAACAATAAGTAATATTTAAACTTATAATATAACCATATTATTTTATCTATCACACAAAATTTCCTTATAAAACAAAAGAATATTTTTCACATATTCTTCTTCAGAATATAATTGTATAGCCTTTTTCTGAACGGATAAAGCAATCCTTTGATACTCGAATTTATCCAAAGATGCTACAACAAACATTTGCCTTAACAAATCGTCTGTAGTAAGAAAAGGGAAACCACCAACAGAATCCATAATTTCTTTCGTACCACCTGTATTACGACCAATAAGTAAACATCCTCGAAAGCAAGCCTCTGCGCTCATTCTTCCAAATCCTTCATTATAAGAAGCAACCACTAAAGCTGTCGCATTGTCCATCAAGGGCCTTACATCTTCAACATATCCACTAAACAGAACATTCTTCTCACACCCCAATTTCTTTGCTAAATCAACACACTGAGCGATATAAGATTCATTTCCAAAACCTGCTATGAGTAATTTGTAATCTACATGTTTCCTTAAAAACAAAGCAAATGCCCGAATAATATCCAAATGTCCCTTTTCTGGACTAACCCTACTGGCACATAAAAAGTACTTTTCCTTCGGATATATAAAATTTGCTTCCGATGCTTTAAATACACCATTGTATATAGTTCTTGAATAGGGGAAGTCTAATAAACCAAAATGTGCCTTTATATCATTTGTAATTGTTATCACATAAGATTTTCTCAACATTTGGCAATATGCAGAAAAACAAGGAAAAGCCTCCCAGTTAAAATCCTTATCTTGATACTCACGCAAATGCCAAACATGAGGTATTTTTAATCTCTTCGCAACTTTCAATCCCTCATGAATAACTCCCGTATTAGTATGTATAATATCCGGATTTTCACACATAGCTATTTTCTCAATTTTTGAAATACTATATTTTTTTGCAATCAATAAAAATACGCATTTAAACAGATTTACAAACAAGCATTTCAATGTTCTAGCCTGCATATAAACTGAAGAATATATTGGAACAGAATATGTTTTTATCCCATATTTATTCACTATATCCAAGAAACATTTATCAACATTTCTATTAGGATACACTATAATTGGAACTATATTATTATCAATTAGCCCATGCACCAACTTTAAACAAGAGATCGTAGCTCCTCCCATAATAGTACTATGTAAAATAAATAATAATTTCATAACAACAATATTAACTTAATAAAAGCACACTATAGAAATATATATAAACATTTTCATCAAATACTATATCAATCTAAACATAGGTCTTACACAAATAATAATCTTTATCAATACCTATCAACACATACAAATCCTTTGTTTTTATACACACTTTCATCTAAAAAAATCGCAGCTCCTATAAACAAAAACAGTTCTACTTCCCAAAGCGCATAAGGACGCTGCCAAAAAGATATGATATAAAGCAAAAGTAATCCAAATAACAATTTCGATTTGTGATAATATGTATACACTGAAAAGAATAGCAGCAAAACAATGATACCGAATAGTCCATATTTAACAATAAAAACTTTATAAGAGGCATTTCCTCCTTGTCCTCGATTATCCCCCCAAGAACTTTGGCTAAATATCTTTGGTCCAACTCCCAACAAACAATCCCCTCCTTTATAAAACTGTTGTTCATAATAGGAATCAAATGAGGCACTCGTTCGATTATTACCCCTGAGCCCTTTATCCTCATTATAATCTAAACGTTCTACTATTAATCGAGAAAATATTGAATTTGGATCATAAATATAGTAAGAAACTCCGACAACAACTATTAATAATAAATAGGCAAACGATAAAACAACACGTTTCAAAATTCTTTTGCTATTCATTATGTAGTATAATATAGCCCCAATAACCAACAATACATAAGCTGCTAATGACAAAGACGCAAAAATGGACAAAAGTAAAACAAATACTCTTGGTTGTTTCAATCTATATCCATTTATATAAAGCAACAAAGCAGATATCATACCTAAATGTCCTGGTTCTAAAAATACAGACTGAAAACGTACTATAGTTCCAGGTTCATTTTCTATTAACAAGAAAGGATAACATTTAAAATCAGAATAATTTGTATTGCCATCATATCTTATTGTTTCATAAGGAAGCTCTACACCTAACAAATATAAAATAAATGATATTAAAGAAATTCCTACTATTATCACAAAAATCCTTGTAAAAAGCAAAACCAACCGTTTCTTTTCCGTATCTTTCAACAAAAGTACAAAACAAACTAAAAATACATGTCGCAAAGCATACGAAAACAAACTTGTAATATTCTCTAAATGAAAGAGATCCAATACTGAATACATCACTAAACAGAAAAAACAGGAAACAAGATCAGACTTGCTTATCTTATGTGTAACAAATCTCATTCGGATTGAAACAAAAATAGATATCGCCAGGTAAACCACATAAGTCTTACCCCAAAACACAAAAATATGCATGGAGTAAAACATGATGACACACAGAAGCACCAAGCTCATCTCTGACAATAATCTATTTATTCCCCCCTTTTTCTCCAAGCAAAAATCTACCGCTCCCATTTTCTTATCTTTTCAATCTCAACAACCCCAACCGCCAATTCCTATAAACCAGCGACACGAAACAAAATCCCTCCACCATCACAGCCATCACCGTAACCGTGTACATATTTATATTTCTCGTAAGTAAAAGCAAACCTGTCCCTGCCAAGAAAAACAAGCAGTTACCTACCATCACCTTCATATAGACAGACGAATACCCCATCGGAACCAACCGGTTGCCTCCCAAAAAGCCATTGAAAGAAACAAAGATCGCAGATACCCCCAGCAACCGCATGACGGTAGAGGCTTCCTCCCTATATTCCCCGGTGAAAAGATATACGATCCAGTCGCTACCGAAAAACATACAAATGTAAGCCAGCAACACAGTTTTCGCCACCAGGAACATCACCTGATTCACGAAACGGATATTACGTTCTCGGGAAATCTTCGGGAAAACAGCTTGCGCCATCATGGAGATGGGGAGCTTCATCAAATGCAATACCTTATCCGCCATATCATAGATGGAGACCTCAGACATCCCCAAGAAGGCCCCGATCACCAACTTATTTACATTCACGTAAATCTGTGTGGACAAACTCGACACGAACAACGGGAAACTCTCCTGATAAGCCGATCTCAATTCCCACATAGGTATCACGGACAATTTTATTCTCTCCTTTCCCAACACAATATATAAAGACAAACAACCTGCCAATATAGCTCCAAAACCATTCAATAACGGAACTATCAAATAATCCTCCCGCTCACGAACAAACAAGAATATAGCCACCACGAACAACAAGCGGGCAGACAGGTTCACTATAGTGATATACTTCATCTTCTCGATCCCTTGGAAAAACCAGATAGGTAGAAAAAGCTCATTAAATGTCAATAAGAAAGAGAGAACATAGACCCAATAATAATCCTTGAAAAACGGAACTAAACTTATAATCAATAAATATACGACAAGGCAAATAAGCCATAATATCAATTTACATAAGTAAGTAGATGATACAATTCTAGATAAAAGCACTTTATCCTCCTTATAAACCGCCACTTTCCTCGCCCCAGACATATTGAATCCGAAGTTTATCACCAACGAGACATAGTTTATAATAGCTTGAGCAAATACGATCACACCATACAATTCCAACCCTATAACACGCAACAAATAAGGATAGGTCAACAAGGGGAATAGGATTGTAAATACCTGCAATATACTTAGGTATGAAAAATTCGCTAATACGGTTTTATTCCTACTTAGTTTGTCTTGAAAAAATACCATCTTATTAAATACGGGCTAATCCCTGAAAAAAATATCCCTTGTATAAACCTTCCCCGCTACATCATCCAAACAATTGTCATAACGATTAGCTATGATAGCGTGGCTCATCTCCTTAAATCGGGCTAAGTCATTCACGACCATACTGCCAAAGAAGGAAATTCCATCTTCCAAAGTTGGCTCATAGATGATAATTGCCGCCCCTTTCGCCTTGATACGCTTCATCACACCTTGGATAGAGGATTGACGGAAATTATCACTATTCGATTTCATCGTCAAGCGATAGACTCCGATCACGCAATCCTTCTCTTCCGAGTGTTGGAAGTCGTTCCGGTCACTGTAACCGTAATAGCCGGCCTTGCGCAATACCTGATCTGCAATGAAGTCCTTACGAGTTCGGTTGCTCTCCACGATGGCACTCATCATGTTCTGAGGTACATCTTGATAATTAGCCAATAGCTGCTTGGTATCTTTAGGCAAGCAATAACCTCCATATCCAAAGCTGGGGTTGTTATAGTGCGTACCAATTCGTGGATCCAAACCTACCCCTTGAATGATCGCTTGTGAATCCAATCCCTTCACCTCTGCATAGGTATCCAACTCGTTGAAATAGCTTACTCGCAAAGCCAGATAAGTATTGGCGAATAATTTCACAGCCTCTGCCTCTTTCATTCCCATGAACAGGGTGGGTATATCCTGCTTAATGGCTCCTTCTTGTAACAAGGCTGCAAATATTCGGGCTGCCTCTTCCAATGCAGGAATATCAGCAATCTTGCTTATCGCCTCGTTCTCATCGTTGAATTGTTCATCAGCTATCAGCTTCGGCGTTCCCACGATAATTCGACTTGGATATAAGTTGTCGTATAACGCCTTGCTTTCACGTAAGAATTCGGGCGAGAATAGTAGATTCAATTTCGAAACTCCCCTATTGGCATATTTCAGATAAAGACTCCGACAATAGCCCACAGGAATAGTCGATTTAATGACCATTATGGCCTCCGGATTAACACTTAGCACTAAGTCTATCACATCCTCTATATGATGCGTATCAAAGTAATTCTTCACTGGATCGTAGTTCGTGGGAGCTGCGATGACAATGAAGTTTGCCTCCCGGTATGCGGAGGTTCCATCTAACGTTGCCGTAAGATTCAGCTCCTTCTCTGCCAAGTACTTTTCTATGTATTCATCCTGTATGGGAGATTGCTTACGGTTAAGCATCTCTACCTTTTCTGGAATGACATCCACCGCTATTACTTGATGATGTTGCGCCAACAAAGTGGCAATACTTAGTCCTACATAACCGGTTCCGGCTACGGCTATCTTGATTTCTTTATTCATTTGATTGTTTTTTCGTTAGCACCAAACATTTCTCATCTTTCTAATTTTCAAAAAAGATGAAGTATTTATCAACCTACTCCTCTCAAACTCCGGCCTGTTTATCCCAAAGCTTAGCATTTGTACTAGACTGGAAGAGATTTTTTGGGGAAGACACAACAAGATTCACAGTTAAGTCATTTGTTTTAGATCAAGAAGGACAGAAAGTAAGTGCTCAAATTGGAACATACTTCTTAATTAGGACACTTCAAAAGTGTCCTAACTGAGTTTGGTAAAAAAATCACGTTTAGGTTCTTTATTCAATAACCCAATCCCCCAACGTATGCCGCTCACTATCAAAATTAATCCCAACCTTCACGATCGGCAACCCACAAAGAGCGAAGCGCTCTGGATAATTGCGCAAATTGATTTGCTCAAGGGCTATATCCGCAGTCTTATTTAACTTCAATTCCACGACATAGAGCGTTGTCGGGGTGCGCATCACCATATCCACACGTCCTTTCGGGGTACGGACTTCCACGTCCACATACATTCCTAGTAGGCTGAAGATTGTGTAAAGCAGGGACTGGTAATGGCCCTCGTAATCCGTATTGTCACATTGGGGGATGGTGGACAGGAAGGTCTGCAATAAACGCAGGGCATCGTCCATCCGCTCTCCGGAGATTGCCTCGAAAAGAAGGGCGACCGTAGTAAGTCCATCCGCTGTGTATTGATGCAAATAATTGGGCAATAAGCTCTTCAATAACCCCATACGCACCTCTTTATTGGGGATGTCGAGCGTGTATAAATTCGTGAGCGAGGAATAATCCTTTATCGTGATGTAACCGCTCTGATAGAGCAACGGCGTAATATCGACCATCCGTTCCGTGGGGGCGTCAAACGACTCTACCAAAACCTTGCGTGCGCCTATTTGCTGGGGTTTCACGTGATACTTGTTCAGCATCTCGATCAAATAGGTGGGCGTGCCGCTACCGAACCAATAGGAATTTAATTTACTGTCGGCTAATGCGTTCAACAGGCTGAAAGGGTTGTATATGTCGGGAGAGGGCCATGTGAAATGGTAACCGTCATAATTCGATTTCAAGGCGTCCAAGGCACCCTCCGGAGTAACACCGAGGTTGTCGGCCAAACGACCGATACCCTCGCCCATATGCTTGCGCATCTCCTCCTCCGTGATACCACAGAGGGCGGCGTACTCCGGGAGCATGCTGATGTTCTTGATATTGTTCAACTCGCTGAAGATGCTCAATTGAGAGAACTTCGTGATACCCGTCAGGAATACGAAACGTAAATAAGGATCGCAGGCTTTCAGCGGACTATAGAAGTTACGCATCACGTTGCGAAGCTCCGGCAACTCCTTCTCCTCATGCACCACGTCCAGCAAGGGAGCGTCGTACTCGTCGATCAAAACAACCACCTTTTGGCCAGTTTGGGCATAGGCACGTTTGATGAGACTTTCCAAACGTTGATTCGTATAAATAGCGCTCTCATCACGTCCGTATATCTGCTCGTAATCATACAATTTCCTCTCCAACTCACTCAGAAGCCGATCCTTGTCCATATGCTTCGCCGTGCTCATGTCAAAATGAAGCACTGGATAGCTTGTCCACTCCTTCTCCAGACGCTCGATAGTCAAACCCTCAAACAGACCCTTTCGCCCCTCGAAATAACTATGGAGCGTAGAAGTAAGCAACGACTTTCCGAAACGACGGGGACGGCTTAAGAATATATAACCAGACGCACCATGTGTCATTCGATAGATCAATTCCGTCTTATCTACATACACATAATTCCCCTCTCTCAATTTGGAGAATGTCTGTATCCCTATCGGATATAATCGTCGCCCTTCCATCTTCGTCTCTGTTTATTGGTTCGTCAAGGCAAATATAACGTTATTTCCCTAAACGATCAATTTTCAACCTTCTATTTTGACTTATCGCACCTAATACTCAAAGCGACACAAAAGTTCGCTTTTCGAAGAAGATATACAGACTTGTCCTAATCAGTATATCTCCTCAAGGCAAGTCAGTATATCTCCTTTTAAAAGTCAGTATTTTTGATAACTTTATTATTTTCTATCCCACACATCAATACCCAGTTCCCTATTTATCCAGTACCTCGTACTTGGAGTGCCGGCTCTTGAACTCGGGAACGATCTCCTTCATCTTGCCCACGATGGCCATATCGTCCCTCGAACGACCTAGGCCGACGAGTTCATCTATATCTTGGCAAACCGCATCATAATCGTACTCTCGCACCTTGGCGATCTTGATCTTCGGATGGAAGGTGGGTAATGTGATCTCCTCGTCGTTCAGTACCTCCTCGTACAGCTTCTCGCCGGCACGAAGCCCCGTGAACCGGATCTCCACGTTCTTGGCGCCCGAGAGCTGGATCATACGTTTTGCCAAGTCGATGATACGCACGGGCTTGCCCATGTCGAAGACGAATATCTCCCCGCCGTGGCCCATCGTGCCCGCCTCCAATACCAACCGGCAAGCCTCCGGGATCAACATGAAGAAACGGATGATATCCGGATGCGTCACCGTCACGGGGCCACCCTTGGCGATCTGCTCACGGAACAACGGGATCACGGAGCCGTTAGAGCCCAGCACGTTGCCGAAGCGGGTCGTGACGAACTGCGTCACGCCTTCCACACGGCCCTCCTTGATCGCCTTGTCGAGGCTCTGCACGTAGATCTCGCAGATACGTTTCGAGCAACCCATCACGTTCGTGGGGTTCACCGCCTTGTCTGTGGAGATCATCACGAACTTCCTCGTGCCATACCTCACCGCCAAGTCGGCGATCACACGGGTACCATCCACGTTGTTACCCACGCTCTCACAGGGGTTGTCCTCCATCATCGGGACGTGTTTATAAGCCGCCGCATGGAATACGTAGGCCGGGCGATGCTCCGAGAAGATCTCCTCCATGCGGGGCTTGTTAGCGATGTCCGCCACCAAGGTATAGGCGTTGATATCCCGCCAATCCCTCGCCATCATCAAGCGAATGTCGTGCAAGGGGGTCTCTGCCTGATCCACCAAGATCAAGCGATCCGGGGCGAACGAGGCGATCTGGCGCACCATCTCGCCACCGATGCTACCGGCGGCTCCCGTTATCAGGATGCGCTGGCCACGAAGCAAGCGGCCCACCGCCTCCATGTCTATCTCTATCTTTTCCCGGGGAAGCAGGTCCTCGATCTCCACCTTCCGGAGTTGCGTATGCGTCAAATCGCTCTTGCCATCCCATTCTCGTGCAGCCGGGGTCACGTAGATCTTGATCCCCGCCTCCGCCAGACGGGCCACCATATCCGGATGTTCCCGGATCGAGTCGCCCTTTAAGGGGGAGACGAAAAGGATCGTCGCCCGTTCCCGGCGCATGGCATCGATCAGCTCCTCATCGAAAGGGTACACACGCACTCCCATCAATATACGATTCTGCATGTTCCCGGCCTCCGAGACGAAGCCCGCCAGCACGTACTGTGCGGGATCCTGATTCTGGATGCTCTTCGCCAGACTGATACCGCCTTGCTTCACGCCGAAGATAAAGGCACGCTCAGCCTTAGACTGACGGAAGGTCGTCACATAGAAGTATTTCACGAACACACGCATCGCCCACATCAAGCTCATCGCCAGCAGGGAGGATAGCACAAGGTCCCGTTTACGGATATACACCAAGTAAGGCGAGAAGTCCGTGAGCTCCTGGAAGGCCACCACGCAAACCGCACCGAACAGAACGGCGAAGCCAACACGCTGCAGATCCACGAAAGAGGAGTAACGGATGATACCCGAGTACGTGCGGAACAGCCTAAAGCCCACCAGATAAGGCACCAAGCAAACACCCCACGTGAGCGACAGGTGCCAAAAGATATCCATCGTGGCGAAGATTCCGTTATTCAACGCATATACCAGCAGGCCTGAAAACAGGATCATCAAGCAATCCAGCAGGATAATGCTCCAATACGGCAACGCTTTCCTTGAAAAATACCACGTTGAGAGTTTAGAAAAAAGGTTCATCATGAAAAATTTAGGGGTTCATGTCAGCTGGGGCAGGCCCTCCACCTCGCCGGCATGCCATTTTCGGTAGTCAGTCAAAGGGGATTCGGGGACGGTTAGTACCACGTAATCCGTCTCGTTCCACCTCAAGATATGTTTACGGGCATACGAACGCAGCGAGCGATCCGTCACGGAGACCATCACGATCGGAAACGGGTAGGCGAACAGACGCAGCGGCGTGGTCTCGCTATCCGGGAAGGTGAGACGCAACTGATAGGCAGAACGCTCGAACGCCACCCAGTAGGGCCCTGTACAATATAAATGAATGAAGGTATGATTCGCACGCTCACGATCCATGATCTCGTTCAGGCGATCATTTAGCAATGCAGCTAAACGGATACCGGAGGGAACCTCAGACTTATCCATATCTGTTTTACGCATATGCTTTTTTGTATTATCTTTTTTCTTCTTATCTCAAATGTCCTAGCCAACGATCGTAATCAGCCAACCGACGGATCAAGGACAACTTACTCTTCTTAAGGGAGGATTCCTGATTCCACGGATCAATCAGTTCGTGCGCCCGGTAGTAGTAAATACTGCTATCCGTACAACCATAAAGCGTAAGTAGTAATAACGCTAACGACTGTTCCGCACGGATCAGGGGTAAGAATGAGACGATCGTTCCGATCAATGACTTCTGCCGCTCTTCGTCTCCAAGTATCGTATAAGCAGATAACAATAGAGAATAAAGTTTGCAGCGCATCACTGCAGAATCTAGCCGCAAACTCCCATAAGTACGCAAGACCTCTGCTGCCAACGCACGGTCTGCAGCCGTAACACCACAATTTCCCCAATGACGACCCAACGCTTCATGGAGACCATTCTGTATCCTTGGATTGTCCAGACGAGTATATACATGCTTACCCTCATCATTCAAGACGATCACCTCATACTCGCCCGGCTGAACACGTAATAGGGGAACCCACATCCAGTTATCCACACATACCATCACCTCCCGTTCACCAGCCCCCGGTTGTATCACCACGCTTGCCTCAACACCTTTGAAACGACCTTCCGTGATACGTACTCGGTCACCCTTACGCAAATAACCTACTTCAGGTACATACACCGGAAGCTCATCCGAATAAGAACGGGCAACCCAACGTAAATTCTCCATCTCACGATCGGAGATGAAAGGATATGAGCCACTGTTATCTACACTACGTAGAAAATTATACATGGGCAAATCTCGTTTCAAACGGAAGATCTCATACACAGAGGAGTAGATAAACACGTAATTATAGAGTAACGGACGGTGAGTCTCTACCAAACGCCCTTCCCGACGGCAGACCTCCACGAAAGAAGGGGCAAAAAAATCGAACGTAGGCTCGCCTAGGCGTATCCTGCGGTCTAATTCCCTTTGTAATCCTTTGGCTGGACCTTTGTGGCAAACGGGAAGAGATAACACATACCATTTCACAGCATGGATATCACGCAATGACAAAGGAGGAAAATCATGACCCATAGGTACTTCAAAGCCATATCAGCGTATACTATTAATACTCTGATAATCCAACATTTAAGTCAAATATTCTTTTTATTCCCGAAAATTTAAAAGCCATAGAAACCACATCCATCTCTCTTCTATCGGGATGTGAAAGATTGGCTACTTGGGAAGTAGCTTTGTTAGTGCTACTTGGGAAGTAGCGTAAAAGATGGGAAAATGATTATTGCCTAGTTGTAGAGACGGAGCGTGCTCCGTCTCCCACCGTCTGACAGTAATTTAAAATACCATTTTGAGGGGATGAGACGGGGCACGCCCCGTCTCTACAAGAGTATACACACAGGTTTATAGGGCATGGTGGAATGATTCCGGAAACAAGGGTTCGTTTCGCCTGTATCACCATGTCTATACATTAAGGATAAAATGGAAAAATCAAAAACATAAGGGAATGAACACCTGTAGAAAACAAACAAACATTTTTGTTTGCTTGTTTTTAGCGATTTTTCATTACATTTGCGGCGTGGAAGATTACGCTACTTCCCAAGTAACCGATTATCTACCCTACCTTTGATACATTATTATATATGTTCTCAAAGCAAGCTTTGTTTACCGCTGACATCTTATCCAAAGAGAAACTCTTTAAATAAATTTGCGTGGTCTTAATTGATTGATGTCCCAATAATTCACTGATCATCTCAATCGATACACCCTGTTCCTTCAATGCCGTGGCGAAAGAGTGACGGATTGAGTACGAAGTAATCATTTCAGTCACACCACAGGCTTTCGCCAGTTCCTTCAAAGATCTGTTAAAATCAGCCAAGGCAGAAGTATATTCCCGAAAGGCCTCCTCACCCGTTTTTGTTCCACTCAAGAATGCAAACAAATAGGGAGAATCCTGAAGCGTTCCGGCCATCAACGCCGCCAATAACTCCTTGGCTACAGGCTGTATCTCGACCAACATCGGTGTACCCGTTTTCTGTCGATTATATCTTAAGACTCCTCCCCGGATATCACTCTTTTTCAGATGGGCGAAATCTACAAATGCCATACCGCAAAACAAAAACATCAGGCATAATGCCTGCCGTGTCTTCA
This sequence comes from uncultured Parabacteroides sp., assembly GCF_947855115.1. Classification (GTDB taxonomy): domain Bacteria; phylum Bacteroidota; class Bacteroidia; order Bacteroidales; family Tannerellaceae; genus Parabacteroides. The sequence continues at coordinate 35,350 of NZ_CANTZW010000003.1, forward strand.
ATAACTCCGGATCATCCAATGGATCGGTCATCAATAAACGCAACGATTCCATAGGCAGAGCCTTTTTCTGTTTGCTTTTCACTCCCATAAAGATCCCCTTGAACAAATAACGGGAAAAAGGAGCCTCCCCTTTTTCCATTGCTAGCCCATACACACGGCGAATCCTACGCATATAGGTAGATATCGTATTCCATGAACATCCTCTGCCCTGTAAATAGTCCTGATACCTCAAGAGTATTTCCCTGTCAATATAGATATAAGGAATCACCTCCCGCCCGCAAAAGCGCAAGAATGAATTCAAGGCATCTTGATAACTCTTGGCAGACGAATAACGTCCCTGTTCTCTTAATCGGGCTATATACATCCGCATACCCTCCACAAAATCATACTGTTTCATATTTTCCTTTATAAAAAAAGTAAATTACAATAAAAAACACGGTTAATTCGCGATTGTCTACTTACATTTGCAGAAAAACAAATACCATGGACAAGATCGTAGAAATAGCCAGGTTTACCTATCCGGCAGATGCCCAGCCATTGATGGCCCTATTAAGGTCGGAAGGGATAAAATGTTATCTCCGCAATGAGCTAAGCAGCCAGATCATGGCCGGTTATGTAGACGTAGGCGGCGCACGGGTGGAAATCCTGGAAAGCGATGTTCCTCGAGCCATGCAGGTGATGGAGGAAGGTGGTTACGACCTACCCCAGGAAGACGAGCAGACGGAACCGGTAGAGCAAGTCGCCGGATTCGCACGCCACATCCCTTTTTTACGAAAATATCCTTTAGAAAAACAAATTATGATCCTATTCGTCATCGTAGCTGTCTTTTTGGCTTTGGTGATTTATTTCGGATCTCTTATATCCTCAAAATAAACAAATGTAACTAATGGCACGCAGAAAGATAACAAATAGTCAAGCAGTGTGTATCACCTTATTATGGGGAATATTATGCTACATGCTGCTTATGTACAGCGAAACAATCAACTTTGATGTTATATTCGCCCTTGTAGCCTCCGCTATCATTGTGTTCGTTCCAATATATAAGAACTTCAAGCATAGAAAAGAGTAACATATCGTCATTTTTTCAAACTTAATATATCTAAATGATATTTTTTACGCATTTTACCTTTCAAATATTTGCAAGTATTAAAAATTAGCTTACCTTTGCCACGCCATTAAACAAATGGCGCACGGATAACAAAATGGTATAACATTCTAAATATAAAATTCAGTCATGAAGGCAAGTGAAGTTTTAGACAACTTGAAAAGAAGATTTCCGAACGAACCGGAATATCATCAAGCAGTATCAGAAGTTTTAGGGACTATCGAGGAAGCTTACAATGAGCATCCGGAATTTGAGAAAAGCAACTTGATCGAGCGCCTTTGTATTCCCGATCGTATTTTCTCTTTCCGTGTAACTTGGACAGACGATAAAGGACAAATCCAGACAAACATGGGCTACCGCATTCAACACAACAACGCAATCGGCCCGTATAAAGGTGGTATCCGCTTCCATGCTTCCGTAAATCAATCCATCCTTAAGTTCTTGGCTTTTGAACAAACGTTTAAAAATTCACTGACAACATTGCCAATGGGGGGTGGAAAAGGAGGTTCCGATTTCAGCCCGAGAGGTAAGTCAAACGCCGAGATCATGCGTTTCTGCCAAGCCTTCGTCCTTGAATTGTGGCGTCATATCGGCCCAGACACAGATGTTCCCGCTGGTGATATAGGCGTAGGTGGACGTGAAGTCGCTTATATGTATGGAATGTACAAGAAATTGGCTCGTGAGAATACGGGTACTTTTACAGGTAAGGGGATTGAGTTCGGTGGCTCTTTGATCCGCCCGGAAGCTACAGGTTACGGAAACGTATATTTCTTGTTACAAATGTTAAAGACTCGTGGCATTGATATCAAAGGTAAAGTGGTTACGGTATCCGGTTCCGGAAACGTGGCTCAATATACGGTAGAAAAATTAATCAGCCTTGGGGCAAAAGTTGTCACGATGTCAGACTCCGACGGTTATATTTATGATCCAGATGGTATCGATTGTGAGAAGCTGGATTATATCATGGAGTTGAAGAATTTGTATCGCGGTCGTATCCGTGAATACGCAGAGCAATATGGATGTAAATATGTACAAGGTGCTCGTCCTTGGGGAGAGAAATGCGATATCGCCATGCCTAGCGCAACCCAAAATGAGTTGAATGGCGATGATGCCAAGGCTTTATTGGCCAACGGGTGTTTCGCTGTATCCGAAGGAGCCAACATGCCTTCTACACCAGAAGCGATCGATGCCTTCCTAGAGGCCAAGATCCTTTATGCCCCGGGTAAGGCCGCTAACGCTGGCGGTGTATCCGTTTCTGGTCTTGAGATGACCCAAAACGCACAGAAGTTAAGTTGGAGTAGCGAGGAAGTTGACCAGAAACTTCAAAGTATCATGGAGAATATCCACGAGCAATGCGTAAAATACGGAAAGCAAGAGGATGGCTATGTAAACTACGTGAAAGGGGCTAATGTAGCAGGTTTCATGAAAGTAGCCAAGGCTATGATGGCACAGGGGATACTCTAGGTAATTGAAAATAGAGAATTGAAAATTAGTTAGAAGAGGAACGTTATTTATTGATGATCATACAAGTGAAGGGGATAGCTTTGAAGGCTATCCCCTTTCTTATTTCTGACGAAGCCCCAATTTTCAATTTTCAATTCTCAATTTTCAATTAAAAAGCGGTATCTTAGTGCCGTAAATCAATAAGTATGATAACAGAAGAACTTAAGAGATTATACCAATCATACACAGGAATACCGGCAGAGGAAATAACAGAGTTACCCTCGTCCGGATCTAACCGACGGTATTTCAGGATAAAAGGACCTGAAACGTTGATTGGAGTCAGTGGTACTTCTATTGAGGAAAACAAGGCTTTTATCTATATGGCGAAACATTTCCGCCAAAAGGGGCTACCCGTTCCACAAGTATATGCCAGCTCGGACGATCATTCGTTTTATATTCAAGAAGATTTAGGAGATACACTTCTTTTCAACGCTATCGAGAAAGGACGGAAAAGCAGGGTCTTCGATGAGGAAGAACGTAACTTATTACGCAAAACGATTACAAAACTCCCAGATATCCAGTTTTTGGGATCCGACGGCTTTGATTTCTCGTATTGCCATCCACAAGCTGAGTTTAACCAACGGTCTATCCTTTGGGACTTAAATTATTTTAAGTACTGTTTTTTAAAAGCCACCGGAATGGAATTTCAGGAAAATCGCCTGGAAGATGATTTCTTGAAGATGAGCGATGTGTTGTTGCGCAGTTCTTCTGCCACATTTCTATACCGTGATTTCCAGTCTAGAAACGTTATGATAAAAGATGGGGAACCTTGGTTTATTGATTTTCAAGGAGGACGAAAAGGCCCGGTTTACTACGACGTAGCTTCCTTCCTTTGGCAAGCGAAAGCGAAGTATCCGGAAGACTTACGTAACGAATTACTATCGGATTATATCACGGCCTTACGTAAATATATCCCGGTAGATGAGGCTTATTTCCATAGCCAATTACGTCATTTCGTCTTGTTCAGGACTTTGCAGGTACTAGGAGCTTATGGTTTCCGAGGATATTTCGAGAAAAAGCCCCATTTCATTCAAAGTGTCCCGTTTGCTATCGAGAATCTGAGACAACTATTGAAAAATGACTATCCAGAATATCCCTATTTATGCTCCGTACTGCGTGAACTTACCGGGTTAAAACAATTCACGGACGATATCCAGAAACATATGCTGGAAGTAAAAGTCATGAGTTTCGCTTATAAAAAAGGAATCCCCAACGATCCCAGCGGGAATGGAGGTGGATTCGTATTCGACTGCCGGGCCATAAACAATCCCGGCAAATACGAGCGTTACAATCATTTCACCGGTTTGGACGAACCCGTGATCCAGTTCTTGGAGGATGACGGGGAAATCACGACCTACCTCGAGCATGTCTATCATATCGTAGATGCTTCGGTAAAACGATATATAGACCGTGGATTCACCAATTTGATGATTTGTTTCGGATGTACAGGTGGACAGCACCGTTCGGTCTATTCCGCACAACATCTGGCAGAGCACCTAAACGCTAAATTTGGAGTAAAAGTACATTTAGTACATAGAGAACAGAATATAGAACAACTATTTAGCCCTACATTATGAAAGCTATGATCTTTGCGGCCGGTACAGGTTCCAGGTTGAAACCGTTGACCGATCACACGCCAAAAGCGCTTATACCTATCGGGGGCAAACCGATGCTAGAGCACGTTATATTGAAACTGAAATCCTCCGGTTTTGACCAGATCGTGATCAATATCCATCATTTAGGGGAGCAAATCGTAGAATTCCTGGAGGCGAACAACAACTTCGGAGTCCAGATCGAAATATCTAATGAAAGCGACTATTTACTGGATACAGGAGGAGGAATCAAGAAAGCCACCTCTCTTTTATGTGGAAACGAGCCGTTCTTGATACATAATGTCGATATCTTATCGAACGTAGATTTAAAGAAACTATACGATACCCATGTACAAACAAACCCGTTGGCCACCTTACTCGTCAGCCAGCGTAATACCTCACGTTATCTATTATTTAACAAGGAGAATAAACTGTGCGGTTGGCGAAATCATGAGACTGGTGAGGTTAAATCTTATTATCCCTATTTTGACCCGAATCAACACAACGAGTACGCCTTTAGCGGAATCCACGTTCTCTCGCCTAAGATATTGGAACTGATGGAGGAATGGACAGGGAAGTTCTCTATCATCAATTTCTATCTGGCTATTTGCGCCAAAACTGATATCAGAGCTTATATGGAGGATAATCTGAAACTACTAGACATCGGTAAACCGGAGACTCTGGCTACCGCCGAGGAATGGTTACGACAAAACATCTAACAAAATATTACACTCATGAGAAAAATTAGTTTTATCTATTTTCTCTTGTTTATCGTATTGGGCTTTTGCTCTTGCAAACAAGAGAAAACTTTCAAAGTTCTTCAATTCAACATTTGGCAGGAAGGCACCGTCGTAAAAGGAGGTTTTGATGCCATTGCGGATGAGATCATAAGAAGTAACGCTGATTTCGTTACGTTAAGCGAGGTACGTAACTATCACCAAACCCGTTTCTGCGACCGGATCGTGGAAGCACTGAAACAAAGAGGGCAAACATACTATTCTTTTTATACTGAAGATTCCGGTCTGTTAAGCCGTTATCCAATCACGGATAGTACGACCGTTTATCCATTGAACGATGACAGGGGTAGTATGTACAAGGCCATTACTCACATTGGCGATACTGAGGTAGCTCTTTACACCGCCCATTTGGATTATCGTAATTGCGCTTACTACGATGCCCGAGGATACAACGGAAACACATGGGACGAAGAACCTCCCGTCACCAACCTAGACACACTCCTATGGCTGAACGAACAATCTGTACGCGATGATGCCATCGCTTGTTTCCTTAAAGAGGCGAAAAAAGACCGAGAAGCCGGACGGATCGTCATCCTTGGAGGAGATTTTAACGAGCCCTCCCATCTGGATTGGACAGAAGCGACCAAAGGTATAAGAGATCACCAAGGATTAGTCGTTCCTTGGCATGTATCTGTCATGCTGGAGAAAGAGGGCTATAAAGATACCTACCGAGAGATTTTCCCAGATCCCATAACTCATCCGGGATTTACCTGTCCAGCAGATTGTAAGGATATCGCTTTGGAGAAATTGGTCTGGTCGCCGAAAGCAGACGACAGAGATCGCATTGATTTCATTCATTACGCACCGTTCGAGGGATTAACACTTACGGACGTATACATCATCGGTCCGAAAGGTGATATCCTCTGTGGACAAAGAGAGACGGAAGAAACCTCCGACCCGATCATGACTCCCCTTGGAATCTGGCCGACCGACCATAAAGCGGTTCTCGCCACTTTCCTCTTAAAATAAAAAATGGATTTGCGAGACCGCCTTATCGTTTGTCTCGCAAATCCACTAATTAACAAATATCTACTCTTGAAACGAGCGTTTATTACGGCTTCAATACCACACCCAAACTTTTCTTCCCATCCATTTTAATCGTAATCGGAGTGTCAAAATGTACATGACGAAGAAATTCCGTCTCTTCTACGGCTGTCCGTGCGTTCAGAAATGCCTCATCAAACCAACCATCTCCCTTAAACGGATTAATCGTAAAATAACCTACTCCGAACGAAGTCAGGTTCTGGAAGAAATGAGTACCTTGACTCGGATCTACCCGATAATTCTCCAATCCACATTCCACGATCACCCGTGCATTACTGATATGCGGCCATTTCACAGGAATACCCAACCAAGAATCACTACTTCCCCATCTACCGGGACCTACTAACACATATCCTTTTTCTTGATCGGTAAAAGAACGGTTTATCTTCTCAATCTCATAAGCGATTAACTGATTATTGGATGAATTAAAAGCACCAGTCTTTACATATATAATATCCTGTACATCGTTTACTATACCATGTCCTAAAACGCTGGTAGAAGAAAGGATAGTCTCCTCATTCTTCACCACTGTCAGATCCTCGTCCATGATTTCTTTATTATCGACAATCGGACGGATTTGCAACAGATAGAAAGTCGCCTTCGTATGATCCAACGGGTCCATGTTGACAGCAAACTCGATCTCGACCGGACGCCCCATCTCCTGCTGCCCGATCCGCAAAATTTGATCCAATGTATCCGCTAGCGGGAATACATCATGCTGAAGGATATTCACAAATGAAAGAATCTTACGACCTCCCGGATAATAACCGTCACGGATAATCTGATCGTACGGATCGTATGTAGAAACAATATATTTCAGGGAACCTTCAGCATCCGCATCTTTCAAACCCAGCTTCACTAAGTTAAAGGCATCATCTACTGAGAAAGCCTCTGCCATATTCTTCAAATCCAAGGCATAAAAACGAGTCTGCGTCTCTCGTAAGGCAAAATCCATCGTACTCATCTGCAGAATATTATGGGGATGTCGGGGAGAGAAACGCAAGGTTTGCCCGCCATCGACAATATATTTACCCAATCCCAAGGCTATATTCGCAATCCCATCCTCAGCTTTCTCATTACCGATCGGATAGAAATTCAAAGAACGGGCCACACCCGACAACGTCGGGTAGAAATGATCATTATAACGAGAACCGACCACTTCTTGTAAGACGACAGCCATCTTCTCCTGATCAATCAAATTGGAAGTCGCTGTCATATACGCTTTACTATCCTTATAAAAGACAGAGGCATATACCGCTTTGATAGCATCACTTACTGTACGAAGCATCTCGTATTTCTCCTCGATCTTGGGTACCATATATGTAGAATAGATTCCAGCGAAAGGCTGATAATGAGAATCCTCCAGTAAGCTGGAAGAGCGTATAGCAATCGGGCTCTTCACCACATCGAAGAAAGCCATCAAATCTTCAATCAAACGGGTGGGCAGGCTGGCACGCAAGAAATACCGTAAGATCGTCTCGTCATCCGCATCGCCCAACGCCACCGGATACAACTCGTTCGTCTCCATGAACTCATCGAAAATATCGGTACAGATCACAACCGTCTTCGGTATATTCACGGCAAAATTATCACGCTCCAACTTAGGATACCGTTTTACCATCGCACCGATAAAGGCAAGACCTCTACCCTTACCTCCCAATGAACCATCACCGATACGGGCAAAATTACTGTACTCATCAAAACGATCTTTCTGATAGACCGCCACGACACCGGTATTCTTCATCCGGCGATATTGCACGATCAAGTCGAAAATCAATTTTCGAGCCTCATCCATATCCTTATAGTCACTCACGTCTACATGTTTCAATACCTCGGCGGGTGGAAACATAGCACGGGAATAAAAGAAACGTGAGAAATGATTCCGGGAAAGATGATACACCAACGAATCGTCGGGTATCTGGAAGACCTTCTTTTGAAGGTCCTTCAAGTCCCTGATACGCATAATCTCCTCCTTCGTATGCGGATTCAAGATAACAAAATCACCAAAACCGAAACGCTGCATGATTTTCTTTCTCAAATCTTGCGGATAACTCTTGGAGTTTTTATCAATGAACGAGGCGTTCAGTTCCTTCGCATATATATGATTACTGGCTTCCGAGGATTCTAACACGAAAGGAATGATCAAACCTGTCTTCCTCACATACTGCCCGAATTTATAACCGGCATACGGATCTTTCACGCCATCGTGCATGAAACTCATATCCGAAATAATACCTAGCATATTATCTCGATACTGGTTAAAGATACGTACTGCCTCCTCATAAGTCCGGGCCAATTTAATCTTTGGACGACCACGCATACGCAATGTACGCTGGTGATCGTTCAACGCCTCCTTCGCAAACATCTGGCTTTGTTCTAAAACGAATTTATACAAGTGAGGCAAAGCGGAGGAATAAAAACGGATGGAATCCTCCACCAAAAGAATGATCTGTACTCCCACGCTAGCCGTATCGTCCGGAGCGTTCATCTTATCCTCGATTAACTTGATGATCGCTAGTAACAACTCTGAGTTTCCTAACCAACTGAACACGTAATCGATAGCGCTCAAATCTTCATTTGCAATCCGTTTGGATACCTCCTTCGAGAAAGGGGTTAACACCACGATCGGGATATTCGGATAATGCACCTTTATCTCAGTCGCAGCGGCGAATATATCCCGATTATCCATATTCGGCATACAAATGATCAATTCGAAGTTCCGATTCTTCAACTCATTCAAAGCCTCCTCCTCGGTAGTCACCTGCGTAAACCGGGGAGGATAACGTAAGCTTAAGGACGTATATTCATTAAATATTTGCTCATCCACACGTCCGTCATCTTCCAGCATGAAGGAATCGTATTTCGTAGCGATAAGCAATACATTATATATACGCTTATTCATTAGATTGGCAAACGGGGTGTCTCTGAACACCAAGTCTTTTAAGTTCGGTATACCGCTCATAATAGATTCAGATAGAATTATTCGAGTCAAATGTAAGGAAAAATAATAACTATTGAAACATGAAAACACGCATTCTAACTCAAACCGAAAACTTTTAGGCTTCCACTGATAAAAAGTAAGTAAAACTCTTGGTCATTCCAAAGAATTACCTACATTTGCCAACAGAATGTTATCCTTTAAAGAATATAAATGCTATGAAGACTGAAGTTATTTTATCAGCGCTAGAGGCAAAACATCCGGGAGAAAAGGAGTATTTGCAAGCAGTAAAAGAAGTGCTTTTATCAATTGAGGAAGTGTACAACCAACATCCGGAATTTGAGAAAGCGAAAATTATTGAACGCCTAGTCGAACCGGAACGTATTTTTACCTTCCGCGTGCCTTGGGTAGATGATAAAGGTGAGATACAAGTTAACTTGGGATACCGTGTTCAGTTTAACAACGCAATCGGCCCGTACAAAGGAGGCATCCGTTTCCATCCGTCCGTTAACTTGTCTATCCTGAAATTCTTAGGATTCGAGCAAACATTTAAAAACGCTTTGACAACCCTTCCGATGGGCGGTGGTAAAGGTGGTTCCGATTTCGCTCCGAGAGGGAAGAGCGATGCCGAGATCATGCGTTTCTGCCAAGCGTTTATTCTTGAATTATGGCGTAATTTGGGTCCGGACAGAGACGTTCCGGCAGGTGATATAGGTGTAGGTGGTCGCGAGGTAGGTTATATGTATGGTATGTACAAGAAGCTGGCTCGGGAGAACACAGGAACGTTCACGGGTAAAGGTATGGAATTCGGAGGTTCTATCCTTCGTCCGGAGGCTACCGGTTTCGGAGCTCTTTACTTTGTACACCAGATGTTGGAGACTCATGGAATTGATATCAAGGGTAAGACGGTCGCAATCTCCGGTTTCGGTAACGTTGCTTGGGGTGCCGCAACAAAGGCTACCGAATTAGGAGCTAAAGTGGTTACAATTTCCGGTCCCGATGGTTATATCTATGATCCGGCAGGTATCTCTGGCGAGAAGATCGACTATATGTTGGAATTGCGTAATTCCGGAAATGATATCGTAGCTCCTTACGCTGACGAATTCCCGGGTTCTACTTTCTATCCCGGCAAGAAACCTTGGGAACAAAAAGTAGATATAGCATTGCCATGCGCTACTCAGAATGAGTTGAACGAGGCTGATGCCCGCATGTTGATCGAGAACAAGACTTTATGTGTAGCTGAAGTTTCAAATATGGGTTGTACGGCTGAGGCTGTAGACTTGTTTATCGAGCATAAACAATTATTCGCTCCGGGTAAAGCTGTCAATGCCGGTGGTGTGGCGACTTCCGGATTAGAGATGACCCAGAACGCTATGCACATCTCTTGGACCGCCGCCGAGGTAGACGCTAAATTACATCAGATCATGAGTGCAATCCACGAGCAATGCGTGGCTCATGGTAAAGACGGTGAATATATCAATTATGTAAAAGGTGCAAACATCGCAGGCTTTATGAAAGTAGCGAAAGCTATGATGGCTCAAGGTATCGTATAAGAAATAAGTTCTGTTTAGGCTAAATAAAACATGGTTATGAATTCTTCTAACTTCAGTTATGTTTTGAGAATTTCATAACCATGTTTTTTATACTTGTATTAGCGGACTTTTCCGGGATTCTTAGCGATGAAATCTTTCCACCCTGTATACTTCTTTTCAGAAACCGGGTTATTTGTTTGGAAATAATGGCAAACAGCCGCCGCCAATCCATCCGTAGCATCCAATTGTGGAAGCATAGACTCATCCGGTATTTTTAGATAACGTTGCAGCATGCCGGCTACTTGTTCTTTCGCCGCATTACCATTCCCCGTGATTGAAAGCTTGATTTTTAGTGGAGCGTACTCGAAGATCGGAATATCCCGTTCCAAAGCCGCCGCCATCGCTACCCCTTGCGCCCTACCGAGTTTCAACATACTCTGTACATTCTTTCCGAAAAAAGGCGCCTCTATTGCCAACTCGTCCGGATGGTATTGATCAATCAAGGTCAAGACCCGTTCGAATATCTTACGTAAGCGGAGATAATGATCCTCATATTTATTCAATTGCAGGATCCCCATAGCCTCCAGCCTCGGTTTATTTCCCTCGATCTTCAAGATCCCGTATCCCATCACGATCGTACCAGGGTCTATACCTAATATAATACGGTCCTTTATCATTTAGGCAATTCTATATCTTCCAGCAGAGTAGAGAATCCTGCGATTTTCTCTTTATAACGTCCTATCAATTCTTGTTGCAAAACTCCACCGTCCTTATGTATCCATTCATTCAGAGAGTCGATATCCTTCGTATGGAATTGTACAGAGAAGCTTTCACCTTCTTCATTCTGCGAATCCAAGATACGCCTTAAATAAGGATTATAAAGAATACCGCTCTTGGCAGCTTTCGGTATATAACTATTCTTTAAATATTCCAGGCACTCATCTACGATATCTTTATGAATGTGGAAAGTCGTATTATAAACTATCATCTTCTTATTTTTTCCTTGAAATTTTCTACGCAAAGATAACGCATATATCAAGAAAAGATCTATATTTGCACATGAATTATCAAGAGGGGCATTAGCTCATCTGGCTAGAGCGACAGACTGGCAGTCTGTAGGTGATCGGTTCGAGTCCGATATGCTCCACATATATTTGGATAATGAGACGGGGAATAACCTTGTCTCATTTTTATTTATACCCATTGTTCCGGTTAAGTCAAAATGATTTTATTCGATGTGTGAAAACTATTAGCTGGCTTGATACATGTTGTCGAATCAGAGACATTCTGTGGCACAATCACCATCAGATGGCACTTCAGATATTGTAACACTTTTCACATATCCATCTTTGTCTAAATCATATTTGAATGTAGCAGTTACATCATATCCACTATCATGTCATGTGAATTTTTCAAGTAATAGCCTTGGGCTATTTCCCAATAGACCAGTCCATGAGTACACCTCAAAATTTTGGTAGATATATCTATGCACTAATATATTTTCAATATCAGACGGTAGATTCAATCAGCTAAATATATTCTATTCCGAATTGAATGATAGTGTACCCGTCTGAACTTGAGATCGTGATCGGCTGATCCTGTAGTCTTTTGTGTGGAATATTCCTTTTTATTCTCCTTACCAGGTGGGAACATAAAAGGTATGTGAGCTTATGAACGCATAGGATACACTTGGTTTGGCTTGCTCTTTGACGTTACCCAAATAAAAGGAATATATAATAATGTATAGAAGATTATCTCAGTCTGATTTGTGTGTCTATAAAATAAAGTTGTCCATCAATCCCATATAAAACATTATTGGGAACGGCATCGAATATTTCGTATTGTTCGTTATGGTATTCATCTGGATAGTCCATTATAAACCCTAAAGATTCCATATAGTGTTGAATTTCATTTTCAATAGCTTCTCTTTTTGCTCTAACGTACGGTTGGACAAGCACCGCACAAAATTCGTTTTGGCTGTTATAGGCAAATCCGATCATTTCGTATGGGATATTACTAAAAAAGAGATTGTGGGCTTCAATCCTTATAAAGAAATTAGTGAGATCGTCACCAGCATAATCAAAATTATTTAGCTTGACAACAAAATCCTCATTTCCTGTAAAGACCTCATTTTCTCCCCCTTTATTAAGATACACTAATGACAAAGCTTTGAAGTCTATCCACAAATTATGAATAGTAGCAAACTCTTTTAATCTTTCAATCTGCCTTCCCTTATAGCCCTCTGTTGGTTCAACATTTCCTGCTGCCTCTTTTTCTCTTCCAACGAGATCGGCTGCCTCTTCCAAGATTCGATTGATCGCAGGGTTGTTTCTATCCATTGCTTGTGAAATTCATTAATATAAGTTCGTTCCATATACAATTCTTTATCCACATTGTTTTCCACAAAGATACGTGTTCAAATGGAAAAATCAAACAGGAAGTATCGTTCTTCTCTCTTTTTGAATTTACTCACAAATCACTTTTTTAAGTTCCTATTTATCTGTAACTTCGTGTGTTCTTCCAAGTTAAAGAGATTCTCCATGTTTCCAGATAATCCAATATTCATTCCAAAGAAACTCATTATGCAAGAATATAGACCATTTGACAGGATCGAGGTTTACAGGGAAATTGTGGAAACTATCAAAAAAAGACACATTTTGCCAGCAGAGACTTATATACCCGCTCCCGTTGTTAAAAATCGGATCAGGAAAAAGAAGAAAAGCTCCTAACCGATTTCGCATTGATAATTAAATATTTTAAGACGGATGTTTCCAGAAATGGGAATGTCCGTTTTCTATTTGATCTTAAATAAAGAAGAATCCTGAAACTGTTTAACAGTAACAGGATTCCAATCATTAGGCCGTCTTTTTCGCTTGATTTTCCTGATTCAGGGGATTTTTCAAGATTTTTTATTTTATATACCCGCTCCTTAAAAATCCCCTAAATTCCGCTTAGGCTTCTTTAAGAGATACTTATAGGGCTTTTTCGTATGGGTGGCCTTCGTCCAGAAGTAATCTTCTATCGTATTCAGCCTTACAGTGTATAAAATATTGTGCCTCTTATAAATCATTTCCAGACGATCCCTTATTTCTTCTTTTTCAATCCATATATTAAGATCGAACTCACCCTGTATGTCTTTTATGACCTCTGGTAGAAATCGGTGGATCATTTCGTCATACTTTTTTACGGCCTTGTCTATTGTTCCTTTTTTATATCCAGCCTTTTCCAGTCCTTCTTTCCCTATTTTCTGGAATGCGTCAATAGTGTATGCACCTTGATCTTCTTTCCTTAAAATATCCAAGTAAAAGGAAATATCAACTTTATCTTGATCTGAATAGAGCTTGCTTAGTTGTTCAGTCAACAGACGGCGTTTTTCTTTATCCGATTTGGATTTCCGCAATATCAACAAATCATCTTCTCCCAAAGGCTCTATTACGGAAGCATCCGTTATATTAAAGTGATTGGTGGCATCATAAGCGTTAAAAAGAGATTCCTTTGTCTTATAATACCCCTTTACCCTCTCTTCATTATACAGGTTATCAACAGAGAAATAATTGATATTTCCTTGTTCGTCCAGCAAATCCGCATATTCTACGGCTTCCATATCTTTGGATATGGCTTGTTTCCTGTATTTGTCTATTGCTTGTTCATGCCTATCTTTTAAACTGGAATAGGTAATCTCAAGCTCTTCAATCGTACTGTCAATAGCATCTTTACTTATTATATCCAAATCGATCTTGACATTTGAGATATGGGTTAGTGAGTTGAAGCCATTTCGGAAACGGCCTTGTATCTGAATCGCTTCCGTAAAAGGGTCAATCATTGTGTAAACGGCTTCATTCAAGTCTGTAAGTATTAAAATATCAGGCTTTTGTTTTAGTTTTATATCCAAAGCCGAAAAGAAACGACAAGTAAAGAAATTATATTTAGCCAAAGGTTCAAGCATTTCATATACATAATCAAACTCTCTTTCTTTCAACTTCTTTACACTCTGATTGGAACAAAACACTTTATAATCAGCCAAATTCAACGTGTTGATAATCTTATTTATCCCGTTGGTGGAATTAATGAAGATACAAATATAAGAGCTATCCCGTAAATCGTCTAATTTGCTTTTGACTGTCTTGTCATAACTGTTAGTAACGATAAGTTCCAGATTCTTTCTGTAATCATATTCAGGGATAATCTTTAATATCCTGAAATTTTGATTTACAAGTTCTTTATGTCTCATTTCCAACGGTGTCGCAGAAACCAACGCTTTCTGTTGGAATTGGAAGAACTCATATATAGGTTGAGTGATTCGCTTTCTATAATCCACGTCTTGAATGAATTTTTCGCATTCATCCATCAAACAAAAATAATCAGAATAAATATTCAGGTTCAATTTATTGGCGGCTTTCCTGATTTTGGAGAAACTCTCTGGTGTGCAAATCAACTTTTTATGTTTACGTACTGATTGCAAGTACTTTTCAACTTTAGAAGGTGTACACTTCTCCCAAACAGCCAACCAGTCTGGATTATCTTTTGTTTTTTCAATGATAACGGGAACATTGGGTTCTATGATAATAGAATTACGGTTTGAGTGCAATTCCGTATGGGTAGCTCCAAGTCCTGTTAAAGTTTTATCCAAAATTACGTTAGATGGAATATTTTTATATCCTTGTCTCTCCAAAGCGTCTGTAAGCCATTCATTTGTAGATATTTTTATTTCTTCTGTCTGCATGATGGAAAAAATCTGAGTTAAACGTTACTTTAAGATTGAAAACTGGTAGATCAGGGGATTTTTAGAAAATTCCTCTTTTATATACCCAGTCATCAAAAATCCCCTAAAATTAAAAATTAAAACTGGAAGTATGCCTTGACTCTGATTTTCTTTGAACGCATTCCTTTACAAGCCAAATAAGAGAAATAGGAAGATATTGGCTTTAGTTTAAAAGTTGGAGGTCTATCTTTTTACTCAAGATAAACCTCTAAACTTTTGGAAGATAAGATTAAGCGACTTCTTTTAAGAGTTGGATAAAATCATTGCCATCTTTCACTGCTTTGATCCTTTTCTGGAAATCTTTCAATTTGCCAATCTCTTTCAACGCTTCAAAAGCCGTATCTTCATTTGTTGAAGCTGCGTATGAGTTAAAACCATCAATATAGTAACGTTTTGTTATCAGGTTTACTTCCATTCCTGCTGCTTTGCAAAGGATAATAAACTTGTCTCCACGTTCTTTGTTGAATGATGTTCCTTTAGGATACTTGACCTCTTCGCCTTTTAGTGCTTGATTCAAGCTATTGGAAGAAATCTTCTTTCCTAAATAGATTATGGCTGCTGTTGAAGGGTTAAAGCCTTCTCCGATCTTTTCTGAGATTGTTTGGATAGCTTTTTCTTTAGAGGTCAATCCTGCAACGGCATATTTGTCTTTACTATCCCAGCTTTTGGCAGCGTCATTAATATCAACCAGATATTCACCGATATTTTCTTCGTTACGGATATGGACATTTGGAATTTCAATATTCTTATCTGCTGTTGCTGCCAATTTCGCAAATGCCGTACCTCTATGCTGTCCATCCAAAATAACATAATACTCTTTTGCCTCTTCCCTGTTGATCCCCTGTCCCTTTACATCAACAACAGTATAGTTATATTCAAGTACCTTTTCTGCTTCTGCCACAATGATAGGATAGGCTTTCTCATATTTGTTGTTTCCAATCAGGTGAATGAATTTATCAACTCTCTTTATATCAACAGGTCTATTGTGCTTTACAAAAGCGATTTTCTTTGATTCTTTTGAGATCTCACCATCTTTTACGACATTGAATGTCATAAAGCCTGTTGTTGCTGCTGATTGGATCGCTTTTTCAGTTGGAGTGTTTTTTATCTCTTCCAATTCACCTTTTACCTTAGCCACTGATCTCTTTTGAGCCTCGATAACCTCTGCATTAGCACCTCTTTTTACCAACTGGTTCAATACGCTTTCTTCTTTTTTTACTTCTGCCTGTACTTCTTTTAAATTTTTCATTTTCTTTTACGCTTACCTTTACAGCATTAGGTTCTAATTGTTTATTGATTACACTGCAAAGATGGGGGCATGACAGTCCCGATTCCTATAAAGAAATAAAGCGAAGTTTTGGTATATTATTTATAATACAGTTATACAGCGGTTTAGATCAAATTTGAAGATTCAAAAAAATGACATCACCAAGCTCTATGAATATCAGTATTAAATGGGTTATTGGGTGATTCTTTCTGTTTGGGGATATTCCACCAATTGAATTTTGGATTGTTTTTCTTCAAGTTGTTGAGGGTGGCACGAAGGTTTAACGGATCATCTTTCTGACTATCCTCTTCTATCAATCTTAAATACTTCATGTAATCCAATAAAAATGCAGCTTGACTTTTATTGATTTGAACATTGGCTTCTGCAAAAGAGCTGAGCTGCAAAAGTTGGGTGGTCTGCCATAAAATCCAGTCTGCGACTATGCAGTTCTTCTTTCTTCCTTTTCTTCCTTTAGTTGGATAATCTTCTTCCAGTTCCTTTTGAGCCTCTTCCAGACTGGAAACACCCAAATATTTATCCAGATAGGGAGTTATCATGTTCATAAACCAATTATCAAAGTTGTCCAGAGTGATAACCTCATTGTTGTATTCAATACGGATTGTATTGCTTTTTATCTGTTTCTTGTCATGGAACATTTCATAGAGTTTCAACAAATCTGGACGAACAAAGGTGTTATAAACAGATTGCAAGTCATTGACCAGAAAATCACGAAAATCAAAGAATCCATCAGAATTTACATATTTATGGTATATGGCAGCCACCATGACTAATGAATAAGCGATATTCCAATCTGTTTCTGTTACAGATTCCTCATCCACGAGATCAAAATACATCTGGAGAATCTTGTTGAAATCATAGTCTCCAAAATCCAACATGATAGCTTTTCCAACTTGCATCATTGTTTCATATATCTTCTCTGTATTTAAAGAGGTCTCAATATAGCTCTGCTTAAAGGATGGAACAGTGAGATAAGTTTCTTCCTGTTCTTTTGAGTATTTTCCATTTTGGATGTAAATATTATGAATTTCTTCAAACTCCAAGTGGAACATGGAACGCTCATAACTGAAATACTCCTCTAACAGAGGCTCTATCTTCTTTAATAATTTAATAGGAAAATTGATGTATGCCATTCTCTTGTCTTTATTTGTTTACACGCAAAAATAAAGAAAAAAGAATCCCGTCCCCATTTCTGGAAACAGGATTCTTTGGTTTAGAGAAGGTTTTTCATTGCGTCTTCCATCTGGTCATTACCGAAGCTGTCCAGATAGATTTGGGTTACTCTTTCTGAACTGTGCCCTAAAGCCTCACAGATTAAAGAGGTATTGACACCTGATCTTTTTAAAACTGCAGCGAAACTATGTCTTGCAACGTATGTTGTCAAGTCAATAGGAATATTCAACCTTTCTCCTATTTCTTTCAAAGACTTATTCACTTTCGCTATAATCTTATGAATTCTATTTACTTTCTGTTGTTCCGTCTTATGAAAATTGGATAGAATAGGAAATAAATAGGGATTATCAGGCATTGAGTATTTCTGAATTAATTTAATAGCCTGTTCCTGCAATGAAACCTTTATCTGCTTTTGAGTTTTCTTCCTGATATAGATTAATCTATTTTCCAAGATATTATCTTTTGTCAGACGAGCAATGTCCCCAAAGTTAATGCCTGCTGCCAAATATGAAAAAGTAAACAAGTCTATAGCTAAACATTCCAAAGGTGTTTGCCCTTGATAGTTTAGTATTGATAGAATCTCATCTTTCTGAATTGAACGTTTGGCTGTAGTTTGGCTTAATTTAGAGACTTAATACGAATTAAAAGGATAATATTCTGATTTAACGATCTTCTCCTCTATCGCAAAATTATAAATCACCCGTAAATGCCTAAAGCGTGTTCCCAATGTGTTTATAGCCAAACCTTGACTTTGCAACCATACTTCATAATGTTTTAGCCAGATAGTGTCTATATCCGAAAAAGGAATATCCAGATGCTTGTTGAACTTTATAAGAGAGTGCATAGTACATTTATACATATCCGCATAATGTAAACGATTTGCTGATTCAAGTTTTTGAATATACTGGTTAAAGACCTCTTGCACAGTTTTACGCTTTACTGGTTTGTTATTAAAGAAGTTGCAGTAAATTCTTTTTCCTGTGATTTGAACTCTATAACCTTATCTGTATAGACTTTTACCTTCTCTACTATCAACCTTCTATATACTCCTTATTTGGACTTTAGAAGTTGGTTTGTTGGCTTTAAAATCCCAATATTTAGGCAATATGGAAATACCAAGACTTTGATATTTCATTTTTCGATCCCTACAAACACGAATCATCAAAGGTGATTCATTGTTTTTCAACACTTTAGATTTGTAACATACGACATTGACTGTTGTACTCATGGTTTAAACGCTGGTTTAAACAAACCACGAAAAACACAGAAAACACCATAAAAAAGCAATTATCTAAAAAGATAACTGCTTAATCTTGTGAGCCGAAAGCCGGACTTGAACCGGCGACCTACGCATTACGAATGCGTTGCTCTACCAGCTGAGCTATTTCGGCAACATTTATTTCTTTATTTCGGGTGCAAAGATATAGGGTTTATTTGACATCTGCAAGAAGATTGGCTAAAAAATCATCTAAATCCGCATCCAAATCTTTCAATAATGGATCATCCAAACGAAGAGTATCGTCATCTATAAAAAGAAGCTCCTCTATTACAACGAAATCCTCATCTGTCAAGCTAACAGAGAGAGGCTTCATGAATCGGGGAATATCAAAAACTTTTTTTGTGGAGAGGATCGTAAGAACTGCCTTTATCGAAGCAGCGACCCGCTTATTGAACGCACTCTCTTCTTCGTTTAAGTTCACCCAATCAAAAATAACGACCTTTTCGATCAAATGCTCTTCGTCATCATAAATTTGCAGTTCTCCGTTTTCCGCATCAACCTGCACATATAAGTCGCTTACAAAATTACCGGACTCATCCTTAGCCAGCTTTTCGATAGCCGACGTAAAAGCGTTCTCGATGAGGGATTGAACCTTTACTATATTTGCGTTCATATATTATTTCCTTTATTCGAATATGCCTCAAAAGTAATAATAATTCAGGGAATAACGCTGTTAATCCTCACCAAATTGTACATTTAGTTTCTTATCGGAGCGAATTCGTTCAGCCAACGCCTTCACATATAGCTCCAATAATTTGGTACTCTTACCCTTATCTCCATAATTACGCTTGAATAAATCATAGGATTTATGAGCCCATTCATACGCTTCTTTTAAATCGCCTTTCATTTCATTACATAAAGCCAAGTTTGAAGCAGCTTTCGCTCGGCTTTTCCAGTTTTCCGTACCTTGGTAAAGTTGAGACCAACGTTCTTCTGCCATATCCCATTTCTCATTGGTCGCATAAGCGGAAGCCTCTTTCCAACGTGCCCCCATTCCTGTAAAATACCAACGGACCTCCTTTTCCCAATGAGGAACAAAATTAGTGTATACTTTTGCCCCGAAATACTCTCCTGCTCCACGCAAAGCATTCTCCGGAGAGGGCAATATTTTATCCAAAACCGGCATATAATCCGCACTTTCCGCCCAATAAATACTATCTTTCATATGTATGGTCGCTAGTGGAGCCTCACGATCAGGCATGTAGCTACGTACTACACCGGCCATCCGAACATCAATCACCCCCATTATATATCTTTCTCCCAAAGTACTTATATTTTTCTTCATATCGAACAGTAAACGATCGATAGAGATAACCGCATCGGCCCCGGTCTCATTACATAGAGATTCTACTTGCTCTTGAGTAAGCTTAGTATCTTGATGCGCCAGATTATCTTTTCGTACCGCATCATGATAGAGCAATACATCGTTAAAATAAGAAGCCTCCACGATAGCTTCCCCCAAAGTACGACAGGCATCAAACAAGGCACTATCCACTTTCGCCTTGCAAGTATCCTGAGTTTCCCCCCGCAAGACATATTCGTACCCCGTATTTTCCGGTTGAGGAACGGCATTATTTACAATAAGTACTTTAGCGACATTCTCCGGAAATGTCACCTCCGCAGGATTATAAGTCTCAATGCCTACATAATTAATCGTGTTACAGGCAGACAACAAACCCGCTACCCATATAAAAAAAATGCTTCTCATCTTAATCTATTTAGAAAAGGGGCGATTTACGCCCCCACATTATGTCAAATCACTTACAGCCTTGAAATATCCGATAGACTCCGCGATCCCCAAAAACGGATCTTTCATATCCTTCTCGTATTCCAGACTGCACATTCCCGTGTAATTAACTTCCCGCATCATACGGATCAACGCAGGGAAATCAATCTTTCCACGACCAATCTCGATCCCGACTCCCGCTTTTGAAGAATCCGTCACGTCCTTGATATGCATATCAAACACACGGGTATGGTATTTCTTCAAATCGGCTACAGGGTCACAGCCATTTCTCAAGTCGTGCCCAACATCCAGGCACATACCTATACGAGGGTCTAAATCCTTCGTATGTTCCCAAACATCCGTAGCATCGGGGTATGTTTTAATATCGGGACCGTGCAAGTGGATCGCATAATGAAAATCATATTCTTTCACTTTCTTATCCACATAGGGTAAAAGCTCATAATTCGGAACCCCAACGATCAACTTCACCCCTACCCGTTTCGCATAATCAAACGCACGGTCAATCTCTTCCTCGCTCTTCATATAAATAGGGCCTACGGCATATCCCGTCACTTTATGAGCCGCACATTTATCATGAAAAGCCTTAATCTGCTCATCTGTACTATTCAGCGGCAAATGGAAATCCTTAATACAAAGATAATGGATATCTAATCGTTCCAACGTCTTCAACGTCGTATCTAAATCAAAATTAACGAAAGTATATCCCGCCATCCCCAAATGAAACGGGTTTACGGCCTTCGGAGCCTTTGGTTTCACAGGGTCTGGCAAAGTAGCCTGAGCAATCACAGAGGTACCCAATAAAAAGGCACCCGCTAATCCTTGTTTAAAAAATGTACGTCTTGAGTGTTTCATGGTCATTATAATTATATCTATACTGTTTATCTTGGAAAAATAACGCTAAAGGTAGAGCCGACACCTTGCTTGGAGGTCACTTCTATACGACCGCCAAGCTTTGTAACCAAAGCCTTGGAGATAGCCAATCCTAACCCGACTCCATTGGTCCATTCCGTCAACTTGACAAAACGATCAAAAACTCGTTCTAACTGGTCCTCCGGAATTCCCTCGCCTGTATCCGTTACATAAAAACGGATTTCCTGCTCCATCACGTCATATCCGAAGCAAATATAACCTTTTTTCGTATGTTTGATAGCATTCGTCAACAAATTAGTGAGAACTTGTGTTAACCGACTGGGATCCGTATAAAGCTTAAATGGCTGGCAATCATCTAATATCAACTCCACTCCATTCGGCATACGTAACTGAATTATGTCATAGATCCTTTTCATCAGAGATTCTAAATCTTGATCAGACAAGATTAAAGTCAATGTATTCGACTCAATTTTTGAGATGTCTAACACATCCTCAATTAAACGTTGCAACAGTTCATTGTTACTCTGTATGATATTGGAAAGTTCATGGCGAGTATCCGCATCTTCCTCATCAGCGATTACTTGCGAGAATCCTACGATAGCATTCAGCGGAGTCCTAATCTCATGGTTCATATTCGCCAAAAACATTGATTTTAAACGATCGGCCTCTTCTGCTTTTTCTTTCGCCGCCCTTAACCGTATCCCCGCACGATGGCGACTATAGGCCACTATACCCAAAGCACCGCAAAGTAACAACACCAAGACAAATCCTCCTCCAAGCATTAAGACACGGATATGTGACTTTTCTGCCTCCAACTCTAGTTTCTTACTTTGCACTTCTAGTTCCTCTATCTCTCGTCGAGTTCTCAGCTTTGCCAAATCCTCGTAATATTTCACCCGCATAATCGAGTCATGTACCACCTTAGAATCTCTGTAAGCCCTAGCCGCTTCCATCCCTCTCCCGAGTTTATAATAGATACCAGCCTTAAAATCCTCCACAGAACTCCAGTCACGAAGGCGTTTCTTATCCAAAAGCATCTGTTCCAGCTTATCCGCTAAATCAAGGGCCTTTTCATATTTTCCCGCTAAAGCATAATAATTCATCCAAAGGAATTGAGGTAGGATTTGCTCGGCATTCATACCATGTTTTTTTTCGATATCCTCCATCATCCTTAAATGCTGATAAGCCAAAGACAGCTCTTTTTCCGCTATATAATATTGAGCAGAGTAATAATGATAACGTTCTTTTAAAAAAGCGACAGTATGTTCCGCATCTAATTGCGTGATCCCTTCACGCTCACACTCTTGTATACAAGAATCTAGCTTATTCAAATATTCCAATCGTAAATCCTTCGCAAGCAGTAACCGTAATACGTAAAACCAACGTATCCGAGAAGCACCGCGTTTCTCCATACCAGACAAGATCTCCCGGCTAAGCCGAACACCTTCTTCATCCAAACCTATATTGAAATAAAAATTAGCTAACGCCAGATTTGCCATATCCACCCCATCCGGATAATCAAAACGAGTTGCCAAACTCTTCAGGCTGTCCACTTCCCGGATTACCAAACCTTGCATTCCCTCATTCGCTAAAGAATAGATGTTCCATCCTTTCGCCCGGCATAATTCCTCAATCCGATTTGTCGCAATAAAAAGAGGTTCTGCTATTTTCAAATACATACGTAAGCTATCCGGATCTTGCATATAATAATAACGCATCAAGAATAACAATGCATTTCCTTTGTAATAATCACTATGTTGCCTCTGGGCCTCTTCCAGCAACAGATCCGCATATACCTTATATACTTTGTTGTGTGTATTGGCATATAGTAACTCATTCAATCGTTTCAGCTTGCTAGTATCCGGCAAGAACTTGATTTCTTTTCGTAAGCTATCAACGAGCGTGTTACCTCTCACCTCATCCGAGACGAACAAAGAGAGAATCATCCACCAACAACATATAAAAAGTAATTTCCTCATATACCTCTCTATATTTATAAGGCGACTCCATATTTTTAATGTACCAAACCGATAATAGAGTAAACGTATAACGGTATATTCCACATTTAAAGTTCCCTGAAAATCGTATCTATACAGTTTACGTGTGGCAAGTTAATAAAAATTTAAACGCTTAGATATTAATACAAGTCACATTTTCCAACTCTTTCAACAAAAAAAGCCTGTATCAATCAAAAGGAAATTGATACAGGCACTTATTTTATAGATACGATCGTTTTCTTTATTTTGCCAAGGCAGAGATACTTTCCTCAATAGACTTAATCTTCAACTCTGCATCGGCTTGTTTCTTCTTCTCCATCTCAATTACTTTTGCCGGAGCTTTGCTTACGAAATTTTCATTGCCCAGCTTCTTCATGACGGAGGCCAAGAATCCTTTTTGGTATTTTAATTCTTCTTGAAGTTTAGCCAACTCCTCTTCTACATTGATCATGTTACCAAGAGGTACCGCAAATTCAGTTGTACGCACCAAGAAAGATACAGCGCCGGCGGCTTTCTCAGCTACCTTGGAAACGGAGGACAAATTACACATTTTAGCGATTACGGCATTGAACGTCTCGTCATGATCACCTACTACCTGTAGTTCCAGCGCATCCCTATTCGGGATAATCTTTTGCAGACGGATCGTACGAACACCACCAACAATTTCTTTCACAATCTCGAAAGCATCCAGATAAGTATTGTCTACAACCGCTACTTCCGGCATCCGGGCAACCATCAGGCTCTCACCTTCTTTTCGAGGCTCCAAGGCTTGCCATAATTCCTCAGTAATAAATGGCATGAACGGATGGAGCAAACGAAGCAAGGAATCGAAGAAACCAAGTGTGGCCTCATAAGTAACCTTGTCGATTGGTTGCTGATATCCCGGCTTTACCATCTCCAGATACCAAGAGGAAAACTCATCCCAGAATAACTTATACACAGCCATCATAGCCTCACTCAGACGATATTTGCTAAAAGAATCATCTACTTCGGCGATCGTCTTATCCAACCGCATCTTGAACCATTTCATCGCGATAGCAGAAGCCTCCGGACAAGCGATTGCCTCATCTACCGTCCACCCTTTCACCAAGCGGAAAGCGTTCCAGATCTTATTATTGAAATTACGTCCTTGCTCGCACAAAGCCTCATCAAAAGGAATATCATTCCCTGCGGGAGCCGCAAGCATCAAGCCCATGCGTACACCGTCAGCCCCGTATTGCTCGATCAATCGCAACGGGTCGGGAGAATTTCCTAAAGATTTAGACATCTTACGTCCCAGCTTATCGCGTACGATACCTGTAAAGTAAACGTTCTTAAACGGCATTTTTCCTTTATACTCATAACCAGCCATAATCATACGGGCTACCCAGAAGAAAATGATATCCGGACCGGTAACCAAGTCGCTAGTCGGATAATAATAACTGATCTCCTCGTTATCCGGGTCATTAATACCATCAAACAAAGAAATCGGCCACAACCAAGAAGAAAACCAAGTATCCAATACATCTTCGTCTTGGCGTAAATCCGCTTTTGTCAAACTCAGATTACCAGATTTCTCTCTCGCCAACTCCAATGCTTTCTCTTCCGTCTCGGCTACCACGTAACCACCTTCCGGCAAGAAGTAAGCCGGGATACGATGTCCCCACCAAAGCTGGCGGCTGATACACCAATCCTTGATATTCTCCATCCAATGGCGATAAGTGTTCTTGAATTTCGGCGGATAGAACTTAATATCATCCTTCATTACTGGCTCCAAGGCGATCCGGGCAAGATGCTCCATTTTCAAGAACCATTGCATAGATAATTTAGGCTCGATAGGTACATTCGTACGCTCGGAATAACCCACTTTATTCTCGTAAGCCTCGACTTTTTCTAGAAGACCTGCGTTACGCAAATCTTCCTCAATCTGCTTGCGGACATCGAAGCGGTCCATACCCACATACAGGCCAGCAGCTTCGCTAAGCGTACCGTTGTCATTGAAAATATCAATGGAAGGCAGGTTATATTTCTCGCCTAACATATAGTCGTTCACATCATGTGCCGGAGTTACTTTCAAGCAACCCGTACCAAACTCTATATCTACATAATCATCCTCGATCACCGGGATCTCACGGCCGACCAACGGGACGATCACTTTCTTCCCTTTCAGATGCTGATTCTTCGGGTCATTCGGATTGATACACATCGCCGTATCTCCCATAATCGTCTCCGGGCGAGTAGTGGCAACAATGGCATATCCCTCCTCGCCTACGATCTTATAGCGAAGATAATACAACTTGCTATGTTCTTCCTTGTAGATAACTTCCTCATCAGACAGGGCCGTCAATGCCTTCGGGTCCCAGTTTACCATACGGACACCTCGGTAAATCAAGCCTTTCTTATATAAATCAACGAAGACTTTGATAACACTCTCCGAACGTTTCTCATCCATCGTGAACGCCGTACGATCCCAATCGCAAGAAGCGCCCAATTTACGTAGCTGCTTCAAGATAATACCGCCATGCTCCTCTTTCCATTCCCAAGCATGCCGCAGGAACTCGTCGCGAGTCAAATCGGTTTTCTTAATCCCTTGCTCGGATAAACGATTCACCACTTTAGCTTCCGTAGCGATCGATGCATGGTCTGTACCCGGTACCCAACAAGCGTTCTTTCCCATCATGCGGGCACGGCGAACCAAGATATCTTGGATCGTATTGTTAAGCATATGTCCCATGTGCAACACGCCGGTGACATTAGGGGGAGGGATTACGATCGTATACGGCTCACGACCGTCTGGCTTTGACTTAAAGAAGCCGTTATCCAACCAATACTGATACCACTTCCCCTCTACTTCCGCAGGATTGTACTTACTAGCGATTTCCATATTTTTCTAACTAATTAGTCTTTACATATTTCTCAATCCGCGAAAGTACAAAAAATATAGACAAAAAAACGTAGGGTATCAGGAAATATAGTCGCCTGTGACAACAGCTCCCCCTGATACCGCCTCTTCATAATCCATATCCCGCTTTTTATAAAACATGACACTGATCCAAGAATGTATCCGGAGATTAGAGGTATATTCTTATAACAATCAAACTATTGTAGAGGTTTTTCTATTCCGTACTATTGCAGCTTTGCGTAAATGCCTGTATCTTCGCGTACTATAAGAATTAGATATGAGAAAGCGATCTGAGTATAAAAGAGGGGATAATCAATGTAAACCCTCCAAAGAACGACGGGTAACGGTGGCAGAAAGTAACACTTTGCTACCTTTCTTGTTCGAGTTATTAAAAGAACAAAGCCGTTCCTCAGTGAAGGGATTACTGAACAGGGGGCAAATCTCGGTAAACGGGAAAGTCACCCGGCAGTTCGATACCCCACTGGCCCCTAACGACACAGTCGGGGTTAACTATGGAAAAGGGAAGGTGGAATTCAACAATCCGCTATTAAGGATTGTTTGGGAAGATGATGATCTCATCGTAATCAATAAGAGGGAAGGTTTGCTATCGGTATCTACCGATCGTGTCAAAGAACGTACGGCCTATCGCCTATTAAGCGATTACGTGAAACAATCCGATCCGCATAACAAGATATTCATCTTGCACCGCTTGGATCGGGATACATCCGGTATCATGATGTTCGCCAAGAATCAGAGGGTGAAAGAGCAACTTCAATCCAACTGGAGTGAAATGATCACCCGACGTACCTATGTCGCTGTAGTAGAAGGGCGACCGGAAAAAGATACCGATTTAATCGTCTCCAATCTTGTAGAGAACAAGAACATGCAAGTATTCGTAACTTTGGAAGGAGACGGGAAAGAGGCAATCACTCGCTATCACTTGTTGCAAACGAATAATCGCTATTCGCTCCTAGAGTTGGAACTGGAGACGGGACGTAAAAACCAAATCCGTGCCCAGATGCAATTCATCGGTCACCCGGTAGTCGGTGATACGAAATATGGGGCAGAGACAAATCCCGCAAGACGGTTAATGCTTCATGCCCGTAAACTCTGTTTCATCCACCCGGTGACGGGAGAGGAAATGTGTTTTGAGACCCGGATTCCGGATATCTTTTCATCAACATCAAAGTAACTTTAGCAATAAATTAAAATGAAGAAGCTCATCAGTTCAATCACGCTGGCGCTCATTGCGTTAATAGCGCAGGCACAAATACTTACCCCTGTCAAGTGGAAAATTAAATTAGACGACAAGGACGGTATGCCTGAGAAAGAGATAGTCTTTACCGCCACGGCAGACAAAGGTTGGCACCTGTATGACATGAACCTACCGGAAGGAGGACCAGTATCCACGTCTTTCATATTCGAGACACTGAATGGGGCAGAACTGATAGGCCAGCCAATTCCTTCCGTAAAACCGACTACGGTCTACGACGAGCAATTTGCCATGAACTTGCGTTGGTATCCGGGTACGGTATCGTTTATCCAAAAATTGAAAGTCACCGATCCCACAAAATTCAAGGTAGAGGGTGAGGTGGAATTTATGGCTTGTAATGATGAGACTTGCCTTCCCCCGGATCAAATACCTTTCTCCTTTGATAAGAAAAGCATCCATGTAGATACGGCAATGGCTGCTAATAGCCCGGATACAGAGGCAAACAAAACCAACACAACGGTCGCTCAACCGGATACTCAGGTCGTAGCGGAAGATCCCAATGAGCCGAAAGCATCGGACTCCGTCGTTAAAGAGACGACTTCCACTACAATGTCTCCTAAATTGTCCGGTAACCTAACTGACAATCCGGCCCTTTGGTCTCCAGTGATCGATCAATTGAAATCATTTGGCGACTCTACCGTGTCGGCTGCAGATACATCTTGGTTATTTATTTTCTTCGCGGGTTTTCTGGGTGGATTGATCGCTTTACTGACCCCTTGTGTATGGCCGATGATTCCAATGACGGTAAGTTTCTTCTTAAAACGTACGAAAGATCGCAAAAAGGCGATTCGCGATGCCATCACCTATGGATTATCTATTATTATAATCTATTTGGTTATGGGATTGTTGATCACTGGTATTTTCGGGGCTAGCGCATTGAATGATTTATCAACGAACGCTATCTTCAATATTATATTCTTCTTGTTGCTGGTTGTATTCGCAGTCTCTTTCTTCGGAGCCTTCGAGTTGGTTCTACCCGCCTCATGGACAAGTAAACTAGACAGCAAGGCAGATTCAACGACCGGAATATTGAGTATCTTCTTCATGTCGTTCACGCTCGTACTGGTATCTTTCTCCTGCACAGGTCCGATTATCGGTACATTGTTGGTACAAGCTGCTTCTATGGGTACGGCGATAGGGCCGGCTATCGGCATGTTTGGTTTCGCTTTGGCATTATCCATTCCGTTCAGTTTCTTCGCCATCTTCCCGAACATGTTGCAAAGCATGCCGAAATCCGGTGGATGGCTGAACTCCGTGAAAGTCGTGCTGGGCTTCCTAGAGTTGGCTCTAGCATTGAAGTTCCTTTCTGTAGCGGATTTAGCTTACGGTTGGCGTTTACTAGACCGCGAGGTATTTATCGTACTTTGGATCGTGATCTTTATCCTATTGGGTGCCTACCTATTAGGAAAAATCAAGTTCAGCCATGATAGCGAATTAAAATATGTATCTGTTCCTCGTTTGTTCATGGCGATTATCTCTTTCGCTTTCGCCATTTATATGGTCCCGGGGCTTTGGGGTGCGCCGCTGAAAGCGATCAGTGCATTTGCTCCTCCTTTATACACGCAAGATTTTAACCTATACAAGAACGAAGTACATGCCGCATTTGATGATTATGAATCCGGTATGGCTTATGCCAAAAAAGTAAACAAACCTGTCATGATTGATTTCTCTGGTTTTGGCTGTGTAAACTGTCGTAAGATGGAGGCTTCCGTTTGGACCGATCCCAAAGTGAAACAGCTCTTGGAGAATGACTACGTATTGATCACTCTCATGGTAGATGATAAAACAAAACTTCCACAACCAATCGAGATACAGGAGAACGGAAAGACTCGCAAGTTGAAAACAATCGGCGATAAATGGAGCTATCTGCAACGAAGTAAGTTCGGCGCTAACGCCCAGCCATTCTACATCTTGCTGAATGACGAGGGGCAACCGCTCGGACCTTCATACGCATTCGATGAGAATGTTTCTAAATATATCCAGTTCCTTCAAAACGGATTGAAAGAATTCAAGAAAGAACAACAATAAAACAAATGGCGGTGTGTCAAGGTCGTAGTCCGAATCTCGGTACTTTTATTTTGACACACCGCCATTTTTATGATTATCAAGAATAAATGAATAATATGGTAACTAGAGAAGAAAAAATGGAAGCCTTCGGGCAATTACTCGATATCTTGGACGAGTTACGAGTAAAATGCCCTTGGGACCGTAAACAGACAAATGAAAGCCTGCGCACGAATACGATCGAAGAGACCTATGAATTATGTGAGGCCTTGATGCGCAAGGACAATACAAACATAAAAAAAGAATTAGGAGACCTGTTATTGCACATCATCTTTTACTCCAAGATCGGTGAGGAAAAAGGGGCCTTCGATATCAAGGATGTTTGCGACAGCCTTTGCCAGAAACTGATCTACCGCCATCCGCATGTATTCGGAGACACTTCTGCCGACACAGCACAAAAAGTAGAGCAAAGCTGGGAACAACTCAAGTTGAAAGAAAAAGGAGGTAATAAAACCGTGCTGGAAGGTGTACCCGCCTCTTTGCCTTCTGTGGTAAAAGCACATCGTATCCAAGACAAAGCCCGCAACGTGGGGTTCGACTGGGAACAACGAGACCAAGTATGGGATAAGGTACAAGAAGAATTCGATGAGTTGAAAACCGAGATTGATAAGATGGACGCTGATAAGATGGAAGCAGAGTTCGGAGACCTCTTCTTTAGCTTGGTCAATGCCGCCCGCCTGTATAAAATAAATCCGGACAACGCCTTGGAGCGCACGAACCAAAAGTTTATCCGTCGCTTTAATTACCTAGAGGAACATACAATCCAAGAAGGTCGTTCCCTGAAAGATATGACATTAGAAGAAATGGATCAACTGTGGAATGAAGCCAAGGCCAAAGGCTTATAATACCGAGACAAGGGAAAAACAAAAGGGGAACCGACATCACGTCGCCACCCCTCCCTTAACTTAAACGCCAAAACTAAATCTAAACAAAAAACACAAATAATGATAATATTTTACTTTTTCTGTTTTTCTTCTTTCTTATTATCTCGACCATTCTTCATAAAATCCCGGACAAACTTATACTCCGCATTTCGGTATCTACAAATTTTCTCCGCAGAAAGTATCTTTTTGAATCTTTCGAAATACTCTTTCTCCAACTGCGCTTCTTTAATCCCAGCATTCAGACATTCATCTATCACCTTATTATAATCAGCGTCTGTCAGATTCTTCTTATGTCGAATTTCTTTTGATAATTTACGACATTCTCGCCCTACCTCAAATTTTTTCTGTCGCAACTCATTGCATAAAGGAATAAATTGTGCAGCCTCCTCCGGTGTCAATCCAACCTCTGCCGTAATAAAAGCATTTCGTCTTGCTTCGAATGCCTCTCTATCAAAATGTCTTTGCTCTTTCTTCTCTTGTGCCGCAGCATTGAAAGAGAGCAAAACCGAAATCGCCACAAATGTAATAAAAAATATTTTATTCATACAAGTATTATTACAAAAATCTTCGATCTAAATTGTTATTTTAAACTTTATTCA
Source organism: uncultured Parabacteroides sp. (assembly GCF_947855115.1). Classification (GTDB taxonomy): domain Bacteria; phylum Bacteroidota; class Bacteroidia; order Bacteroidales; family Tannerellaceae; genus Parabacteroides. Next base: position 66,675 of record NZ_CANTZW010000003.1, read on the forward strand.
GAATAGGATAGTTCCTCGGCCAAGAGATAATTGGCATATTGGGTTTCTAAATACTCCAAGTACTCCTCATCTTCTTCTGCTTCGATAGCGTCTAAAGACGTTGTCGAGACTTCCGTCCGGACCAACAAAGAATCAGACGCAGTACTGTCGCCGGAACCATCTATTCCTACGATTGCCTTGAAAAACAAACCAAGACCCGCAAATACCGCAGCCATATACAACCATGGACGAACACGATCCATCAAGGATATCTGCCTCCCTCTCTCTTCCTGCTTCTCCGGGAGCTGGCTCATAATCCGCTCCGTAAGCCCTTCCATATACCCTTCAGGTACAACGAAAGGATTTATACCTTTCAGGCGATCTAGGTTGTTTTCTTCTTTTTTCATACTTTTTCTCTTTTTATATTGCTTTGACAGCAATTCGGTCAAATGGTTTAAAGTTCTTTTGTTAAAAACTCCTCGATTTTTCTTACCGCATGATGGTATGAGGCCTTCAAAGCCCCGACAGAAGTTCCCAATATCTCGGATATTTCCTCGTATTTCATATCCTCATAATACTTCATATTGAAAACCAAACGTTGTTTTTCCGGCAAGGTAAGAATAGCTCTTTGCAATCTCATCTGTACTTCGTCACCATCGAAGTATTCGTCACCTTTCAAGCGTTCCAACAAAAAAATATCCGTATCGTCTATAGATACGTTATTCATGTTCCGCTGTTTATTTAAGAATGTAACGCACTCATTGATCGCAATCTTATAAAGCCACGTAGATAATTTTGCCTCTCCACGAAAAAGCTCAATATTCATCCAAGCTTTTAAGAATGTATTTTGAAGCAAGTCGTTTGCATCCTCATGATCCAGTACCATCTTTCGTATGTGCCAATACAACTTCTCGCCATACAAGCTTACGACCTTAGCGAAGGCCTCACGTTGTCGGGACGGTTCCCGAAGTTGTACTACAATTTCGTCTTCTGTATAGGATTGCATTTTTTCTATTTTGGGAAGTGCCCAGAACAGGACTCGAACCTGCACGATCGCAAAACCACTCGCACCTGAAACGAGCGCGTCTACCAATTCCGCCACCTGGGCTTTTAAAATCATTCTGAAGCGCAACCTATCGGTATTGCGCATACAAAGGTAATCGTTTTTTCCGATTTACAAGCAAAAGGATATAAAAAAAGCGACCATCCCTTTCGGAACGGCCGCTCATATCATTAATCACGGGAGTTTGATTACATCATACCACCCATGCCACCACCCATACCCGGATTCATCGGGGGCATAGCAGGAGTCTCTTCTTTCTTCTCAGCGATCACGCACTCTGTAGTCAAGAACATACCTGCGATAGAAGCTGCGTTCTCCAATGCTACACGAGTTACTTTAGCCGGATCAATTACTCCAGCCTCACACAAGTTCTCGAAGCAATCTTTACGAGCGTTGTAACCGAAGTCGCCCTTACCTTCTTTCACTTTCTGAACGATAACGGCACCTTCCTTACCAGCGTTAGCCACAATCTGACGAAGCGGCTCCTCGATAGCGCGCTTAACGATCTCGATACCTGTAGTCTCGTCCTCGTTATCACCCTTCATGCCTTCCAAAGCCTCGATAGCACGGATATAAGCTACACCACCACCAGGAACTGTACCTTCCTCGATAGCCGCACGAGTTGCGTGCAATGCGTCATCCACACGGTCTTTCTTCTCTTTCATCTCAACCTCAGAAGGAGCGCCTACGTAAAGAACCGCTACACCGCCGGCCATCTTAGCCAAACGCTCTTGTAATTTTTCTTTATCGTAATCAGATGTAGTGTTCTCCATCTGGATCTTGATCTGGCCGATACGAGCTTGGATAGCTTCCTTGTCGCCAGCGCCGTTTACGATCGTCGTAGTATCCTTGTCTACCGTGATCTTCTCGGCGGTACCTAACATATCCATCGTAGCACCTTCCAATTTCAAGCCTTTCTCCTCAGAGATAACCGTACCACCTGTCAATACGGCGATATCTTCCAACATAGCCTTACGACGGTCGCCGAAGCCCGGAGCCTTAACGGCACAGATCTTCAAAGAACCACGCAGACGGTTCACTACCAATGTAGCCAAAGCCTCGCTATCGATATCCTCGGCAATGATCAAAAGAGGACGTCCGCTCTGTACAGTCGGCTCAAGGATAGGAAGAAGGTCTTTCAATACGGAGATCTTCTTGTCATAGATCAAGATATACGGATTCTCCATCTGGCACTCCATCTTCTCTGTATCTGTTACGAAATACGGAGAGATATAACCGCGGTCGAACTGCATACCCTCAACTACATCAACAGTAGTCTCAGTACCTTTAGCTTCCTCAACCGTGATAACACCTTCAGTCTTCACACGTTGCATAGCCTCAGCGATCAACTTACCGATAGCCTCGTCACCGTTTGCGGAGATCTTCGCTACGTGTTCGATTTTCTCGAACTTATCACCAACAGCCTCAGCTTGGCTAGCGATGCTCTCTACAACCTTAGCGACAGCCTTGTCGATACCACGTTTCAAATCCATTGGGTTTGCTCCGGCGGTAACGTTCTTTAAACCAACACCGATGATAGACTGAGCCAAAACCGTAGCTGTAGTCGTACCGTCACCAGCGTTATCGTTTGTCTTGGAAGCAACTTCCTTAACCAATTGAGCACCCATGTTCTCGAACGGGCAAGTCAACTCAACTTCTTTAGCAACCGTTACACCATCTTTCGTGATGTGAGGAGCTCCGAATTTCTTCTCGATAATTACGTTACGACCTTTCGGGCCTAATGTTACCTTAACGGCATTAGCCAATTCATCCACACCTTTCTTCAGAAGGTCGCGGGCATCCATATCGTATTTAATCTCTTTTGCCATGATTGTATTTCTTTTTTAATATTGTTATTTATAAAAATAAATTAGATAATCGCTAAAACGTCTGCTTGGCGCATGATCAAGTATTTCTCACCGTCTAGTTCGATTTCCGTACCTGCATATTTGCCATACAATACGTTATCACCAACTTTCACAACCATTTCCTCGTCTTTCGTTCCGTTACCTACGGCTACAATCTCACCCTTTAAAGGTTTTTCCTTTGCTGAGTCCGGAATAATAATTCCACCTAATGTTTTCTCTTCCGCAGCGGCCGGCTTAATCAGCACGCGATCTGCTAATGGTCTAATGTTCATTTTCTTGGTATTTTAAATGTTAATAATATTACGTTTTTAGTATGAACTTCACATTCACGCCTAAATCTATGCGAATAGTGTGCCAAACGGATTCTTCCCGGTTTGACTGACAATATTTCGGACGAAATGGACAAATACCCGAAAGAACGACTGACAACTTGTCCTTCTACTTCCTCAGAAGAAAGCTCAACCGATCGCCAGTACATTCATGGAACATGCTTTTTTGAATGGAATATAGGTATTATATGGACAATCATCATGAGTCCCATTGGCGGGAATCAGGGCAATACCGTTGCGCAGAGACAGACTACCTAATGAGTTTGAGTCTGTTTACATCCAGCCGTAGAGACATAGACACAATCTCCACGGCTAGACTATGACTCGTTTTTTCTAAAAACGCTCTATCAACTCTTCGACAGTCACAAGGGTTTGCTCACCCGTGAGCATATTCTTTAAGTTGATTTTATTCTCGGCGATCTCATTCTCGCCGACAATCGCGACAAACGGGATCTTCTTGGCATCCGCATAACTCATCTGCTTTTTCATTTTGGCAGACTCAGGATACAACTCCGTGCGAATACCCGCCCTACGGACTTTCGCTATTAAAGGCAACAAATAAACCTCCTCTTTTTGCCCGAAGTTCACGAACAAAAGCTGGGTAGTCTTCAAAGAGCCTTCCGGATACAAATCTAACTGGTTCAGAACGTCAAAGATACGGTCCGCACCGAAAGAGAAACCAACACCGGACACACCCTCCATACCAAACACGCCTGTCAGGTTATCGTAGCGGCCTCCCCCCGTGATGCTACCAATCTGCACATCCAAGGCTTTTACCTCGAAAATCGCACCCGTATAGTAGTTCAGGCCGCGGGCCAACGTCAAGTCCAGCTCTAGTTCCGCACGAATTGGAGTATGAGATATACGCTCCAAGATAAAATCCAATTCGGCTACACCTTTCAGACCGGTCTCAGACGCAGATAATACCTCTTTCAACGTGGCTATCTTTTCTTGATTCGATCCCTGCAACATAATGATCGGCTGCAAACGTTCGATTGCCTTCTCCGGTAATCCTTTGGAACGAAGCTCCTCGTTCACGTTGTCCAAGCCAATCTTATCCAACTTATCTATAGCGACCGTAATATCCACGATCTTATCTGCCTCACCTATGATCTCGGCAATACCGGAAAGTATCTTACGATTATTCATCTTTATGCACACCCGAATACCAAAACGATGGAACACCTCATCCATAATCTGGATCAATTCCACCTCATTGATCAAGGAATCGGAACCTACGACATCACCATCACACTGGTAGAATTCCCGGTAACGCCCCTTTTGCGGACGATCCGCACGCCAAACCGGTTGTATTTGATAACGTTTAAACGGGAAACTGATCTCATTACGATGTTGCACCACGTAACGGGCAAACGGAACGGTCAAATCGTAACGCAAGCCCTTCTCACAAGCCTTAGAAGCAAATCTCAGCGGATTCTTCTCCATCAACACCTCATCCGAGATCCCCGCGAAACAATCACCGGAATTCAATATCTTGAAAAGGAGCTTATCTCCTTCCTCGCCATATTTACCCATCAATGTAGAAAGATTCTCCATCGCAGGAGTTTCTATTTGCTGGAAGCCATACAGGTGAAACACTTCACGGATCGTATTGAATATATAATTACGTTTCGCCATTTCCTCCGGCGAAAAATCTCTGGTTCCTTTTGGAATGGAAGGTTTTTGCATGATTTTATGTTATTAATTATGGTTGTTCTGCCCGCAAAGGTAATGCTTTTGCTCGAAATAAATAAGAAAATAACAATGCCCATTGTCAGGTGTTAACAACGGGCATCATTAGCTCTTTACAATGGGCATTGTAAATCTCTTGCAACGGGCATCGTTAATCCCGGCTTCTTCCTCCCAAGAATATCATGATATAATATAATAATGTAGCCAACGAACCCAATGCCGCGACTACATACGTATAAGCGGCAGAACGCAATGCGTCTTCCGCTTTATCATGCGTATACACATTCGTTATACCCGCATTGCTCAACCATACCAACGCACGCTGACTGGCATTGATCTCGACCGGAAGTGTGATAAAGCTGAATAAGGTGGTCGAAGCGAACAAAATAATACCAAACAACAACAATTGCGGGAATACATTGATCATTAACATACCACCCAACAACACCCAAGTCATAATATTAGAAGCGAAACTAACCACCGGAACCAAAGCCGAACGCATTCTCAACGGAGCGTAAGCGGTAGCATGCTGCACCGCATGACCACACTCATGGGCGGCAACCGCAGCGGCGGCTATACTATTGCTGTAATAAACCGACTCGCTCAAGTTCACAGTCTGGTTCGCAGGATTGTAATGATCCGTCAAATGTCCGGGCGTGGAGATCACTTTTACATCATAGATACCATTGTCATGCAACATCTTCTCCGCGACATCTTTTCCCGTCATCCCATTGGGCATAGGAATTTTCGAGTACTTCTCAAACTTACCTTGAAGGCGGGACGATACCAGCCAACTCAATAACGCAAATCCAATAAATATAATCCAATACATGCTCATAGAAATCTATCTTATTTAGTTTTACAAAATAACGACAAAAAGTTTGCCAAAGCCAAAAATGGCAGGAGACACCCTTTGAGGTATGTGGTCTTCTGCCATTTTGTACGATTTATAACGGGTTTATTCCTCTGTATATCTGACAATCGTCTGCTCGCGATCCGGACCTACGGAAACGATCTTCACAGGTACGCCTAATTCTTCCTCCAAAAAAGATAGGTAAGCGTTGAACTCCTCGGGGAACTCATCCTCACTTTGCATCTTCGTCATATCCGTCTTCCAACCCGGTAATTCCACGTATACAGGCTCGATCGTATCATCGATCTCATACGGGAACTCGCTTATCTCGACACCATTCACCTTATAAGCCACGCAAGCCTTGATCGTATCGAAAGTATCCAATACATCGCTTTTCATCATGATCAATTGACTAACGCCATTGATCATAACCGCATACTTCAAAGCAACCAAATCAATCCATCCACAACGACGTTTACGTCCGGTTACCGCACCAAACTCATGGCCTAATTGCCCGATCTTATCTCCTACCTCATCAAACAACTCGGTCGGGAACGGACCGCTACCTACACGTGTACAATAAGCCTTGAAGATACCATATACCTCACCGATATTCCGGGGAGAAACCCCCAATCCCGTACAACATCCGGCACAGATCGTATTTGAGGATGTCACGAACGGGTAAGAACCGAAGTCTATATCCAACATCGTTCCTTGAGCACCTTCCGCCAAGACAGATTTACCTTCTTTCAAATAGTTATTGATGACATGCTCGCTATCGATTAAATTAAACTGTCTCAGATAGTTCAAGGCTTCCATCCATTGCGCCTCCATCTCGGTTATATCATATTCATAATTCAACGAACGCAAGATGGCTTCATGTTTTGCTTTAGCTGCCGCATACTTCTCTTCGAAGTTATGTAATAAATCGCCCACACGAACACCGTTACGGCTGATCTTATCCGTATAAGTCGGACCGATACCTTTTCCTGTCGTACCGATCTTTCCCGAACCTTTAGCGGCCTCGTAAGCGGCATCCAAGATTCGGTGAGTAGGTAAAATTAGGTGAGCTTTCTTTGAGATATAAAGCTGCTTGGTGATATCGTGACCACTTGCCGCCAACGCTTCCGCTTCCTGCTTGAACAATAACGGGTCCAGAACGACACCGTTACCGATTACGTTTATTTTTCCACCTTGGAAAATACCGGAAGGAATAGAACGTAACACATACTTTTCCCCGTTAAACTCCAATGTATGTCCGGCATTGGGACCTCCTTGAAAACGAGTTACCACATCGTAATTCGGAGTCAGCACATCGACAACCTTACCTTTGCCCTCATCGCCCCATTGCAATCCTAACAAAACGTCTACTTTCATCTTTTCTATATTTATTATAGGCTATTAATATTCTCACTTACCAGACCTTTGCAATTTAAACTTGCATTTGCTGCACAGGCCATAAACGTACAAACAATAGTACTCCGGCGTAAAACGAGAAACTTTCAAGTTCCTCATATCCGCTTTCAACGTACTATTCCGCAACTCCCGAATGGCCCCACATCGCATGCAAATCAAATGCAAATGTGTGTCGGCGTAAATCCTTAACTCATACTGCACCGACTGGACGGTTATTTGATGACGCACCACCAGACCGGCATCGACCAGTACATCCAACGTATTGTAAAGCGTAGCCTTACTGACATGGAAGTTGTCTTGCTCCAATTTATTCGAAAGCATACACACGTCAAAATGTCCGGGAAAAGCACATATCTCCTTGAATATAGTATATCTTTCCTCGGTTTTCCGCAGTTTCTTCTCCGTTAGATATTCGGTAAACAACGCACACATTTCCGTGTAAACTTTCGCTTCCATCTCCTAAAGACCACACGAACGACAAAGTTAGCGCATTTATTTTAAACGCAAAGCCTTACCGATAATATTCAAACTCGAATTTTAATTCATTATAGATTTCCTGTAATTCCGGCGTGTTTCCCGTAACTTCTTGAAATTCCTTAAAACCGCTCAAGATCTTTTTTGAGTTCTTCTCGGATTGACGCCCGTAAAACTTCATGGCTAGAATTGACGCTTGTTTCTCTTTTAGCGTAGCCTTAAAATCCTCCGTCTCCGCTAGGCTTCTCAAGGTTTCCACCCAGAAAGATTCCAAAACCACAGTCGATAAGCTACCTCCTCGCTTAAAATTCTCGGCCCAAGTAAGGAAAGCTACCGTACGGGCGAACTCATTCTCTTTATCCATAATCAGATCAAACGTGAAGTCTTCCATATAGGGTAAATGAACGAACAAGTTCCTGCAACAATGTTCCGCAATCTCTAGATAAGGAATTTCCTTGACCCAACGTTTCGCCTCATCAGGAAGTAACGTCTCGGCGGGTTGGAGAAATGTCGCCAATATCTTAAACTCACGAATATCTTCTCTCCACAGGGCTGCCGCCAATTCTCCACTCGGCTTATGATTACGAGCGATTTCTCTAATCTCGGGGTATGGAACCCCGAAATTCAACTTATACACAATCCCCTTCTCACGCATACTCGTAGAAATCACCCCATTCATCGCCAGACGAAGTTGCTTGCGAATCTCTCTTATCTCGTCTTGTAAATTTTCCATCTATTAATCATTATAAGTCGGTAAGAAAGAGTAATCACGACCATAACGGAGCATTTGGTCCGTATATCCTTCCGTGTAATCCAAGACAATATCGGTGACCTCACCGTCGGATCCCCTTATCTCTTTCATCACAGGGTTGACAAAACCTTTATAAGGGGCCAAGTTTAACTTAGCATAGCGCTCCAAGACTTCCGCATGTAAATCCGTATCTACTTTCACGCCGAATTCCTCTACAAGATTCTTTCCGGCCTCATAGTCGCCCTCACTTTTGATACGTTGAATCTCAGCCAACAGGGTTCCAAACAACTCACGTAACTTCGGATAGTCATTTACAACCACATAGGTCTTTCCATCCCGTTTTTTCAGTTCGATTACATTAGAGACCTTTCCCTTCTCATAAGTCCACTTAGCGATTAACTGGCGGTTACGCATATGCGCCTCCTCTATATTTTTGCCTAGCTCTATACGGACCAACTGGGTCATCAAGCCATTCATTATATACTTATAGTATTCCGATTTATAAGCTTCACCGTCCGGAAGCAATCCCAGTTCCACCAACTTCGGATCTGCCAAATAATACAGGCCAAACAAATCCGCACGGGTTTCCTCCAAAGTAGAACTATAGGCTTTTAACGCATCCGGGTCTGTATTTTCCAACAATTTGCCGGAACCATGTCCTAGGCACTCATGCAAGTCCGTATGTAAATTATCAGTCAAAAAACCGTACTGTTTCATACCGTTGCGCTCCACGTCACTCCAAACGAACTCCTCGCTAAAGCCATTCCCTTGGGAAGCCTTATCATAAGCCTCCGTGATGTTCTCGATCGTGACAGACTTTGAACCATGATCTCTACGAATCCAATCCGCATTTGGCAAATTAATGCCGATCGGGGTGGCCGGATAACAATCCCCTCCCAACATAGATACCGTGATAACCTTAGCGCTGACACCTTTCACCGTCTCTTTCTTGAAACGTTTATCTACCGGAGAATGATCCTCGAACCATTGCGCGTTATCACTTATGATTTTCGTACGCTTTGTCGCCTCTTTATTCGTAAAGTTCACGGTAGACTCCCAACTGGCCTTCATTCCCAACGGATCTCCATAAGTCTCGATAAAGCCATTAACGAAATCAACTTCCGAGGCTGTATCCTCTACCCAAAGGATCGAATAAGCATCGAAGGTCTTCAAATCTCCCGTTTTATAATATTCGATCAACTTCTCGATAATCGCTTTCTGGGTATCATTCTCCGCGAAAGGCAAAGCTTGCCGCAATTGATCCACGATCTTCTCTATCGCAGCAGAATAGAGTCCTCCCACTTTCCATACCTTCTCAACGATCTTACCCTTCTCTTTTACCAAGCGGCTGTTCAGGCCGTAAGAAATCGGGGAAATCGTATCCTTTCCCATTTTCATTTGCGCATAGAAGTCTTCTACCTCTTCCTGACTGATCCCCCCTCCGTAATAATTATTGGAAGAAGCCTTGATCAAATCGCCATCGCCGCTTTGTACGCTACGCTTTGGCATAACGCTTGGATCAAAGATCACCGGAGCGATCTCAATCATTAATTGATCCACGTTTTGATTTTCACGAAGAGGTAATTCCCTGGCATCGATTTGATGAATACAATCCATAAAGAATTCAGGAGAAAAACCCGGCACAAACTTGTCCAAAGCATAATGATGATGGATACCGCTAGAGAACCACACCCGTTTTAAATATGTTTCCAATGCCTTGAACTGAGGGTCTTCCCGATCTCCTTTATAATTCATATAAATAGCCTCCAATGTCCTGCGGATCGCCAAATTATACTTCCCATTCTGATCAAAGAATATATCACGTCCCATCAAGGCCGCCTCGGAAAGATGATATAGCAATTGCTTTTGCCGCAATGATAAGGATTCGAAACCCGGGACTTTATAACGAAGGATTTCCAGATCGGCGAACCGGTCTACTACATAATTGAAATCTTTATCGGAATTTTGAGATACCGTATCCGACTTTTGGCCCGTACAAGCCATCATAGCCATAACTGTCATAAGCGATAACATTATTTTTTTCATACTTACTACGATTCGAGTTTCCTATAATGTATTACATCTAAAGTACATAGCTTGAAGGCCCACGTTCCGATAAGGCCCAACCGCAAAGATAGAGAATATACAGTCAATATCAAAGGTTTGGGATTTTTTCTCTACTTTTGTATGCTAATAGCAAAGACAAAAAAACGAGAGAATGGAAATTGCAGCATTAGTTTCAGGAGGGGTAGACAGCTCTGTCGTCGTGCACCAACTAAAAGAAGCAGGATACGATCCTACCATCTTCTATATCCGTATTGGTATGGAAGACAAGGATGGCTATATCGATTGCCCGGCAGAAGAAGATATCGAGATCACCTCGTATATCGCCCGCAAATACGGATGCAGATTCGAAATCGTCTCCTTGCACGATGAGTATTGGGACCGGGTAGTAAGCTATACGATTGAATCTGTCAAACGCGGTCTTACTCCAAACCCGGATATGATGTGTAATAAATACATCAAGTTCGGTTGTTTCGAGGAAAAATGGGGCAAAGACTTCGATAAGATCGCTACCGGTCATTATGCCACGACCACGGAGATAAACGGTAAGACATGGCTTTCTACCGCCAAAGACCCGGTAAAAGACCAGACGGATTTCTTGGGGCAAATCACCCGCTTACAAATACAAAAGCTGATGTTCCCGATCGGGCATTTAATGAAAAGCGAGGTCCGTGCCATCGCTGAGGCTCAAAAGCTGCCGAGCGCTAAACGCAAAGACAGCCAAGGTATTTGCTTCTTAGGAAAAATCAACTATAACGACTTTATTGAGCGTTACCTAGGAAAGCGCCCGGGAAAGATCGTAGAACTGGAGACTGGTAAAGTCATCGGTAAGCATAACGGATATTGGTTCCACACGATCGGCCAACGTAAAGGATTGGGATTAAGCGGTGGCCCCTGGTTTGTTATTCAAAAGGATATCAAGCGAAATATAATCTATGTCTCCAACGGCTATGACCCGGAAACACAATATGGCAAAGTGATCAATATGCAAGGTTTCGATTTCATCACGGAAGATCCTTGGGGGGAGTTCGACGATAAGAAGGAAATCACTTTCAAAATCCGTCATACTCCAGAATTCACGCATGGTTACATCCATCGTATCGGAGGCCTATATCGCGTTGAGTCCGATGACAAAATACAGGGTATAGCTCCTGGCCAATATTGTGTAATCTACGATAAAAATCATCATTTATGCCTAGGTAGCGGTATGATTATTGATGAGACTAAATGATATATTCTAAATAAAAACGGTCGCTTCCTTTCGGAGCGACCGTTTTTATTTTTCTTTCTTAATCTATTAAATAGCATACAAAGAACTGATAGACTCACCGCTACATACGCGACGAATTGCCTCCGCGAACATATCAGCGATAGATAATACCTTTACTTTCTCGCATTTCTTTGCGTAAGGTATTGAATCTGTAAAGATCATCTCTGTTAAAGCGGACTGATCTACTCGAATGGAAGCGGGATCAGACATTACAGCGTGACTGGCGATGGCGCGAACAGACTTTGCCCCATTCTCCAACATCAAGTTTGCGGCCTTCGTAATCGTACCTGCCGTATCTACCATATCGTCGATCAAAAGCACATCCAAGCCCTTCACATCACCAATGATACGCATCTCTGCGACCTCATTGGCACGCAAACGAGACTTGTGGCAAATAACCATCGGCAAACCTAAATATTTAGAATAGCTGCTAGCACGTTTCGTACCACCGACATCCGGAGTAGCGATACACAAGTTGTCCAAAGGTAAAGATGTCTTGATATAATCCAAGAATACGGAAGATGCATATAAATGATCCACCGGAACATTGAAAAATCCTTGAATCTGGTCTGCATGAAGGTCCATCGTGATCAAACGGTTGATTCCCGCCGTACTTAACATATCAGCGATCAACTTAGCGCCAATAGAAACACGAGGTTTATCCTTTCTATCCTGACGAGCCCAACCGAAATAAGGGACTACCGCAATGATTGAATGCGCAGAAGCACGTTTAGCCGCATCAATCATCAGAAGCAACTCCATCAAATTGTCTGAGTTAGGGAATGTAGATTGTACTAAGAATACATCTCTACCTCGGATAGACTCTTCATAAGAAACAGAGAACTCACCATCGGCAAAGTGCTGGATATTCATCTGCCCCAGAGGACAACCTAAACTTTTGCAAATTTTCTCTGCAAGATACCGGGAGTTTGTTCCCGAAAACACCAAGAAAGGAGTTTGTGCACTCATTATTCCGAATATTTATCTTAAAGTGAATAGATTTAAATTGTGCCGCAAAAGTACAAAACTTATTTACAATAACCTCTTTATATTTAGAAAACTTTTACGGAAGCCTTGATATAACCTTTGCAAACCTCCTTAATCAAAATCGGCCGTTGGAGGCTTCTTCTTGGAAAACTTTCTATATTTGCAACCGCAATGATAAAGCATTTACTCTATTTCTTCGTACTGGTAAGCGTATTTCTGGCTTCGGGTTCTTCATTATCCCCCAAGAATCTACAGGAATACAAGGATTCTTATGCCATGTATTCTCCATACGAAGACGATACAGAACATAATATCCTCCAAGCGGATATCGAATGTTACGACAAAGAGTCATCTAACGAGGAATACAACTATAAAATAGAAAATGGTTACATCAGGGTTCCTTCTCTATACCGTAGTGTCCCGACATCCAAGAATTTAAGAACAAACATTTCCTCATCCGCAGATAGAATCATCCGTTCTTTAAAAACACAATGCCTTAAAGAAAGACGAACTTTCATTTCATTTTGTATTAATCCTTTTAAATTCTCCCACGGATATTACATCTATACCCTAAGGCGTATCCTCATTTAATCCTTAAGTTTCATTTCTCAGACCACTCTAAAAAGACGGACAAATAGTATTTGTTCTCTTTAGGGATTATAGCGGATATTTATTAATTAACAATACAACACAAAATGGAATTCTTATTAGACTTTATCTTACACATCGATCAGCATATGATTGAGATCGTACAAGAATATCACACTTGGGCCTACGCGATATTATTCTTAATCATTTTTTGTGAAACGGGATTGGTAGTCACCCCGTTTTTGCCAGGAGATTCCCTGCTATTTGTCGCCGGGGCGATAACCGCATTACCCGGTATGCCTTTAGAGATAAACCTCTTAGCTTTAATCTTATTTGTAGCGGCAGTATCGGGAGACTCTTGCAATTATATGATAGGCCATTTTTTCGGTCGCAAACTTTTCAACAACCCTAACTCCAGAATATTCAAGAAGAGTCATTTAGACAAGACACATGAATTCTACAAAAAGTATGGAGGTAAAACCATCATTATCGCCCGATTCGTACCAATAGTCCGTACTTTCGCACCATTCGTAGCGGGAATGGGTAAAATGCATTACTACTATTTCATGATCTATAACCTTATAGGAGGTGCTTTTTGGATCTTACTTTTCTGTTATGCGGGATACTTCTTCGGAGACCTTCCATTCGTGCAGAAAAACCTTAAAATATTGATCATCGCAATTATATTCATATCCATACTTCCTGCCGTAATAGAGATGATACGGGCTAAGCTAAAAGCACAGAAATAAAGTGATAAAGAAAATACAAAACCAGCCTCATCGGCCAAATCAGTTAATAAAATCTGTTATTTCAGTCAACTTACTTGGCCGATGGAGCCGGTTTATTATACCGGGACAATTCCATCCAGGAATTATTGATACCGCCTTTTCAAGAAAGTCCTTTATTTAGGTGAAAAAGTAAACTTTAGCATTTTACCGGAATAAGCCGGAAGTTTCACCTGATAAGGATATGCGTCTGTTAGTGTGCTAATTGTTGTTTCCCCTGTTAGCAGATCTGTCAATTTCGCAGGTTTGTTATCCTCAAAATCAAGAGCTTTAAATGCCTCTTCCGGAATATTTACCCATACACATTGATCAGCACGGTCGAAATTTACGACAACCAAAAGCACCTCGTTCTTCCATTTACGCAAGAATGTATATTGGCGATTCGAATTAAAATAAGGGTTATTGGAGTTCGCATACATTAAATCATAGAACGCGCCTTCGACAATAACCGGCTCAGACCGTACCACATTCAATAACTTAGCATACATCCCACGCAACGAACGTTGTGCCGGTGTTAATTTTGCTCCGTCAAAGTGCCCATTATTATTCCAGTTACGTAAACTTTCAATACTCCAATAATCAAAGATAGTAGTACGGCCATCACGTCCGCTAAAGCCCTCCATGTCCATACCTCTTTCGCCAAGCTCCTGACCACAATAGATCATAACCGGGTTCGTATTCATAGCCGCAGAAACAATCATGCCCGGAATACCCGGACGAGCATCCCCTGCAAAGAAATCAGAGGCGACACGCTGCTCATCATGATTCTCCAGGAAGTTCAACATGTTTTTCTGGATGCCCTCCACCGATTGCCAGCAATATGATATATTACTAGCCGGGGCCTGCCCGCACATCACCGCACGAACCGTATCATAAAGGCCTACCTTATCATACAAATAATCAAAATGCCCTGTATAAATATAGTTTCTATATTCATCCGGATTATACACCTCCGCGATAAAGAGCACATCATGCACCTTCTTCACCTGAGGAATCACCCAATTCCAGAATTCCACCGGAACCATCTCTGCCATGTCACAACGAAAACCATCTACACCCTTACCTGCCCAAAACAGCAAGATCTCTAGCATTTTCTCCCAAGTATTAGGTATGGTATCGAAGTAGCAAACACCACCGTGCATGTAATCCACGCCATAATTCAATTTCACCGTCTCATACCAGTCATCCTGGCTTGGGTAAGCATCGAAATGGTTGTTTCCGGTTACCTTCGCGGGGAACTCGCTATAGGCGAAATCCTCCTCACGTTGCGGATCAAAGCGAAGCGTCAAGGTTTGTCCTGGAAGGTAATAAAAGTTATTATTCACATCAAAAACCTTAGACACATTATCCGTTTGTCCTAAGTCCTCCACGAAAGGCTCTCGTGCGTCCGAGAAATATTGGCGTGCCACATGGTTCGGTACAAAATCAATGATAACCTTCATCCCAGCCTCGTGCGTACGTTTCACCAAATCCTCGAACTCACTCATACGGTTCTGGATATTATCCGCTAAGTCCGGGTCTATATCATAATAATCTTTTATAGCATACGGAGATCCGGCCTTACCTTTTACTACGGCAGAATGGTCTTTCCGGATACCAAACATGGTATAATCGGTTTTCGTAGCGTGTTCTATCACCCCCGTATACCAAACATGAGTAATACCTAGTTCTTTGATTTTGGATAAAGCCAAAGGAGTAAAAGCCGAAAACTTACCTACTCCATTCTCGGCCAAACTACCATTCATCACAGGAGATGGTCGCAGATTCCCAAACCAGCGCGGGAATACCTGATAAATTACCATCTTGTTTTTTTGTTCCATTGCGTTCATCTATATATAAAGTTTTTGCGGGAAAGCACTTTGTCCAGACAGACGCTTTGTCACGGCATCAGGCCTTTCTTTCTTGCCGCGATCGCTTTCACCAAGGTTTCATATTTATTTTCATTCAATACTTTCTCAAAACTTCGGGCAGCGGCAGAATAGCCAATATTACAAATCACGTCTACATTCTCAAGGTCAAACGTCTTATACAGGCCAAATTCCTCCGCCTCTATCAAGACGTCGCACATCTCTCGATCCTCCAGCGTATTCGCCCGGAACATATAATGGTAAGAACGCTCGGCGATATGGAATATGGTCTGCTTATATTTTTGCGGGATCAACGGGCTTACGTTCACCCCGATAATACGTTCACATTCCTCACGGATGATGGAGACCGGAAAGTTATGAAATAAACCCCCATCCACATAATGAACACCATTGATGACAACAGGACTGAAAATAATCGGGATACTACAAGAAGCTGTCACCGCCTCGACAATAGGACCACTCCTAAATTCATGGCTTTCGCCATTATCCAAGTCCGTCGCGACAATCACCATCGGAATCTGCAAATCCTCGATGTTCTTGGTCCGCAAGTGTCGCCTCAAGAAATAACGAAAACGTTTACTGTCGAACAACCCAGCCTTTGGTATTTGTAATCGGGCGAATTCAGAGAACTCACGTCCGGTAAAAAGCTCTTGGATCTCTGCCGCCGAATACCCATCGGCAAACAAGGTTCCCATCAAAGCCCCCGCGCTGGTACCCACTATAATATCCGGTCTCAGCGCACATTCCTCCATCATTCGAAATACGCCGATATGTGCAAAACCTTTCGCTCCGCCTCCGCTAAGCGCCAAGCCCAACCTATAGGGTTTATGGTTCGTCTCTTCTGCCATTTATTTCTTGTCTCTTAATCCGGTAACAAATATGCTGTTTTTTTTAATTACAAACATTATTATTAGGGAAAAAGTTTCTATACTCTTTTATTTTTGCTACATTTACACAGAAAGCAAAGACATTGTCATATCGCTTTTTTAGTATAACATTAAATCTACCACGTTATGATTACGAGTATTTTCTGGATTATCCCGTCAGCGTCTGTTTTAGCGCTGGTGTTCGCCTGGTTCTTCTTCAGGCAAATGATGAAAGAGAGTGAAGGAACTGAGTTGATGAAAAAGATCGCCTCCTTTGTGCGTGAAGGGGCGATGTCGTATCTGAAACAGCAATACAAAGTAGTCGCCTCCGTTTTTGTTGTCCTAGTAATCTTGTTCTCTATTATGGCCTATGGCTTCCACGTGCAAAACGAATGGGTTCCGATCGCCTTCCTGACAGGAGGATTCTTTTCCGGATTAGCGGGTTTCTTAGGTATGAAGACCGCAACTTATGCCTCGGCCCGTACAGCGAACGCAGCCCGTACTTCCTTGAACAAAGGTTTGCAAGTCGCCTTCCGGAGTGGAGCGGTCATGGGCCTGGTGGTCGTAGGCCTTGGATTACTGGATATCTCTTTCTGGTATATCCTGTTAAATGCTTTCATCCCAGACGAGGCCTTAGACCCGACTCATAAACTCACGATGATCACCACAACCATGCTTACTTTCGGAATGGGTGCCTCTACGCAAGCCTTGTTCGCACGTGTAGGAGGAGGAATCTATACGAAAGCCGCCGATGTCGGAGCGGATTTGGTAGGTAAAGTTGAGGCAGGAATCCCGGAGGATGATCCTCGTAACCCGGCGACAATCGCCGATAACGTAGGCGACAATGTAGGTGACGTCGCCGGAATGGGAGCCGATCTATATGAATCTTACTGCGGTTCTATCCTTGCAACCGCCGCATTGGGAGCCGCCGCATTCGTTTCTACCGGAAACGTAGAATTACAATATAAGGCGGTTATCGCTCCGATGCTGATCGCCGCCGTAGGTATCATTTTATCTATTATCGGTATATTCGCCGTCCGTACGAACGAGAACGCGACGATCAAGCAACTTTTGAAAGCGCTGGCCATAGGAACAAACCTGAGTTCCGTATTGATCGCCATTTCTACGTTCGGGATTCTTTATGTATTAGGCATGGAGAATTGGTTCTGGATCGGTTGCTCTGTAATCGTGGGTTTGCTAGTCGGGATCGTGATCGGGCAAGCGACAGAATATTATACCTCTCAATCCTATAAACCGACCCGGCTTGTTTCCGAATCGGGACTGACTGGCCCGGCAACGGTTATTATCTCCGGCCTCGGGCTGGGGATGCTCTCAACAGCCATCCCGGTACTTGCCGTTGTAGTCGGTATCATCTGCTCCTTCTTGTTCGCCTCCGGATTCGATTTCACGAACGTGGGCATGGGATTATACGGAATCGGTATAGCGGCTGTAGGTATGCTATCGACATTGGGTATCACGTTGGCCACGGACGCTTACGGCCCTATAGCGGATAATGCCGGAGGTAACGCCGAGATGTGTAACCTCGGGAAAGAAGTACGTAAACGTACGGACGCATTGGATTCATTGGGAAATACGACAGCGGCTACGGGAAAAGGTTTCGCTATCGGTTCCGCCGCATTAACCGGCTTAGCTTTGTTGGCTTCTTATGTAGAAGAGATCAAGATCGGTCTGCTCCGCTTGGGCGAGACGGCCCTGAACTTTACCGATGGCAGGAGCATTGAAATATCCAAAGCCTCCTTCTCGGACTTTATGGTATATTATGATGTTACCTTGATGAATCCGAAGGTGCTGGCCGGAATGTTCTTAGGTTCCATGATGGCATTCATGTTCTGCGGCCTTACGATGAACGCTGTAGGACGTGCGGCCGGGCACATGGTGGAGGAAGTTCGCCGTCAGTTCAAGGAGATCAAGGGTATCCTGACAGGAGAGGCACAACCGGATTATGCCCGTTGCGTTGAGATCTCGACGAAAGGAGCGCAGCATGAGATGGTACTTCCCTCCGTATTAGCCATTATCGCCCCCATCCTGACCGGACTTGTTTTTGGCGTGACAGGCGTTGTCGGATTATTGATCGGTGGATTAAGCACAGGTTTCGTATTAGCCGTATTCATGGCGAACGCCGGAGGAGCATGGGATAACGCAAAGAAATTCATCGAGGAAGGAAATCACGGCGGCAAAGGTAGCGAGGCACATAAGGCAACCGTTGTCGGCGATACGGTTGGCGATCCGTTCAAAGACACTTCCGGCCCGAGCTTGAATATCCTTATTAAGCTGATGAGCATGGTAGCGATCGTGATGGCGGGATTGACGGTGGCTTGGAGTCTGTTTTAATCCTTGACCGTCGGCAGTTGGCAATTGACAGTTAGAGAAGTAAATTGACAATTTAATAGAGAAAACTAAATAATTGTCAATTGCCAACTGTCAATTGTCAACTGTTTTGTATTTTCGCGTCGTAAATACATAAAATAATTCAACAATGTCAATCTCACGCTTTAATGCTGTGGAGAAGGCATCCAACCGAAAGGCCGTGGAAGCCGTCACTCCCGAACACAAAGTATCTGAGTACTATGGCGAGAATGTCTTCAACCGGAAGGCTATGCAGAAATATCTCTCCAAGGAAACGTACAAAGCCTTGACCCACGCCATTGACAGTGGCACGCCTATCGACCGGGAAATAGCCAATCATGTGGCAGCCGGCATGCGTATGTGGGCATTGGAAAAAGGAGTCACTCATTACACCCACTGGTTTCAACCGCTTACCGATGGCACCGCCGAAAAGCACGACGCTTTTGTAGAACACGATGGCAACGGCGGTATGATCGAGGAGTTCAGCGGTAAGTTGCTCGTCCAGCAAGAACCGGACGCTTCCAGTTTCCCGAACGGTGGCCTTCGCAATACTTTCGAGGCCCGCGGCTACTCAGCCTGGGACCCTTCCTCTCCCGCTTTTATCGTAGATGACACACTTTGTATCCCTACCGTCTTTATCGCTTACACAGGCGAGGCCCTCGATTATAAGACCCCGCTTATCCGTTCCATCGAGGTTTTAGGCGAGGCGGCGAAAGAGGTCTACAAATACTTCGACGAGGATGTCAACAAAGTGATTACCTATCTGGGATGGGAACAGGAATACTTCTTGGTGGACGAGGATTTATATTCCGCACGACCCGACTTATCATTGACCGAGCGTACGCTACTCGGGCACGAAAGCGCCAAGAACCAACAGTTGGACGATCATTATTTCGGCGCTATTCCTTCTCGTGTACAAGAATTCATGAAAGATCTGGAGACCGAATGTTATAAATTAGGCATCCCGGTCAAGACACGTCATAACGAGGTAGCTCCCAACCAGTTCGAGCTTGCCCCCATTTATGAGGAGTGCAATTTGGCGAACGACCATAACCAGTTATTGATGTCGGTCATGAAACGTGTGGCCCGCCATCATAACTTCCGCGTATTATTACACGAGAAACCTTTCAACGGGGTAAACGGTTCCGGTAAACACTGCAACTGGTCTATGGGAACGGACAAGGGCGTAAACTTATTCTCGCCGGGTAAAGATCGCGAGGACAACTTACGTTTCATCACTTTCGTGGTGAACACCATCATGGCCGTTTACAAATACAACGCTTTATTAAAAGCAAGTATCGCTTCCGCCACGAACGCACATCGTCTTGGAGCGAACGAGGCTCCTCCCGCTATCATCTCCACTTTCCTCGGAACACAAATCAGCGAGATCTTGGATAAGTTCGAGAATAGCTCTATCGAGGATGCCATCGAGGTGGACGACAAAAAGGGCTTGCATCTTGGCTTCGGGCAGATCCCCGAACTGCTGCTGGACAATACGGATCGTAACCGTACCTCTCCTTTCGCCTTCACCGGAAACCGTTTTGAGTTCCGTGCCCCCGGTTCTTCCGTGAACTGCGGATCGGCCATGTTAGCATTGAACTCTGCCGTGGCTTATCAATTACAACAATTCAAGAAAGACGTAGAGGCCTTGCAAGCGGAAGGTAAAAGCAAGGAAGTAGCGATCTTCAAGGTGTTGAAAGCCTATATCAAGGAATCCAAACCGATCCGCTTTGACGGAAACGGCTATTCCGACGAATGGAAAGAAGAAGCTGCCAAGCGAGGCCTGGATTGCCAAAATAGTGTCCCTTTGCAATACGACGCTTATCTTAAACCGGAGTCAATCGAGATGTTCACATCTACCGGCGTGCTTACCCAGAAAGAATTGGAAGCACGTAATGAGGTAAAATGGGAAGTCTATATCAAAAAGGTACAGATCGAGGCCCGTGTATTAGGGGATTTATCCTTGAACCATATCATCCCGGTAGCCGTTCGTTACCAGAGTGTGCTACTGGATAATATAGCGAAGTTGAAAGAGACATTCGGCGAAGAGCCGGAATTCCGCGACATGTCGGAAGAGCCCCGTCGCTTAGTCCGTAAGATAGCCGGACATATCTGTGCCGTGACCAAGAAAGTAGATGAGATGGTAGAGGCCCGCAAGAAAGCGAACCGCTTGACCGATATGCGGGAAAAGGCGATCGCTTACCATGACTCGGTTGCTCCTTATCTGGACGAGATCCGTGACCATATCGATGATCTGGAATTGATGGTAGACAACCAGATGTGGCCGTTGCCGAAGTATAGGGAATTGCTGTTTATCCGGTAAAAAACACCGGTACTGGCGCTGCCTTGTGCCCGTACCGGTATAGCCTCACATCGATACCGACATAAGGCTACGCTTATATCGGTATGAGGTTATGCCTATACTTCTCATTCAAGATAGACAACCGTATCAATCAAAGCCTCTGTCCGACAGTTTCGCACATCGCCGTCGGACAGAGGCTTCTTACTTACCTTCCGAAAAGGATACCCGTATTTACCACTTCACATAAGAAGCATTCATCAAGAAGTCATAGTCATGTTTCATCGCTTGTAGCGGTGTCATATTATAACGTTCTTGTTCAACGAAGTAATCCTCTAATCCGGCCTTCTCAGCTACAGCGAATAAAGACTTGAAGTCTACGATTCCGGCACCCATCTCCGTGCTGCCCTTTCCATCCGCGTTCGCGTCTTTCAAGTGCCAGTTGGCGAAACGGCCGGGATAACGGTTCACGTAATCATGGCATTTAAAACCGCCATACACCAATTGGGCCGTATCGATCTGGAAAGTAACCAACCCTTTGTCCGTATTCTCGATCATCACGTCGAACGGTATTTTTCCTTCCAGTTCATGGAATTCATCCACATGGTTATGGAAAGCGAAACGTAAACCATTCGACTTCGCGATCTCACCACATTTGTTAAATTGATCCGCTAAACGCATCACGTCCGAAAGGCTTTTGATATCCTTGGAAGGATAACCCGCCTGAACGATCCATTTACAACCTACCTCAGCCGTATCAGCGGCATTCTTTTTCCAGAAATCCCAGCCTTTGGTATCACCTTCTGCCAACAAACCGCTTCCGGTATGAGAACCCACCATACGGGCACCCATATCTGCCAGGTATTTCTTCATCTCGGCCGGAGATTTCCCATAGAATTTGCCATCCCGGTAACCGGCGGCTTCCATCCGTTTATAACCGATGTCCACCAAAGCCTTCATCGTCCCGTCAAAATCCGTCCGTAAATCATCCCGGACACTATACAATTGCACGCCTATCGCCTTCTCTTTCTTAGCTAAGATAGAGGCGAAGCCATTGGGCACTACACTCAGCGCTGCCACCGCGGCACCCGCTTTCAAAAAATTCCGTCTCGTTATCATCATACTATTCTTTAAGATTAACATCGCTAAAGGTAGGAAAATTATTTTTACTTTCGCGCAAGTTTAAACAAACGATCATGCAAGGAACAAAGAATCTGACCGAAGGCGTCATCTCCCGGCAATTATTCAATCTGGCGATGCCGATCATGGGTACCTCATTTATCCAAATGGCCTATAGCATCACCGACATGGCTTGGGTGGGCCGGCTGGGAAGCGAGGCTGTAGCCGCCATCGGCGCCGTAGGTATCCTTACTTGGATGACGAACTCAATCTCTTACTTGAATAAAGTGGGCTCGGAGGTGAGCGTCGGGCAAAGTATCGGGGCGCAAAACGTGGAAGATGCCCGGGGATTCGCTTCCCATAACCTAACGATCGCCTTGATCCTCTCGCTATGCTGGGGATTCTTGTTATTCGTCCTCGCCCATCCGATTATCGGCTTCTACAAACTGGAGGAACCGATCGCGCTGAATGCCGTGGAATACCTGAGAATCATCGCTTCCGCTTTTCCGTTTATCTTCCTCTCGGCGGCGTTTACCGGGATTCATAATGCCTCGGGTTTGAGTAAGACTCCATTCTATATCAGCGGAACAGGCCTTTTACTCAATATGGTGCTAGATCCGTTGTTTATATTCGGGTTCGGTATGGGAACGGCTGGCGCTGCTTGGGCTACATGGATCTCTCAAGGGGTGGTTTGCGGATTATTCGTCTATCAGTTAAAGTACCGGAATAAATTGTTCGGGGGATTCCCGTTCTTTGTCCGTTTAAAAGAACGATACACCAAGAGGATCTTCCAATTGGGCCTTCCGGTGGCGTTATTAAATACGTTTTTCGCAATCATTAATCTTTTCATGGCCCGTACAGCCTCTACTTACGGAGGACACATCGGCCTGATGACTCTTACGGCTGGCGGACAAATGGAGGCGATCGCATGGAACACCTCTCAAGGTTTCAGCACGGCCCTCTCCGCTTTCACCGCTCAGAACTACGCCGCACGTAAGAAAGAACGTATCCTGACCGCTTATCATACGACGCTTAAAATGACTTCCATCATCGGTGTACTCTGCACGTTGTTATTCGTCTTTTACGGTAGCGAGATATTCTCGTTGATCGTGCCGGAACAAGCCGCTTACGAAGCCGGTGGCGTATTTCTTCGAATCGATGGGTATTCAATGATCCTCATGATGTTGGAAATTACCACACAAGGGATGTTTTACGGTACCGGCCGAACCGTTCCACCGGCGATCATCAGTATCTCGTGCAACACCCTACGCATACCTTTAGCCATCGGGCTGGCGGCCGCGGGACTGGGCATTACGGGCGTTTGGTGGGCAATCAGTATTTCCAGCATGCTAAAAGGTGTTATCGCTTTCATCTGGTTCAGTATCTTACAGAAGAAGATCTTGTAAGCGGAACAATTCTTACCGATTTTCCGTACATTCGCGATTAAAATGACATTTAATTAAAAAACAACCTATATGGATAACAAATTCAAACCGGAGACCCTGTGCGTACAGGCCGGTTGGCAACCAAAGAAAGGAGAGCCCCGTGTCCTCCCGATCTATCAAAGCACGACATTCAAGTATGAGACCAGTGAGCAAATGGCTAAGTTGTTCGACTTGGAAGAAAGCGGCTATTTCTATACTCGCTTGCAAAATCCGACAAACGACGCTGTAGCCGCTAAAATCGCGGCGCTAGAAGGAGGCGTGGCAGCCATGTTAACCTCGTCCGGGCAAGCGGCAAATTTCTTTGCCTTTTTCAATATTTGCGAGGCTGGCGATCATATCGTAAGCGCTACCAGCATTTACGGAGGAACCTATAACCTATTGGCCGTTACCTTGAAGAAACTGGGAATTGAATGTACGTTCGTCGACCAAGACGCAAGTGAGGAAGAGATTTCCAAGGCTTTCCGTCCGAATACGAAAGCGATGTTCGGAGAGATGATCTCCAACCCGGGTGTCATGGTATTGGATATAGAGAAGTTTGCTCGTATAGCCCATAGTCATGGCGTACCTTTGATTGTCGATAATACATTCGCCACACCGATCAATTGCCGTCCGTTCGAATGGGGTGCGGATATCGTTACTCACTCCACGACTAAATACATGGACGGACATGCCACGAGTGTAGGCGGTTGTATCGTGGATAGCGGAAATTTCGATTGGGAAGCGCACGCCGAGAAGTTCCCGGGACTTTGCCAGCCAGATCCGTCTTACCACGGTCTGACCTATACCAAGGCATTTGGGAAATTGGCATTCATCACGAAAGCGACCAGCCAACTCATGCGTGACCTCGGATCGATCCAATCTCCGCAAAACGCATTCCTATTGAATCTTGGTTTGGAGACATTGCACCTGCGTGTACCGCAACACTGCAAAAACGCCTTGGCGGTAGCGCAATGGCTGCAAAAATGTGATAAGGTGGCTTGGGTTCATTACCCGGAGTTGGAAGGCAATCCGTATCATGAACTCGCCAAGAAATATCTACCGAATGGTTCTTGCGGCGTACTGTCCTTCGGATTGAAAGGAGGACGAGAAGTGGCGATCAAGTTTATGGATAACCTGAAACTCGCCGCTATCGTAACCCACGTAGCGGATGCTCGTACTTGCGTACTTCACCCGGCCAGCCATACGCACCGCCAGTTGAGCGATGAGCAGTTGATCGAGGCAGGCGTGGCTCCGGACTTGATCCGTTTCTCCGTAGGTATCGAAAATGCCGATGATATTATCGCCGATATTGAGCAAGCGCTGAATAAGTAAGACTTCAGTGCCATGCCGATGGCATGAGCGTGCCATCGGCATGGCACAGCCGTTTCATCAGCGTGGCACACCCGTTTCATCAGCATGGCACTGGTATAAGTTCCTAGATGGGCAGGAATCTCCCCAGACGTGCCACCCAGTTTGTCGTAATCCTCTCTAGGTTTGTTGCCGGATGTTCCTCACGTAGCAAATCCTCGCGGAACTCACGAAGAATAAGCCAATCCGCTTGTCTTACCCAATGCCGGAACACCGGATTCTCCGTATGTTTTTTCGAGATAGATACCAATGCGTCCAGATCAAAACAATCAGCGACAACGCCCGCGCCAGACAAAGAGGCATCGTAAGCGTTACAAGCTTGCTCAATATGAGTAGGAACCATCAACACGGGTTTATTCAGATACATCGCCTCACAGACCGATTCGAACCCGGCGGTCGTAGCATAAGCCTTCGCCCCCGACATATAATGTAGAAACAACGTATCATCCAGTTGATGGAAAGAAAGGCGGTCGTCTATTTTCACCTCATCTAATTGATCTTTCTTATCCCAAAAGAAATGCATCGGTACTTCAGGATGGCGGGAATGCCAAGAACGGATCTCCTCACTAAACCCGCTATTTAACAGATAACCATGCAAATAACCACCGTCCGAAGGAACTGCATCCAAGACCTCTTGCCTTAATAAAGGAGGAACCACGACTATTCCTTCTGACGGTACCTCACGCATCTTCCGGAAAGACAAGGCCAATTTCTTGACGGAGCCTATCGCCGTCAATCTCGTAAAAAAGCGTAACGATGCCAATGATAACGCATTTTGCCTCGGGAAAACAAAGTCCGGATGTAAGAATAGGTATTGATGGGCGATACACACCATCGTCGCTTTCGGACGAAAAAGCAAATAAGTCAATCCCGTCAGCAATTCGTAGAAATTCACGACGACATCCGCATCCGTCTGCCGGATCATCCGATCGATATAACGGATACTTCCCATATATTTGCGCAGACGCAATACATTATATAATACGCTACGCATCAAATTCACTTGTTTATTCTTAGCCGTCGGTAAAAAGTTCGGGCTCTCAAACGGATATACCGGCGATTGAATCCTATCCAAGAAAAAATCCGGTAAACGGCGGGCCGGGCTTTTTCCCACCAACACACCTACGACTTCATGCCCTTCGGTCAGCAATTTCTGGCGTAAGGATAACGCCTGGGTCAAATGCCCACGCCCTTCACCTTGTATGATAAACAGGAATCTCATACGGCATCTACATATAGTTGTACATTATTATATGTAACAATATCCCACTCTCCTTGCTCATCTTCCACGAGGGCAGTCATGCTTTCCACCCAATCGCCGGAGTTCAAGTAATGCACGTTGCCATACCAGATGTTCGCCGCTTGATGGATATGGCCGCAAATAATCCCGTCCAGACGCTTGGCCTCCGCTAGGCGCACCAGCTCTTTCTCAAACTCCGAGATATAAAAGACCGCACTTTTCACCCGGTGCTTTACCTCTTGGGATAAAGAGAAATAAGGTTTCCCTTGCCTCTCCCTACGGCGGTTGTAGACCTTGTTCAACCACAATAAGAAAGTATATCCTACATCCCCCAGCATGGCGAGCCAACGCATATGGGTCGTGACCGTATCGAAAATATCGCCGTGTGTCACGAGATAACGTTTACCTCGTCTCGTATTCAGCAGATAATCCTTTACGACCGAGATATTGGAGAACTTAAAAGGAACCAAGCTATCGAGGAAATCATCATGGTTCCCCACTACATAGATAATCTCCGTACCCCTTTTCTCCATCATTTTCATCAATACCTTAAAGAAATCTGTATGCTTTTGCTTCCAGCGTTTACCGGATTTCTTCAGTTGCCAGCCATCGATAATATCGCCATTCAGAATCAATCGATCGCAATCCACGCTCTTGAGAAAAAGGGTTACTTCCTCCGTCCGGGAATGCTCCGAGCCCAGATGGATGTCCGAGAGGACAATAGTCGGATAATATTTTCTTAATATCATCTTTGCTTTATTTAAGATGATACAAAAGAACGCCTTCGATATTACAAGCTCACGACAACCTGGTGAAAAAGGCATAACAAAAAGGCCAGCTCTTCACAAAGCCGGCCTTTTCTTGTTTAACTTTAAATATTAAAAAATTATGATGACATTTTACTTTACCTATTCTTCCGATTGAGTAGCCTCGTAAGCCTTTAACAACTTCTCTTGTACGTCGGCAGGAACCAACTCATAACTAGCGAACCGCATCGTAAACGAGGCACGTCCTCCCGTAATAGAACTTAATGAAGTTGAATAATTAGACATCTCTTTCAAAGGAACTTTCGCTAATAGCTTCTCAAATCCTTTCTCACTGTTCATTCCCATAATCAAGGCACGGCGTCCTTGTAAGTCGCTCATTACATCACCTAGATAATCAGCGGGAACAGAAACCTCCACATCGTAAACAGGTTCCAATATCTTAGGACCGGCATCTTTGAATGCGGTACTGAAAGCATTACGTCCGGCAAGCATAAACGAAATTTCATTACTATCTACCGGATGCATCTTACCATCGTATACACAGATACGTACGTCACGAGCATACGAACCGGTCAACGGCCCCTGCTCCATGCGTCCCATAATACCTTTCAGGATAGCCGGCAAGAAACGAGCGTCGATAGCGCCACCAACGATACAGTTCACGAACACGACCTTACCTCCCCAATCCAGATCGATTATCTGGGTATCACGGACATTCATCTTATATTCCTGTCCACCGAAACGATAGGTATCCGGAGCTGGCATACCTTCATAATAAGGCTCGATAATCAAGTGAACCTCACCAAATTGGCCTGCGCCACCAGATTGCTTCTTATGGCGATAATCCGCACGGGCCGCTTTCGTGATCGTCTCGCGATACGGAATCTTCGGCTCCAAGTACTCGATCGGCAATTTATCATTATTCTCGATTCTCCATTTCAATGTACGAAGATGGAACTCTCCCTGGCCGGAAACGATTGTCTGCTTCAATTCCTTGGACTGCTCGATTACCCATGTCGGATCTTCCTCGCGCATACGCATCAAGATTTCCATCATCTTCTCCGCGTCTGCCTCATTCACAGGTTTGATAGCACGACGATATTTCGGGTCTGGATATTTAATGAAGTCGAAACGATAATCGCAACCTTTTCCATTCAAGGTATTACCACGACGAACATCCTTCAACTTAACGGTTGCTCCGATATCGCCCGCTACCATTTCCGTAACCGGGATACGGGTTTGTCCGGCCACCGCAAATAACTGCGCGATACGTTCCTTCGAACCACGATCGGCATTCATCAAGTCGTCACCTTCTTTTACTTTTCCTGATATCACTTTAAAATAGGAAACCTGACCGATATGAGGTTCCACGGTTGTCTTAAAGAAGAACAAGCTTGTAGGACCGTTCGAATCCGGAGTCACCTCCACACCTTCCGTAGTAATCAAACGAGGCATCTTGTCGGTACAAGGAACCACATTACCCAAGAACTCCAACGTACGGCGAACGCACATATCACGACCGGCGCATACACAGAATACCGGGAACATGCCGCGAGTAACCAAACCCGCACGGATACCGGCACGCATATCGTCCTCGCTCAAAGCTCCTTCCTCAAAGAATTTCTCCATCAACATATCGTCGTTCTCAGCGGCGGCTTCCACCAAAGCTTGATGTAGCTCCATCGCCTTATCCATTTCCTCAGCGGGGATTTCCAATACGTCAGGAACTCCACCTTCCGGCTTCCAACGATACATCTTCATCTTTAATACATCCACCACGGCATTGAAAGAAGAGCCGCAACTAATCGGATATTGGATAGGTACGATCTTATTACCCCATCGGTCTTTCAATTGGGCGATGGTCCCCTCATAGTCGGCTTTATCATTATCAAGCTGGTTGACAACGAAAATCACCGGTTTATGGAATTGTTCAGTATACCGGAACTGATTGACAGTTCCAACCTCTACACCGTACTGGGCGTTCAATACCATCAGTGCCGTATCCGTGACATTCAATGCGGAAACAGCTCCTCCCACGAAATCATCCGAACCCGGACAATCGATGAAATTCAGTTTCCGATCCTGCCATTCTACACTGAAAACGGTTGAGAACACTGAGTATCCATACTCTTTCTCAACCGGGAAATAGTCGGACACCGTATTCCCTGCCTCAACGGAGCCGCGACGTTTTATAACTCCACCCTCGTAAAGCATAGCTTCAGCGAGAGTGGTTTTCCCAGAGCCAGAACTTCCCAAGATAGAGATGTTCTTGATTTCATTTGTTTGGTATACTTTCATGATATCAGGATTTATTTGAGTTTAACAATACGTTTATTTGGCGTGAATCATTTTCACGAGGGCGCAAATTAGAGATTGTAAAGGAAAAAAGCAATTATCACCCAGTGTTTGAGAACTATGTTGTGCAGCAGTAGGATTAACTCAATGTTTTTATGTACCTTTGTATCATAAATATATGGCTGATATGACTACAATTGAATTCAAGGCCCGAAAGATGGATTTGCTAGAAACATTAATGCCTCTGCACGAAAAGAAATTATCAAAAGCAGAAAAATACATACATAAGTTCATGCAATATCCTCAAAGACTACGAATATTATAAATATGGCAGGCTTATACATCCACGTCCCTTTTTGCGCCAAGCGGTGTTTATACTGTGACTTTTTTTCCAATACGGAGATGAAGTACAAAGAGCCATATATAAACGCACTTATAAAAGAGATGGAATTGCGTAAGGGATATATAGGAAATGAAACGTTAGAAACCATTTACTTCGGGGGAGGTACACCCTCCCAATTAGACGAGAAAGATTTCGGGAAGATATTCGAGGCCATTTATCATCATTTCGATGTAGCCGAGCAAGCGGAGATCACTTTAGAGGCGAATCCGGATGACATAAAACCAGAATATGTATCGCTTCTCCGGTATTTTCCTTTTAACCGGGTCAGCATGGGGGTACAAAGTTTCCATTCGAAAGATTTACGTTTCCTGAACCGCCGTCATGATCGGGAGCAAGCGATTAAAGCTGTAGAGCTATGTAAAGAACATGGGATTACAAATATCAGTATCGATTTGATCTACGGACTCCCAAACCAAACGCCGCAAGCATGGGAAGACAATTTGCGACAAGCGATCCAACTGGATGTTCCCCATCTTTCCGCTTACCACCTCATTTACGAGGAAGGTACCGCTCTTTACAAATTGATGGAAGCGGGAAAAGTGAAACCCGTAGATGAAGAGTTAAGCGTCTCGTTCTTCTCCACATTAATAGATCGGCTGACGGAAGCGGGTTATTCGCATTACGAGATATCGAATTTCGCCCGACCCGGATTCTTCTCCAAGCATAACAGTTCCTATTGGACAGGAAAGAAATATCTGGGGCTCGGTCCTTCCGCCCATTCTTATAACGGAATAGACCGGGAGTGGAATCCATCTTCTCTACCTATATATATAGAAGGTATAGAAAACGGGCATCCGGTAATAGAATCTGAGAATTTAGACCTATATACCCGATATAACGACTTCATCATCACCGGTCTTCGGACGATGTGGGGAATCTCTTTCGCTGATATCCAGACAAAATTCGGAAGGAAGCTCCTTTCTTATTGTCAAAAGCAAGCACAGCCCTATATCAACCAAGGGTTCTTATTACAAACCGATGACAAATTGATTTTATCTAAGGCAGGAATCTTCGTTTCCGATGGAATAATGAGTGATCTACTCTGGGTATAAAAATTAACAAAACCTCCTCTTTCCCCAACAAACCTGTTAGTTAAAAGTACATTTCCTGCACATTTTCACGATTTTTGAGAAATAAAACGACGCATATTAAAAAACTATTACATATATTTGCAACATCAAAAACAGCAGACAGTGCCATATTTATATATAATATCAGGTTGCAACGGAGCAGGAAAAACAACAGCTTCCTTCACGATTTTACCAGAAATGTTAAAGTGCAAGGAGTTTGTTAACTCAGACGAGATAGCCAAGGGACTTTCTCCTTTTAATGCAGACAGTATAGCCGTCGCCGTTGAAGCTAGCCGTATTATGTATAAACGAATAAAGGAACTCATCGGTGCCGGTGAGACTTTTGCGATGGAAACTACGCTGGCCACCCGTTCAGTCGCAAACCTGATACGGGAAGCACAAAGGGAAGGTTATTATGTTACATTGCTTTATTTCTGGTTGAATACACCGGATTTAGCCGTGGAACGAGTGAAAATGAGGGTAGCCGCCGGAGGTCACAATATCCCGGAAGCAACGATAAGGCGCCGGTATGAGGCCGGTATCCATAATTTGTTTGAGCTATACCTGCCCATTAGTGACTATTGGATGATAACAGATAATTCGATGTCTCCCATGGAAGTGATCGCCAAGGGATTCAAGAATGATAAAAAAGAAGTTTATAATCAAGATATTTTTACAAAACTTGAACATCATGAATGAGCAAGAGGTTAGAGAATTCGAAGAGAATATAGTAAAAGGTGCGAATATAGCTTTTCAGCGTTTGGTGAATCAGAAGAAGAAGGAAGACGGTGAGTTAGTATTCTCTCGTAACGGCCATATCTTCAGAGTCAAAGCCGCTGATCTTGATAAGATTTATTAAGTCATAGATATACATATACAAAAGGAGGAGACGTATCTCTAAGAGATATGCCTCCTCTTTTTGCATTTATAAGAACTCACGATACAGCCTGAATATCAGGCTGATCGTAAGAATTTATTGTTATCTGACCAATTCCATCTCGTCTAATAAATAACCGGCCCCGGCATATTTATCTATCACGAACAGAACATAACGGATATCTACGATAATGCTACGTTGGTAGTCGGGCAGATATTGGATATCACCACCTACACCTTCCCAGTTACGATCAAAATTGATGCCGATCAATTCCCCTTGTCCATTCAAGACCGGACTTCCGGAATTTCCTCCTGTCGTATGAGTCGTAGCACAGAAAGCGACCGGCATTTTACCACTCGACATCTTATAAGGGCCAAAATCCCTTGCTTGATATAATTCTTTCAAACGAGCAGGAACCACAAACTCCCAGTTCGTGGAATCTTCCTTCTCCATCACGCCGTCTAATGTTGTTTGATGGCCGTAATAATCACAATCGCGGGGGCTATAGCCTTTCACTTGTCCATAAGTCAGACGAAGCGTAGAGTTTGCGTCCGGGAAACTGGCCAAATCTCCATACATCGCCAAAAGTCCTTTTACATACGTGCGGTGGGCAATCGCATATCCGGCATCAAAATCAGCCAATGCCTTATTCAAGGCCTTTTTCTCCTCTTTCACGGATTGGGCGAACAAGATCATCGGATCTTCCCTCAAAACCTTGGCAGACGGATGCTTCTTGAACTCACTAAAGTTCTTCTCACTGCCATAGATGGATTTATCAAATAGATAATCCACGAATTTATTCACATCCCCCTTAAATTTACTATCGATTACGGAAAAATAAGCTGGTTGCGCTCCCGGAGCGACCAAGCGCCTGTATTCCTTTAACATGACTTTCGCAATCTTCTTATCAACCTCCGGCGCATAATCCTTATCGGCGAAACGCTGATAAGCTTTCTCCAATAGAGAGACCTGTTTCTGTTGCTCGGCCCGATCCTTTCCTTGCAAAGCCTCGCATATAGACCCGATATCGGTCGGTACTTTCGAGAACTCAATACCGCGGCTCAAAGCCTCATCCAACATCCAGCTTCGGAAGCGCAAATCCTTACGATCATGAACGATCTGCTCCAATGTCAGGAGAGCTTCCGGATAAGAAGGCTCACACATCTTCTTTGACCAAGCGATCAAACGATTCTGCTCGTCAGCTTTCACTTGCTCAAAATCACGCTTGTTGATCGCCCAATTACTACCGATCGCATTCTTATAAGCGTTCGTAGAGCTAGCGTATTTGCTAGCATATTGAATCCGGACTTGCGGATCTTTCAGCATCTCCTCAAGCATCGCCTGTTGACGGATATTACGGATATTGATACGTACCGCATTATCTATATCCCGGCGCTCGGCTACCTCCCACGAAGTATAATACTTATTCGTGCGACCGGGAAACCCCATAATCATGGCATAATCATTCTCCTCCACACCTTTTATGGAAAGCTTCAACCAACGCTTCGGGCGAAGCGGAACATTAGTCTCCGAATAAGGGGCCGGATTTCCGTTCGCATCGGCGTATACACGGAAAAGAGAGAAATCTCCGGTATGGCGAGGCCACATCCAGTTATCCGTATCCGCACCGAATTTACCGATAGACGAAGGAGGGGCACCTACCAAACGGACATCAGAATAGATCTTCTTCGTGAACATATAGTATTTATTGCCTCCATAGAAAGCCTTGATCTCGACTTCCGTTCCCGGATTATCCTGTAAGAATTTCTCACCGACTTTCGCTCTCGCCAGATTGTTCAGGTACTTAGCGGACAAGAAATCCATACTATTCGGATCTGTAATCTTTTTCAGCTCCGACATTACATAATCAGTCACGTCATCGATCTTATCGATAAAAGTAACCGTCAATCCCGGATTCGGAAGTTCCTTATCACGAGACATCGCCCAAAAGCCATCAGTCAGATAATCATGCTCCAAGGTGCTGTGACGCTGGATACTACCATAACCGCAATGATGGTTTGTCAGCACCAAACCGTCCGGCGAGATTATCTCGCCCGTACAACCTCCACCAAAACGGACTACCGCATCTTTCAAGGAAGGAGCCTCGGCACTATACACTTCCTGATCGCTTAATCGCAACCCCAGAGCTTGCATTTCCGCAAACTTCTGTTGTTTCAATAAAGGAAGCAGCCACATACCCTCATCGGCCAAAGCCGGAAACGCCAATATAGCGGCTGCTAGAGATAAAAAGAGTTTTTTCATGTATTTGAACTATTAAAAGGATGTTTTGTTAACATTGAATTATAATAACGGCGGTCGCCACTCACCTCCTCTCCCAGCCAGGCCGGTCTCTCGAAAGATTCATCCTCAGACGATAACTCGATCTCCGCAAGGATCAATCCCTCATTCATTCCGCGGAAGACATCGACTTCCCACGTATGGCGGCCTTTGGGAATCAGATAACGCACTTTGTCGATCACTCCCGGCTCACAAAGTCCCATCAATCGCTCGGCATCTGCCAAAGGAATCTTTTGCTCAAACTCATAACGGCTCAAACCTTTCTCATCCGAAGCGCCTTTGATAGTCAGGAATCCCTCTTCCCCCCGGATACGGATACGAACCGTACGTCCGGGCTGCGAGCAAATATATCCCTGCACGATATGGGTGGAACTGACAGCCTCCGGCAAGAAATCACCGGAGACCAAGAATTTCCGTTCAATCTCAATCGCCATATGTCCTAAACTCCAATATATGGTTACTACTTAATCGTTACCATAGTCGCTCCAAAACCATATTCGCGGAAAGAAGCGTCTTGGTAATAATATTGTTTATAGCGGGTTTTCAATTCTTTCTCAATCGCTTTGCGAAGCACGCCGTCGCCTTTCCCGTGGATAAAGACAATCTTCTGTCCTTTCTTGGAAGCATATTGCGCCAATACCTCATGAAATTTATCCAATTGATAAGTCAACATATCCGCGTTACTCAATCCATTCGTGTTATCCAACAACTCGGTTATATGCAAATCCACCTCCAAGATAGCGCTATTCATCGGCTTCTTCTTCACGATCTGCCGGGGAACCCTACGCTCCTCGCAAACCTTTCGTAACATAGCTTCCTGCAACTCCGCAGCCGATACCAACAATTCCTTCTCGGGCAGATCATTGCGGATAATCGGATAAACCAAAGCATCTTCCTCGAAGAAATCATTCTCCATAAAACAATGAAGCTTATAAAATTTAACCGTATCCAAACGCAACTCCACAGACACGGCATTTTTCAACGAATAAGGCTTATCTTTCTTGAAAGCGATCAGTTGCACGCAAATCCTCTCCAAGTCATTCAACTCCGGCTTACCGAACTCTTCCAAGAAGATTTTGGTATTCGGCTCGATAATCCCGTTATAACGGCTCGTCCAGCTATTATTCGTCCGGTTCATATAATTGAAGAACAAATAATAATTGCTATCATTCACGAAATACGTCTCATAACCACATTGCTGAAACGCTTTCGGATCAACCGGAAGATAAGCCAGATATACGTTCAAACGCTCTCCTTCCGGTGTCTCCTCAACCTTTTCCTCTTTCGGCTCAGGTTTCCTCGGAGAAGGAGTCTCTACCGGAACCTGTACTTTCGGGCGGTTCGAACTATACACCTGCATATCGTTGCCGCCGATCACGACACATTCCTTGATCAAGGCCGGAACCTCGAATCCATCCTCATCCTCGACCAACACTTGATCCTTTCCTTGGAATCCACATACGACTCCACCTCCCACACTATTCAGGAAGCGAACTTTATCACCTATTTGAATACTCATATTCTATACCTTATTACATTATGCGCACAAAATTAGGGAATAATCCGCGAATCCGAAACCTATTTACTACTTTTGCACCCGGAATCCGTACGAACGGATATTTTTTAACAGGACAGAAGAAGTAATGAAGACGCAAGAAATACGTATTGATGATTATAACTATTCGTTACCGGACGAACGAATCGCAAAATTCCCATTGCCTAGGAGAGATGAATCCAAGCTCTTACTTTACCGTAACGGAGAAATAAGCGAAAGTATCTTTAAACATATCACGGATTATCTCCCCCAGAACACCTTGATGGTATTCAACAACACCCGGGTCATACAAGCCCGCCTGCTTTTCCAGAAAGAGACCGGCGCACGTATCGAGATCTTCTGCCTAGAGCCTATCGAGCCGCATGATTACGCCTTGATCTTCCAAGAGCCCCGCCGTTGTAGTTGGACCTGCTTGGTTGGCAACCTCAAGAAATGGAAAGAGGGAACTTTATCCAAAACGATCTTTATCGAGGATCAGCCGGTCGTGCTGACAGCGAACAAAAAAGAATCTCACGGCGACACACACTTGATCGAATTCACCTGGGACAACGAAGCCTATACATTCGCCGACATCTTGGATGCCGCCGGAGTCTTGCCAATCCCTCCTTATTTGCACAGGGAAACAGAGAAGAGCGATCTCCAGACTTATCAAACAGTCTATTCCAAGATAAAAGGCTCTGTCGCCGCACCGACCGCCGGACTTCATTTCACGCCGGAGGTACTCGCCGACATAGACGCTCGAGGCATCCAACGGGAAGAAGTCACCTTACATGTCGGAGCGGGAACCTTCAAACCCGTAAAAAGCGACACGATCGAAGGGCACGAGATGCACACGGAATTTATCTCCGTCCGTCGCAGTTCCATCGAACGCATTAAAAGCAACCTTGGAAATATCATCGCCGTAGGAACAACTTCCGTACGAACCTTGGAAAGTCTTTATTACATGGGCGTGATCCTCGAAAGCAATCCGGAAGCGACTTCCGAGGATCTTGTCGTAAAACAATGGATGCCCTACGACACTAATAACAACCGGCTGACAGTGGAACGATCCCTTCAAAATATCCTCGATTATCTGGATAAACACCATACGGATACCTTGGTGACAGCTACGCAAATCATCATCGCTCCGGGCTATGAGTTCAAGATCGTGAAAGGAATCGTCACCAACTTCCATCAGCCCAAAAGCACCTTACTTTTACTGATCTCCGCTTTCGTAAAAGGAAACTGGAAATCTATCTATGAGTATGCCTTAGATCACGATTTCAGGTTCTTGAGTTATGGAGATAGCTCATTGTTATTGTAACAGACATACAATAAGATCCCATACAATTCGTTATATTTGCATGAATATATTCCAGACTGAATGAAAGCGCATTTTTCCATATATGTTTTATTTTTGCTCATCGTATCTTCCTTATATTCCTGCAAATCGGCGAAATTGAGCGATGCCGAGGAAAAACAACGTATCGGGGAGTACTATGAGGCCGCAGCCATTTATCGCAAAGTTTACACGAAAACATCCCCGAAAAAAAGAGATTTACGCGGTTACATCGCCTACCGTATGGCCGAATGTAACCGGTTGATCAACAATACAGGGAAAGCGACTAGCGCTTATATGAACGCCATCCGTTACGATTATCCGGACAGTATCGTCTACCTGCGCCTGGCCCAGATGCAGCATAAGGCCGGACGCTATGCCGAAGCGATCAAGAACTACGATATTTACATGGAGAACGACCCCAGCAGCTTGTTAGCCATCAACGGCATACAGGGATGCGAGCTTGCCCCCGGATGGAAAAAGAACCCTACCCGCTATGAGGTAAGGCGTATGGACAAATTCAATTCCCGCCGAGGAGAATTCAGTCCGATGCTAGCCGGGGATAAATACGACCAACTATACTTCGCCTCATCCCGCTCGAAAGACAAGGACGCAAAAGTCAGCGCTATCACCGGGCAAAACAACAACAACCTCTTCTTGGTTAAGCAAGACGAGAAAGGGGCTTGGCTAGCCCCTGTAGAATTGGAAGATGAAGTGAATACGGAATACGACGAAGGAACCCCCTCCTTCTCACCCGATGGGAATACGATGTACTATACTTACTGCGCCCAAGATCCGGAAGGCCCTCG
The DNA here is from genome assembly GCF_947855115.1 of uncultured Parabacteroides sp. GTDB lineage: Bacteria > Bacteroidota > Bacteroidia > Bacteroidales > Tannerellaceae > Parabacteroides. The sequence goes on from NZ_CANTZW010000003.1 coordinate 104,737, forward strand.
GACGGCCGAGATTTACATATCTACCCGAAGTAGCGCCAAATGGGGGAAAGGGACCCGTGCGATGATCGTGAAAGACTCGGTTACCGCCCTTGGACATCCATCCATCTCGCCGGATGGCAAATACCTGTATTTTGTATCCGATGCCGTAGGCGGTTTCGGCGGTAAAGATATTTTCCGTGCCCGGGTAGCGGGAAACGATTTCGGCCCGATGGAGAATCTCGGCGAGGAAATCAACACCCCGGGAGACGAGATGTTCCCGTATGCCCGGGATTCTGTCACTCTCTATTTCGCCTCCAACGGACATCCGGGAATGGGTGGCCTCGATCTGTTCAAGGCCACGCAAGACAGCACGGGGAAGTGGAACGTCGAGAACCTAGGTGCCCCTATCAACTCTATGGGAGACGATTTCGGCATCACTTTCGCCGGAAAAGAGGAACGGGGCTTCTTCTGTTCCAATCGTAACGACGCTAGGGGTTACGACCATATCTACTCTTTCGAGTTGCCCACGATCACCATCTTCATAGAAGGAATCGTAAACGATGTCGATGAATATCCGATCGAAGACGCTACCGTACGTATTGTCGGAAAAGACGGGCTGAACGTGAAAGTCCCCGTCAAGAAAGACGGAACCTACCGTGTAGAGCTGGAACGAGACATCCGTTATGTCATGATGGCCAGTGCCCGAGGCTACCTCAACCAGAATTACGAGCTACATACCGGGCCAGAGGAGAAAAACGAGACATATATCGTAGACTTCTTCCTCTCTCCGATCAGTAAACCGGTTGTCATTGAGAATATTTTCTACGATTTCGATAAGGCTACCCTACGTCCGGAATCCAAGAAAGCGCTGGATGAGATGATCAAGATGCTAAACGACAACCCGAATGTAACGATCGAGCTTGGTGCCCACACAGACCGGAAAGGTACAGACCAATATAACGAGCGGCTGGCTCAACGTCGTGCGCAATCGGTCGTAGACTATTTGATCGCAGGAGGTATTGAAGCAGATCGCCTGGAAGCGAAAGGATACGGAGAAAGTGTTCCTAAGACCATCAACAAGAGGATGGCCAAACAATTCGATTTCTTAAAAGAAGGGGATGTGCTTACCGAGGAATTCATCCTTGCCTTACCACCGGAACAACAAGAAATAGCCGACCAGATCAACCGGAGAACGGAATTCAAGGTATTACGTACAAATTACAACTTATTCTAAGAATCGCGATGATTACCTTATATTTAACCCGCCACGGACAGACGGAGCAAAATCTTGCCCATATCTTTCAGGGGCAGATGCAGGGTACGCTTACAGAGGAAGGCAAACGACAAGCCGCCGAACTAGGAGAACAATTAGCCGGTGTTCATTTTGATACCTTGATCAGCAGCGACCTGGATCGTGCCCGGAAGACAGTGGAAATCGGGTTCGGCAACCGGAATATCCCCCATATAACGACCCCTTTGCTACGGGAAATCGATTGGGGAAGTTGGACCGGGCAACCCATTCCCGCCACTCGCTTACATCCTCCACTCGATGCGGAAACGGACGAGATGCTGTATATGCGCACCGGAAAGTTTTTGGATTACTTAAAAGCAAATTTCGACGGACAAACCGTATTAGCCGTGGGGCATGGTATGATCAACCGACGGATAGTAGCCTGTCTGGAAAACCTAGATAAAGATCAGGTGAAGAAAGTTCCTGTTTTCAGTAATTGCGAGTACAGGATATTCCGGATATAAGAATAAGAATAAGAATCTATATCCCGATCATAACAAGACCGCTATTCTCACTCTTCCTCGCCTTCCCGTGAAGGAGCGAAGAGTGTAATGTCTTTAAAGGAAACGGGCCAATCAATCGCGTTCATCAGCACATCGAAGGCTAAGCGCCGCTGATAAGAGATTGAAAGCTCTCTTGAATACAAATCGTAAGCGATCAATCCGATCATCATCTTGACCTTATGGTGCAACTGCCTTGATAATACCAAGCAGGCAAGCACACTTAGGCCTTCTGCCTCCTCCCAATCCCGCTCTGTCAGGCACATCTCCCTTTGAAGCGCCGGATAATGGCGAGCTTGGACGATCAGATCAGGGTCACGAACTTCACACGCTCCTTCCACAACATCCAACAATATACGGCAGACAGCCAAGCGTCGTTCTTTAATCAAATCCATATACATTTCCCTCAAACCGGACCGTTCGCCTTGTTCGGTATTTCTTTATGCCACAAAAAAAGCGTGGGAACTGTTAATCTACTATTCGAAACTGAGGTATCGCCAAACACCCATCGGACAAATAATAAACAACAGCCCACGCCTTATTACGTATACTATTAAGCAGTATATATAACAAGCGTGAGCGTTTAGTTGCCTATTACCTCTGTCCGACTTGAAACTTGGCGATTTTCAGTTCCAAAGATAATATCTTAAACGCTTATCGTAATCACACTTTGATCCATAACCCCTTGAGTCTTTCCCAAAGAGCTTGGTTTATCGACACAAATATAATGCTTTTTCCCATACTTCATAAGGATTTATTTGTCTCTTTTAAAATCTATTGGAAGGGATATGAATAAATATTTTCCTCAACCTTTTACCTCCGGAAAATGTTCGCTGAGATAATAACCATAAAAACAAAAGTATGATGAAGAAATTATTTTTACTATTTATCATGGCATTAAGCGGTACGGCTCTCTCGGCACAACAGGTTGGAGAGACGGAACAAAATTCCCTAAAGCATAACGTAAACCGGCTGTCCGCGGATTATTTCATACCCGGCAGGTTCGAGGGAAAGACCATATTGATAACCGGAGGGGCCAGAGGTATCGGGAAATGGACCGCTGTACGAGCTGCTAAAGAAGGGGCGAATGTTGTCATCATGGATTGGCTCGACAAAGAGGGCCGACACGTTGCGGATTCCTTGAATACGATCGGGCTAAAAGCGTTGTTCGTATACGGCAACATCCAAAAAGATGAAGATTGCCGGAAAGCGGTGGAAGAGACTGTCAAGGCTTACGGTAGGCTAGATTACGCATGCTTGAACGCAGGTGTCATGGACGGGGTCTTCTCCGGAACACCTTTTAAATATGACGAGAGCCAACGTAAATTAATGCCAAACGTCATCACCCAAGCGACAGACGAGTATTGGGATAACGTATTCGCCACCAACGCAGCAGGTACGTTTAAATCCATGCGTGCCGTACTCAATCAAATGATAGAACAGCGAAACGGAGGGGCAATCGTGGTTGTCGGCTCTATCGCAGGCATGACCGGCTTGTCCGGTAATCCCGCCTATGTAGCCAGTAAACATGCCGTGAACGGATTGGTACGCAACGCCGCCATCGATTACGCTCCTTATGGGATCCGTATCAACTCGGTAAATATGGCCGAGACGAGAACTCCCATGGTGGAACGGGCCGAGGAATTTGTCGCTGCGCAACAAAAAGCGGGTATAGGCTTTGGCATGGGAAAGATCAAAACGATGAGTTTATTAAAGTATTGCGATTCGGAGCATCGAGGCTCGTTCCCTTGGGAACAGGCATCCACCATGCTATATCTGATCTCTGACGAAGCATCGGCTATCACGGGTTCTATCATCGCCACCGATGGAGGATGGACTGATTTTTAAATCCTGATCGTACGTATCCACAAAACACCGAGAAATATGAGAAAGTCTCTTTTCATCCTGTTGGCCTCGCTCCTTTGGCACATCGAAACGATGGCCCAAAGTAATAATGCCCTGTCTATTTATGAGGGAGAGCGCATACAATCCGTAGAGTTCGTATATGATAACCTGCCCCCGGATTCCGCAGAAGCTACGCTGTCGAGGCAACAGGTAGAACAGACTTTCCTTGTATATCCGTATACTCACTTCAATGAGTTTCAGGTAACTTACTATTTGTCTCAAGTCCGGAACCTCCCCTTTGTAGAAAACGCCACATTCAATGTCGTTCCACAAGGAGACGGAGGTTTCTCTCTGCGAGTAACAGTCCGGATAGCAGAAAAAGACATCGTGACATCCCGGCATGCTAATTTATTCAAGACTCCCCAAGCTTTTCCAGTCATCTATTCCGGTAAGCATTCCTTATTGACCTTCAAGATAGCGGCCTCCGAGATGGCCTACAGCAATAACAACGCTTGGTTCGCCCAACCGGAGCCTCTACTCGTGGGGAATCCACTTGCCAATAATCCGTCTGGAAAAGGGTACCTCGCTTGGATCGAGGGGTTTACTATGGGAGGCATCTACGGCATCACGAGAATTGTCCCAAGACTAAACCTCCATTTATACGGAGGAGCCAGTTATATCCTATCTTTCAGCGCAGGAAGGGAGCTGTTTACCGATCAGTCCAGATTTCATGGGGAGATAGAGGATGCTTTCGCCGGAATTATCGGAGGAAAGCGGTTAAGTGACAATCATGAGTATTCCTACAGCGTGCTTTACGGAAGGAAACAATTTGTCTTAGGGAACGGTTGGCTTATCATTAACACATCGATGAACGGGCAAGAGCGGGCGGCCTTACAAATCAATCCTCGCTGGGCGGCCAAAAGGCTTTTTCTCGCCACTTTCCGTTGGGATCGTCTGACTTTCCAAGCTTTCCAGCTCCGTCCGAACGAATTACCGATATTCTATAGCGGCACGATCTTGAATGGCGCTAATCTTGAGATCAATAACAACGACCGCATACAGATCGGTGCCAGCTTGCTTCACTCTCCACGCTCTGAGGTTAAGTATTACCAACCCGACGGAGAGGTTCTTAGCCGGAAAGGTTTGTGGGTTTATAACCTGCGTCTTTATGGGAATCAAGCCCCCGGTCAGCCAGGATTATTCTATAAAGCCGAAGGTGGATATCAAACCAACAGCCATTATAAGATGAGAGCCTACGCATGGTATACGCAACTAGGCTGGAATTTCGCCAAGACCCGGGGTAAACCAGCGTTGAGTTATCGATTCGCCTATTTCTCGGGAGATAATCCAGAGACTAAAGCGTATGAGCGTTGGGATGCCCTATACACGGGAGGTACGGGCGAGCAATGGGTACAAGGTTCCAATATGTATAAGATCGTGCAAAACTCCAATGAGATGTCGCACCTGTTACAATTGGTATACTCTCCGGCTCCGAAGTTACAAACAGTCACCCAGCTATGGTCGTTCATGGCTCCGCAGACAAACAATCTAGGAGGCAACCCGGGATTATCGGTCATGAAATCGAGATACTACGGTACGGAGTTGAATCTCACGCTGAAGTATTTTCATTCACGCCAGTGGTATTTTCATTTAAATAATGCGATTACATTCCCCGGCTCAGCCATTAAAGAGACAATCTCCGGAGATCTTAAAAGCTGGTTTTGCCTAATGGCGTTCGTGAGGTATTCCTTATAATAAGAAAGGCACATATACATTGATTTATAAAATGTATATGTGCCATGCTATTACTTAAATGTCTCTGAATCCCTGAGATTCCCTTCCCTATTTACTCTACCGAGAACTTATAAATACACTCGCTCGCATATTTCTCGCCCGGACGTAGAACGACACTCGGGAAAGATGGTTGATTCGGGCTATCCGGGTAATGTTGAGTCTCCAGACATAGAGCGCCGCGGTGCGGGTAAACAACACCCAACTTACCTTTATCACCCGCTTTTGCCATGGAGTTGCCGGCATAGAATTGAATACCCGGCTCGTTGGTGTAAACCTCCATCACGATACCGCTTGTCGGAGATACGACTTTAGCCGCTACTTTATTGATATCGCCCGCGGTGTTCAATACCCAATTATGATCGTAACCGCCACCATAAACCAATTGTGTGAACGGATCATCGATATGAGCGCCTACGACTACCGGCTGGCGCAAATCCATCGGGCCTCCCTCGACTGGCTCAAGTACGCTAGTCGGGATCAAGGTAGAATCGACCGGGACATATGTATCCGCATCGATCATGATCGTATGATCCATGATTTGCGAACCGGGAACACCGGAAAGGTTGAAATAACTATGGTTAGTCAGGTTCACGACAGTAGGCTTATCCGTTGTCGCCTCATATTTAATATCGACAGCGTTATCATCCGTCAATTTATAGATCACCTTGATATTCAAATTACCGGGGAAACCAGCCTCACCGTCTTTCGACAGATAAGTCAGTTCCAAGGTCTGGTCATCAATCTGCTTAGCGTCCCAAACTACCGCATGATATCCTTTCGGGCCACCATGCAAGCAATGTCCGTTATTATTCTGCGGAAGTTGATACTCCGTTCCGTCCAACGTAAACTTACCATTCGCAATACGATTGCCGTAACGACCGATCAAACCGCCATAATTGTTGTCTGGAAAAGCTACGTACTGGGCGATATTATCATATCCGAGCACCACGTCCGTCATCTTGCCGTTCTTATCGGGAACCATCACGGATACCAAGCGTCCACCCCAATTCGTCACGCAAGCCTCAGCCCCTTTCTTATTCTTCAGCACATACAAAGCGGTCGGTTTGCCATCCACCTCAGACACGAAGTCCGACTTCATCAAACCCGATAGCGTGGCCTCTTCCGTAGCAGCCCCCTTCTCACTCTTACCTCCGCATGACAACAACATACACATTGCCATGACTGCAAAACAAAGTTTTTTCATCTTTTTCCTTTAAAATTAATAATTGCTATTCTTCAGGCAAAGATACGCATTCTATCCACATGCGATCCAATATCCTTGCTCATTTTCTAGGGAATCCTTACTGATTTCCTCCCAATTGATTACGGCATTCGTATGGAGACATTGATCTTCTACTATCTGTCACATGATTGTCCAACATATAAAACCGCTTATGATACCCGGAGAAGCCGGTAGAAGATTCCTGCGATTTCATATTTTGACGCTATAGTTCTAGTAAAATACAATCCTCTTTCGTACATTTGCACACTATAGTAAAAAGTGAGTAATGAAACAATATCTAGATTTGCTCGACAGAGTACTTACCGAGGGGATAAGAAAAGAGGACCGGACAGGTACGGGAACGATCAGTATATTCGGCCATCAGATGCGATTCAATCTGGAAGAGGGTTTTCCGCTGTTAACAACCAAGAAATTGCATCTGAAATCTATCATCTACGAATTATTATGGTTCCTGAATGGAGATACCAACGTAAAATATCTACAAGATCACGGTGTACGTATCTGGAACGAATGGGCCGATGCGGACGGAGATCTTGGACATATATATGGCTACCAATGGCGCTCATGGCCGGATTATAAAGGTGGATCCATCGACCAGATCACCGAAGCTGTAGAAACGATCAAGCGCAACCCGGATTCACGACGGATCATCGTCAGCGCATGGAACGTGGCAGATTTAGGCAACATGAACCTACCCCCTTGCCACACCTTCTTCCAGTTTTACGTGGCGAACGGGCGCCTAAGCCTTCAATTGTACCAACGTAGCGCGGATATCTTCCTTGGTGTCCCGTTCAACATCGCCTCTTATGCCTTGTTGCTACAAATGATGGCGCAAGTTACCGGTCTTAAAGCCGGAGACTTCGTACATACGCTGGGAGATGCCCACATCTACAACAACCACTTGGAGCAAGTCAAGCTACAACTGACCCGCAAGCCACGTGCGTTGCCACGGATGGAGATCAATCCTGATGTAAAGAGCATCTTCGATTTCAAGTTCGAAGATTTCAATTTGACCGGATACGACCCACATCCCCACATCAAGGGTGAGGTAGCGGTTTAAATAGCCGGCAATTGATAGCTGGCAGTTAATTCATGTGTTATATATCTAAATTCAATAAGTTTATGAGTACAATTTCTATCATCGCAGCAATCGCAGATAAAAACGCGATCGGAAAGAACCAGCAATTATTATGTCACATGCCTTCAGACATGAAGCGTTTCAAGGAACTAACCACGGGACATGCGGTTATCATGGGACGTAAGACATTCGAGTCTCTCCCTGTAGCGCCACTGCCTAATCGGAAGAACGTCGTATTAACGACTATGCCCGAAGCCGGTTTCGTGAATTGTTTCGCTTGCGAGTCTATGGGCGCCGCCCTGGATTTATGCGAGAAAGAGGACGAGATATTCATTATCGGAGGAGCGTTGGTATACAGACAGGCTTTGAGAATAGCCGATAAAATGTATATCACCCGCATCCATCAAGAGTTTCCCGACGCGACCTCGTTTTTCCCGGTCGTAAACTGGGACCTCTGGGAAGAGACTGAGCGTGAGGAACATCCCGCCGACGAGAAGAACCCTTATCCCTACACCTACATCACTTATGTACGTAAAAAGTAAACATTAACGTACGTTTTACAACTTTTTGCTCTTTCTTTGTATCTATATAGGAAAGGTTTATTGTTAAACTTATAAAACCCAAAAGATATGAAGATAAGAGCAATTATTTTATCTGCCCTGATACTTTGCGGCATCTCGGCGGTTATCATGTATAGCCGGGCCGCCCAGCCTCGACAAGAAAGTCCCGTTATCACACAAACAATAAACGAGAAGGACACCCCGATGGCAATCAAGAATCTTATCCTCAAGATGAAAGAACAAATGGAGGTAAACAATGACCAGTTCCCAGAACTGATTGAGGAAACGGAAGATTACGCAAATAGCTGCCCCGACTCGGCTTCCACGGCGGTGTTGCATTCCATGCTGGCAGAGATGTACCAGACCTACTACCAACGAAACCGATGGGCTATCAACCAAAGGACCCAGCTAAGCGGTTATACCCCCGACGATATCCGGGAATGGACTTCCAACTTGTTCGCCGATAAGATCAAGCAAGAAGTAGACTTATCGTTGCGGCCTGCGGCCTTATTGCAAAGTACGCCGGTAAGCCGGTTCAAAGAGATACTGGAAACCGGGAAGGACTCGCAGAAACTGCGTCCTACCCTTTACGAGTTCCTGGCTTTCCGGGCGCTAGAAATCCAACCGTCCGCACAGATATATAAAGACTTGATCGCCTTCCAGAACAAGGAGACGGATATGAAGCCGGCTCTCCTTACGGAATTGGATTACCTGCGGTTTCTTTACGGAGATAAAAGAGACAAAGAGGCGTACAACGCTTATATGAACGCATTAGACGAGCTTTACAGGAACCTGGCTCCTCAAGATTATGCGGCCGAGATCTTAATCGCTAAACTAGACTTAGTCAGCGGCAGCATGTCCCGCTACGTCTCGACCCAATGGGATTCCATCAAGGCAGAAGAAGTAAAACTATGCGAGGAGGGTATCAAACGGTATTCCGGTTATCCCCGCACCGCGATCTTAAAGAATCGCTTGGCGCAATTGGAACAACCTACCTTATCTGTCTCCACGGATAACACGGTTTACCCGGAAAAACAATTGGGAATCAAACTAGAATACAAGAACGTGCAGAAAGTCACCGTACAAATCTACCGAAGCCCGAAGACCCCATTACAGGCGGCTCATTCTTCCACCAGGAAATCGGATAACGATACATTGGGGCAACTCGCGAAAAAGGCGACTTTCTCGCTGCGATTACCCAACTCCTACTCGCAGCAGGATACGACCTTGTATATTCCGATGGATCAACCGGGGCTGTATGAATGCGTCGTAACCGTACCGGGACAAAAGCTCAAGACAGTCAACACGGTAAGCGTAACCCGCTTGGCAGCTCTCTATCGTAATCTTCCCGGTGATAAACGGGAAATCATGGTTACCGATTATCTTAGCGGAAAGCCGGTAGATGGCGCAACCGTCACCTATTATGGCGGGCAGCGCCGTAACTTGCAAGAGCTAGGAACAGCCAAGACTGACCGGGAAGGATTGGCGACACTTCCGGTGAACAACCAGATAATAGCGTTCCAAGCCAGCAAACTGGGAGATACCAGCGCGATGCTGACCCATATCTATCCGATGGGTTCCGGACACAGGCCGGAGAAGAATCCGGTGGAAGTATCTGTCTTTACGGATCGCGGGCTTTACCGTCCGGGACAAACCATTTTCTTTAAAGGCCTCGCCTATGTAAAAGACACGGACGACCCACACGCCGCGGCCGGACAAGAATTCACGGTAACTCTATACGATGCCAACGGGAAGGAACTGGCCAATAAGAAATATACGACCAACGATTTCGGTTCTTTCAACGGAGAGTTCAGCATCCCTAAACAGACATTGAGCGGCGTATTCCGGCTAAGTACCGGCCAGACGAGCGTATACATCAATGTAGAGGAATATAAACGCCCGACATTCCAAGCGCATTTCCTTCCGGTTAAGGAAGAGATAGCCTTTGGAGATTCCGTTACGATACAAGGCAAGGCGGCTACATTCTCCGGTGTGTCTTTACCTGCCGGAGACGTCAGTTGGCGTATCACCCGTAGGCCCTTCATGTTGTGGAGATACTTCAGTCCGGCCTCTTCGGTACAAGTGGCAGAAGGAAGTACGACACTTTCCGGCGACGGGACATTCAGCATATCTTTCCGGCCTCAAAAAGAGGATGACAATGGCATATATCCTTCCGCATTCCAAACCTACGAGGTATCGGCTACCATAACCGACAGTAAAGGTGAGACCCAAGAGGCAGAGTATACTTTCTCGGTCGGAGAATCCAGTATCGTCTTGTTAGCCAACCTACCGAGGCAAATCGAGAAAGACTCGGTAAAAGCCGTAGTCGAAGCCCGGACGATCAACGGGGAGACGGTTTCCGTTGCCGGTACTTTCAAGATCGTAGAATTGATCGCCACTCAACCCGGCACGAATAATACGAAGAGCTATCGGGAAGGCAAGCAAGTTGCCGCCGGCGACTTTACCAGCGGCAAGGAGATCAGCCCGGTCATTTTCAGCCAACTGCCCTCCGGACGCTACCGTATCTCGATAGAAGCCAAGGACAGCCAAGGACGACCAAGCAAGAACCAGTCCGATTTCATCCTATACGGTAAGAACGACAAGCGTCCTCCCGTATTTACCCATACATGGGTGCTGAAAGAGAAGACGACTTGCTTACCCGGAGAAGATGCGGAGATCGTATTCGGCACTTCCGATAAGGACGCATATATACTCTATGAATGGTTCGCCGGAAATAACCGCATCCATCACGAGTTGATCAAGCTAAGCGATGCGAATCGCAGATTCGAGATCCCGTTCAAGCAAGAATACGGAGACGGTATCATCGTGTCTTTCACGTTCGTAAAAGAAGGTGCGCTATATATCACCCAAGTGCCCGTAGAGCTTCGCTTACCCGACCGGCAGTTGACCATCAAGCCGGTCACCTTCCGGGATCGCTTGCTTCCGGGAAGCAAAGAGAGTTGGAAATTCCGTATCACCGACGCAGATTCCACGATCGTGTCTGCCGAGGTACTGGCCGGCATGTACGATGCTTCGCTAGATAAGATCATACCTTTCAGTTGGTATTTCTCGCCGCGGCGATCCATCAGCTTGCAAGCTCCTCGCTTCTCGGCCGGAACCGGATTCCAGCGTAGTTACCAATACGATCAGACAGAGGCTAAATATATAAAAATCCCTCAATACAAATACGACCAACTGAATTGGTTCGGCCTGTTCAACGAGGTTTACATACGGGGATACGGTGCCAGCAACCGTGCTCTCGCCACAGGAGGCATCATGATGAAATCGGCAATGGTCCCACAAGCGAGCCTGTCGGTGGGGGTAACCGCAGACAATATGACAGCGGAAGACGTTTTGGAGGAAAAGACAGTAGAGTCTGCCGAGACCTCACCCAACTTCTCCGATCCCGTCGTCCAAGAGAGCGGCCAACCGTTGAACCCGGAGCAACTCCGGCAGAACTTCGCGGAGACCGCCTTCTTCTACCCCACTTTGCAAACCAACGAGGAAGGTGACGTATTCGTGAATTTCACCATGCCGGAAAGTAATACGACATGGAAACTACAGATGCTGGCCAACACCAAGGACCTGAAGTACGGCCTACTTACGAAAGAGGTCGTCACCAGCAAGCCGCTGATGGTTTTACCGAATCTGCCCCGCTTCGTCCGTCAAGGGGATGAGGTCAGCGTCAGCACGCAAGTAATCAATAACTCCAAGGAAACGATATCCGGTCGCGTAAGTATCGAGCTATTCGATCCCGCGACCGACCAACCGGTTATTTGCCTGAGCAAATCACAACGCCCGTTCGAGTTACGGCCGGATAGCATCGCCACCGTAAGCTGGCAGATCCCTGTACCCAAACAGATCAGCCTGCTGGGGGTACGTATCCTGGCCGACTCGGAAAAGGGTAGTGACGGGGAACAGCAGATAGTGCCTGTCCTCTCCGATCAATTGCTTATCACGGAAAGTACCCCGTTCTTCTTGCTCAAGGAAGGAGAGAAACAAATCCGTATCTCCGGGAATCAAGAAGGAAAATCTCCGTTCCGTCTTACGTTAGAGATCACAGGGAACCCGATTTGGTATGCGGTACAGGCATTACCTACGATCACACAACCGGACAATGACAATATCTTGTCTTGGTTCGCCGCTTACTACAGCAATACGTTGGCCTCCTATATCGCCCAAGCCCATCCCCGTATACAGAAAGTGATCGCCCAATGGACCGCCCAAGGAGGAGACGCCTCTACCCTATACTCAAACTTGGAAAAGAACCAAGAGCTCAAGAATATCCTATTGGAAGAGACACCTTGGGTATTGGCCGCCGATAACGAGACGGAGCAAAAGCAGCGTTTGTCTTTATTATTCGATATCAACCGGGCAGACGGGTTACGAGAAGCGGCCCTGCGACAACTTATCCAGCAACAGAACGAAGAGGGTGGATGGAGCTGGTTTAAAGGTTTCCCCGCAAGCCGCTCGATCACGCTTTCGATCCTGCAAGGTATGTCGCAACTCGTGCGGTTAAGCGCGACGCAATACGGACAAGCGGAGAAAGAGATGCAAATGAAAGCGCTCAAGTTCTTGGATAAGAGCATCCAGGAAGATTATGAGAACTTGCGGAAATACGATAAGAAGTGGCAAAACGCAACACCCTCGCCAGAACAAGTGAGGTTCCTGTTCGTCCGCAGCTTCTACCGGGATATCCCGGAACTGGGAGATGCCCGGGAAGCGATCCGCTTCTATACGAGCCAAGCGGAGAAGCACTGGAAACAATATTCCTTACTCAACAAGGGTGAAATCGCCTTGCTGATGCACCGAAACGGAAAGAAAGAAGTGGCTACCGCCATCTTGACCTGGCTAAAGAAGACCGCTACGATCTCTGAGGAGAAAGGCATGTATTGGGCAAACAACCGCAGGGGTAACGATTATTTCACCTCTCCGATAGACACGCACTGCCTATTAATGTCCGTCTTCAACGAGATAGCGCCAGACACCCAGAACACCAACCTGATGAAACAATGGCTGCTAAACCAGAAACGTACACAGAACTGGGAATCCGTACCCGCCACGGTAAACGCGATTTATGCCTTGCTGCTCACAGGTAGCGACTGGCTGGACACGCAAAATACCTGTATCGTAAAATGGGACGGTAAAACCTATAGTACCGCAGACGGAGACATAGCAACCGGTTACCTCAAGACGATACTCCCGAACGAGAAGACGAACCGTTCAGCCAATAACGTGCTCTCGATCCGCAAAGAAGGAGACACTCCGGCATGGGGAGCCGTCTACGAACAATATTTCCAGGATATCGACAAGGTGAAAGGAGAAAAAGGCGTGTTGAACGTCGAGAAGAAGTTATTCGTTGAGATCAATAACGGCACTAACCGCCAAATCCGTCCCGTGACACCGGAACAGCCACTCCATATCGGAGACAAGGTAATCGTACGACTGACGATCCGCACCGACCGCGAAATGAATTATATATTCCTGAAAGACTTACGTGCGGGTTGCTTCGAACCGGCTAACCAGCTTTCCGGCACGGAATCAAGAGACGGTATCTGGTATTACAGATCCCCGAAAGACGTATCCGAGAATTTCTTCATCAACCGCCTGCCGGAAGGTACGTTCGTCTTGGAATATCCGGTCTACGTATCCCGCGGCGGCGAATACGCCGGAGGTATCAGTACGATTCAATGTATGTACGCACCTGAATTCGTGTCGCACACCGCAGGAGAAAGCTTACAGATCGTACCCTAAACGAGCCATTCTTTACAATGCCCGTCCTAAGCCCCTTACAATGCCCAGTATAAGGAAGTTAGAACGGGCATCGTAAGGAGGTAAGAATAGGCATCGTAGAAGCGTTATCTTCCTCTAATTTTCAATCCTCGATTCACTATTTTCAATTGAATTAATTATCTTTGTGATTCGAATTAAAACTAAACGATAAAGATGAAACAAATAGTTTTTATTTTCATGGCGATCCTGTTAGCGACAGGAATGGCTTCGGCTCAAAAGAAAGCGGTTATTTCCGCGGAGACAACTAGCTTTGATTTCGGTACCATCAAAGAAGCCGACGGAAAAGTATCCCATACGTTTGAAGTATCCAATACGGGTGATATGCCCTTGGTAATTACACGTGTAATCGCATCTTGCGGATGCACGACTCCGGAATGGCCGAAAGAACCGATCGCACCGGGAAAGAAGGCACAGATCAAGGTCACTTTCGATCCGGCAGGACGTCCGGGCCCTTTCACGAAAACCATCTCCGTATACAGTAACGGAAAGACCGGAAGCTTCATCATGAACATCCGGGGAGAGGTTGAATAAGAAACACGCGAAAAACGAACATCGGAATGCTGAATATAAAAAGGTTAATCCTCGCTCTTATAGCTCTTATATCTATAACAACGGCTTGGGCACAGCAAGGCGCCCAAATCGTGTCGGACGAGCTGACTTATAATTTCGGGACCATAGCCGAGGCAGATGGATTTGCCAGTCATACCTTCACGATAAAGAATACCGGAGACGCTCCCTTGGTTATCACCCGTGTCACCGCCTCTTGCGGCTGTACACGCCCGGAATGGACCAAGGCCCCGATCGCTCCCGGCAAGACCGGCGAGGTCAAGATAACGTATAATCCGAAAGGACGCCCCGGCCCGTTTTACAAAACCATATCGATATTCAGCAACGGAAAGAAAGGAAGCTACAGCCTGGCCATAAAAGGAAACGTCACCCCGAAACCCTCGCAGCCGGTCTTTACGTATCCATACTCCATAGGAGACTTGAAATTGCATACGAAGACCGTCTTATTCAGCAGTATCCGTCCGGAGGAGACGCTCGGCGAGAAGATCAGTATCAAGAATGAGGGAGAGACTCCGATTACGGTTCATCTGGGTAAAGTACCCCACTATCTCAACGTACAGGTCAACCCGGCTACCCTTCAGCCGGACGAGGTGGGCGCCGTCACGATACTTATGGATGCCAAGGCCGTAAAACGGAAAGGACGAGCTTCCGCACTTTTGCCGGTCACGGTACAGAACGCCGGAGAAAAGGAGGAATCCGGTAAGATACAGATATCTGCCAACGTAATCGATAACTTCAGCAAATTATCCGCGGCGGGTAAGGCACAAGCCCCGGTAGCGGAATTATCCGGTACTTTGTTGGAGTTCGGTAAGTTGCCGGACAAGAAAAGTATCGTACCTTTGATCGGGGGCAAAGTATCGGGTACGTTCGAGATTACCAACGCGGGAAAGACTCCGCTCTTGATCTATAGTGTCACCTGCGACGATGAGCGCATAGACTTATCCGGAGGAAAGAAAGAACTTAAACCGGGAGCGACCGCTACTTTCAAAGTAACCTTGCGACCGAAAGAGATAAAGACAAAACTTGAAACACTTATTAATGTCGTATGCAACGATCCGAACGGGCCTATCCGCTTGATCAAGGTGACGGCATACAAATAACAGATTGATATGGAACATCCAGAAAACGATGATCAGTACAAGGGACTGAAAGTGAACAAGGGCATTTCGGATGTCCCGACCGTAAACCCTTATATAAAAAAACGTGTCCAACGTAAGGTATATACCCCTTCCGAGTTCGTGGATGGTATCTTAAAAGGGAACATCACGATACTCAGTCAAGCGGTTACCTTGGTGGAAAGCTCAAAGCATGAGCATCAGCAAATAGCGCAGGAGATTATCGAGAAATGCTTGCCTTTTGCCGGGAAATCGGTCCGCATCGGTATTACGGGTGTCCCCGGAGCGGGAAAGAGTACCTCTATCGACTCTTTCGGCATGCACCTGATCAACCAAGGGCGTAAACTTGCCGTACTCGCGATCGACCCGAGTAGCGAGCGCTCGAAAGGTAGTATCTTAGGAGACAAGACCCGTATGGAGACTTTGTCGAGAGAGAAGAACGCTTTTATCCGGCCTTCGCCATCCGCAGGTTCCTTGGGGGGAGTAGCCCGTAAGACCCGCGAGACAATCGTATTATGCGAGGCCGCCGGTTTCGATACGGTATTCGTAGAGACCGTGGGTGTAGGGCAAAGCGAGACTGCCGTACATTCTATGGTAGACTTCTTCCTTTTGATCCAACTAGCCGGCACAGGCGATGAATTGCAGGGCATCAAACGCGGTATCATGGAAATGGCAGATGGTATTATTATCAACAAAGCGGATGGCGATAATATCGATAAGGCGAATCTTGCCGCCGCTCAGTTCCGGAACGCCTTGCACCTCTTCCCACCCTCGGAATCGGGCTGGTTCCCAAAAGTATTGACTTATTCCGGTTATTACAACCTTGGTATCAAGGAAATATGGGATATGGTCGGAGAGTACATGGAGTTTACCAAGAAGAACGGTTATTTCAACTATAAACGTAACGAGCAAGCCAAATACTGGATGTACGAAAGCATCAATGATACGCTGAGAGATAAGTTCTACCATAACCCGGCGGTAGAAGGTATGCTGGAACAAACCGAGAAGCAAGTCTTGAACAACGAGATCAGCTCTTTCGTGGCAGCCAAACGAATGATAGATCTGTTCCTGGATAATATCGCCGCAAAATAGAAATACATAAGACTTATATTGATCTTTTTACCGGGTGCAACCGACTTGATCGGTTGCGCCCGGTTGTTTATTTGAACCTCACGTCGATTCCTTTATCCTCCTTCGCTTTCACGGCCAACGCACGCCCTTGCCTTTTTACCTCTCCCGTGATGAACTCGGGAATATTATAGGATTTCATAAAGCGAAAATAAAAATCCGTATCCTTCTGGGGCAACAGAAATGGTTTGCGAGCCTGCCCTTCCTCATCGATATAAGCGATAAACGGCCTTGTGTACAGACCGTCCATCCGGCGGCTGCTAAACACGATCCAACGACTATTACTGCTCCATGAATGATAACTTTCCACATCATCGCTATTCGCGGCCTCCAACGGATAGCTTTGCCGAGTAGACAAGTCTATCATGTGCAAATCGGCATCCTTATGCCAAATAGAGAAATTCCCATAACCGGACAAGGTGTATAGCAGGAACTTTCCGTCCGGGGAAACCCGGGGAAAAGAAACGCTTCTACGGATATCCGACGCTTTATATAAGGTATCGACTACCGTCCCGAAACGACGTGTAGAAGGATCAAACGGGATAGAGCATAGATCGTATCTCACCCGATCGTATTCCTCGGGCATCGGACGGGCTTCCGCCGAGCAGAAATAGAGCGTGTTCCCATCCGGGGAAAACGTGGGGAAAGTCTCGAACGCTCCTTTCGAAAACAATAGCGGAGAGGTCACGATCTCATGCCTTTCCGTATCATAGACAACCACATCCGAGGCAGAGTCGAATACCTCTACCCGGTTCCTATCGTTCATGTGAAAAGCTTGCTTGGTCGTATTTACGGAGAAAGCGACGTATTTTCCGGAAGGATGCCAAGAAGGATAGACTAACGGGGAAAGGGTTTGGCCGGTCTTCGTATTCAGCTTTTCTACCTTATCGCCATCAATCAACAACGTACAAGAATAGGTCTTGCGCATATGGAAGAGCATTTTTTCCGGATCTTGCATGCAGAAAGAATGGCAGTTCACGCAATTATTGCCGCTCATCTTATTTTCTATGATCGCCTTCTCCGTATAATCCTCCAAGTTACGTTGATAGATGCCCATACGATTCCACAACTCATAGCCCGGCTCGATCAAGCGATAAGCCAGCCAACCATCGACAGGCTCCCTCGCTACATGGATAGCGAACGGGGCATACGCAACCCACTCATCATTCACCAAAGCCTGTACGGTTACATTTATACTCTTCCCGGAAGCGGTAGCCAGCAATTTTTTCCAGCCGGAAACCGGGATCGCGAAGCTCGCGCCTCTCCCGGCCTCTATTTTCAATTTTTCCGAACCGCATTCGAAAATGGCACGGGCCTCGGCACAAGCGTTTTTCAATTTAAAATTCAAGGGAGCGATATTCGGGGGAATCGTCACGCCTGCATAATCCGGATAGATCTCCGGCTCCACTTCCAGAACCTTCCGTATCCCGACCGGACCGGAACAAGCTACCAAGCCCAGAAGCATCCACAGGAATATACATCTCATATACATTTTCCTCATCTCCTATTTAAACATATAATAATACCAATAGGTATCGCCATAAGAACGATACATCAAACCGGGCAACGCGCTACTGTTATTCCGTCCCGCAAGCACCTGCCTCTTATAATCGGCGAACCTGCCCGCGATAGACTCCGAGACCCCGAAACGCTTCCAGTAATCCGGATCTTTTTCCGACAGGATAATGACGGCCTCTTGAAAAGCGAGCGGCAAAGAAGGGAGCAAATCGGTCCCGTAATAGGTTTCTACCAACTTCTTAAAATGCGTCACGTCTTTCGCCAGCAGATAGAACACGCCTACATAATGGAGAGCGGCCTTGTTGGAGGGATTTTGCTCTGCCAGACGAATCAAGTCTGTGTCGAACCCATCAACCTGGCTCAGATGATTCTCTGAGAGCAGGTTCTTACGCATATTTCCCAACACGGGATCTGCCTCGACCGCCTCGTCGTTATACAAGAATTTCCGTTGCGCCTTGGCCCAATCCTTATAATAAAAGGTGTTCTCCAAGACCGCTATATATTTCTCCGCTACCGGATAAGCCCCATAAATCAAGTTTGTTTGTACCAGACGTTGCATCATGCGAGGATTCCCGCCACATAAGGCCCCGATATTACTCTCGAAAGCCATCTCTTGAGCTGCCGCTACATTTCCCATCGTAAAGTAGACATCGCTCAACAAAGCGGATAGGGTAGTTGACTTATTCCACGCTACCATTAACCCGCGAGGCCCGTGTTGCGCATACTTGAACGCCTCATCTGCCAGAATCCCTTTCCGTGCCAACGCCATATTCTGGTAGCATAAATAGAGTGGATTGGTCACCGGTTCCTTGCACGACTCCAAGATCCGGTCCCATTGCTCTGTACGGGTAAAATAATCCATCATCTTCAAACGGTATGCCCCCTGTTCGCCATACAAGCCAAATCCTTTCCAGAATACAAGCCCCAAGATAACAAGTTGCGAGACATCCAGCGCTAAACGCTTTTTGCCAACCCATGGTTCCCGGTTCTTACACAGGCAAGTTATAGCCAAAGCCGCAAAGAAAGCGATCCATGAGAAATAAATCACCTTATCCGGAATCAACCGGAAATAATAATAGCTATCCGGCAAAAAGGCAAAGCGATATTCACCGATCACCGAATAACGCACGCATAATCCACCCAAGATCAGCACCATCGTCGGCAAGACCACCGAATAATACCAACGGGAAGTCCGGCTCATGGCCTCATACCCAACCATGGATAAAGCAAATAACAAAGAGACCGGCCCGGCCAACCCAAAGAGAAGCAAGGAGGAGAGCACACTCGTTATCAAACGGGGGATGAATTTCCTTATCCCCAAAACGAGATATAGAACAAGCAGCATCATGCCGAACGCAACCGTCCCCTGAAGCCTGTAATTAAAATCCCATTGTACAAACAATAAGGACAGAATGGGAAGCCAAGCCCACAAAATCCCATGCCCCCGCAGATCGATCCGTCTCAAGATAGCTTGGAGCAAGATCCCCAGGCTTGTCAATAACGCCGCCGTGATCATAGCCCCCGCATTCGGGATAATGAAGAATTGTACCAACCAGCCAGATAGAACCATCGCTAAACCTCCCGGTCGCGCCAACTCATCGACAATAAAAAAACGAGTCAACAGGAACAACTGGTTCTGCTCGACACAATAAAAATGATACTCGCTGAATACCCTCAGGAAGATAAACAGAAAGACAAATACAATTACACCCAAGGCCCCGCCTCTATACTTCTTCATGATATCAGGTTGTTCGAATAAAAAACCCGGATGTAATTATCGCATACATCCGGGTCTCTATCGATATAAATTCTTGTCTTATTTAGATGGAAGAAACACGGAGCGTGTTCAACAAATCCCGGTTAATAGGCTTATCGTTCTTAATCGCCTTAGAGAAGGGCACATAAACGATCTGGTCGTTCTGGATACCCATCATCACGTTACGCTGATCGTCTAGCAAGGCATCGATAGCGGCTACGCCCATACGAGTGGCCAAGATACGGTCTTGAGCCGTAGGAGAACCACCCCGTTGCAAGTGCCCCAAGATAGAGACACGCACGTCGAACTGCGGATACTCTTTTTTCACACGCTCGGCTACACCCATAGCGCCTCCCGTGACCTCGCTTTCGGCAACCAATACGATACTACTGTTCTTAGACTTACGGAACCCGTTCTCGATCATCTCGGCCAACTGGTCTTTCTCCAAGGAGATCTCCGGGATAATAGCGGCCTCGGCACCAGACGCAATCGCTCCGTTCAACGCCAAGAAACCGGCATCACGCCCCATAACCTCCACAAAGAACAAACGATCGTGGGAGGTAGCCGTATCACGTATCTTATCCACGCATTCCATAATCGTATTCAAGGCCGTATCATAACCGATCGTCGTATCCGTACCATATAAGTCGTTATCGATCGTACCCGGCAATCCAACGATCGGGAAATTAAACTCTTGCGCGAAAATACGCGCTCCCGTCAACGTACCGTCGCCGCCAATGGCGATCAAGGCATCGATTCCATGTTCTTGCAACTTGTCATAGGCCAGCTTCCGTCCCTCGGGAGTCTTGAACTCCACGCAACGGGCAGTTTTGAGGATCGTTCCGCCGCGTTGAATTATATTACTGACATTTTGTGTCTTGAACTCTTCAATCTCATCTAGGATCAACCCTTTGTAACCACGGTAAATACCTTTCACTCTCATTCCGTTGTAAATAGCGGAACGTGTTACCGCACGAATAGCGGCATTCATTCCCGGGGCATCACCTCCGGACGTTAAAATACCAACACACTTTACTGTAGACATAGCGTCATTGATTTTAATGTTCTCCGGCAAAAGTAGTAAATATTTAATTATATTCTGTCTTTCTCCCGGAAAGTTCACGTATTCTTAATCAAAATATCATTCTGAAGCATTCAATTCCTTGATCCGGACCGCTACTTCCTCCATCAGCCACTTAGGAGTGGAGGTAGCACCGCAAACCCCGACCCGGCGTACCCCCTCGGGTAAAGGCTCGGTTATCTCCGATACCTCGGAAATAAAAAGCGTATTCGGGTTCGCTTTCCGGCACTCCTCGAACAACATCTTTCCATTGGAGCTTTTACGGCCGGCCACAAAATAGACCCAATCGTGACTGGAGGCAAAGGCTTTTATATTCGGCAAGCGATTCGCCACCTGGCGGCAAATCGTATCATAATAATTGAACTCCACACCTTCCGCCATCCGCTTCTTGATCTCTTCCACCACCGCCTTGAACCCATCCAAGGATTTCGTGGTCTGGGAAAACAAACTGATCGCACGGGTAAAATCCAAGCGGTCGAGATCCTCTATTTTTTCGATGACAATCGCCGTGCCTTCCGTCTGGCCCACCAAGCCATTCACCTCCGCATGCCCTTTCTTTCCATAGATAACCAACTGGGTGTTATTCGCACGGGTCTCTTGATAACATTTATGAATCTTGCGTTGCAAACGCAAGACAACCGGGCAGGTAGCGTCTATAATCGTGATATTGTTTTGCTTCGCTAAAGAATAGGTAGAAGGCGGCTCGCCATGCGCCCGGAGCAATACCTTTTGGTCTCTCAACCCAGAAAGCCCCTCATGGTCGATCGTATGTAACCCCATATGCTCCAACCGTTCCACCTCCAAGCTGTTGTGAACGATATCGCCTAGACAATACAGTGTATCCGTATTTCCCAGTTCCCGCTCCGCGCTTTCTATAGCGGTGACAACCCCAAAACAGAACCCGGAATCTTTATCTATCTCAACTTCTATCATACTCTCAATATTGCTATATGTACGAGCCACTTACAGTTTCTTAAAATATCTATCGCAGGAAACTGCAGTTTCTCTTCATAGAAACTAAAGTTTCCATAGCAAGAAACTCTAGTTTCTTTTGCAGGAAACCGCAAGCACTCATTTATGAACCGATCGCTTTATGATATTGTTTCAACAGCCAAGCCTTTTGCTCGTCTAAGGTCATATTGGAATTATCCAGCACCAAGGCATCGTCGGCTTGTCTTAAAGGCCCCTCCTCCCGGGTTGAGTCTATATAATCCCGTTTCTTCACATTCTCCAGCACTTCCTCGTAAGAAGCGGGAATCCCTTTTGCCTCCAGCTCATCGACCCGGCGCCTCGCACGTACCTCCGGCGAGGCCGTCACGAAAAGCTTCAACTCCGCATCCGGAAACACGACCGTACCGATATCACGGCCATCCATCACGATACCTTTCGCCTTCCCCATCTCTTGTTGCTTAGCGACCAAGGCACGACGCACAAAAACCAACGTAGCTACCAGGCTAACCTTATTCGCTACCTCCATGCCGCGGATCTCTTTCTCTACATTCACACCGTTCAAATACGTATCCGGACGCCCGGTCTCAGCGTTCAAACGAAAAGAGATGTCGATATGATCAATCGCGGCCTTCAATTCGCCTTCCTTGATCTTCTCACCCTCAAAGAATCCATGCTGGATGCAATACAAAGTCACGGCCCGATACATGGCCCCCGTATCGATATATGTATATCCGATCTCTTTGGCTAGATCTTTTGCCATGGTACTTTTGCCACTGGAAGAGTGACCGTCTATAGCGATAACTATCTTCTTCATATATATTAATGTATAGGTTTATTTTATTCCTTACTTGAAGTCGGCCAAGGTCGTAGATACACTGATCATCATCGACATGGCAGACGGATGATATTTCGCCAGCGAGAAACCGACATCAAACATCTTGATCCTCACGCCAGCGCCAGCCGAGAAACCGGAGAAACTTCCTCCACCTTTCAACTTCATATCCATATTCACCTTCGGATTAAATCCAGCGCCCACCCAGAAATTCTCGGACGGGATAAAATCCACACCGATGATAAAATGCTTCGCCAATGTCTTGAGGAAAGAATCCCCGTCATATTCCTTATTCGTATTATCGATATAATCGAACTTCCAACGGTTCAAGTATTGAGCCGTCAATGAAAAACGAATCGGGGCATGCGCCATTTTTTGCGTGATCCCCATCTGGATATCCCAAGGCATTTTCTGTCGCTCATCCTCGTAAGCCTTCAGTTGCGCCCCTATATTCTTCAAGGCGAAACCAAAAGAGAAACCTTTATCCGAATTATAATAACTCAATCCTGCGTCCACGCACAAACCGATAGAGGTATAATCCGCCAATCCCGAATACAAGAACTTCAACGACAACCCGCCGCGCCAACGCTCGTTCAGGTCGCGGGCATAGAAACCATTCACGCTGATATCCTTCGCCGAGAGGCTCGCCCCGGTCATGACATTATCCGGCAATACCTCCTTGATATCCCCATAAGCGATGAACGTAGCTCCTACACCCCAAGCCCCCTTCTCGCCATGCGCTTTCGTGAATAAAGCGCTTCCCACATTGATATCCGAGATGTAGTTCATATAATTCAAGTTGATCATCCCATCCATCTCCGCGCCCAGCAACCCCGGATTATGGAAAATCAAGGAAGGATCCCTTTCCACCAACGCCACGGAATGCCCTCCCAAAGCATTAGCCCGAGTAGAGGTAGGCAGACGTAAAAAAGTGAATGCCTCACCCCCGTTTTGCGCAGAGACAGACAGCGTAACAATAAGCGAAATCAATATAAATAGTTTATTTCTCATATTTTCGTGTAAAAAATCGTTCAAAGATACATTAATTCGGAAAAATGTTTTTACTTTACACCCGCAAATCTCTGAAATACGGATTTCATATTAACAGAAACGGAAAAAATACCGAAAAGGTATATTATCGCTCTCATTTTTGTTTTGAGATATGAAATAATTCGTATTTTTGCGGAAGTGAAAAACACTTATAAATTATTATAAACGTATGGAAATTAAAAAATCACCGAAAGCGGACCTAGAAAAAGGTAAGACCCTAAGTATCCTTATGGGATTCGTAGTGGGCTTAGCGGTCTTGTTCGTGGGCTTCGAATGGAGTACGCGCGACGTTATGATCGTTCAGGCTAGCGAGGGTGTGGCAGACATCATCGCTGAGGAAGAAGTGGAAATCACGAGACCGGAGAATACGCCTCCTCCACCACCTCCACCACCAGCACCTGTTGTAACCGAAGTATTGAACGTCGTTGAAGATGACGTAGAGTTGGAACAGCAAGATATCTTATCTTCCGAGGATGACCAGACATCCGCTCAGGAGGCTGTTTATACACCACCCGCAGTAGTAGAGGAAGAAGAGGAATCTTCTCAGCAGATCTTTACGGTTGTAGAGGAAATGCCGAAGTTCCCTGGTGGAGATGCGGAATTGTTGAAATTTATCGCTAAATCCATCAAGTATCCGGTAATCGCACAGGAAAACGGAATCCAAGGTCGTGTAATCTGCGCCTTCGTGGTGAACAAAGACGGATCCGTTGTGGATGCCGAGGTATTACGCGGTGTAGATCCGTCTCTGGACAAAGAAGCTCTCCGTGTGATCGGAACCATGCCTAAGTGGAGCCCGGGTAAGCAGAGAGGTAAACCAGTACGCGTTAAGTATACTGTGCCTATCACGTTCAGATTACAATAGTATAATACTAAACATATTAAAAGGCTGCTTTATTCTTGCAGCCTTTTTTTATTTCATAATTCCATTAATCGTCACAGTCATGTTAACATTCGAAAACATATTAAAAAGAATAGAAAGCGAGATTTCCCAACTACAATTCGCGAACCCTCCCAAAAGTCTATACGAACCCATAGAATACATCTTATCCCTGGGAGGAAAAAGAATACGCCCCGCATTAACGTTGATGGCGTGCAATATATATAATAACAGTATAGAAAACGCAATCAAGCCGGCTTTAGGGCTGGAAGTTTTCCATAATTTCACGTTGTTGCACGACGATTTGATGGATGAAGCCGATAAGAGAAGGAACAAGCCCACCGTACATAAAGTATGGAACGCCAACACCGCGATCCTTTCCGGCGACGCCATGCTAATAGCGGCTTACCAGTTAATAGGATCGACAGCTCCCGGCCACCTCAAGCAAGTGTTGGACTTATTTACGCAAACCGCGCTGGAAATATGTGGAGGCCAACAATTCGACATGGAATTCGAGTCTCGCATGGACGTGAGCGAGGAAGAATATATCGAGATGATCCGGCTAAAAACAGCCGTGTTGCTGGCCTGTGCCCTGAAGATCGGCGCTATCCTCGGGGGGGCCTCACAAGAAGACGCGGACAACCTATACGCGTTTGGCATTAACATCGGCCTAGCGTTTCAATTGCAAGACGACTTATTAGACGTATATGGCGACACCGCCACTTTCGGGAAAAACATAGGCGGCGATATCCTTTGTAATAAGAAAACATTCCTATTAATAAACGCTATCAGGCTAGCGAACAAGGAACAAAAGGAGACTCTCCGCGACTGGATGGATAAAAAAGAGTTCGATCCGGCTCAAAAGATACAGGCCTTTACCTCTATCTACAATGATTTAGGACTAAGGCAACTAACAGAAAATAAAATCCAGGCCTATTACGACGCATCCGTAGAGAACTTGAATGCTTTACAAATTGCCCCGGAGAAACTAACGATCCTAAAAGAGGTTTGTGACCGATTAATGTACAGACAATCTTGATCCATGAAGTTAATAGATACACATTGCCATTTATATCTGGAGGATTTCGACCCGGAACAAGACGAACTCGTGCGGAAAGCGAAAGACTCCGGTATCGACACCCTGCTCCTGCCAAACGTAGACCTGACAACAGTTGACAGGATGCACGATTTATGCGATCGGTACCCAGAGTTCGCTTTCCCCATGATGGGATTACATCCTACCAGCGTAGACAACAATTATGCCAATGCCCTAAAACAAACCGAATCCTATCTATCGAAGCGTACCTATTGCGGAATCGGAGAGATCGGGATCGATCTATATTGGGATAAGACATACTTGAAAGAACAACAAATCGTATTCGAGGAACAACTACGCTGGAGTATCGACTTGGATCTGCCCGTGGCGATCCATACCCGCGACGCATATCCGGAGGTACTGGAAAGCCTACATAAAGTCGGAACGGAGAAACTTAAGGGCGTATTTCATAGTTTTACCGGCATACCCGAAGAGCTAGAAGAAATTAAGAAACTACCCACTTTTAAGATCGGGATAAACGGGGTTGTCACCTTTAAAAATTCAAAACTATCCGAGGTTATCCGGCAAACAAAGATTGAAAAGATTCTCTTGGAAACAGATGCTCCCTATCTCTCGCCAGTACCCTACAGAGGTAGAAGGAATGAGCCTACTTACATATGGAAGACGGCCGAGAAAGTAGCGGAAACCTTCGGTCTCACACTGGAAGAAACCGTAAATGCTACTCGAAAAAACACATTAGAATTGTTTAAAAGCGTAAATAAACCCATATAGAAACTTTTTTTCGAAAGAAGTCAAAATTTATTTCATGGATATTGTGTATATGTCAAGCAAAAACTATAGATTTGTGCACTGAAAAGATTGCATATGGGATTTTTTTCGTATTTTGCGGTCGTTTTAGGAGGAGCTAGGCGAATAATTGGAGAGATGCTCGAGTGGTTGAAGAGGCACGCCTGGAAAGCGTGTAAACCCCTAAAGGGTTTCGCGGGTTCGAATCCCGCTCTCTCCGCTGTGGGGATACCATGAATAAATAATTAACTAAAATAAAAACAAATAAGAGAATTATTAATCTTAAAAATTAAACACACAATGAAAAAGTATTTCGTAAAAACATTCATGAGCCTATGTGCTCTTGGAGTCTCTTCCGTAGTATTTGCGCAAGAAACTGCCGAAGCTGCAGAAACCGCAGTTGAAGGAGGTTTATATCAAGCGTTAAAAGTTAAATTTATTGAAGGTGGTGCAGACTTCATGAGTTTGGTAGCCATCGCTTTGATATTCGGTTTAGCATTCTGCTTGGAAAGAATTATCTACTTAAATTTAGCTGAGACGAATTCTAGTAAATTGTTGAAAGGTATCGAGGAGGCTCTAGACAAAGGTGATGTTGAAGGCGCTAAAGCAATCGCTCGCGATACAAGAGGCCCTATCGCTTCTATCGCTTACCAAGGTTTAATGAGAATCGATCAAGGTATCGACGTTGTTGAGAAATCAATCGTTTCTTACGGAGGTGTTCAAGGTGGTCTTTTGGAGAAGAACCTTTCTTGGGTAACACTATTTATCGCAATGGCTCCGTCATTAGGATTCTTGGGAACAGTTGTTGGTATGGTTATGGCGTTCGATAAAATTGAGCAAGTTGGTGATATCAGCCCGACGGTTGTAGCAGGTGGTATGAAAGTGGCCTTGATTACAACAATCGGTGGTTTGGTCGTAGCTTTGATCCTTCAGGTATTCTATAACTATTTGTTGAGCAAATTGGAGGCTATCTTGAATCAAATGGAAGATGCTTCTATCACGTTACTTGACTTAGTTATCAAATACAACGTCAAATTCAAAAAATAATAAAGAATTATGGCAGTAACTAAAATAAGAAAAATATCAAGTTGGACACTGTTGATATGCTCTATCATCAGCATTGTCACCTTGGTAATGTTTTTCGCTGGTGGTGTCGTAGATCCCGCCGCAGAAATGAAAGAGCCGATCTATACCGGCCTGCTACTTAACTGGACAACAATCTTATCATTTGTTACAATTATCAGTACAGTATTGTTCGCTATCTGGCAATTCGTAACATTATTGAAAACAGACGCAAAATCAGCTCTATCTTCACTTGCGGTTATCGTTTGTTTCTTCGCGCTTTTGTTTATTACTTATACAATTGGTGACGGAACACCGTTAACAGGTTTGAACGCAGACTCTCAAGTATACAACACTCCGGGTTGGTTAAAGATCACGGATATGTGGATCATGTCTACAATTGTTCTTTTAGTCCTGATTATAGCATGTGTCGTTTGGGGTTCTGTAAAAAGAATCATGGGTAAATAATAGTAATAACGATTTGATAAAACAAGAAAGAAATGGGTAAGAAAAGAAAGACACCGGGTATCAATGGTTCTTCTTCGGCCGATATCGCTTTCATGTTGCTTATCTTCTTCCTTATTACTACATCCATGGATACAGATAAAGGTTTGGCAAGACGTTTGCCGCCCCCTGTACCTAAAGATCAGAAGAATGATACAGATGTTGACATCAAAAAGAGAAATCTATTGGTTGTTTTGATTAACAGTAACAACCAAATTCTTTGCGGTGATCAATTCATCGACATCAAGCAATTGAAAGAAAAGATCAAGGACTTCATTGATAATCCATTTAATGACGAGCATAAGCCCGAAAAGGTGGAGCTGGATGTTCCTTTTTATGGAAAAATGATGGTTACAAAGAACCATGTGATTTCTTTGCAGAATGACCGTGGTACTGAATACCAAGCCTATATCAACGTTCAAAATGAGATAGCGGCCGCCTATAACGAATTAAGAGATAATATCTCTAGAAAGAAATTCGGAAAGGCTTTCGCAGACTTGGACGAAGATCAACAAAAGGCAGTGCAAATGATTTATCCGCAGAAGATCTCTGAGGCTGAACCTAAAAATTATGGAGGTAAAAAGTAATGGGAAAGTTTAGTAAAGCGGGTGGTCGTGAAATGCCCGAATTGAATACATCATCATTACCTGACTTGGTGTTTGCTTTCTTGTTCTTCATCATGATGGTAACATCTATGCGTGAGGTGACATTGAAAGTAGAGTTCCATGCTCCACAAGCAACAGAGCTTCAAAAGTTGGAAAAGAAATCTCTAGTAACATTCATCTATGTGGGTAAGCCGACTAAAGACTTACGGGCAAAAATGGGTTCTGAGACTCGTATCCAGTTAAATGACGCTTTTGCGGAGACTTCGGAAATTCAGGATTACATCGCACAGGAAAAGTCCAGTATGAAAGAAGAAGACCAGCCGTTTATGACAGTCTCTATCAAGGCTGATAAAGAGACAAAGATGGGTGTCATCACCGATATCAAACAGGCTCTTCGTGAAGCATACGCATTGAAGATCAGTTATTCCGCAGCACAGCGTGTCGCAGACTAATTATCTGATATAACCATTATAAAAAGGGCGGGATTTATTTCCCGCCCTTTTTTATTTCACTCCATAAACATTTTGATGAATGATAGCCTTAACCCGTTCAAAAGATTGCTCCATATCAATTTCTCCATGAGTCATCAAACGCATTTCCAAAAACTCCTCTCCCCTACGATATGGAGGTTGGTAATAGACATGATGATCCAAGATAAACCCCAAACGCTCATAAAAACCGATCCTGCGTTTGCTCATCTCCTCGGTCGGCATCTCTACCTCCAAGACAACCGGATCCTTATGAAGGGCAAGGAAGCTCGTCATGGCTCTCGCACCGATCCCCCCGTTACGAGCAGACTCGTCAATAGCGAAATGTTCCGCATAAACAAAGCCCTCAAATTGCCATCCGGTAATAAAACCCACATAAATCCCATCCCGCAATAAAGCATACATCTCGAAACGGTTATCTTCCTCCAAAAGCTTACGTACCAAAGAAAAATCACGGCGTTCCTCTTCCGGAAAAGACCCATTATATGTTTTCTCCACTAGATCCAATAAAGGATCGTCGATCTCACGCACAGGCTTACTAACTATTACATGATTTGCGCTCATAATAAGAAATACTTAATAATTGAATAAAGAGTACTTACAAAATCAAAATAATCAACCATAATCTTTAGGTGATTATAAGATTATCCTTATATTTGTATTAAATTGAAAGATATAATCTAACAGCAATACAAATATACTGAATATATGGCACATCATCAACTAGATGAACTGGATGAGAAAATCCTTAAATTAATCATCGGTAACGCACGTATGCCGTTTTTGGAAGTAGCGAGGGAATGTAACGTGTCCGGAGCGGCTATCCATCAACGCATACAAAAGCTGACTAATTTAGGTGTCATCAAAGGTTCAGAATTTATCGTAGATAATACAAAGGTTGGATATGAAACTTGCGCATATATGGGATTATTCCTAAAATCTCCCGGGCAGTTCCCGAGTGTTACCGAGGCACTGCAGCAGATACCGGAAGTTGTGGAATGCCATTATACAACGGGCCAATATGACCTGTTTATAAAAATATACGCAAAAAACAACCAGCATTTGCTAAGTATCATTCACAACAAGTTACAGCCGTTGGGCTTGGCTCGTACCGAATCGCTCATATCCTTTAAGGAAGCGTTCAAAAGGCAAATTCCTATCAATCTGGATGACGATGATTAAACGATGGAATACCTTATATAAGAAAAAGGCCTGTAATCTGGTTGAAACCGATTACAGGCCTTTTTTATCATGACCACCAAGCACTTTTAGAACTCAGCGTTATTCGGAGTACGCGGGAAAGGTATCACGTCTCGAATATTTGCCATACCAGTTACGAACAGCAAAAGACGCTCAAAACCCAGACCGAAACCGGAGTGAGGTACCGTACCGAAACGACGAGTATCCAAGTACCACCACATATCTTTCATCGGAATGTTCAGCTCCTCTATACGAGCCAAGAGCTTACCATAATCGGCCTCACGCTCGGAACCACCGATGATCTCTCCGATCTTCGGGAACAATACATCCATGGCACGTACGGTCTTCCCATCCTCGTTTTGCTTCATATAGAAAGCCTTGATCTCTTTCGGATAATCAGTTAAGATTACCGGACGTTTGAAATGATCCTCTACTAAGAAACGTTCATGCTCCGAAGCAAGATCTACCCCCCAATATACAGGGAACTCGAATTTATGCCCCTTAGCAACGGCCTCTTCCAAGATCTTGATACCTTCCGTATACGACAAGCGAACAAATGAATCTTTCAATACGCCCTCCAGACGAGCGATCAATTCCTTATCGAACATATCGTTCAAGAACTTGATATCCTCCATACAGTTATCCAAAGCCCATCGCACGCAATATTTAATGAATTCCTCGGCCAGCTCCATATTGTCCGTGATATCATTGAAAGCTACTTCAGGCTCGATCATCCAGAACTCGGCCAAATGACGAGGCGTATTTGAATTCTCTGCCCGGAATGTAGGGCCAAACGTATAGATCTGTCCTAAAGCAGTAGCGGCCAACTCACCTTCCAACTGCCCGGAAACCGTCAAACTCGCTTGCTTACCAAAAAAATCATCCTCATAAATAATAGAGCCATTCTCATCCTTCTTCAAGTCATACAAGTTCTTGGTAGTAACCTGGAACATCTGCCCGGCACCCTCACAGTCGGAAGCCGTAATGATCGGTGTATGGAAATAAAAAAAGCCTCTATCATGGAAAAACTTATGGATAGCATAAGCCATATTGTGACGAATACGGAATACTGCGCCAAACGTATTAGTACGAGGACGCAAATGAGCAATCTCCCGTAAAAATTCCATGGAATGTCCCTTTTTCTGCAACGGATAGGTAGCAGGATCAGCCGTACCAAAAATCTCGATCTCGGTAGCTTGTATCTCAATATTTTGTCCCTTACCTTGAGATTGTGTCAAGATACCGTTCACGCTGATACTAGCTCCCGTGGTAATCGGTTTTAAGAATTCATCGCCCAATTTATCCACATCCACAACGATCTGAACATTATTGATTGTAGAACCGTCATTCAAGGCGATAAAACTCACCTGTTTGCTACCACGGCGGGTACGGACCCATCCTTTCACGTTCACGGTAGTACCGAAAGCATCGCTTTTCAGCACATCTACAATTTTTGTTCGTTTAATTGTTTCCATCTGTATCGTTTTTTATTATTCGAAAGCTCCCATCCGAAGAGCATTCACTTCCCTTTCATTCAAGTAACGCCATTTTCCGCGACCTAAATTCTTCTTGGTCAAACCGGCGAAATAAACACGGTCCAATTTCGTCACATGATATCCCAACGACTCGAAGATTCGACGCACGATACGGTTACGACCGGAATGAATCTCAATACCAACTTGGCTCTTATCATCCTCGCTTGCATAACTGATAGCGTCCGCATGGATTTCTCCATCCTCAAGTTCAAGGCCATTGGCGATTTTCTCCATATCCTCGATAGCCACGTTCTTATCCAACCATACATGGTAGATCTTTTTCTTCTTGAAAGACGGATGGGTCAATTTAGAAGCCAAATCACCATCATTGGTCAATAACAAGACTCCTGTCGTATTACGGTCTAAACGGCCTACCGGATAAATACGTTCTTGACAGGCGTTCTTCACCAAATCCATAACGGTTAAGCGCTCTTGAGGATCATCGGATGTCGTTACGCAATTTTTCGGCTTGTTCAATACGATATACACCTTGCTCTCGATCTGAACCGGTTTCTCATTGAATGTGACTACATCTTGACGGGTAATCTTAGTACCCAACTCAGTTACCACGACATCGTTTACCTTAACAACCCCTTTCTGGATAAACTCATCCGCCTCACGACGTGAGCAAACACCGGCGTTAGATAAAAATTTATTCAAACGGATCGGTTCGTTTGGATCTGCCAAAACCTCCTTATACTTGATTTGT
Organism: uncultured Parabacteroides sp.; assembly: GCF_947855115.1. Taxonomy (GTDB): domain Bacteria; phylum Bacteroidota; class Bacteroidia; order Bacteroidales; family Tannerellaceae; genus Parabacteroides. Next base: position 137,641 of record NZ_CANTZW010000003.1, read on the forward strand.
TTCGGGCGCATTCCATATCCTTGTGATTTTTGAGGAGCGCCACCTCCCTGACGGCGATTATTATTGAAAGAAGGACGGCGATTATTTCCATATCCACCACCTCCTTGACGATTGCCACCGTAGGAATTATCGTTACCGTAAGGACGTCTGGGCGCATAACCGCCTCCACCGCTAGGGCGCGACTCGTTGTAATCAACCCGGGTATCACCTACTCTGGGTCTTCTTTTCTTCATGCCATCAGCAGACATTCCTTCTCCGGAAGGGTTAGCGGAATAAGCCTTAGCCGGTCCATCATAATTAGGACGGGACGGACGATTATACTGTCCTCCCCCATTCCCATACGACGGGCGGTTGTTACCATAAGATGAGCGGCCATTGTTGTAGCCACCTTCACGGTTGCCGCCATAAGAAGGACGGTTATTCCCATACCCGCCCTCGCGATTGTTACCATAAGACGGACGAGTATTTCCATAGCCCCCCTCACGGTTGTTACCATACCCTCCTTCACGGTTATTATCGTAAGAGCGTGGACGGCTCGGACGATCTCCGTATGAAGGACGGTTATTTTCTCCATAAGACCGATACGGCCTACGTTCATAGTTACCCTCAGGTTTGTTGTAACCCTGATTATAAGGTCTTCTTTCACCTTCTTGGTCTGTGTTTTCCCGTCTGATACTTGGTATCACCTTTTTTGGACGCGGTTGAGATTCATCTCTTTCTTCTGTACTCATTTGTTGTAAATTAAACAATGGTTAAAAACTTGGTAGCCTCACGGCTACCCGTATTATCACTAAATTCCTGTATAATTATGAGGCGTTATAGCCCTTAATTCATCCTTAATCCGGTCGCTAACATTCAAGGTATCAATAAACTCCTTGATAGATTGCTCCGTAACTGCTTGGTTCGTACGTGTCAACTCTTTTAATGCCTCGTAAGGCTTCGGATAACCCTCACGACGCAATACCGTCTGGATTCCCTCGGCTACCACGGCCCAGCAATTATCTAAATCTCTACTAAGAGCTTTCTCGTTCAATAACAATTTACCCAAGCCTTTTGTTAAACTTTTGAAAGCAATTTCTATATGCGCTAATGGCACACCGACGTTTCTCAACACGGTAGAATCCGTCAGGTCTCTTTGCAAACGAGATACCGGCAATTTCGTGGCTAAATGCTCCAAGATAGCGTTAGCGATACCTAGGTTACCCTCAGCATTCTCAAAATCAATCGGGTTCACCTTATGTGGCATAGCGGACGATCCGATCTCACCGGCCTTAATCTTTTGCTTGAAATATTCCATGGAAATATATTGCCAGAAATCACGGTTCAAGTCGATCAAGATCGTATTGATACGTTTTAAGCTATCAAAAATCGCTGCCAGATTATCATAATTAGAAATCTGTGTAGTCCATTCCTCTCGCTTCAGACCTAATACCTCATTAACGAACTTATTACCAAACGCCCGCCAATCATATTCTGGATATGCTACATGATGCGCATTAAAGTTTCCTGTTGCGCCACCAAACTTAGCGGAGATAGGAACAGCCTTCAGCAAAGCCAACTGTTGCTCCAAACGATAAACAAAAACCATTACTTCCTTACCCAAACGGGTTGGAGACGCAGGTTGTCCATGCGTCTTGGCCAACATCGGGATATTCATCCATTCCTCCGCATACTTCTTTAAGGTATTAATCACTTCCTCCAAACCCGGGAAATATACCTCTTGCAAAGCATCCTTGATAGATAAAGGTACAGAAGTGTTATTAATATCCTGAGAAGTCAATCCAAAATGGATAAACTCGTGATACTTCTCCGCAAGGAAATGATTTGTTTTTTCCTTAATAAAATACTCCACCGCTTTCACATCGTGGTTTGTTACGCTCTCGATCTCCTTCACTCGCAAAGCGTCTTCTTCCGTAAACTCTTGATAAATCTTCCGAAGCCCTTCTTTTATTTCCACCACATTTAAGTCACTTAATTGCGGTAGGAACTCAGAGAGAGTAATAAAATACTCAATCTCTACTCGCACTCTATACTTGATAAGTGCGTATTCAGAAAAATAAGCCGCCAGATTCTCAGTCTTATTCCTGTATCGCCCATCCACAGGCGAAATAGCAGTCAGTGTCGATAATACCATATACATTATTAATATAGAGTCGCAAAGTTAAATCTTTTCCTCTGAATAATAAGGTAAGCAACCGTTATTTTTAACTAAATGTCCTATTTTGGGAACCTATATCTTGCGAATTGTTTTATATCTCACAACCATGATAAAAAGTTCATGTATCTCTTGACAGAGAAGGCTATAGAAAATCTCTATAAACTTATTAAATAATGTATTCTAGAAGGCACAATTTCATAATATCAATGATAGTTCCATAATCGGGCTCAAAAACAAACTGAAAGGAGTAATTTGCGGGAAGAGTAAACAATAAAAAAACGGGACTCCCGTTAAGGAGTCCCGCACAAAAGATTTTATCTATCTTACATAACCCTGGTTTTGGATTTCTTTTTCCGTCAATGGTTTTGTTTTCTTTTTCTTCTTTTCTTCATAATCTTGACTTCACAAACGTAAGCCTTTATATTTAACCACACAAATTTTTATTGAATTATTTTAAAGAATTGCCACCTTTTAGTTTAATCTTATGGATTTTAGTGTGGATCGGACATAGTAAACAGGATGGAACGCCTCCGAAGATAGAGATTTTCGGGAACTTTGTCCCTAATTTTTCTAATACTTCTTACAATATCAAATTTACCTATTGACCGTAGCATCTAAGCAAAATCCATATTTATCCACATTTTTTCGTCTAAAAGTTTGGAGGTAATGAAAAAAGCAGTATCTTTGCAGCGCTTTAGAGAGATAAAGCAAACGAAAAATAAGTTTAAAGGGCGTTTAGCTCAGCTGGTTCAGAGCATCTGCCTTACAAGCAGAGGGTCGGCGGTTCGAATCCGTCAACGCCCACTTTTAAACTATTATTTCACCGAAAGAATTTCGGGCGTTTAGCTCAGCTGGTTCAGAGCATCTGCCTTACAAGCAGAGGGTCGGCGGTTCGAATCCGTCAACGCCCACGAAGATAAAAAGTTGGAGGAAGTCAACAAAAGACAGAAACTTCAACTAAGAAATAAGAATCCTGTTAATCAATAGATTAATAGGATTTTTCTTTTTACATAACCGACACTGCTGAATGAAAAAAGCCATAAAGAAACAGTAGGTTTGTTGTAAACCGTATGTAAGAAACAATCTTAATTTTATACACAAACAGATGCATAATCGATTAGAGTAAAGCATCTTGTAGTATTTTTGTTTGGTATTTTTAGGGCGATAAATCCTTTGACAATAAACTATAATTTTGTCGAGTTAAAAAGGAGAAACATGAAAAATACTTACCGTGTCCTATTCTATATTAGGAAAACCAAATCAAATAAAGACGGTTCTACAACAATTGCGATCCTCTTTACGATCAACAGAGAAGTTTATTAAATTCAATCCAATGTTGTTTGTACCCTCCCTGATCATATTTTTATTTATCTATAACCTCTGATACGAATCTAAGACTGGTATATCTTTAGATAGAACTTTCCCACCTCTTTGAAATACTTCAAGCAGGTGTCAAAGCGAGAAATAGTTACTTTGGCGTAATCCTTACCAATCAGTCCATGGCATTTGTCGTTATATTCCTAATAAACTTCAAAGAACATTAGGTGCTTTTCATCCAGTCTGAGAAAACCTCTTCTAATTTCCATCGGATTGATAAGCTTATCATCTTCTTCTAAAATTCCATGAATACCATACAAGTGTAGTCTTACCGATTCAAGATCGCAGTTTACTTCTATCGATTTAGCGTCTTTATCTGTACACTGCTCTTTGGCTTGCAACCAAAGTTTAGGCTTAACAGTTCTTTTTAGCTGCATTCCTGCTAATTACCCTTAAATTGTTATCCGTAACATGATAGATGTCTCACCTGATTTTACTGTTCTTATTTTGCGAACGAAGAACAATACGTTGAAGTCTGTCATTTCATACTCTAAAAATTAATGTTTAAAGTTTCTGAATCATGTAGAATAGTAAGAATTAAACGATAAGTCAATCTGTGACTTATGATACAATTCATGGACATTTTTTTCGAGACCAAAATTGTCCACGATTTAGTACTACGGAAGTACATAACTTAGCTAAAAAATGTGGGAGTTTTAGGAAAAAGAAAATCTCTGAAATATTTAATTTTCAAGGATTTACCCAATTTGAAGTCTTTTAAAAGTGATACCACCAGCAACCGAAAAATGGTTTGTATAGCACTATTTATCAACAAGTTATATTTTTATTACGATGTTAGTCCCTAGAATAAGGTTTTCACTGTTTTGTACCGTTCGACATCAGTTTTTTCTTGGGTACGATTTCTGAATGCAGAGATAGTGTATTTTTTGATATTTTGGGTTGAGATTATTTATTAATAAAATTTTTTATTTAGCATGTCTATACATCTATTTAGCATAACCTCATTATTGATTATTACGATGTGAAGTTTTTTTCTAGTCCTAGTGATTATTTGATATAACATTTGTCTTTGTGAATAATAATTATTATCAGCTATTAAATCTCCTTGAAAGTTATACTTAAAAGACTCGTCTATGACTACTACAACATTGTCGAATTCTTGACCAACAACAGAATGTGCACTTTCTGTATCATTAGATAAATATGCTTCATAGTGAAAGAATGAGCGTGTTCCTGGTGTATAATTAGGAATTTTCCACCCTCTTTCCGATAATTCTTGCAGTACTAATTTTGTGGAGAAATAATTTTTACAATATGTGAATTCTATATTAGGATAGTCTATACTGGATATATTCTTTTTAATATTGAAAAGTTGTCTTATAAAATATGCAATTTCTTTATTGGTTCTAATTTTATCTGTTAACTTATAGGGAGTGCATAATAATTCTTTTTCAATCCTTTCTTTGGTATGATATTGTTTCTCATTGTCACGTAAATATTGGTTCTCATCATATGAGAAGATACACTTTTTATTAAGAGTGCGTACTTCTGTTACATATTTATCAAATTGATATGGATACATTCGTTGAGCTTCATCAATTATGATTAAGTCAAAATCTGTCGTATTAGGAGCATACTTAGGCATATATATACTCCAATTGTATTCTTCCATTAAAATTTGATGACCACTATTTAGTGGGGCACAATGTAGAACGAGCACTTTTTTACCTATCTGAATAGTTTCTTTAGCTATATGATAAGTCAACAATGTTTTACCTGTTCCTGCACTCCCTGTTAAGGCTATAAAATTTGTTGTAGTATCAGACAACTTTATTTGAATGTCCTTATATATTTGTTCTTGTTGAACTGTAAGGAAATATCCCTATGACATAAATTTTGGGGGAGAATTAAAAGGAGAAACTAAATAGTCTTATGGATTAAATAAATCATCAATATTATCAAATGTTACCACTTGTTAACATATTAACATGTCGCATAATTCACTAAAGATTGTTTCTTCTATTTCGCTTTTATTATTTTTATTTACAAGCTTATAAAGTTTGTTTTCATTTAAAATATAGGTATAAATATAAAGTGGCTTATCTAAAAAACTGAGATAGTATCTATTCTTTTGTTGTTGTTTTAATATCTTCTCTATTGAACTTTCTGTTTTAATCTCTATATTAATAATATAGTTATTTCCAAATCTAAGTAAATCAAATTCTTTTCTAATCTGTGGTATTGAATAACCTAAATAATAACGATTAACAATAGAAATATTATTATTTACTTTTTGCAACTCATTTATAAAAGATTCGATACCATTAAGTTCGTAATCTTTTATCCCGCTAGTTATTCCGTAATTATTCATCAATTTTTGGAATGAAGTATCGCTTAGTTTTCGATAAGCTTCTATGATAGATAGAATATTGACACTCTTCATTATATGAATTTATAAAGATTGATTTTTATTTGATGTTTTATTATTTTTGTTATTCCAATAATATCCACCATTTCGTTGAGCCCCCTTGAATTCTATAAATTCCAATCTAACCAAAGAATTTAAATAGCGTTTAGTAGTAGGAACACTTTTCCCTATTAAGTCTGCTATTTTAGACGAGTTGAGTCCTGGATATTGTTTGACAATATTTAGGTCTTCTTGTTCTTTTGAATTTACAGTATCATTTATAGTATCATTTTTGATACTGATACCTCTTTTAAATACAGCTGTAAACATCCCCTCCGTATGAAATTCCGGTTCGGGCAGATTCGCATCTTTCATGGCTTCCTGCATACGAGGAATACCTGATGCAACTCTTTCAACTAAGTGCATACGAGTAAATAAACCGAAGATTAACGGATTATGCGTCATGCTTTTATACCCGAAATCTTTAGCCACAACAGGCAAAAGTCCTCCGAGATTGGAAATATCTACCTGATCGTCAAACATTTCTATCATAATGCTTGCGCCTTGTTCGTAGTAATCACGGTACGACAGGGCGTTTATAAAGGCTTCTTTAAATACGGTCAGAGGTATTTCCCCAATTTCTTCTCTTGGTCCTGCTCCCTCTATTTTATAGGCTACTTGCAGTTTGCTTTCCAGCCAAGACATAGCCTGTAAATACTGTTGATACAATGAACCTCCGAAAGTTTTATCATCTATAATATAGACTTTATTTGTTCCCTTGAAAAGAACACATCTTGCAACAGCGTGTGGAAACTTTCGTTCGGGTTGTTTGCCGTAGAACATCGCTGCACCGTTTTTTGCCGTAGCATTTTCGGTAAACAGTTCCAAATTCTCAAATATTTGTTTGTCGGATATAGACAGACCTAGTTTGGCTTCTGTCCGGAAATCCTTAATCATCTGTTCATCTGTATCCGTGTAGATATTGAACCAATGGCAGGGTATATGGTCAAAAAAGATTTTGTTACACTCTTGAAAGAAGCTGCGCATTTCTTCGGCTGTGCGAAGTTTCTGTGAGTTTGCCCCCTCACGCACATAGATAGAACCGAAAAATATATAAGGTTTATCCTTGCCGAACGGAACATCAATCACCCAAACAGTTTTATTGCCAATATTTGCGGGATACAATTCACAGTGGAGTGCAGGAGATATTTCGCTGATAGAACCTTGAATGGCAGAGCACTTATCGTTTTCTAAATTAGTATCTACCATTTTCCGTTATCATCTACTCCTATAAGCAAATATCCTCTGTCTGCATTGGCGAAAGCACATATTTCTTCTGTCAGTTCACGAACCTTTGAAGGAACACGAACCTTAAATTCCACATTGTAACCTTCTCCACCCTCAATGAGTGATTGTATGGTTTCTGTATTTAGCACGAAATCCTATTATAAATAATGCAAAGTTAGTCAATTTGTTGAATGTCTCAATACCCTATTACGTTCATTTTCAAAAGAAAATTGGCAAATTCTTGCCTTTTACCTAATAAGAGATTACTTTTGTAACGAAATTTAAAATTATTCCGATGAAAGTACGCTAATTCTATTCATACAAACATTTTTCAATAAGGATATCTTATTGTGTATTAGTGTACTTATTTCCAACATAACAACTCATTGATAATTTCCTTGTATTCATGGGGTAATATTTGTGTTTGTAATGAATAGTTCTATTTCTACTCGTTAGTAAGTATATTCATTAATAAACATTGTAACAAAGAATGCCTGTGAAAAGATTCTTGAGAACAAAGTTATTCAAGCTACTTACAGATTCTATTAGTGATAGAAAAATAAATTCGTCTGAACTATCTGTAACTTATGATGATTTTGTACGACAGCTATTCTTATTTTGTCAAAATAAACAAGATATAATACTATTGTACTTTACTATTAATTATACCATAGCCGAAATCAAAGAACTGAATGTGCGATTAGAATCTGAATATGATAATTCTTTATTTGACATACGATTATTATTATTAAAGTTATCAAGTATATTAGATTCAACATTTAGGATTGTGCAATTTCAATTAGAAAATCCCAATATCTTTATACAGAATGAAGAAAATAGCTTTGTGCCCGATGTCTATTTAGCTAATGATGTTGATATGATTGATATAATGGAATTGATATGTGGGCTTTTTTATTCACATTCATTAAGGAATAGACTAGGAAAGCCTGTGACTTTTTCTGATTTAACACGTGTTTTTGAAAAAGGTATGAATTTTAAGTTTGCAGACATTTATAAAAAAAGAGATGATGTTTTTAAGCGTAAAACTACAAAATTGACGGAATTTATAAAAGAGTTGATTGTTACGATTAAAATAGAAAGTAAAAATAGAGGATATTTATAGTTAGTAATATGGAATACAGAATTAGGAAGTTAAGAGTTTCAGAAATTCGGATTTTAAGAACATTTCTTTATGAAGCAATCTATCAGCCAAGTAGCAGAGATAAATTACCTGTTAATGTTATTGATACTTCAGAATTGTATCTATATATTGAAGATTGGGGTAAGACAAATGATTATTGTTTGGTCTTAGAAATTGAGAATGAAATTGTTGGGGCTATATGGGTTCGGATTTTGAAAAACGGATATGGATATATAAATGATACTATACCTGAAATTTGTATGTCTTTACTAAAAGATTTTCGAAATCAAGGTTTTGGAAGTCTATTAATTAAGAAAATGCTTGATGATATGAAGTTATTAGGATATAAGCATATATCGTTGAGTGTTTCAAAAGATAATTATGCAGCAGACTGGTATAGAAAGTTAGGTTTCAAAGTTTATAAGGAACAGAAAGAAGATTATATAATGGTAGTTGATTTATAGCAACTTAATCCTAAAATATAGGGGAGTAGATAATTTATTACCCTATATTAAAATTTCTATTTTTCAGAACTTTGCTTCATCAATCGATTGACAGGCAAGGATGTATAATCAGAAAATGAAGCAATCATGTATATAGACAATGACGATTTCAACGTATGGATGCAGAAGCTGTATGCCAAACAGGAAGAACCTTGCAAGGATGTACGGGCACTGCACAATGCCGACAGGGTACTGCCCGAAGATGACAACCTGCTGGATAATCAGGGCTTGTGTCTGTTGTTCAAAGTTAGTATCAAGACCCTACAACGTTACCGGGCTATCGGTGCGCTGCCATACTTCACAATCAGCGGAAAAGCGTATTACAAGGCTTCCGATGTCCGGGAGTTTATCAAGGAAAGATTTAGCGTCACCACGCTGCGCCAGTTCGAGAAAGAACACCGCACGAAGAATAAGAAGTGAATTTGAAAGCCGGAGCGGTTCTACTCCGGCTTTACTTTTGGTTTATGGTTTGCCTAACTTGTCGGCTTCCTCCTTTAGCTGCTCGGCTTGTTCGTTAAGTAGCCTTGCACGTTCAACGCTTCTGCTTGTTTCCTGTACGGTATTCAAAGCCTTTCACCGAATCGGTCTGGTTTCGGATAAAAGCGTTATCCCGTTCTCGGCTGAACTTCGTTTCCTGCAAATCAAGGCAGCTGCCGTCTGACTTTCCTTTCATAAGGATATAGCGATATTTTATATCATTGTGCTGTAACCACTGCATCTTTTGACACAACGTACAACTGTTCGTTCTAATGTTATGGTGGAACATACTTTATTAAAGTTTGAAATACCTTCTGGTAATAGTATTGGTATCACATTAAATTTCTTAGAGCATGCATTTCGGGTATCAGGTTTTAAATTATAACTTAAATAGTATGTTAGACTGTTTCAACACACTATCTAAGCTATAAAAGATTATATTAATCGTTTTTCAACTTCTTGCATATCTCTTAAAATGGTTGGGGCTAATACCTTTACATAATGCTATATCATTCTCGTAGAAGAATGCCCCAGCATTTTAACCACGTTCGGCAGTGATACGTTGTTAGCCAGTGCGATGGCTGATGTGAAGCTGTACCGGGCGATGTGCACAGTCAGATTCTTTTTAATGCCGCACAAGTTGGTAATTTCTTCCAAATAACTGTTCATCTGCCGGTTGCAGATAACGGGAAGGCACAGCCCCTTTTTCATGCACACGGGATGGTCTTCGTTTTTCTTTAAAATGGAAAGCGGAACAGGCAACAAGGGAACATTGCTGATGGAAGGTACCCGACATCTGTGCTCCATTTTTACACGTCCTTTCCTCATCCACCAGGCCCCGCTGTTGTCCTGTACGAGGTTGTCTCTCATCTGTGTAGAAACAGCGGTAAAAACGAGTCCCGTGAACGACGCAAAGACAAAAATATCCCGTACCAGCGCAAGCCGTGGAACGGTGAAATGTTTCTCCATGATGGTTTTAAGTTCCTGGTAAGTGAGGAATACGGGATCTGTCTCGTCCTCTCCCATCTTATAGACGTAAAACAGGGCTTTGCGCATCCACTCCTTTGCCAGGGCCATGTTCGTGATCCGTTTGAAACATTTCATGTAACGGACAACTGTGTTTCCGCAAAGGTTGGCTTCCGTTTTCAGGTGCAGGTCAAATGCCGCGATGAAGTCGGAGTTCAATTCGTAAAACGTGATGTCCTCTTTTTCATAAAAGGCTGGGATGGTTTTCTCCTGCTTCTTCATCACATTGATATATCTGTTGATCATAACGGGAGCATAGTCTATGTCTACAGCTTGTTTCATCTTTTCTATTTCTTCCCGCATGGTTCCGAGCAGGGTACGCATTTCCGTGTCTTTCCCGAATACCCGTTTCAAAAGCAGTCTGGGGGTGATCAATGCCTGTTCAAGCATGAGTTTCTTGTGCTTCCGCAAAGCCAATGCGCTCAGTTCCGCAATGTAATTGTTCAGTTCCTTGGTCACCCGGTCTTTTCCTCATCCTTTTGAAGAATCCCACAGTTTGGGAGAAATGCTTCTCCGGATTCTTGCCTCCTCGTATTGTCCGTCAATGGTTATCCGCATGAGGATGGGAGCTTCGCCGTTCTTTAATAGCTTCGTCTTCAGAATGAAGAACAGAATGTTCATTGTTTCATACTCGTTTCCTTTTAGTTGTTGAACACATTTTTAATTCTGTCAACTTGAAAGGTAAGGAAGGGAATCTGTCGGTGTTTTTTTGTGCCTTCAATCCAGAAAACCACCCAAAATCCGGGAAAAACACCGGATTTTTGAAAAGGGAGGAAAGTGTCCTCTACAGAATATCGGGCCATTCCCATAATCCGGTTGTTCTTTCATCCTTTCCATTCTTTTCTTCTACATTCAAGCAGGTAGGCAAAAGTAGTCTTTTGTACCTGAAAGATGAATCTGCAAATGATTGAAAATAAGTGAAGTATCAAGCAAATGGTGGCTTTTTTGAGGGGTTTTGAAAAACCACCGAATGGGAAATTTTTAAATTCCTAAATCTGCAAGTTTTTACGTTTTGGGGGAATAAAAAATCCCCTGAAATTGCTGAATTTCAGGGGATTTCAAGAAAAGAACTTTTTGCTTGGTGGTGCCACCAGGAATCGAACCGGGGACACAAGGATTTTCAGTCCTTTGCTCTACCAACTGAGCTATGGCACCATCATATTATATTTGGTCACTGTTTTGATTACGGGTGCAAAGGTAGATATTATTTTTAATTGAGCAAATCTTTTGAGAGAAAAATTCAAAGGAAAGTAAAATATTCATTTTTCTAGAAAAAAAAGCACTTTTCTCTTGCAGATTCAAAAACAATGTATACCTTTGCACCCGTAATCAAAACAGTGACGTAATAATATAAAAACGGGATGTAGCACAGTTGGCTAGCGCGCCACGTTCGGGACGTGGAGGTCGGAAGTTCGAGTCTTCTCATCCCGACTTCTTAAAAAGGTAAGAATCTTAAAAAAAGATCTTACCTTTTTCTTTTTAGTCTTATTGATATTTTTTAAGTACTAAAAGTGGATCGCCTCAAAAGTCATGATACATCCAGAAAAGTGGGTTAATCCAGAAAACTTGTGGATATGTTAAAAACTAAAAACACAGTTTGTATACCTCAAAGATGAAAGGAAGTATTATAGATGCCAATCAATCCCCAAGCCTGTCATAAGCCGACTTCTGTTCAAGACAATGATAATGCCCAAATATGATTCTTGTCCATTTTTTATCCCAATCCTTTTCAAAAAATACCAGCCAAATGTACGCTCAACTCTTGCTTAAAATTGTTTACTCCATTTACATATCAGAAAAAACATATTCAAGGCCTCGCCCACTATACCACTGAATCTCATCATTTCCCAAATCTTGTACCATTTATCAGTTGGAAACATGAACCTTGTCAATCGTCTAATAGAAAATTTTTATACATGAGACCTGTCATTGATCATTCTCACATTCGAGAAAAAAGAATATATAGTAAGGCATGTTTCAATTAATCCTATTCCTATATCCGCTGATGAAATCCTTACATCACACAGCGCCTCGCAGATCATCCTCCCACAAAAAATGTAATAAAGCTGATACTTACCACAGTCGCTTCAATTTTCTTCTTTCAAGCAGAGCGACAAACAACAAAAAACGGGACCCTCTAAAGAGTCCCGTACAAAAGATCCTATCTTAACATAGCCTTCGCTTTGGTTAATAAAGTTCATTTTGTTTTCTGTCAACGGTTTTGGTTTTTCTTTTTTCATAGTCTTGACTCCACAAACGTAAGCCTTTATTTTTAAATGCGCAAACTTTTATTGATTTATTTCAAAGAAATGTTATCTTTTAATTTAATCCTATGGATTTGACCATGGATCGGACATGATGAACTGAATGGAATGTTTCGAAAACGGGAGATTTTTGAGACCTCAACTTCAAATACCGCAGACTATTCCCCTCAATGAAAATAACTGTTATAATATAATTGTTTATTGCCATATTCATAGCTTCATGTTGTCCGAGCTATTTTCTGGAGGAACACCAACGATTCGTTCTCACCATAGTTCTCTGTTCGTATAGTTTTTTTGCGATAAGGAGCCCCTTACATAAGGCAGGTTATTTCGAAATAAAATTAGAGTAGAAACTCAGATGGATACTTATAGCAATAAGCGGATTACCATTATATATCTTCTCCATTCCATAAAGCATCCGCTATATCTTGATGCTGTTGAGCTAGCTCATCCTCTCCTATCGCCCGAAAACCTTCTGCCAGATATTTGTGAGAAGCCGCATGCTTGGGCTTGATACTTACCGCTTGCTGAAAATCCAGAATAGCTTCATCGTAATATTTGAGTTTTAACAAGCATTTTCCACGATTATAGCGGGCCTTGAATGATTTTGGGCTTAATTTCACGGCCTTATTCAAACAAATCAGAGCATCATAGTCCTCACCTATATCCAATAAAGTAACCCCTTTTCGTACCCAAACTTCCATATAATCAGGATTCAGACTCAAGGCTTTATTAAAACAACGAATAGCGGCATTCGCATCATGGGCTTTCGTAATACACTCATTACCCATTAAGTAATATTCATGCGCATACTCTTTCTGAGTCTCATGAAGAGAATGCAATTCCTCCCGTAACGCTTTAATTTGTGCCTTTTGGCTATTTAACGTTTGTAATTTCAGACGAAGCAAACGTTGCACCATCGGATTGTCCAATTCATTTCGTTTAGAGACAGCGGCGGCAAAGGCTTCTACCGCTTCTTTCATATTACCTTGCCGGAAATTTTGTGCAGCCTGGCTATATTTCATTTCCGCTTCACTTTCCTTAAGGCTTTTCTCTATTAACGCTTGATTATTGAATATTTGGCTGAACTCTACGATCTCTTTCCGGATAAAGATATCCCGAGAAGAAATCTTGCTTTTCAGTACCAGTCCTTCCAAAGAAGTACATCGGCTCAACGCCACATAAGTTTGTCCTCCGGCAAAAACACCTCCGGTCAAATCAACTACGACCCGACTAAAAGTCAGGCCTTGACTTTTATGTACCGTGATTGCCCAAGCCAAACGAATAGGCAATTGTTCGAACGTACCAACAATCTCTTCCTCAATCCGTTTCTCCTTCTCGTTATATTTGTATTTATAATTCCGCCACGAGGTTGGTTCGACCAAATGTTCCACACCACTTTCTAGCAAGACATAAACATTTCCATTCTCATCAATCCCCGATACCATACCGATCGTTCCGTTTACCCAACGGCGCTCATAATCGTTATCAATAAAAATAACCTGCGCTTGTTCCTTAATAGATAAATTCAATTGGGTAGGTAATGAAGATTCCGGAAAATCCCCCTCAATCTTTCCTACAGAGACATACTCTTCTCCGGGAAGTTCGGCCAATTTCTTCTCATTTATAAAGTCTACCTGATCTCTTCGGGTAGCCAACGTGATATACATATCCTCATTTTGAGGCTCGAAAGAAGGAAAGTAACGGCTATTCAAGGTATCCAGCTCCTGTTTTCTCGCAGCGTTACTACGAATCCGGTCTAATACGTTAATAAATAAAGGATCTGTCTGACGATACACTTTTTGTAACTCAATCGGCACTAAATTGATATCTTTAAACACGTGAGCCGAGAAAAAGAAAGGACTTGCGTAAAATAAACTCAAGATCTCTTTTTGATCCGATGGAACAACAGGTTCCAATTGGAATACGTCTCCCACGAACAATAGCTGTTTCCCGCCAAAAGGTAATCGCATATTACCTGAGTAAACTCTCAAGATACGATCCACACAATCAATAATATCTGCCCTCACCATTGAGATCTCATCAATGATAATCAACTCAACCTCCGCTATAATCTTCCGTTTTTCCTTCGGATACTTGAAAAACTCAAAGATACGACCATGTGACAAACTTAAATCCGGATCATCCGGCAACATCGGCCGGAAGGGAAGTTTAAAAAAAGAATGCAACGTAACACCTCCCGCATTGATGGCAGCGATTCCTGTCGGAGCCAACACCACATACTTTTTCTTCGTATGATTACAAATATACTTCAAAAAAGTAGACTTACCAGTCCCGGCTTTTCCCGTTAGGAAAACAGACTGGCGAGTATGGGTGATCAGTTGCAAAGCATCCTGAAACTCCTTATTATTCGTGTCTAGATGAAAATCCAAATATGTAAATTTAAGATGAGACAAAGCTATGAAAATATTTACAAATCACTCTAATAATATCCCTCAAAATATTTGGCAATCTCCATAAAAATTACTTATTTTGTGATATTAAAATAATATCATATATAAATCATTATGAAATTAAATAATAAAACATTCAAAGTACTGATAATCTTTGGATTCAATATAATATTAGCGCCATCATCATGTTTAGGCTTATATCATTATCCGTAAGACCAAACCGATGCACATATTCACGGTCATAACGAAAGTTAGGATCTGGAAAGTTTATGATTTAGCAGTTGTGAGGTCTTTAAAAAATTTGAGAAAGAATAAAAATCAGTCTAGAGACAAAGGATACTGAAGTTCTGGATGTTTATGTCGATTATTTAACATATGCTCCAGATATCACCAGAATCATACAGCGTACAATATAAGCGGATGTGATTAGAAATTTAATATTAATACTAGTATATGGCCAAAAAAGATAATACTGTCAAAAGTTTCATCCTTAGGGTGGATACTGAAATGATGGAAGCTATCGAAGCTTGGGCTGCGGATGAATTTCGCAGCACCAACGGCCAAATCCAGTACATCCTGGACCAAGCCTTACGAAAGGCAGGACGGTTGAAAAAGAAAAAACTGCCCCGGCCACAAAACGACGACAAGTCATAAAAAAAGCCTGATCAAAAGATCAGGCTTTTTTATTAACGGCTAATAAACAGCCAAGCATTTTTATATTTTTCAATCTTTCGTAATGCCTCAATATAGTTCTCGGCATCAGAGCGATTATTAAACTTATCCGCATAAATACGATATTTACCATCACGAACTACCTTGTTTACATTTTTACATTGCGTGCGGTCTACACTAGATATATACTCATCTGCCTGTTTCTCTGTCGGAAAACTAGCTATCACGATATAATACGTTTTCTCAGCCATTACCGGCTCTACATTCGGAGCAGGAATGACAACTTCTTTTCTCGCCTTCGGAACTGGGGATGCATCTACGATCTTAGCCTCCCTAGGAGTTTCAACCATTAAAGCCATCTCCGAAACTGCTTCATTATCTTGTGGCACATAAACTTCATCCGGTTGAGAAGCTGGTTCCTCAAATCTATAATTTATCATCTCCGTAGGAACAAAGCTTGCTGTATAAGCAGATTGATTCACTTCTTCCACCGGAGTCGAAACTACAAAAAACAATGCGATAGCAGCGGCCGAGACCGCAATAAGCCGGATCAACTCACGATTATCCGGAATATAAAGTTTTCTCTTTTTACCGGTAAGCAGGGTCGCCTCTTTCCGTCTTTCTCTCAACGATTGCAAAACAGGAAAATGGAACGATGATAAACCATACGAATCTGCGTCGAATATCCCTGAGTCTCCCGGTGTAAAAATAGTCTGCCCTTCCTCACCTATAGAAAAAGTTCCAATCCGTCCAAGCA
Source organism: uncultured Parabacteroides sp. (assembly GCF_947855115.1). Taxonomy (GTDB): domain Bacteria; phylum Bacteroidota; class Bacteroidia; order Bacteroidales; family Tannerellaceae; genus Parabacteroides. The sequence goes on from NZ_CANTZW010000003.1 coordinate 154,085, forward strand.
TTATCTGCTTATCTTGCTCTAAAGAAGCGTTCAAGACCTCAATATCCTCTTCCAGCATCAATTGAGCTTTCCGGTAATCAACACCGTACACTCGCATATACGACTCGGAAAGTAAACCGTCCGTATGCTGTAATGTGGCATTGAACATGACCTCTTTACGCATCGGACGGAATTGATGCTCTTTTTCCTGATACACAGCCGGTAAGGTTTGCAGCACAAAACCACCAAACTTCGGCAAGATCACACAATCGTGCGTCAGCAATAAACGTTCAATATGTGTTATTATCCTTAACATAGAGACAAAGGTAAATATCTTATATAGAAATAACAAAAAAAGACCATCTTTTCCTCTAAGATATCCTCAAAAAAACATCATTTCAAAGTTTTTCATCACATTCAATATCATAATACCATTCATAGTATCTACTATATTCTTATCTTACTAACAAACGGTTGCGAGTTTCTGATTCTAAATCTTTTTCAAAAATTGGCAAAAAGCTAAAACCATCTTCTGCTTGCCTATCAAGAAGAGGCTATCCCGGTAATTCTGTTAATGTCGAAAGAACATCTTTATATAGCTTGAATAAAAACAGTAAAAACGTTATTTTTTATACTTTGTAGATTCTTTGCCATCCTTATGGCACTGCTGTGCCACCCTTATGTCATAGCCTTGCCACTTAGATGGCATAACTATGCCACAAGAAAAAAAATCATTGGCATAGCATACCATTGATATACAACCACATAATAAGTTTTCCAAATCATTAAAGTCTCCAAGGATAAGCACCGTCTTAACTTACTAAGTATTCTAAATAATAAATTCCTACTCAATTGATAGTTTATATCTAAGATCTCCGCTATCTCATTATGCAACAATTTATTTACATAATAAAGATAAAAATCTTTCGCTGTAGAGAAGAAAGTTTTGTCAAAACCACTATTGAAAGTTTTTTATGCGTCGCTTCCATCGCATTCTGAAAAATACGAGAAAACATCCCATTCAGACACGGTTTCCAAAGTTTTTTAGAAAAACACGTGCATAACGCAAAATACATTATACACGTGTTTTTTGGAATAATATGAAAGATTACTTATATTGTTTGCCTTGCCAAGGAATCATTCCTGTCTGGCGGATATGCTCCATCAAGCCATTGAACAAGTTTTTATAAGTAGCGGAAGAACGTTCCACGATCGGGTTTTGCTCTTTTGGGTCTTCTTTCAGATTAAAGAACTGGATGGGTTCCCAAGGGGTGTTCTGTAAAATCTTATAATCTTTATAACGAGATGCGTAATAAGCTTTACCACCATATTGGAAATTGCCTTCTCTGCGGACCCAATAAACCATCCGATCATCCGTATCTTGCTGCTCACCCCGTAAAAGAGGCAAGATGCTGATACCGTCGATCTCATGCGATACAGGCACGGCTGTCAGATCGCACAATGTCGGAAACATATCCGAAAGCATAACAAAATTATCACATACCGCCGGACGTATCTGGTTTTTCCAATAAATACCTCCAGCTACCCGGATTCCTCCCTCGTACATATCCTGTTTCGCACCTCTGAACGGGCCATTATTCGCTCCGGCATCTGCCTGCCCACCATTATCAGACGTGAAGATAATGATTGTATTCTCCAACTGGCCATTCTTTTCCAAGGCCTCATACACACGTCCGACATTGTAATCCAGATGTTCTATCAAAGCAACAATCTTAGCACGCTTCTCTGGAAGTGACGGTTCACGCTTTTTCACCATTTCCAACCATTCCTTAGGAGGTTGTATCGGAGTATGCGGGGCATTATAAGCTAAATATAAGAAGAAAGGCTCTTGTTTTTGCTTCATATCCGACAGGTAACCGATCGCCCAATCAGAGAAAATTTCTGTAGCATGCCCTTGCGGATCGATCTCTTTCAAATTCTCACGCATATAATTATTCCCGAAACGACGATGGGTATAATAATCATCCATCATATCCCCCAAAAATCCCCGGTAGAAATCGAACCCCCTTTCCGTAGGGGTATTCGGAGACTCCAATCCTAGATTCCATTTTCCAACCATCGCATTATGATAACCTCTTTTCTTCAACATCTGGGGTAATAATACGGCATCTTCCGACAGATACCCCCAACTATCCTCCTTATGCGTACGAATGACTCCCGGTACACCTACCATATCCGGATAGCGCCCAGTTAATAACGAGGCTCTACTAGGAGAGGAAACTGGACAGTTCGCATGGAAATTCGTAAAACGAACTCCCTCATTTAATAATTTATCAATATGTGGAGTTTGAATGTCATTGGCAGCGCCTTGACAAGACAAATCACCATATCCTAAATCATCAACCAAAATCAGCAGGATATTCGGGCTATCCGGCAAAGCCTTTGTTTGTGCGGACACAGTAGAAAAAACTAATCCACAAGCCGCTGTTAGTATATATTTATTCATCAATCTATTTTTTTAATGTTCCATCACATCATATCACATACCGAAGGCTTGATCTTCATTCCTTTCCTATGCTTTTCCCCGGCTTCGATCAGTAATTTCACGATCTCCGGATGCTTATCCGCCTGATTGAATCTTTCTGAGATATCAGTCTCCACATTATACAACAAAGGTTCTGCAGGAGTCTCGATTTTACAGGTACGCAGATATTGATCTTTGATCGTCTTAAAATAATACTTCCACTCACCTTTACGGATCGCCATCAACTCACTTCCCCACCAATAATAAACCTCATCACGGGCAGAATGCTTCTCCTCAAACAATAATCCGGTCTGATTCACGCCATCCAGTACGATATCTTTCGGTTGCTCAATACCTGCCATTGAGAGGAAGGTCGGATATAAATCCATCGAGGTCATGATCTCATCATTGATCGCAGGATTGATTTTTCCCGGCATCCAACAAATAGCCGGAACCCGGAAGCCACCTTCCCACCAAGTACCCTTGCCATCTTTCAACGGACCTGCGGAACCGCCATTCTCATGTTCCGTCAACCAAGGACCGTTATCGCTGGTAAAAATAACAAAAGTATTCTCGTCTAAACCATTCTCACGCAATGCCTTCAACACCTCTCCAACGCTCCAGTCGATTTCCTCAACCACATCTCCGTACAGTCCTCGTTTGCTCGTTCCCTCGAAACGGGCATTCGTATACAATGGAATATGTGGGAAAGTATGAGCGAAATAAAGGAAGAAAGGTTCTTTTGAATGTTCCTTTATGAACGCTACCGCTTTTTCCGTATAGCGACGGGTCAATTCTCCTTGGTCTGGTTCAGACTCGATTTGCTTCCCATCCAATATCAATGGAGTCGGTGGAAAATTCCGGGCATGCGCACCTTTATTCTGAACGGGACTCATATCATTGGAATAAGGTATGCCGAAATAGGTATCAAAACCATGATCCGTAGGTAGATAGGGAGAGAACGCTCCTAAATGCCATTTGCCAACACAGCCAGTCGCATACCCGTTTTGCTGCAAAACCTTGGCGATTGTAACCTCATCTTGCCCTAACCCAGCTTTTGAATTAGGGAAAAGTACGGCTACACGATCTCCATACAATCCATTTCGAACCGGCAGACGTCCGGTCATTAACGCAGCCCGACTTGGCGTAGAAACTCCGGCCCCCACATAAAATTGGGTCAGCTTCATTCCTTCACAAGCCATACGGTCGATATTCGGTGTGCAGATCGTAGGATTCCCATAACAACTCAAATCCCCATATCCCATATCGTCACAGAATATGATTACGAAATTAGGCTTATTGGCCGCATCCGAGGAAGCGTTCAAACTCAAACTATTCGATAATACCGCCGCTGTTAAAACAGATAATGATTTTAGTGTTTTCATATACGTATCTTTTTATTTAAGTAAACGAGGAAAAGGCTCATCGATGATACCGGCAGGACGCTGATTCCGGCCTTCATATCCCCAATCTCCCATATCATCACGAACCTGTTCGATCAATTGATTCATTTTCGCTATCACCTCAGGATGTTTATCGATGACATTTGTTGTTTCCGACAGATCTTCTGCCAAGTTATATAAACGAGCTTCACCGATTTCTGTATCTGGGAAATGAGGACCTTTGATACGCTCCTTCAAAGGCAAATGATATTTCCAATTTTCCCAACGCACCGCTTGTAATTGTTGTTTCTGGTAATAATAAAAAGTCTTCGTAGGCGATACCATAGACCTACCTTCTAAAATTCCAGACACATCATGACCATCTATCACCCGGTCGGAAGGAACCGTGTACCCACAATAATGTGCCAATGTCGGCAAGAAATCCATAGAAGTTACCAAACTATTATTTTCTTGTCCTTCCGGTATTTTTGCGGGCCACCTCATTATGCAGGGTACCCTGAATCCCCCTTCATATGTAGTTCCCTTTTGCCCCCTCAACGGGCGGTTCGTTCCTCCGAAATGTTCATCAGCGCCATTATCGGAGGTAAAGATAACCAATGTATTTTGATCCAGTCCTTCCTCTTTTAAAGTCTCAAGCAAAACACCCATCGACCAATCCAATTCCTCGGTCGCATCTCCGTAAAGTCCGTTTTGAGACTTTCCCTTGAAGGCGGGAGAAGCCGCTAACGGATTATGAGTCATATTATGGCACAAATAGATAAAGAAAGGTGATTCTTTATGAGACTTTATAAACTCCACGGTCTTATTGGTATAACGAATCGTCAAAGAATCATGACCGACGGGAGCCACAATCACCTCTTCCTGTTCCATCAAGGGTAACGGACAGTACGGACGATCCATATCGTTACTATAAGGAATACCATAATAGTAGTCAAAACCCTGCCGTGTAGGAAGAAACGGTAATTGATCTCCTAGGTGCCATTTCCCGATACAAGCCGTCGCATATCCTTGCTCCTTCATCAATTCGGCGATCGTTACCTCTCCGGGATTCAAGCCTTTATGCGAAGCCGGAAATAGCACTTGCCTTCCCTTGGACATCAAAGGTGTAGGGTCCGCATTTACATGCATGGAAACACGTCTTGGATAACATCCTGTCAATAAAGCAGATCTGGAAGGTGTACTCACGCTCGAACCCACATAAAAATCAGTCAGTCGTATTCCCTCTTTAGCCATTTGGTCGATATGGGGAGTACGATGTTTCGTACTCCCATAACAACCTAAATCTCCATATCCGAAATCATCAATAAATACAATGATTACATTCGGTCTTTCTGCCGCCTGAGTAACCACAGTCACTCCGGAAAAGGCTAACACAGATACCAATTTAGATATAAATTTCATTTCAACCTCCTTATTAGTTGAATATTACCAACCTGGATTCTGATCCAAATTCGGATTCAACGAACGTTCACTATCAGGAATAGGTAGTAAATCATAATATTCCAGATAACCATTCGGGAACTTTGTCTCAATCACACTTCCCTCATGATCCTTAATAATCATTGGATAAAGAGTCTTTCCGATTTTCCAACGTTTCACGTCCGACCAATAACGGCCTTCCAGCGCTAACTCTATTCGTCTCTCATGCCTTACTTTCTCACGTGCCTCATCACGACTCATGGATGTCGGTAATAACGAGATCTTAACATCATCTCTTTCCGTACGGATACGATTGAGAATAGCGATTGCATCTGCCACATTTCCGTTTGTCTCTATAATCGCCTCTGCTTTTGACAATAAGACATCCGCATATCTCAATATGATATCATTGATATAAGATTGCCCGGAAGGAGGTAGTTTCGATTCATCCTGAATACGGTACTTACGGGTACTTAAATGTTTCAACCGATTACCAGCATGATTAAACGCACCACCCGGATATAAATAATTAGGAAAACGGTATCCTAAAATATAAGAACCAGGAAGCACCACCGTGAAACCTAAACGAGGATCCCGATTTTCATAAGGATTCTCAGGATCTACCGGAGAACCATCGATAGTCTCATAAGCCGCAACCAAATCATCCGTAGGAACATAACGACTCCCTCTAGTCCAACTCCCGGTACCTGTCCCACAATACTGGTCTATATAAGAACCTTGCGAATTCTCTCCTTCGATATATTGGATATCAAACAAAACTTCTTTATTATTTTCATTATCAGGATCAAACAATCCTTCATAACTATGGAAAAGACCATATTTCTTCAGCGCATCAATTTGTTCGACACAAGCTAAAACCTCCTTGTATTTACCTTGATACAAATAGGCTCTCATTTTCATTCCTAAAGCCGCACCTTTTGTCGCACGACCTGGCTCAGGAGCATCCACTCCCAAACAGGTGACCGCTATCTCATAATCATCTAACGCTTGTTGCCAAGTCTCTTCCAAACTCGCACGCTTCAGACTTCTAGCCTCCTCCGTGGAAATATTCGTCAATATAATAGGTACACCACCATAAGTTTCCGCAAGTACAGAATATGCCAATCCGCGTAAAAAATAAGCTTCTCCGGAATACATGTTTTTAGCCTCTTCCGATAATTCCACAACATCTAGGCAGGTCAATAAATAGTTTGCCCGGGAAATTATCTCATAACACCTTTTCCAACGATACGTAACAACACCTTCATCGCTAGAACTTAATCGCCCAGCACCTAACTTATTAAAAATTTCATCCGTTCCCCAATTAAAAGCATTTGGGGTAGCTCCATCCGTTATACCAAAGCCAAACAAGCCCTGATTATAAATCTCTTTTTCCCGTAACTGGGCATAAATACCATTTAAAAGAAGCTTTATATCCGATTCATTTTCCGGGAAATTCGCTGTCGTAATCTTATCCTCGGGATATAAATCCAAATAATTTTCCATACATCCCGTAAAAGAGACACAGAATATGATTGATAAACAATATGCTAATAGATGTTTCATAATTTTAGAAATTAAGATTTATACCAAATGTAAATATTCTCGGAGTTGGGTAATAACCCGTACCCTCATCAAAAGTATTTCTCTCTGGGTCATATCCTTCGTATCCTTTTTTCCACATAATCGTAAATAAATTCTGGGCATTCGCATATACATACAATCGTTGCACTTTCAACTTTGAGGTAATCCATTCCGGGAACGCATAACCTAATTGTAAGTTTTTCAATTTCAAGAAATCAATCCGATGTACCCAAAACGAGGAATCGTATGTATCCCATGAAGAGTCAAACCGGAGCATCGGTATATTCGAGTCAGGATTCTCTGGGCTCCACGCATCCCGCCACTTTTCCGAAATGGTCAACCATTCATATTGCATACGGGTCATACCACTCTTGGTAAACGCATTCGCCTGTCCCAAACCTTGGAATAAAAGATTTAAGTCAAATCCCTTATAACGCAATCCGGCTGTGATACCGTATGTAATTTTAGGGATTGTATTGCCAAGAACTTGTTTGTCTTGATAATCTAATTTTCCATCGTTATTAACATCCTCGTATTTCAGATTTCCCATTTCCGGTTTCAATCCGTTACTATGCATATGTTGAGCAGCCTCTTCATCCGATTGATAAATACCAACTGCTTTATAACCATACAAAGCTTTATACGGATATCTTTCACGGATCAAATAAAGCTGGTCCGGAGAATTACCCCCCTGAAATTTCGTCACCTTATTATCAATATAAGTAAAGTTCAATCCTACATTAAACCCCAAGCGGTCTCTGCTTGTCTCAAGATTATCATAATTCACAACTAACTCAAAACCATTGTTTTTCATTTCACCAACATTCTCAAATGGCGCAGTCTTATCTCCCAACACGTTTGGTATTGGTAATTGAACGATAATATCAGTCGTCTTTTTATTGAAGTAATCAGCCTCTATATTCAACTTATTACCCAAGAAACCCAAATCCACGCCAATATCCAAGGAAGAAGTAGTCTCCCAAGTGGTATCCTCATCCACTAAGGCGGTTACAGCAGCACCTGGAGCCAATGAGCCACCATAATTATAACTTAAATCATAATCTTGAGTGATAACGGTTAAATAAGGCCAATATCCTTCGATAGTTTGATTTCCCAATTGTCCCCAAGACGCACGTAATTTTAAATTAGAGAACACATTTAGATTTTTAATAAATGCCTCTTCACTTAAACGCCATCCGGCGGAGAAACCAGGAAAAACACCCCAACGATTTCCTCTTTTAAAACGAGATGAAGCATCCGCACGAAGATTCATCTCAAATAAATATTTATCCGCAAAGGCATAATTCAACCGGCCAAAATAAGATGCCATACGTAGGCCTTCCATATTACCTTCACCTTTGATACCTTCCGTTCCTGCATCAACTTGGGTCAATCCTTCTTTCGGAGGATTTGTTCTTCTGGCAAATACATTCTTTATACTATAATTTTCCAATTGGCTACCTAGGATAGCGGCAACATAATGCTTATCCGCAAATCTCTTACTATAATTTAACGTCGCTTGGAAATTATTACGCATCGTCGATACCTGTTCTCTACTCAATACAATACCATCCCTATTATAATTTTTCGGTATAGTCTCTATACCAGAGTCTGTATATCCATAAAGGCTCTCATTATATTTATCGACCATTTTCCAATTGCCATTAGAAGCCCATGTCACTTGTAAGTTCAGATCTTTCGTGAAATCCACGGTCGCAAAAGCGTTAACTGCCATATAGTCATTAGATGTTTTCGTCGCTCCGTTCGATGCGTCGATAACAGGTTGATAGGTCGTATATAATAAAGTTCCATCGTCTTTGATAGCCTCGACTGAACCAAAACGACCATCTCGAGTATACGGGGCGATGAAAGGAGCCGCACCAGACTGTTGCTCGAACACACGAGCCAAATCAAAAGGCTCTTGAGAATTCCTACGAGTATAATTTAAACGAGCGCCAACTTTCAACCAAGAATTCACTTTATATTCCACATTTGCCCGAATTCCAAATCTCTCGGCTTTGGAATTCATCAAAATACCTTCTTGATTCAAATAATTCAACGATAAGAAAGAAGATAGTTTCTCTGAACCTCCACGAATCGATAAATTATGTCCCGTTATTAATGCGTTCCGATAAAGAGAATCATACCAATCCGTATTTGGATATTTATAAGGATCTGTTCCGTTAGCAAAATTAGAGATCAATGTTTCCGAGAAAAGAGGATTTTCTCCTCCATTTACTAAAGCTTGATTAGCCATAGTCATATGCTCTGCGCTATTGGTCACTAAATCAAAATGACGTCCGATCTGCTGCATTCCAACATAAGAGTTTAACTCCACTTGAGTTTTCTCATTATTTTTCCCCATCTTGGTTGTAACCAAAACGACCCCATTAGCAGCTTTTGATCCGTAAATGGCCGCGCTTGCCGCATCTTTCAAAACTGTGATACTCTCTATATCACTTGGATTAACTTGACTGAATACACCTTCCACTCCGTCAATAATCACCAATGGGTCTGAGTTGTTCAGTGTACCCCAGCCACGAATTCTCAATTGGGCCCCATCATCTCCTGGCTTACCAGAATTCTGACTGATCCATACACCGGAAACTTTTCCGGAAAGCGCTTGCGACGCATCCGTAATCGGACGATTCGCCAATTCTTCATCAAATTTAACAGAAGATACAGAACCTGTCAAATTCACTTTCTTCTGGGTTCCATAACCGACAACCACGACCTCCTCTAATGCCTGTGTATCTTCTTTTAACCGTACAGTTAGCGAGGTCTGTCCCGTAGTAGTAGCAGTTGTTGGCATAAAGCCAATATAAGAGAATTGAAGCGTAGCGTTATCTGATACTTCCAGAATAAATTTACCGTCAAAATCCGTTATCGTACCATTTGTAGTACCTTTCTCAACGACATTAGCACCGATGATAGGTTCTCCTTTCGAATCAACGACAATCCCCGTTATTTTCCGTGCCTGCTGAGTAATCGTATTTGTTAAAGGTTTTTCAAATAAATAGATCTTTCCATTTTTAACCTCATAACTTAATGATGTTCCCTCCGTAATCTTATCCAAGACTTTTGTCAATTCAGCATTCGTAAAATTAACACTTACTCTCCGATTTAGATCCACGATTTGCTTGCTATACGCAACACTCAACCCGGTTTGTTTAGTGATAGTAGCTAGAATTTTCTCTACTTTCGCATTGTTCAATACAATAGATACCCGTTGAGCCGAGGCAGTAGCCGTGAAACTCAGTAATGATATGACTAAAAATAGAAAGGTTAACTTCATGGCATTCGGTATTTTCTCAATTAATATTAAAAGGCACCTACGCCGAGGGCTTTCTTGTTTTTCTTTCATATATTTGTAATGATTTATATTATTTGGTATTAGAAATTTATTTTTAATACGACCGACAGCCGAAAAGTGTAGGAGCTTTTCGGCTGTTTTTTTATATTTCCATATTATGAAGAATCCATACGCATATCTATTTTAAGGTTAACACTCGTTTTCCTGTTCTCCTATAAAATAGACACACGACTAAATGAAAAGGATGAGTCGTTGTCGGTATTTTTTATTTTTTCATCCGGACCTCTATCTTACCTTCTTTTTCTTCGAATAGTACAGGTGTGATTTTTTCCAATTCCTTTAATACCGTGGTCAAGTTGACACTATCAGTCGTTATTGTATAAGTATATCGTAAAGCTGTTGAGTCCTTCACGTCAAAGGATATATTATAAGTTCGAGCCAAAGTTTTCATCACATCCGACAAAGGAGCGCTCTTAAATACGAGGACATTACGTCTCCAAGCCGAATAAATCTTGACATCATGAGAACGAAGTACCTCACAACGTCCGGAAGTCTTGTTATAAACAGCTTTTTCTCCCGGGCGTAATTGGTAAGACCTGAAAGATCTTGATTCCAGCTCTATAGATCCAGTTTCTAAGGCTACAAATATGGCTTCTTCCTCTGGATAAGCTTTTACATCGAAGGTCGTACCCAATACTTTTATATCCATATAAGAAAGATCCACGATAAAAGGTCTGTTCTTATTTTTAGCGACCTCAAACCAAGCCTCTCCCTCCAAATAAACCTTACGCTCAGAAAGTCCGAATTTTTTCGGATAACGAATACGGCTTCCTGAATTTAAATGGACCTTGCTTCCATCTTGAAAAAGTACCTGCATACGTTCCCCATTAGGCACATACACCTCATCGTACCCATCATCTGCCAATAAGTCTACTTGTGAGTTGATACGCACGAAAAGGCTGATAATTAAAACTATCGGAATCAAGACCGCAGCCGCATACGCAACAAAACGGCGTATCTTTTGACGGCGAAGTTGGCGCATAATGTCCTGATACATTACGGCTGAGGGTATCGGATGGTCAATCCATTCCTCCTCCTCTCCCACATTAATCGCCTTCTCATCCAAATCAATGCGTTCCGCAAGCCATGCCTGTCCTTCCGGAGTCTTAAACCAACGAACAACTTCGCAAGATTCTTCAGGCGTAGCCTCATTATTCAGCGTTTTCTCTATGATCGACAGATCGGGTATTTTCATATTAATTTCCTTTTATCAATTGACACATAAAGCCATCAATAGGATGAGTTCCACAAATATAAAAGAAATAAAAATAGTCTCTCGAAACGTGTCCGTAGTATTTTTATAGCTTGAGCATAATGTGTTTTTACCGTAGGAACTGAAATATTCATCTTATCAGCAATTTCTTGATTAGATAGGTTCCCTTTCAATTTATACAGACAAACTTGCCGTTTTTGCTCCGGCAAATGATCAATCTCTTGGTAAAAATGAGACATCATATCCTGTTCTTCAATCTTGACAAGCAGCTCATCCTCATACTCTGGCGTTGATTGTACGATCTCATAGTTCTTTTCTACAGCACTGTTATTATTCCTGATCTCATTTAAGACGTGATTTTTTAGCATCGTATAGAGATAATTCCTTAAATTCACATTCACCATCAGCAGGGAACGTGTCTCCCACAATTTTAGAAAAACCTGTTGTACCGCATCTTCCGAGGAATATGTACTTTTCAAATATTTATAGGCCAATACATACAATAATTTATGATACCGTTCATAAATGACAGTAAACGCATCCTCACTTCCCGCCCTCAACGAGGTAAGCAGATCTTCATCATTCCGTATGGATTTCTGAAAAAAAGGCATCCGGGAAGACTATATAATATATGATTCGCTATTCAACAAACGTTCTGCTTCCTTCTTCATGGCATCTGGTATCTGTGTAACTGAGCCTTCACTGATTAGTTGAATAAATTCTGGATATTCTTTACGGTAAACATCTAACATTCGATTCGCAAAGACAAACATTATTGTATATTGGATATTCGCCAGCCGATCGCACATTTTTATGAACGAAGCAAATCTCGTATCTCGTATTCCCTTATAATACAGATTATTTGCTCGTTCTTTCCGGTTTCTTCCCTTTTCATTAGTTAAGGCATATACGATTTCAGGAACCTGTTGTTCTAATTGCAGCCTTACAGCTTCCGGCAAGACAAAATCCTCCCCTCTAAACTCTCTCAGAAATTTCACGATATCGTTATAAGTCATCCTAGCATCCTCTATCGTATCGTGTAGATAAGCAGACGCATACAAAACCAACACGTCACCTTCTGTATCAGACACTAGATATCCGTAGCGAGAGACATACGACGCAGTCATTTTCAAATGAAATCCATAAGGTAACACATCATCATATTTCTGATTTACATTGTCATGTATATGAAAAGCCGCCTTCTCCATACTGTTGATCCAAGGATAATAACGCTTTATCGTGGCGATAAAAGATTGTTTTTCCATTTCTCCTGTTATTATAATTTAGTTAATTACAAACAACCGGACAAATATATCATTTTAATTCAAGATCCTATGGAGTGAGACTCAGATAATATCCAGCTTTTCTCTTAATTGCTTGAAATACCTATGCGAGGCAAACTTAGCCACATCTTCAAAAGGAGGATAAAAAACACACCGTAATGTCTTATTCTCAATAAACATCAAATAACTAAGATTTACGATACAATCTTGACTAATTTGTGAGAATATATTATTAATTGATAGCAATTCTTTTGCCGTAGTACTCATTTTTAACTTATGGGTTTTGCGAGAGGTCAATACGATTTGCCAACAACGTAAGTCCTTCAGGAATTGGAAGATGAAGATCTCCTCACGACGAACCAATAATAAACCGGAAACTGTCTGGATGGCAATTCTATTATCCTTATTTAGTATCTTTCGCAAAGATTTTTCCATACTGAGTATATTTTTAGGCTCAACAGTATGAAAACGTTTTATCATGGTAGCCAATTCCTCAAGAGTATAAGGTTTTAACAAATAATCAAATGCCGAGGCACGCAAGGCATCCAATACATACTTATCATAGGCTGTAAAAAAAATAACACGTAAGTCAGGATGAACATCTTCCCGTATATCATTCAATAATTCAAATCCTGACATATCCGGTAACTCTACATCTAAGAATACTAAATCCGGTTTATACTTAATGATCAGTTTCTTTCCTAACTCCGCAGTCACGGCACTTTCCAATATCTTTATACCCGGGAAAGCAGACAAATCATCTTGTAATTTTTGGATTGACTTTAAATCGTCATCTACGATTATAACCGTTATTTCTCTTCCCATACACTCTTCTATTTTTCAACAAAGAAAAATATTTATCATCAAGTTTAAAAATCAGCAAAGGTTTTTATATGAGGATTTTTGCATATAAAAAGCATTATATATATCTATCCATTCATTTTTCATACTTATTCTACAATTTTTATCAATAGGTTTGGGTAAAACCTTTCGCTTATGGCTTTAATCAGAAGAGCTGAAAGAGACCTAGTTTCCTCTATAAAATTTATTCTATCAGATTTTTTGGAATTTCTAATCCGTAAACCTTATCTTAGTACCCACAGTTATACCAGAGACAACATTATTACATTAATTATCATGTCACAACGAAAAATAAATATTATCACATTTCTTTGCCTCTTCGTACTCACGGCATACGCCCAATACGTTCCCGACATATTAGGAGACGGCTACTTACGCCGTACTTTCCAAATGCCTGACGATTATGAAGGAAAAGTTGTTTGTACGTTGGTAAAAAAGTCTCAACAAGATTATGTTAAACAGGCTGTTTTATATATCCATGGCTATAACGATTATTTTTTTCAAAAACAATTAGGCGATAGTGTCAATGCACATGGGTATAATTTCTACGCGATGGATTTACGGAAATACGGACGTTCGATGTTACCCAACCAAACCCCATTTTTTTGTAAGAGTTTAAAAGAATATTTCGCTGATATCGATACCGCCTTGGCCACTATCCGCTCTGAAGGCAACGAGCGGATATTACTAATGGCTCATTCTACAGGTGGATTGATCACACCTTATTATTTAAATAGTAAAGAAGGAGAATTACCAGTAGACGGTCTTATATTAAACAGCCCTTTCCTAGATTGGAATTTCGGGTGGTTCATGGAGAAAGTAATACTACCAGCCGTAGCGTTTATCGGGAAACTATTTCCAAATCTAACCGTTCAAGGTTTGGGGAATCCGAATTATGCTTATAGCTTGCTCAAACAATATAAAGGAGAATGGGAATTCAACACGAACTGGAAAATGATATTCGGACATCCGAAAAAAGCTGGATGGATCAATGCCATACAAGAAGCACAGCAGACCATACAGGAAGGGTTAAAGTTGGATTGCCCGATATTAGTAATGTCTTCCAGCAAGTCTTTTCCGGAAACAGAGACATGGCATAAGGAGTACATGACCTCTGACATCGTCTTGAATATTCAAGACATTCAAAAATATGGGGAGAAACTAGGAACTAAAGTCACAAGAGATACTATTCCAAACGGTATCCACGACTTAATCCTGTCTCAAAAGCCTTATCGGGACAATATTTATCAAACAATATTCAAATGGCTAAACAAGTTGATGATTGATCAGTAAAAAACAACAATATATTGCCAACAATCAATTATCAACTAATTTTCTTACCTTTGCGACCATACAAAATATTTATCATACATGAAATCAATGCGATCAATTTTTATAGGCCTGTTTTTTCTGGGGATGGCAACGGTTAGTTTCGCTCAAGAAGATGAAAAAACTCCAGAAGCAACCACCTATAAAGCCGAAATATTCGGATCAGTAGCTAGCGGCGACAAGACTCCTTTTTGGATGGTTAGCAATCGATACGGGATTGTCCCTCTGGATGCGAATAATGGATATTTGAATGCGGGAGTATTCCATAATCAAACTCTTGGTAAAGGTTTTCGTTGGGGAGCCGGATTAGATGTAGTAGCCGCAGTACCTCGTCATCACAACTTCTTTATTCAACAAATATATGCCGAGCTTGGTTACAAATGCTTGCTATTGAGTGTTGGAAGTAAGGAGCGCTATAATTCACTGTGGGACCGCTGGCTTAGTTCAGGTGATATCGTACACTCTGCCAACGCACGCCCGATTCCGGAAGTGAATATCAGTATTCCGGAATTTACCATCGTACCCCTAACGAAAGGCTGGATGCAAGTAAAAGGAGATTTCGCTATCGGCCGTTCTTTCGATAAGGATTATCTGGCTAATTTCACGAACAATAAACAAACTTATGTAGATAACGTTTTATGGCACCATAAATCATTATTTGTGCAGATCAAAGATACACGTAATGATTTTCCGTTATCCGGAGTAATCGGTGTGCAACATTGGGCACAATGGGGAGGGACTTCAACCAATCCTAAAATAGGAAAGCAACCTCAGTCTTTCAAGGATCTTATCCGGGTTATTTGTGGTAGTGAAGGAGGCGACAATGCTACAGTCTCCGACCAGATTAACGTACTGGGTAACCATTACGGCTCTTACGATTTCAAATTATCTTTTACGCAACCCAACTGGCAAGTATCTGCCTACTACCAACATTTCTTCGAGGATAAATCCGGCATGATATTCGTAAACAATACTGATGGATTATGGGGAGGACAGTTGGATTTGCCAAAATTTCCATGGTTACGTAAGGTTGTCGTGGAATATCTGGTTACAAGAGACCAAAGCGGACAGTTTCACTTCATTGATTTTGACCACGACTTGCATCCCGGCGTAGGTGGCGGCGGTGACGACTATTATAATAACGGGGAATATACCACCGGAGCCTCCTATTTTAATCGAGCGATAGGATCTCCCTTGATCCCAAGCCCAGAATATAACGAGGACGGTTCATTAGGATTCAAGAACAACCGTGTTCGTGACTGGCATTTCGGTGCGGAAGGTGCAATCTCTCCGCAAGTATCCTATCGGGTATTAGTAACCGTGATGAACAGTTGGGGCAGACACGCCACTCCTTTTCTGAACAAGAAAAGAGGGGCTTCCGGACTTTTGGATATCACCTATCAACATCCTCGTTTATCGGGATGGGAATTTACGGGATCATTAGCCGCAGACGCAGGCTCCATGTTTGGCGATAATTTCGGATTCAGCCTGAAAGTAGCGAAACACGGCATCTTGAAAAACTGGAAATAACATACCCCTAATTATTTATACTCTTCCCACAAGGCAGAAGCAATGACTTCCTGAGTCTGATCAGCGAACGCTTGAAGCCCTTTGTGGGAAGTGTCTATATTCTCGGTAGAAACTGCCGGATGGATCACCATTTCCATCCGATGGCGATGAACATTCAAGGAACCGATCGGCAAGACATCAAACGGCCCGTTTAAAGTGATTGGGATAATAGGTAAATGCTGATCTAGCGCCATTTGATAAGCCCCTTTTTTAAAACGAATCATTCTCCCGGTATATGTGCGCGAACCTTCCGGAAAGACAACCACGGAAGCCCCGTTCCGGAGACAACGCTCTGCCTCTAAAACACTGCGAGCAGCAGCCTTCGGCGTAGAATTATCGACAAAGATAAAACCTGCCGCACGACAAGCGGCCCCTACAAATGGAATTTTAGCGATACCTGCTTTCATCACCCATTTAATCGGAACCCCCAAGAAGCCATATATCAAGAAAATATCGAACGCACCTTGGTGATTGGCAACGAAAACGTATGATTGCCTTCGGTTTATGTGCTCACGTCCTTTTACCGTCACCGGGCAAAGCGCTAAATAACAAGTCAATCGAGACCAGACCATACCCGGATAATAAGCGAAGATTTTCTCTCCACCCAACAAACAACCAATAATAACCGTCACTGCCGTAAGTATAGTCAGCACCAAAAATACAGGTACAAAAAACAGCCATAAATAAACTATGTAAAGTATTCTTCCCATACGCAACTCTATTATAACACAAATATAGAAGCTAATTTCAATCGTTTCATTATTTTTCTCCAAAAATATTTTCACGATCGGGTTATTATTGCTTTATTTGCGGTAGAAAAGAAAATAATTATAAAATATCTATAACCATGAATGAGTTAATTAAAAATCTAGGAGTGATCGTACTCATTATCGGTGCGGTTGTTTTGGCAGTACCGTTTTTTACCGGTGGTATGACAAATAGTATTCTACTTACAGGTCTGGGATTGGTTCTCCTTGGCTATTTTGGTCATATCGTGATTAACAAACGAGTAGAATAATAATACACGCTACTTAGATTCAAAAGGAAATGTAAAAGGGCTATTCATAGAATAGCCCTTTTACATTTATTGTCGTTCCAACCAAGTTTTTACCCCTTCGAGCAAGATTCGGTTCTCATCAGGTCTCTGGGTAGAAAGGCGTAAATAAGTCTCATCCAGACTCCGGAAATTAGAAGCATCACGGATCAAGATTCCGTAATTATCTAAAAGGAATTGTTTTAAATCTGCGGCCGTACCTTTTTTCAGACGAACAAGGAAAAAGGTCGTCGAGGTTGGAAGTACCTCCAAACCGTCTAATTTACTCAATTGATAAATAAAATCCGCTGTCTCACGTTGCCATTTACGGATTGGCAAGGTAAACTGCGCTGGATGGATCAAGATGTATTTACTTGCTTCGATTGCGATGGCGTTTACCGACCAAGGAATAATATATTTATTTACTTCTTCCGTGATCTCCGGAGAGGCGACTAAATAACCAATACGCAAGCCGGGGATGTTATAGGCCTTTGATATAGACTGAACAAGGATCAAGTTCTTATGCACTTTTACGTCACTCGGCTTTAACATGTCTTCTGTTGTAAATGCGACATATGCTTGATCAATAATAAAAGTTGTTTGCGGATTCGCAGAGATTAAACGGAGAAGTTCCGTACGATGGATCAACTTTCCATCCGGATTATTCGGATTACAAATCCAACAAAAATCCTGCCCTTCTAAAGACAACTCCGATAAATCATCCGATGTCGAGAAGAATGAGATCTCATGCTCATGCAGATGACAAGCGTCCTCATACTCAGAGAAAGAAGGAATGGCGATCATGGACTTCGCCCCGCGCCACGCTTGAGCCAACAAGTAAAAAGCCGTTATCGAACCATTTGTCACTACAATATTCTCTTCCTCAATCTCATATCGACGGGCCAATAACCTTTTCAAGGTAGCGGCATCTGGCTCCGGATAACGAGTTAACTTTTCAAAATGTTCGATCAAATGTTCTTTCAATTTATCTAAATTAGCTCCATGCCACACATTTGAGCTAAAGTTTATCTTTACCTCATCCTTCGCATTATAAAAATCATCTCCGTGTCCGTATAACATATACTTGCTTTTTTATTAATACTTTATCTGTTAAAACTGTCACAAAATTACGAATCTTTTTGTCTTTTCCTATCTATTGCCTTATAGATCGCATCTTGTATACGAGTACGTATATCAAGCGCCCCCAACTTATTATTCGCCCGGCTAGGATTTACCCGGTTACTCAAAAATATATAAATGAGTTGATTATCCGGGTCTACCCAAAAGCAAGTTCCCGTAAACCCGGTATGTCCGTATACTGAGACAGGAGCCAAAGCACCACAAGGCGAGGCCTTTGGATTACCGACAAGCGGCTTATCAAACCCTAATCCTCTCCGACAAGTAGGACTCTTGCTTTGTGTAAACAAACGGCTGGTCTCCAAAGAAAGATAGCGCTCACCACCATAAGTTCCTTGATTCAACATCAATTGGAGTACTTTTGCCAAATCATTCGCATTTGAAAATAATCCGGCATTTCCAGAAACACCTCCTTGGAAAGCGGCGGCCTCATCATGTACATATCCGCGAAGCAATTGACGACGAACAAATCCATCATGTTCCGTAGGAACAATTTGCAAGGTATCTAATATCTTCAACGGATTGTAAGTCGTATGCCAAGCCCCTAACCCCCTATAGAAATTATCTCGAAGGAACTGGTCCATAGGAGATCTCGTCAGATTTTCCACCATTATTTTCAGCATAATGAAATTTACGCAACTATACACATACCTTCCTCTCGTACCCAAACGAGATTTTTTGATATCTTGCAGGATTGTATCTTTAAAGGAGTCGCTTACATAGAAATCACGGGCCACTTCTGTTGTAAATCCGGGTTTCCGGGTATTTGACACCAAATGCGGAAGATATTTAAAATCATTCCGCACATACGTTTTTGCGTCAAAACGTACCGGATGCGCAGCATTTTTCGCCGTACTATACAAACTCCCTTTATAACTATCCTTATCAATAGCATCCAGATAGAAATTAATGGTAGGAGTCACTCCCGATTGATGATACAGCAACTCTTTTATCGACAAATCTTTTTTATTGGATTCTTTCAATTCAGGTATAAAATCGGAGATTTTATCATTTAGAGTGAACTTCTTCTCATCATATGCTTTCATAACCGCCAGTAAAGTTCCTGCCGCTTTCGAAGCCGAAGCCAAATCATAGACTGAAGACTCCGCGACTGGTTGCCTACTTTCATAATCAAAATAGCCGAATGATTTATTATAAATAATCATACCATCTTTCGCTACCAACACTTGACATCCTGGATAAGCCTTCTTTTCCAATCCCTCCTTCACTATGGACTCAATCACGTCCATACGTACAGGATTTGCACCAACCTCTTCCGGCTGGTGATAACCCAAACGAGTTTTTTCCGTAAAGACACCGGTACCCGCATAATATAACCCCGGAATTGAAACAGGAAGTTTCCCCTTTGCCCCTATTCCACCAAATATCACCTGAGCCGCATACTCCTGCGCTAATGGTGTACCTTCGTAAGCCAACACAACAGCTTTCGCCTTCTCTATTGATTTTTTATATTCCTTACAGGCATAAGGCAATGTAAAGAAAGCATAAATCATCTCTTTCTTTTCGGCCAACTGTCTCAATGCCAAACTCTCAGGAATACGAATCGTATGTACACCACAAATAATCACATCGTATTTTTGCAACTTATTGTAAACCCGCTGGATTTGGGAAGCCGTAGAACGCCGTCCAATACTAAAACAAGCGATAGAATCATACTTGCCTAGCATTTTCTGGAATTCATTACCAACCCCATCTCCAATTGAGAGTGCGGCTATCTTCTTTTTATCTAATTGTTTAAGAGGAAGGCTCATATTCTCATTCTTCAGAACAGTAATAGCCTCCGAATTCAACTTAGCCGCCATCCATGCCGCATGTGGAGAGTTCAAGCGTTTCGATAAACCTTTCGTATCAACTGGTTTATAAGTATTTAAACCAGCAATATATTTATATCTCAATATTTTTAAGCACTTGGCCTCAATAGTTTCCAGATCCAATACACCTTCCTCGATAGCTTCTTTCACGGCGGCAAAATCATTGATCGGAGCGGCCGGAGCAAGCAAAATATCATTTCCAGCAAGTAAAGCTTTTACCGAAGGATTGTCTGCTTTCTTCGTGGAAGCTCCCTTCATCGCCAACGCATCCGTAAAGCACAAGCCCTGAAAACCAAGTTCTTTCTGTAATAACCCCGTCACTATTGCCTTGGAAAAAGAGGCAGGTTTATGGCTTTTGTCCAAAGCAGGAACGTAAAGATGCCCCGTCATTATCCCGGCAAACCCATCATATATATAACGTTTAAAAGGAAAAAGCTCCACACTATCCAAACGAGCCCGATTGTGACGCACGACAGGCAATGTCTCATGCGAGTCTTCCGAGGTATCTCCATGTCCGGGGAAATGCTTAGAGACAGACAGTATCCCCATACTTTCCAACCCTTTTGCATAAGCGATTCCCTTTTCTGCCACGGCATCCGGGTTCTCACCAAACGAGCGAAGACCAATTACAGGGTTATCTACGTTACTATTCACGTCCATATCTGGAGCAAAATTTATATGGATTCCCATCTCCCGGCATTGACGACCTACCTCTTTCCCATACTCTTCGATCAAAGTATTATCCTCAATAGCACCAAGCATCATGTTTTTTGGGAAACGAGTGGTTCCACTTAATCGCATGGAAAGTCCCCACTCCCCATCCAAAGAAACCAACATCGGAACCCGGGAAGCTTTTTGCAAACGATTGATCACTTCCGCTTGCGTCACCGGATCTCCTTTATGGAATAAGATCCCCCCGATTTTAATATCGTTCACATAACGCATGAGTCGTTGCATATTCCGATTATCGGATTTTGGATTTGCTACTACCATAAACAACTGCCCAATCCGTTCATCATAACTCATAGCGTCGAACACAGAATCAACCCAATGATTCATCTTTTCCTGGTCTACCGAACGATAAAAGTTCGGGATAGTCTGCGCTACACTCGGCAGAAGGAAAATACAACACAAAAGCAAGACACCTATCTTTCTCATCACAACATTGTCATTATTACTTTCCAAAAATAAGAAAATATCGCTATAATAACGTAAAATTGAATATTTGAAAATAAGAATATGACAAACTAAATTACAATTACTGAAATTATAAATCATATAAACCCCTACTTTATTAAAAAATGTTCGGTACTGTTTACTATTACTTTAGCTTATTCCTGTTATCAATCCAAACCGGGACAAGAGACCTCGCAGTATTACAGAACTGAAGGAGATAAAGATTTCTCTTTACAGTACACCAATACCTCAACCCGAAACGGAATCAATGATCTCAGAATTCACACACACCTTGACTACCTCCCAACTCCGGCACATCATATCCGTCATGGAACTGATTATCCTTACCTCTGATTCTGTTTGGAACATATTGAGAAAAGTACCTCCGAAAATTTATCTTCAACAATGTGTATGAGTAGAAACTAGACCTTCATGACTGGAAATCAAGTCTATTCCCTGTACCACAATTTTCTACCAGGCCTTACCTCTCCCCCTACTTTACCGTTGAGAGACAGGGATTATTTCATGGAACACAACAATGTACATCTTTCGACTTATCATCGTTTAGACCGTAGGAATCAATATTTACCGTCCTCCCAAAGAATGGATACCTCTGATTTTGGAATATCTGTATACATAATGCCTATCACCATATGTACCCTATAGCTATCTGTGAACAGCCTTGGGTAAACCACAGCCTTTATTTTGGAACGTTATCACTTTTACCGATCATTCCATCTACATCATACACTTATAAATTCTAAAGAATATGAAACTTATATTCCATTTATCAACTCTATTACCTCGTTTGTTCCTAACCTCCTGTCACGGGAATTTTGACTTAGAAGATTATTGAACTATCCCCAAAATAGTAATCAGTTCGACATTCCCGTCATACAGTCGTTATGACCAGTATATCCCACACATGGTTCCATTCAGAAAACCAACCTGTCAACAGCAATGGGAACATCATCTATACAAAAGAAAAAGAAGCATTTCTCTATCAAATCACATTTCAATACACACCAGGCGAAGCGAATTACTATTCTCTACAGATATGGGGAAAACGACAAACATTTTGGAGTTCTACTAGATTTTTCCGCAGCCCCCGTATTCACACAACAAGATATTCTAAATGAGGTATTCAGCTCTTCAATGGCAGATTGGCGAGGATAAGTACTCCCTGATGGATGGATTTACGAATATAGGTCTAGCTGAACCTATCCATATTTGCAGTAGCGTAGAAGGCAGAACGGGATAGCAGGTGGATGTCAATGATTTGAATCCTTGGTAGACACAAAGGATTTGATTAAATAATAAGCAAAAAAACATCTATGTATTGCAAATCAAATATTTATTTCGTTACTTTGCACCCGCTTTACGTAATCTCTGTCGGGAAATGTAGCCCGTTAAATTGCGTTTCATTATAAATTACAACTAAAAAGCTATAAACAAATGGATTTAATTAAGATTGCAGAAGAAGCGTTTGCTACAAAGAAGGAGCATCCTTCATTCAAGAGTGGTGATACGATCACGGTAGCTTACCGTATCAAAGAGGGTAACAAAGAACGTATCCAGCAGTATCGTGGTGTTGTTATCCGTATCTCTGGACACGGTGACAAAAAACGTTTCACGGTTCGTAAGATGTCAGAAAACGTAGGTGTAGAGAGAATTTTCCCGATTGAATCCCCGTTTATCGAAAGCATCACGGTTAACAAAGTCGGTAAAGTACGTCGTGCTAAATTGTATTATTTGCGTGCTCTTACTGGAAAGAAAGCAAGAATCAAAGAAAAGAGAGTGTAATCTCTCCGATTCTATTGCCATACGAAAAGCCATCCAAGGGAATGTTGGATGGCTTTTTGTATACTAATGTAATATGACTCACACCTGAATACAAGAGAATGCAAATCTAGGCATTCATCTATTATTAGTCACCGAATCTCATCTGTCATACCGTTTCCTTTTATATTGTTTGGATGAAATATTGATATAGATATCATTGATAGAAAGATTAATTTCGAAAACATGAACCTCAGAGATATCCATAACAAGTTTCTCTGATAGAGCTTTCAAAAGATAAACCATAAACTTTGAGACAATTCCGAGACTCAAAAACATTGGACATGTTTCCTTGGAAAAAATAAACAAAAAAACGGGACTCCGTAAAGAGTCCCGTACAAAAGATCTTAGCTTACATAGCCTTCGCTTTGGTCAATAAAGTTCATTTTGTTTTCTGTCAACGGTTTTGGTTTTTCTTTCTTCATAGTCTTGACTTCACAAACGTAAGCCTTTATTTTTAATCACGCAAATTTTTATTGAATTATTTTAAAGAAATGCGATTTTTTTATTTAATCTCACAGATTTGGGTATGGACCGGACGTGACGAACCGGACAAATGCCTCTAGAGAAAGAATTTTCGAGGCCTCAATTTCGATTTCTCCAACATTTGAATCACCCAAGTAAAAAAGAATGCTTTTTACTCTCTTAGAGAATCTCTTTTCTATATCCTCCTACATAAAGAAAAAAGTATTTATTTTCGCCAGTTCCGATTTTACGGATTCAGATGCCTCGGATAGGTTGATATGTGCCTTATCTATATATCTGAACGCCAACTTTACAACTTCACTCTTTTTCAGTGAACAGCGTTTGCATATCTTCTCTACCAAAGCTACCGTTTCCTTGTCTATGGAAATGGTAGTGAATATCGTTTTTCGACTGCAATTGGGCATGATTATTACTTTTTTATAGAAATATGAATAGATAAGTACCCGATAATAAGCATTGAAAAGAAAATGCTT
The DNA here is from genome assembly GCF_947855115.1 of uncultured Parabacteroides sp. Lineage (GTDB taxonomy): Bacteria > Bacteroidota > Bacteroidia > Bacteroidales > Tannerellaceae > Parabacteroides. The sequence goes on from NZ_CANTZW010000003.1 coordinate 178,559, forward strand.
ATTACAGGTTTCATTACAGCGTGTTCTTGTAACACACTAAAACCGAAAGGCTTTGCCCCGCAGGGCAAGATGGAAGAACAGGACTTGTCCAGTTCTCTCTTGCTCAATTTAGCGAAACGAGCAAAGCTGAAAGGCGTAGCTGTTTCTGCTAAATTGGGATGATAGTACAAGGAAGGAGCTGTAATGCTTCATTCCCAAATTTGCTACCTTTTGCTTTCATGGCTGATTTTCTAATTAATTGGCTTTTTCAAACTGTTTGTAGGTTTATACACAAATGAGAATAGCCAAAAATTATTGCAATCGTTAATAGGGCTTTACCTTATATAGAATATGTATTGAAGAATAATAAGAAGGTGAACGGTATCTGACAAGTGAAGAACTTTGTTCTATTCTCAAAATCAGCTGTAGAACTTTACAATATTATCAGGATGGTAGCATTTTCCCTTTTATTCAACTTCCGGGCAAAGTGCTGTTCCGTGAATTGGATATTAGGAAGGTTTTGGAAGATAGGTTTTGTTCTGCCTATAATATAGAAGATTATTCTCTTTAGTTTTTAATAGGATAAATATAGAAAAACGGCTACCGTTCGAATAGATTAGGTCACCGTTTTTATCTTTAGGAGGTTTTAGTAGAGAAGCTCTCCCGGACATTCTGCATATCTCGGAGAATACTTTGGTCTAATACTTTTGCGTATAGCTGAGTCATTTTTGTATTGGTATACCCGAGCATTTTGACTACATTTTCTAATGATACATTGTTAGCTAAAGCGACAACAGTCGAAAAAGTATGTCGTGTAACATGGTGTGGTCAGATTCTTTTTAATGCCGCACAAGTCGGCAATTTCTTTCAAATAACTGTTCATCCACCGGTTGCAGATAACGGGAAGGCACAGCCCCTTTTTCATACACACGGGATGGTCTTCGTTTTTCTTTAAAATGGAAAGCGGAACAGGCAACAAGGGAACATTGCTGATGGAAGGTACCCGACATCTGTGCTCCATTTTTACACGTCCTTTCCTCATCCACCAGGCCCCGCTGTTGTCCTGTACGAGGTTGTCTCTCATCTGTGTAGAAACAGCGGTAAAAACGAGTCCCGTGAACGACGCAAAGACAAAAATATCCCGTACCAGCGCAAGCCGTGGAACGGTGAAATGTTTCTCCATGATGGTTTTAAGTTCCTGGTAAGTGAGGAATACGGGATCTGTCTCGTCCTCTCCCATCTTATAGACGTAAAACAGGGCTTTGCGCATCCACTCCTTTGCCAGGGCCATGTTCGTGATCCGTTTGAAACATTTCATGTAACGGACAACTGTGTTTCCGCAAAGGTTGGCTTCCGTTTTCAGGTGCAGGTCAAATGCCGCGATGAAGTCGGAGTTCAATTCGTAAAACGTGATGTCCTCTTTTTCATAAAAGGCTGGGATGGTTTTCTCCTGCTTCTTCATCACATTGATATATCTGTTGATCATAACGGGAGCATAGTCTATGTCTACAGCTTGTTTCATCTTTTCTATTTCTTCCCGCATGGTTCCGAGCAGGGTACGCATTTCCGTGTCTTTCCCGAATACCCATTTCAATAGCAGTTTGGGGGTGATCAATGCCTGTTCAAGCATGAGTTCCTTGTGTTTCCGCAAAGCCAATGCGCTCAGTTCCACAATGTAATTGTTCAGTTCTTTTGTTGCCCGGTCTTTCCCTTTTCCGCATCCATTTGAAGAATCCCACAGTTTTGGAGAAATACTTCTCTGGATTCTTGTTTCCTCGTATTGTCCGTCAATGGTTATCCGCATGAGGATGGGAGCTTCGCCGTTCTTTAATAGCTTCGTCTTCAGAATGAAGAACAGAATGTTCATTGTTTCATACTCGTTTCCTTTTAGTTGTTGAACACATTTTTAATTCTGTCAACTTGAAAGGTAAGGAAGGGAATCTGTCGGTGTTTTTTTGTGCCTTCAATCCAGAAAACCACCCAAAATCCGGGAAAAACACCGGATTTTTGAAAAGGGAGGAAAGTGTCCTCTACAGAATATCGGGCCATTCCCATAATCCGGTTGTTCTTTCATCCTTTCCATTCTTTTCTTCTACATTCAAGCAGGTAGGCAAAAGTAGTCTTTTGTACCTGAAAGATGAATCTGCAAATGATTGAAAATAAGTGAAGTATCAAGCAAATGGTGGCTTTTTTGAGGGGTTTTGAAAAACCACCGAATGGGAAATTTTTAAATTCCTAAATCTGCAAGTTTTTACGTTTTGGGGGAATAAAAAATCCCCTGAAATTGCTGAATTTCAGGGGATTTCAAGAAAAGAACTTTTTGCTTGGTGGTGCCACCAGGAATCGAACCGGGGACACAAGGATTTTCAGTCCTTTGCTCTACCAACTGAGCTATGGCACCATCATATTATATTCGGTCACTGTTTTGATTACGGGTGCAAAGATACAGATTTTTTCCATATATGCAATAGCTTTAGGGGATTTTTTCGTAAATACTCAAGAAAAGATATAGGATTTCTACAGTTAATAAGTAAATACGATAAATCAAATGAATTTTATTAAAATAATTCAGCAAAAATACATAGAGTGAAAAACGAAAATCTATATTCACAAACCCCAGTTCTCAATCATAAGCAAAAGAGCTAATTTATTGGATAATAGGTAAAATAAGATTATTGATAAAACTTATAACATCTACCATATTTCATTCAAGATCATCTTGTTGAATAAACTATTACCATATAAATATCTGATAAAAGCAAACGTACTGAGGCAGTTTCTCTAAGAAGACTATTTTATGACACCGCCAAATCCTTATGCATAAGTAGGTCTCAGTTTAAATAAGCGGACTATCAAAAAAACAAGAACATAAATTTTAAAGCCATTCTAAATTCTAACCTATAAATCCAGCTCATTCACTGATAAAAAACAGACGCTTACCGATTTAATTTGTAGATCTCGTAAAAACCTAGCTTTTTTGTTTTCGTAAAAACAAAATACATAGCTAGAATGATACACAAAAGGATTCTTGCATTCTTAATTGCATTTCTTCCTATTATTATCATTGCTTGTAGTGATGATAATAGCGATAACTTGATCAGTAAACAGCACAGTATCCCTGATATGGAAAGAGATACCTGGACACAGAACGCAAAATATTACAATTCTGACCGATATGGAACCGTAACCTTTGTTATTAATAGAAAAGCATATATCAGTTGTGGATATGATGGAAATTATCTAAGAAATTTCTACGCTTTCAATCCAGCGAAGAATAACAGGATTCAAATTAAGGATATATCAGATTCCTTTAACGAAGATTATTATAATGATTATACGATCAGACGAATAAATCTGGGTACTTTCATAATTGATGAAGTTACTTATCCGACTTATAGTGAGAACAAAAGTACATGTAACGATACTTGGAAATATCATCCAATCATAGATTTATGGGAAGATATGGCTAAATTCAAGGGAACTGTTCATACGCTAATGTTTTTTCTTTTCTGGCGAGAAAGGATTTGTAATATCTAGCAAAAGTGATACTACCCGATTTACGAACATTAGGGAATTTCAATCTAATAAATATAACGATAATAGATATTAAGAAAAGATAGGGTTGGTTTATACAGAGCCTAGTGGTATCGCTAATATTATCGTTTTATTTATAACATTTCTAAGATGGAGAGATAGGAACTCTACTGGTCACAACAAGAGCTGCAAATATCTCAATCGGGATATGGTTGGGAGTACTAGATTAAGATGAATGGAAAGAGGTTGATTTATCCCATCATTCCCTATATTGCTACGGCAATGTATTCCCGAATAAGGAATGTGCAAAAAATAAACACACTCGTTTTAAACAAATTAGCCGGAAACAAAAACTTTCCAGTCTATAGAGAAGAAATACAACATTCACTCTCTTATTTAGGGCAATAGATTTATAATCATTAAATGTTGGGGCAAGCCGGCTATTGATTAGTAGGCTTGCTTCGTTTTTATGTATAAAACGAAAAAGGGAGTTACCAATAGCAAACTCCCCCACTTCTTTCTAACAAATAACGAAAATTACTACTTATAAGTCTTACAACCATAAACAGCCAAGGAAGCCAACTCTTCTTCTATACGAAGCAACTGGTTGTATTTTGCCATACGATCAGAACGACTCAAGGAACCTGTCTTGATCTGTCCGCTATTAGTAGCCACTGCTATATCAGCGATTGTAGTGTCCTCAGTCTCACCAGAACGATGAGATATCACGGATGTATAACCATTACGATGAGCCATTTCAACTGCGTCCAATGTCTCACTTAAAGTACCTATCTGGTTTACCTTGATCAAAATGGAATTAGCGCAACCGTTCATAATGCCTTTTTTCAAAAATTCTACGTTGGTAACGAACAAGTCATCACCCACCAGTTGGCATTTGCCACCTAATGTAGAAGTTAACATTTGCCAACCATTCCAATCGTTTTCATCCATACCATCTTCAATCGAATCAATCGGATATTTACTCACCAAGTCACTCAGATAAGCGACCTGTTGCTGGGCGTTTCGCTTAGCTCCTTTTTCACCTTCAAACTTCGTATAATCATAAATACCATTATAATAAAACTCAGAAGAAGCACAGTCCATAGCAATTGTCACATCCTTACCCGGTTCGTATCCAGCGGCATTGACTGCAATCATGATAGAATTCAAAGCATCCTCTGTACCTCCTAATGCCGGAGCAAAACCACCTTCATCACCTACTGCCGTGCTCAAACCACGATCATGCAATACTTTCTTTAACGCATGAAAAACTTCTGCCCCCATACGAAGCCCCTCACAAAAACTCTTTGCACCTATCGGACGAATCATGAATTCCTGAAAAGCGATCGGAGCGTCGGAATGAGCCCCCCCATTGATAATATTCATCATTGGAACTGGTAGTACATAAGCGTTTGTCCCACCAATATAACGATACAGAGGTTGATCTAGATAACGAGCGGCAGCTTTCGCTACGGCAAGTGATACGCCCAGTATGGCGTTAGCTCCTAAATTCGATTTAGTTTTTGTTCCATCTAAATCTAATAACTTATGGTCTATTTCTCTTTGATTCAAGGCACTCATACCTAAAATAGCAGGAGCTATCACTTTATTTACATTCTCTACGGCACGAAGAACACCTTTACCTCCGTAACGCTTCTTATCACCATCACGTAATTCGATAGCCTCATTCTCTCCAGTAGAGGCTCCAGAAGGTACAGCGGCACGGCCAAATACTCCAGAAGCCAAATGTACATCTACTTCAATTGTCGGATTACCACGTGAGTCTAGAATTTCTCTACCTACTATTTTTACAATTTCCATATTATATTTGTTTTATTAGTTACATCCGTAATGTACTCTCCTTATATTATAAATATAACAATAATCAGACTTAGAATGTTCGCTACAACACATCAGGCTTATCAAAAGATTAACAAACAAAAGAGCGGTCTGTATAAATACAAACCGCTCTTCTTATAATCATAACAGACTTGCTTATTCTGCTGTTTTTTCCTCACTTGTAATATCTGCGGCAGGAGCCTCAGCAACAGTTACCGTTGATTTCTTACGAGAACGTCTTGTTTTAGAAGTTTTCTTAGCTGCTGTATCCTTCAACATATTTTCATTGTAGTCGACTAACTCAATAAAGCACATAGCAGCATTGTCACCTAAACGGTTACCTGTTTTAATGATTCTGGTATAACCACCCGGACGATCACCGATTTTCTGAGCAATTTCCTTGAACAACTCTGTTACAGCATATTTATCTTGCAAATTACTAAATACCACACGTCTTGAGTGAGTTGTATCCTCCTTAGACTTCGTGATAAGTGGTTCTACATACTTACGTAGCGCTTTTGCCTTTGCTGTCGTAGTAAAGATTCTCTTATGCTTGATCAAAGAACAAGCCATATTCGAAAGCATTGCGTCACGGTGAGTATTTGTACGACCTAAATGATTGAATTTCTTATTATGTCTCATCGTTTACTTACTCTTTATCTAATTTATATTTTGTGATATCCATACCGAATGAAAGGTTCAAACTCTCAAGTAGTTCATCAAGCTCAGTGAGCGACTTCTTACCGAAATTACGAAATTTCAACAAATCATTCTTGTTGAATTTTACCAACTCACCTAATGTTTCAACATCTGCGGCCTTTAAGCAATTCAATGCACGAACGGAAAGGTCCATATCAGCCAACTTACTCTTAAGCAACTGACGCATATGAAGTACTTCTTCATCGAACTCTTCATTGCCTTCAGTATCCGCAGTCTCAATCGCAATCTTTTCATCTGAGAACAACATAAAATGATGAATCAGGATCTTCGCTGCTTCCTTCAACGCTTCCTTCGGATGAATAGAACCATCCGTGGCTATTTCAAGAACCAGCTTCTCGTAGTCCGTTTTCTGTTCAACACGGAAGTTCTCAATTGAATATTTTACGTTACGTATCGGAGTGTAGATAGAGTCGATTGCAATCACATGCATGTCTGCGTTTGGATCTCTGTTCTCATCCGCAGGTACATAACCGCGACCCTTATTGATTGTCAATTCAATTTGGAAACTTGCGGTCGGATCCAAGCGGCAAATAACCAAATCTGAATTCAAAATCTCGAATCCAGTCAGTTGCTTACCAATATCACCGGCTTTGAACACTTCCGAACCCGAAACAGTAATACTCACTTTTTCATTCTCAATGTCATCTACGATATGCTTGAAACGAACTTGTTTCAAATTTAAAATTATGTTTGTCACATCCTCGATAACACCCGGGATTGTACCAAATTCATGATCAACCCCATCGATCTTAATGGATGTAATAGCAAAACCTTCAAGTGACGACAGGAGAATACGACGTAAAGCATTACCTATTGTAATACCATAGCCGGGTTCCAACGGACGAAATTCAAACTTTCCGAAGAAATTGTCCGCTTCCAACATTAATACTTTATCGGGTTTTTGAAATGCTAATATCGCCATGGAAATCAATTATTATTTAGAATACAATTCTACGATCAACTGCTCTTTAATGTTTTCAGGGATGTCTGCTCTTTCCGGCAGATGCAGTAATTTTCCACTCATTGAAGACTGTTCCCACTCAATCCAAGGATACTTACTGTGATTGAAACCAGACAATGCGTCCGCAATAACTTCCAAGGATTTAGATTTTTCCCTAACACCAATGACCTGACCGGGCTTTACAGAGTAAGAAGGAATGTTTACAACACTCCCGTCCACCGTAATGTGACGGTGAGAAACCAACTGACGAGCTGCGGCTCTTGTCGGGGCAATACCCAAACGATAAACCATATTATCAAGACGGCCTTCTAACAATTGAAGAAGAACCTCACCTGTAATACCTTTTGAGCGTGAAGCTTTTTCAAATAAGTTTCTAAATTGCTTCTCTAACACTCCATAAGTGTATTTAGCCTTTTGCTTCTCACGAAGCTGGATACCATATTCAGAAGTCTTTCTTTTTCTGGAGTTACCATGTTGTCCAGGAGGATAATTCTTCTTTGAAAGAACTTTATCCGCACCGAATATTGCCTCACCAAACTTACGGGCAATTCTTGTTCTTGGTCCAGTATATCTTGCCATTTTTCTATTTTTTTAATGTTCTGTTTGAATCAGGAACCGTGCAGCCGCGATTACAGAGAGGATAAGGTCAATATGCAATCTATTCACAATTCCGGATTCAATGTTTAAGAAACTATAATTAATTATACTCTTCTCTTTTTCGGAGGACGACATCCGTTATGAGGAAGCGGAGTGACATCTACGATTTCTGTCACCTCAATACCCGCACCATGGATCGTTCTGATAGCGGACTCACGACCGTTACCCGGACCCTTTACGAATACTTTCACCTTTCTTAAACCAAGATCATAAGCTACCTTAGCACAATCTTGTGCCGCCATCTGAGCTGCATAAGGAGTATTCTTCTTAGAGCTTCTAAATCCCATTTTACCAGCGGAAGACCAGCTGATTACTTGTCCTTCGCTATTAGCTAAAGACACAATAATGTTGTTAAAAGAAGAATGAATATGAGCTTGACCGTAAGCGTCAACTTTTACGTTTCTCTTCTTTGCTGCGACTGTTTTCTTTGCCATATTAACTCTTATTATTTAGTAGCTTTTTTCTTATTTGCAACAGTTTTCTTCTTACCCTTACGAGTACGAGCGTTGTTCTTCGTGCTTTGGCCTCTCAAAGGCAAGCCGAGACGATGACGAACACCTCTGTAGCAACCTATATCCATCAAACGCTTAATATTCAACTGAACTTCAGAACGAAGATCACCTTCAACCTTATACTCAGCGCCAATAACTTCACGAACTTTTGCGGCTTGATCGTCTGTCCAATCCTTAACCTTGATATCACGATCAACCCCAGCCTTATCTAATACGGATTTTGCAGCGCTACGACCGATACCATAGATATAAGTCAAAGCAATCTCTCCTCTTTTATTTTGTGGCAAGTCTACACCAACTATTCTTATAGCCATATTACTTACTTAGATTATTTTGCAAAAATAATAAATTATCCTTGACGTTGTTTATACTTAGGATTTTTCTTGTTAATTACGTATAAGCGACCCTTTCTTCTTACTATCTTACACTCAGGTGTACGCTTCTTTAAAGATGCTCTTACTTTCATATTGTGTTTAATTTTATTTGTATCTAAAAGCAATTCTACCTTTCGATAGATCATACGGAGACATTTCTACTCTTACCTTATCCCCCGGAAGGATTTTAATATAATGCATACGCATCTTTCCTGAGATGTGAGCGGTAATTTCATGTCCGTTCTCCAATTCCACACGAAACATTGCGTTCGACAATGCTTCTACAATCACTCCATCTTTTTCTATTGCTGATTGTTTAGCCATATAAATCCAATTAAATTGCGTTATCTCCTAGAACCTCCTCTAAAAACTTAAATGAAGATAAGATCTGCGGACCATCCGGACGTATAGCGATACAATGTTCAAAATGAGCAGAAGGCTTTCTGTCTTTTGTACGAACCGTCCATCCGTCTTTCTCAAATGCTACATTCTTACTTCCCATGTTGATCATAGGCTCAATACAGATGCACATTCCACTACGCAATAACGGACCGCATCCATGCCTGCCATAATTAGGTACTTCCGGTTCCTCATGCATTTTCCGACCGATACCATGCCCCACCAGTTCTCTTACGACAGAATAACCTTGAGACTCACAATAAGTCTGGACCGCATTACTGATATCACCTAAACGATGCCCCTCAACGGCACATTGAATACCTAAATAAAGTGATTCTTTTGTTGCTTTCAACAATTTTTTCACTTCTGGCACAACCTCACCTACACAAAAAGTATAAGCGGAATCACCAACAAAACCATTCAATATTGTACCGCAATCTACAGAAATCACATCCCCCTCTTTCAAGATCGTCTTAGAAGAAGGAATACCATGTACTACCTGCTCATTCACTGAGGCACATATTGAATTTGGGAAACCGCCATATCCTAAAAAAGCTGGAACAGCACCATTATCTCTAATGAACTCTTCCGCAATCCTATCAAGTTGAAGAGTGGAGACCCCAGGAGCAATGTACTTAGCGACCTCGCCAAGAGTCTTACCCACCAGTTGATTAGCCTCACGCATCAACTCAATCTCTTCATCTGTCTTTAAATAGATCATTCCATTAATAAGCGGCAACAGAGCCTGTACGACCTTTAATTCTTCCTGACTTCAACAAACCGTCATAATGACGCATTAGCAAATGACTTTCAACTTGCTGCAATGTATCCAACACCACACCAACCAAAATCAACAAAGATGTACCACCAAAGAATTGGGAGAACTCCATACTTACACCGGCGATTCTAGCGAAAGCAGGCATGATAGCAACCAACGCAAGGAAAAACGCACCCGGCAAAGTAATACGATCCATAATGGTATCCAGATAATCTTTGGTATTCTTACCCGGCTTTACTCCCGGAATAAAACCATTGTTTCTCTTCAAATCATCAGACATCTGAGTCGGATTGATCGTGATAGCTGTATAGAAATACGTAAACAGAATAATCAACACCGCAAATACGAAGTTGTACCAGAATCCCGTATTATCCATAAAAGCAGCCCAAAAACCGCTTTGCTCTCCCGTACTAGAGAAACCAACAATTGAGATAGGAATAAACATGATCGCCTGAGCAAAAATAATAGGCATCACATTAGCCGCATTGACCTTCAATGGAATGTACTGACGTGCGCCACCATATTGTTTATTACCTATAATTCTTTTTGCATATTGTACAGGAACTTTACGAGTACCTTGCACCAATAGAATCGCACCGGCGATAACAAGCAAAAGGAACAACATCTCAAATAAGAACATAACCAGACCACCGGTTTTCTCACTTGTCCTAGAAACGAATTCCTGGAACAAAGAGTGCGGCAGACGGGCTATAATACCAACCAAAATGATAAATGAAATACCATTTCCAACACCTTTATCTGTAATTCTTTCACCTAGCCATAAGATAAACATACTTCCCGCAGCCAAGATGATCGTAGACGAAATTGTGAACCAGATACCACCGGGTAAAGCTGCACCGGCAGCCTTCAACTGAACGCTCAAATTCACTAAGTAAGTAGGTCCTTGGAACAACAAGATGGCTACCGTCAAATAACGAGTCCACTGGTTGATTTTCCTACGGCCACTTTCACCTTCCCTTTGCAATTTCTGGAAAGAAGGAACTGCGATAGCTAACAACTGCATAACAATTGAAGCAGAGATATATGGCATGATCCCCAACGCAAAAATAGAAGCGTTAGAAAAGGCTCCACCAGAGAACATATCCAACAGTGCAAGCAATCCACCTCTTGTCTGCTCCTGTAAAGCGGTCAACGCTTTGGGATCAATACCCGGAAGCACTACATACGTACCAAAACGATATATAGCCACTAATAAAAGAGTGGTGAGGATCCGATTTCTCAGATCCTCAATCTTCCAGATATTCTTGATTGTTTCAACAGCTCTCATGACTTAGAGTTTAACGACTGTTCCACCTACGGCTTGGATAGCTGCCTCCGCACTCTTAGAGAAAGCGTGAGCCTCAACCTCTAACTTAGCAGTCAAGCTACCATTACCAAGAATTTTAACCAATTGAGAAGAAGAGATGAAGCCGGCCTCCATCAATTCATTAATACCAATCTTAGTTAATTGTTTAGCCTCAGCCATTTGCTGCAAAGTATCGATATTAATAGCTTTATATTCTACACGGTTAATATTCTTGAAACCAAATTTAGGCAAACGTCTTTGAATAGGCATCTGACCACCTTCGAAACCAATCTTGTTCTTGTAGCCAGATCTTGATTTGGCACCCTTATGACCTCTTGTTGAAGTTCCACCTAATCCTGAACCCGGACCACGTCCGATTCTTTTTCTGGTCTTGGTAGATCCTTCAGCCGGTTTTAAATTTGATAAATTCATATCGTATAATTTATTTTTTCAACCAATTATTACTTTACTACAGAAACCAAATGTTTCACTTTCTCAACCATACCTAAGATCGCCGGATTAGCTTCATGCTCTACAATCTGGTTCATCTTTCTCAGCCCTAGTGCGTCAAGCGTTCTTTTTTGGTCTTTAGGGCATCCAATTCTACTTTTAACTTGCTTTACTTTAATAGTCGCCATAAATTTATCCTCCCTAATTAACCTCTAAATACTTTTTCAACAGCAACACCTCTGTTCTGTGCAACATCAAACGGACTTCTCAACTCACTCAATGCAGCGATAGTAGCTTTCACCAAGTTATGAGGATTTGAAGAACCCTTAGATTTTGCCAAAACGTCTGTAATACCAACACTCTCTAATACAGCACGCATTGCACCACCAGCTTTAACACCAGTACCATGAGATGCAGGTCTGATCAGTACCTGAGCACCACCAAATTTAGCTAATTGCTCATGAGGAATCGTCCCTTTGTGTACTGGTACCTTGATCAAGTTCTTCTTAGCAGCTTCTACACCTTTAGCGATAGCTGTCGTTACCTCACCGGCTTTACCTAATCCCCAGCCAACGATACCATCCTCGTTTCCTACTACAACGATAGCAGCAAAACTGAATGTACGTCCACCTTTTGTAACCTTAGTTACACGGTTTATTGCAACCAGTCTGTCCTTCAACTCTAAGTCGTTGGTTGATTTAACTCTATTATTTGCCATCTTCATTAAAATTTAAGGCCGCCGTTACGTGCAGCATCTGCTAATTCTTTAACTCTCCCGTGATACAAATAACCATTACGGTCGAAAACCACTGCTTGAACGCCTGCTTCTTGAGCGCTCTTCGCAATTAACTCACCAACCTTAGCAGCAATTTCCTTTTTCGGAGCCTTAACATCTAATTTCAAAGATGAAGCAGCAGCTAAAGTCTTGCCTGTAGTATCATCTATTACCTGTGCATAGATTTGCTTATTGCTTCTAAACACAGTCAGGCGCGGACGCTCAGTAGTTCCTGAGATTTTTCCGCGTACACCCGCTTTTATTTTTAATCTTCTTTCTTGCTTCGTTGTCATGATAATTTCAGTTTACGTAGATTACTTACCTGCTGACTTACCAGACTTTCTACGAATCTCCTCACCCACGAACTTGATACCCTTACCTTTATACGGTTCCGGCATTCTGAACGAACGGATCTTCGCACAAATCTGACCCAATAATTGCTTGTCAGCCGATTCAAGGATAATAAGAGGGTTCTTATTTCTCTCAGACTTAGTCTCAACTTTCACTTCCTTCGGCAACTGCAAATAGATATTATGAGTATAACCTAAAGAAAGATCCAATAACTGACCTGTATTTGAAACACGGTAACCAACACCTACTAACTCTAACTCTTTCTTGTATCCTTCAGAGCAGCCCACAACCATGTTATTGATCAAAGAGCGATACAAACCATGTAACGCACGATGATTCTTATCATCAGTCGGTCTTGTTAAATGGATAACTCCGTCTTCCAAAGTAACGTTAATATCAGGATTCACTTCCTGTACAAGTTCACCTTTAGGGCCTTTAACTGTTACTACATTATCCTTAATTGTAACTGTAACACCAGCCGGTACATGAATTGGCAATTTTCCTATTCTTGACATTCTTCTTCCCTCCTAATTAATAAACGTAACATAATACCTCGCCACCGATCTTCAAATCGCGGGCCTCTTTGTCAGTCATCACACCTTTAGAAGTAGAAAGAACAGCAATACCTAAACCATTCAATACTCTCGGCATTTCTTTGTAACCAGTGTACTTACGTAAACCGGGCGTAGAAACTCTCTCAAGTTTCTTAATCGCATTAACTTTGTTTACTAGGTCGTACTTCAAGGCTATCTTGATCGTACCTTGAGGACCATCCTCTACAAACTTAAAATTAAGAATGTAACCCTTGTCGAAAAGGATCTTAGTGATCTCTTTCTTTAAATTTGACGCCGGCACCTCAACAACTCTGTGCTTCGCTTTGATCGCATTACGCAATCTTGTCAAATAATCTGCAATAGGATCTGTCATATAAATAATTAATTAAATTGATCCGGCCACCCGGACAATATTTAAACTAAAAAACTCTTACCAACTTGCTTTCTTCACACCCGGGATTAAACCATTAGATGCCATTTCACGCAATTGGATACGAGAAATACCGAACTGGCGTACATACCCTTTCGGACGTCCCGTGATCTTGCAACGATTGTGCAAACGTACGGGAGAAGCATTTTTAGGTAAAGCCTGCAAAGCCTCATAGTTGCCTTCTGCCTTAAGCTGAGCTCTTTTAGCGGCATACTTAGCGACAAGCTTCGCTCTCTTAACCTCACGGGCTTTCATTGATTCCTTAGCCATAACTACTTAGTCTTTTTTTCGTTTTTAAAAGGCAATCCAAACTCTCTTAAAAGAGCGTAACCTTCCTCATCTGTTTTCGCAGAGGTCACAAAGGTAATATTCATTCCTAATATTTTGGTAATATTATCGATATTTATTTCAGGAAAAATGATTTGTTCCTGAATACCGAGTGTATAATTACCTCTTCCGTCTAACTTACTCTCAATTCCCTTGAAGTCGCGGATACGAGGAAGAGCAATACGAACAAGTCTTTCCAAGAACTCATACATCTGCTCACGACGTAATGTTACCATAACGCCAATCGGCATCTTCTTACGCAACTTAAAGTTAGAGATATCTTTCTTGGATACGGTAGCAACAGCTTTTTGACCTGTGATCGCAGACAACTCGCTGATAGCGATATCAATGATCTTCTTGTCAGCCGTAGCCATACCTAATCCTTGATTAATCACGATTTTCTTCAAAACAGGTACCTGCATCACGGATTTGTAACCGAACTCCTTCGTTAAGGCAGGAACAATTCTGTCTTGGTATTCTTTCTTAAGACTGGCAGTATTGCTCATTACTTAATTTCCTCCCCTGATTTTTTAGAATAACGCACTAAAGCACCCTTCTCATTCAACTTACGGCCGATACGTGTTGCTTTACCAGATTTCGGGTCAACCACGTTAAGGTTAGAAATATGAATAGGAGCTTCCTTCTTTTCGATTCCTCCTTGAGGATTCTTCGCATTAGGCTTGGTATGCTTTGATACCATATTAATACCTTCGACAATCGCACGATTGTCTTTTACAAGTACCTGTAAAACACGCCCTGTCTTACCCTTGTCCTCGCCGGCATTAACAAATACTATATCGCCTTTTTTGATATGTAATTTACTCATTACTTTAAATTTTACGAGATTAAAGCACTTCAGGTGCAAGTGATACAATTTTCATGTTTGTTGCACGAAGCTCTCTAGCAACCGGACCGAAGATACGGCTACCGCGGATATCGCCGCCAGCATTCAATAATACGCAAGCATTATCATCGAAACGGATGTAAGAACCATCCGAACGGCGGATCTCTTTCTTAGTACGAACGATGATAGCCTTAGAAACAGCACCCTTCTTTACGTCGCTAGACGGAATTACGCTCTTGATTGCTACTACGATCACATCACCCACAGTGGCATAACGCTTTCTCGTACCGCCCAAAACACGAATACACAAAGCCTCCTTTGCCCCACTGTTATCTGCTACTACTAGTCTTGATTCTTGTTGTATCATCTTACTTAGCCCTTTCGATTATTTGAACTAATCTCCATCTTTTAGTCTTGCTCAAAGGACGAGTTTCCATAATCTTTACGGTATCGCCAATGTTGCATTCATTATTTTCATCGTGAGCATGATATTTCTTCGTCTTACTAACGAACTTACCATAAATGGGGTGCTTCTCCTTCCATTTAATGGCAACTGTGATGCTTTTATCCATCTTGTTGCTCGTTACCACGCCCGTTCTTTCTTTTCTTAAATTTCTAGTTTCCATCAGGCTCAATTATTTGTTGTTAAGTTCTCTCTGGCGCAATTCTGTTTTCATGCGCGCGATCAATCTGCGTTGCTGTTTAATCTGAGAAGGATTATCCATTGGCGAGATGCTATGGTTAATCTTCTTCTGATCATAGGCCGCAACCTCTGCATCTACTCTCTCAAGCAACTCTTTCGTGCTTAGTTCTCTAATTTCTGCAATCTTCATAACAATTACGCATTTTGATTTTGCATGTCATAATCACGTCTCACAACAAACTTGGTTGTAACCGGAAGTTTTTGAGCGGCAAGGCGCAACGCTTCCTTAGCGATATCGAAGGGAACACCCTCGATCTCGAAAATCAGACGACCTGGGGTAACAGGCGCAACAAATCCCTCGGGATTACCTTTACCTTTACCCATACGTACCTCGGCAGGCTTCTTTGTGATCGGCTTATCCGGAAAGATACGAACCCAAACCTGACCCTGACGTTGCATATAACGTGTAACGGCGATACGGGCAGCCTCGATCTGACGACCGGTAATCCATTTATTCTCTAATGATTTTATTCCAAAAGAACCGAAGGCCAGCTGGTTTCCACGTTGAGCTTCGCCCTTCATGCGACCTTTCTGCTGTCTTCTGAACTTGGTTTTCTTTGGTTGTAACATCTCTACTTAAATTCTAACGTTTAACGATTAGCTCTTTTTCTCTTGAAGTTCTTGTCTCTGTTGCCACCTGCATTGTCGTTTCTACGACCCGTCTCCTTGGCAGCAGTGAAAGAAGGAGCAAGATCGCGCTTGCCATAAACTTCACCACGACAGATCCAAACCTTAACACCCAGCAAACCAACCTTCGTCAAGGCCTCAGCCAAAGCATAGTCGATATCTGCTCTAAGAGTGTGCAACGGAGTTCTTCCTTCCTTATACATTTCCGAACGAGCCATTTCAGCACCGTTCAAACGACCAGAGATTTGAATCTTAATACCTTCCGCACCCATTCTCATGGTAGAGGCGATAGCCATCTTTATCGCGCGACGATATGCGATTTTTCCTTCAAGCTGACGTGCGATATTATTTGCTACGATAACAGCGTCCAATTCGGGTCTCTTCACCTCGAAGATGTTGATCTGCACTTCTTTGTCAGTGATCTTCTTCAACTCTTCCTTCAACTTATCAACTTCCTGACCACCTTTACCGATGATGATACCCGGACGTGACGTACAAACAGTGATCGTGATCAGCTTAAGCGTACGTTCAATAACGATACGAGATACACTAGCTTTTGCAAGACGGGCATTCAAATACTTACGGATTTTGCTATCTTCCAGCAAAGTATCCCCGTAATTCTTACCGCCATACCAATTGGAATCCCAACCACGGATAATTCCTAAACGATTACTAATCGGATTAACCTTTTGTCCCATCTACAAATTAATTTTGACTATCGTTTTTACTAAGTGTATCAACAAACAGAGTTACATGGTTCGAGCGTTTACGAATTCTGTAACCTCTTCCTTGAGGAGCCGGACGCATTCTCTTCAATGTAGTAGCGCAATCAACGCTGATTGAAGATACGCATAACTCTCCTGCTTCTGCTTTACGTTCATTTTTCTGTTCCCAGTTTGCGATTGCTGAACGAAGCAATTTTTCTACTCTTGCTGCAGCTTCCTTGTTTGAAAACTTCAAAACACCAAGCGCACGGAATACTTCCATACCGCGAATCATGTCTGCTACCAAACGCATCTTACGAGGAGAGGTAGGAACATTATTCAACTTCGCGAAATACATGGTCTTTTGGGCCTCTTTTCTTGCTTCAGCTGATATTCTTTTTCTAGCACCCATTTTATTCGATTCTTTTTATTTTCAGATTCCTGAATTCCTGTTACTACCGATATTATTTCTTCTTGTTACCGGCGTGACCGCGGAAAGTACGTGTCGGAGAAAACTCTCCCAACTTGTGACCTACCATATTCTCGGTTACGAAAACAGGAATAAATTTATTTCCATTATGAACTGCAATAGTATGGCCTACAAAATCAGGCGAAATCATTGAAGCTCTTGCCCATGTCTTAACTACGGCTTTCTTTCCTGACTCATTCATAGCCAGAACTTTCTTCTCAAGCTTTACATTAATATACGGGCCTTTTTTTAGCGAACGACTCATAGTTTACTTAATTAATCAGATTATTTCTTTCTTCTTTCAATAATATACTTTGAAGAATGCTTCTTAGGAGCTCTAGTCTTCAAGCCCTTAGCATATAAGCCATTACGGGATCTAGGATGACCTCCGGAAGAACGACCTTCACCACCACCCATTGGGTGATCAACCGGGTTCATAACAACACCACGGTTGTGAGGACGACGACCTAGCCATCTAGAGCGACCGGCTTTACCTGATTTTTCAAGAGCATGGTCTGAGTTACCAACTGCACCAATTGTAGCCTTACAAGTCGCAAGAATCTTTCTAGTTTCACCAGAAGGCATCTTAATAATCGCATAAGCGCCTTCCTTTGAAGTCAGCTGAGCGAATGCACCTGCGGAACGTACCATTTTGGCACCCTGTCCAGGACGAAGCTCAATATTGTGAATAATAGTACCAACGGGAATATTTGCCATAGGCAAAGTATTACCTACCTCAGGAGCTGCGTCGCTACCTGAAACCACTGTCTGGCCAACTTCCAATCCGTTCGGAGCGATGATATAGCTCTTAGCTCCATCAGCGTAATACAACAAAGCGATACGAGATGAACGGTTAGGATCATACTCGATAGACTTTACTGTCGCAGGAATGCCATCCTTATTTCTCTTGAAATCGATAATTCTGTACTTTTGCTTATGACCGCCACCGATATAACGCATTGTCATTTTACCAGTGTTGTTACGGCCACCTGTACTCTTCTTACCTACTACAAGAGACTTTTCTGGTGTACTTGCAGTGATTTTATCAAATGCACCAATAATCTTGTGTCTCTGCCCCGGTGTCGTGGGCTTTAATTTACGTATTCCCATTTCTTTTTTTAGATATTACTAAAGAAATCAATTGTTTCTCCTTCTTTCAACGTTACGATCGCTTTCTTGAAAGCAGCTTGCTTACCATTGATAATACCAGATTTAGTATAACGGCTTTTGCGCTTTCCTGAGTAGTTGATGGTATTAACATCAACTACTGTAACACAGTACATATCCTCTACAGCTTTCTTAATCTCCAATTTATTGGCATCAGGAGAAACGCGAAAACCATAGCGATTCGGAAATTTCTCTGTGATCGCTGTTTGTTTCTCAGTTACTATAGGCTTAATAATAATTCCCATTATTCTACTCCTTATGCTTTAAAATTTTGTTCAACAACAGCGACTGAACTTTCCGTCAAAACCAAATTAACTGCGTTTAACACAGCGTATGTATTTAGTTCAGAAGCAGTTATTACATTTGTCTTCTCTAAATTTCGAGCGGACAAATATACTAAATTATTCTTCTCCGGTAAAACCATAAGTAACTTTTTATCAGCCACTTTCAGGTTTTTAGTAATTGTTATAAATTCTTTAGTCTTAGGGGTTTCCATCGTGAAATCCTCTACGACAACAATCGCATTGTTCTTTGCCTTGTAGCTCAATGCTGACTTACGAGCCAAAGATTTTACTTTCTTGTTTAGCTTGAACTCATAGCTACGAGGTCTCGGACCGAACACACGGCCACCGCCCACCAACACCGGAGAGTTAATATCACCACGACGTGCGCCACCGCCACCTTTCTGACGGATCAGCTTACGTGTACTACCAGATACTTCACTTCTCTCTTTTGACTTATGTGTTCCCTGACGTTGATTTGCCAAATACTGCTTTACGTCTAAGTAAATAGCATGATCATTGGGTTCAATGCCGAAGATCGCATCACTCAAAGTTACCTTTCTTCCGGTATCTTCTCCTTTAATATTAAATACGCTCAGTTCCATTACTTTTCAATTAATAAGATTGAACCTTTTGCTCCTGGAACAGATCCCTTTACCAATAAAAGGTTGTGTTCCGGCATTACCTTGATCACTTGAAGATTCTGTACAGTCACACGCTCGTTACCCATCTGGCCACCCATGCGCATACCCTTGAATACCTTTGCTGGGTAAGAACAAGCACCGATAGAACCCGGTTTACGGGCACGGTTGTGCTGACCGTGAGTAGTCTGGCCTACACCACCAAAACCATGGCGTTTTACTACACCTTGGAAACCTTTACCCTTTGATGTACCAACTACATCCACGAAACCTGCGTCTTCCAAGAAGTCTACAGTGATCACGTCACCCATCTTGTACTCAGTCTCGAAATTCTTGAACTCGGCCAAGTATCTCTTGGGAGTTACACCTGCTTTCTTGAAGTGCCCCATCTCCGGCTGCGTAGTATGTTTCTCTTTCTTGTCGACGAAACCTAACTGTACAGCTTCATAGCCATCTTTCTCCAAAGTCTTAATCTGTGTAACTACACAAGGACCTACTTCGATAACAGTGCATGGAAGATTTTTTCCCTCGGCACTGAAAACGGATGTCATTCCGATTTTTTTTCCTAATAATCCCGGCATTTCACTTTTCTTGTTAAAAACTTACACTTTAATTTCTACTTCCACACCGCTAGGTAACTCTAGCTTCATCAAAGCATCAACCGTCTTTGCGGTTGAGCTATAGATATCGATTAATCTCTTATAAGAAGAGAGTTCGAACTGCTCACGAGATTTCTTGTTAACGAAAGTTGAGCGGTTCACTGTAAAGATACGTTTGTGCGTAGGAAGAGGTATAGGACCGCTAACGATAGCACCTGTAGCCTTTACCGTCTTTACGATCTTCTCGGCAGATTTGTCTACCAGAGAATAATCGTAAGACTTCAATTTAATTCTGATCTTTTGGCTCATATTTATTATATGTTTCTAAATATTATTTGATCAAATCAACGCGACCTTGAACCTCTGTCAATACTTGCTTAGCGATAGAAGAGGATACTTGAGCGTAGTGTGAGAACTGCATTGAAGATGTTGCGCGACCTGAAGTGATCGTACGCAAAGCTGTCACATAGCCGAATGTCTCAGCCAATGGCACTTTAGCCTTCACGATACGAGCTCCCGTACGGCTAGTCTCCATTCCCTCAACCTGTCCGCGACGCTTGTTCAAGTCGCCGATAACATCACCCATGCTCTCTTCCGGAGTAACAACCTCCATTTGCATGATCGGCTCCATCAAGACAGGACCAGCCTTAGCAGAAGCGTTCTTGAACGCCTGGATAGCGGCGATCTCGAAAGACAACTGATCAGAGTCCACCGGGTGGAAAGAACCATCAATCAAAGTTACTTTCAGCTTATCCAAAGGATAACCCGCCAATACACCGTTCTTCATTGCCTTCTCAAAACCTTTCTGTACAGACGGAATGAATTCCTTAGGGATGTTACCACCTTTCACCTCATCGATGAATTGCAAAGTACCCTCGAAACTCTCATCTGCCGGCTCTATACGAACGATGACATCCGCAAACTTACCACGACCACCTGATTGCTTCTTGTAAACCTCGCGAAGCTCAACCGGCTGCGTGATAGCTTCTTTGTAAGTAACCTGCGGGCGACCTTGATTACACTCTACCTTGAACTCACGACGTAAACGGTCGATGATGATATCCAAGTGAAGCTCACCCATACCACTAATAACAGTCTGGCCTGTCTCCTCGTTCGTCTGTACACGGAAAGTAGGATCCTCCTCAGCCAATTTGGCCAAGCCCATACCTAACTTATCCATGTCCTTTTGAGTTTTAGGCTCTACGGCAATACCGATAACCGGTTCCGGGAATTCCATAGACTCCAACGTGATCGGATGATTCTCATCACAAAGTGTATCACCTGTGCGGATATCCTTAAAACCAACACCAGCACCGATATCACCACAACCGATCACTTCCATCGGATTCTGCTTGTTAGAGTGCATCTGGAACAAACGGGAAATACGCTCTTTCTTTCCGGAACGAGTGTTCAATATATAAGAACCAGCGTTGATAGAACCTGCGTATACGCGGAA
Source organism: uncultured Parabacteroides sp. (assembly GCF_947855115.1). GTDB lineage: Bacteria > Bacteroidota > Bacteroidia > Bacteroidales > Tannerellaceae > Parabacteroides. The sequence goes on from NZ_CANTZW010000003.1 coordinate 199,996, forward strand.
GAAACACAGACGACCGACATATGGGTCTGTAGCGATCTTAAATGCCAACGCTGTCAATGGCTCCTCGAACAAAGGCTTGCGAGTGATGATCTTGTCAGGATCGGAAGGATCCGTTCCCTCGATAGCCGGAGTATCCTCTGGAGAAGGCAAAAACGCACAAACTGCGTCCAACAATGTTTGTACACCCTTATTCTTGAAAGAAGAACCACAAGTCATCGGATTAATCTGCATAGCCAACGTACCCTTACGGATAGCAGCCATGATCTCTTCTTCCGTGATTGTAGAAGGATCGTCAAAATATTTCTCCATGATAGCGTCATCGCATTCAGCCAATGCTTCTAGCATTTTGTCACGCCATTCTTCAGCCTCAGCAAGCAAGTCTGCCGGGATTTCCTCTACGCTGTATTCAGCACCCATAGTCTCATCATGCCAGAAGATAGCCTTCATCTTAATCAAGTCTACAACACCCTTGAAAGTCTCCTCAGCCCCAATAGGGATTTGGATCGGACAAGGATTAGCTCCCAACACTTCTTTCACCTGGCGAACTACCTCGTAGTAATTAGCACCCGAACGGTCCATTTTGTTTACATAACCGATACGAGGCACATTATATTTATCAGCCTGGCGCCATACGGTCTCAGACTGGGGCTCAACACCACCAACGGCACAGAATGTAGCAACAGCACCATCCAATACACGAAGAGAACGCTCTACCTCAACCGTGAAGTCAACGTGTCCCGGAGTGTCAATCAAGTTGATTTTATAACGGTTACCCAAGTAGTTCCAGAATGTAGTAGTAGCAGCGGAAGTAATCGTGATACCACGCTCTTGCTCCTGCTCCATCCAGTCCATCGTAGCAGTACCATCATGAGTCTCACCGATCTTGTGTGTCAAACCTGTGTAAAACAAGATACGTTCGGAAGTCGTTGTCTTACCAGCGTCAATGTGAGCCATGATACCGATGTTCCTAGTGAACATCAATTGCTTATCGTTGTTTGCCATATTCTTCTTATTGCCTTAAAAATTAAAATCTGAAGTGAGCGAACGCACGGTTAGCCTCAGCCATACGGTGCATATCTTCTTTTCTTTTAAATGCGCCTCCTTGGTTATTGAAAGCATCTACAATCTCTGCAGACAACTTGTCAGCCATAGTCTTACCTCCACGCTTGCGGGCGAAGATGATAAGGTTCTTCATAGAAATTGACTCTTTACGATCCGGGCGGATTTCAGTAGGGACTTGGAATGTAGCACCACCTACACGGCGTGACTTAACTTCGACTTGAGGGGTAATATTATCAAGCGCAGCTTTCCAAATTTCGAGAGCGGATTTTTCCTCGTTAGGCAACTTAGCCTTAACGGTTTCCAAAGCGGAATAGAAAATTTCGAAGGCAGTATTTTTCTTGCCATCATACATCAAATGGTTAACGAATCTCGTAACCTTTACATCACCGAAAACAGGATCCGGGAGGATCTGTCTTTTCTTTGGTTTTGCTTTTCTCATTTTGTTTTCAAAAAATTTGTTCTTGTCGTTGGTTGCCTTTAATTTGTCTTCAACGGTTCCGCTGAACCATTTACTCAACCTTATAGCCTATCCAAATAACTCAAACCTGTTTTTAATACTTAAATTTAAATCTCAGTTTGAAGGCATGTAACTAATTACTTCTTCTTACCTTTTGCGGTAGCTGCTGCCTGACCTGGCTTCGGACGCTTAGCCCCATATTTGGAACGTCTTTGCGTACGACCGTTAACACCTGCTGTATCCAATGTACCACGTACGATGTGATAACGCACACCCGGAAGGTCCTTTACACGACCACCACGTACCAATACGATAGAGTGCTCTTGCAAATTGTGTCCTTCTCCCGGAATATAGGAGTTAACTTCCTTACCATTTGTCAAACGTACTCTCGCTACTTTACGCATTGCAGAGTTAGGTTTCTTCGGAGTCGTAGTGTAAACACGTACGCAAACGCCACGTCTTTGAGGACAAGCGTCTAATGCGGGTGATTTACCCTTCTCCACCAAAGTTTCCCTTCCTTTTCTAACTAATTGCTGAATTGTAGGCATTTCTTTCTTTTTTTAAACTTTGAATGTGTTATTATTTATCTAATCTTTTCTATTTCGAGTCGCAAAGGTACACATTATTTTCGGACAATCAACAAGTTGTGCCTGCTTTTTTCGTACACTTCACACTAAAAACGGTGCAAAGGTACACATTTGTTCTCGTTTAGCAAGGTAAGAGTTGATAATATTTATCAATATTTAACATTTTCTTTAGAAGGTTACTCCTAGGATCGACCTCAAAACTTAAATCTTTTCTCCAACTCATCGTCTGTCAGCATTGAGATGATCGTCTTCCCGTCTGGGGTCAGGTTCGAATCCGGGCTAGAAAATAGGGAAGCAATCAAATGATCCATCTCCTCCGATGACAAGGATTTACCGGGACGGATAGCGGCGGCTTTCGCTAAAGACAAGGCTATAGCTTCGCAGATTTTCTCATGCACTTCGCATCCGGTCTCAATCGCACGATCTACGATATCCTTTACCAAGTTTACCGGATCAAGGTTTTCTATGCCGGCAGGAAGACCATTGATCGCATAATTGTCATTTCCCAAATTACTCAGGTCAAAACCAACGAAACGTAAATCCTCTAACAAAGATGGCAACACGGCTGCCTCGGCAGCGGTAAATTCTACGATCTCCGGGAATAAGACCTGTTGAGAGACTCCTTGCTGCTGACGAATATTCGAAAGATATTGGTCGAACAAGATACGGACATGCGCACGATGCTGATCTATAATCGCCAAACCCGATTTCAAGGAAGTCACGATATATCGCCCCTTATATTGATAACAAGGATTACTTAACGCCGAAAACAGGCTTTCCGGATCCGAAGCCTCGACCGACAATTCCTCCACTGGAGTATCCTCGAATGTCTCAGACTCTAATTGAACGGCCTTCCGGTCATTCTCAAATCCTTGGTATAACTTAGACCAATCGAATTCCGGTTTCTTATAAAAGGTAGTGTCAAATGGATTATAACTGGAATCTACTTGTACTTTCGGTACTTTGTCTCTACCGGATTCATTATTCTTGACCGGATTATAAACAGGGATATCAATTGCGTCCTCCACGTCGAAATCAATCGTGGGGATAGCACTCGATTTTGCTAATGCCTCCCGTGTCGCAGCAACCAAGATCTGCCAGATCGGTTGTTCGTTCTCGAATTTAATCTCCGTTTTCGTCGGATGGATATTGACATCGATCGAAGAGGGGTCTAACGTGAAATAAACGAAATAATTCGGCATATCCCCGGTAGGGATCAACTGTTCGTAAGCCTGCATAATCGCCTTATGGAAATAAGGATGCTTCATATAACGGCCATTTACGAAAAAGAACTGCAACGCCCCTCGCTTCTTCGCAGAATCCGGACGGCCTACAAAACCAGAGATCGTTACCATCGAACTCTGGGCATCCAGAGATAACAGCTTCTGATTTAAATTCTTACCATATACATTAATAATACGCTGGCGTAAGCCCGACTCGGGCAAATTGAATATCTCTGTGTCGTTATGATAAAGAGACATACCGACTTGTGGATTCACCAAGGCAATCCGCTCAAACTCATTGATGATATTCCTGAATTCTGTCTCATTCGATTTCAAGAATTTCCTGCGGGCCGGAACATTAAAGAAAAGATTTTTTACAGAGAAGATGCTTCCTTCGTTACATACCTCCGGCTCAATACTCTCCAACTTGGAACCTGCGATAGACAGGCAAGTACCAAGCTCCGTCCCCCTAGCCCGGGTACGCAACTCAATGTGGGCAACTGCGGCGATGGAGGCTAATGCTTCACCCCGGAATCCCATCGTGTGTAAAGAGAATAAATCCTCGGCCGTAGAAATCTTAGAAGTAGCGTGTCGCTCAAAAGCCATGCGAGCATCTGTCTCGGACATGCCTCTCCCATCATCAATCACCTGTATCAATGTCTTACCCGCATCCTTTATGTTCACTTGAATATTGGATGCACCTGCGTCCACCGCATTCTCTACCAACTCTTTTACGACAGAGGCTGGACGCTGGATCACCTCTCCTGCCGCAATCTGGTTGGCAATATGGTCCGGAAGTAAATGAATGATATCGCTCATTACCAGAACATATACCACAATAAGGCGAGTAAGACCGCTAAAGCTACCGCCAGTTTCACATTCTTATACCTACGAGTACGGGAATCCTCCCCTCGTCCTACGCTTTTCTTCAAATGTGAGGTACCTTCGATGAAAGTTCCCTTGATATGTGGCCTATATTCCTCTAATGATTCCTCCACCCCCATTTCACGTTTAACCTTACTTATACGCTCTTCCAAAGCTTCCTTATGGGGATCCCAATAAATAGGCTTGTGATCAAATTGACGCGGTTTACGCATGTTATAAAACGAGAAAAGTGCCATAGTCTTTACCTATATTAATTATAAATACGACGCTAATGTACAAATTTATTGCTTCTTTTAGGAGCATCTTGAACTTTTCTTTTCACGACTTGATAAATATCATCCTTATCTTTCGGACGGATATAATCAAACCAATAAAAGTCTTTCAGGTATTTCTGCTCTGGCTTCAAATCGGGAATAGGAGTCATCGTCCCCGTGGGAGTCGGCCAAATTTTTAGTTTATCTAGCTGATTGTCTTTTAACCAAATCGTAAGGAAACCACTTTTTGTCTCATTCATACCGACCATTGAACCATCTTTCTCCAATGGGAAGAAAATCGACTCTGCATTACCCGATACGTCGATTTGGTTCACGACCTGCCCTTCAAAATAGGCCTTCAGATCATTTCCCTTTAATTGATTGAATGCTGTAGAATCAATTTGTTGTATAGCGAAAGCGAATTGCTTCACATGAGCGAAATCAATCGAGCTATCGTTCATGAATATCAAGATCGTATCACCATAGATCTGATACTGCTCATTCCAGACGATAGGATCCGTATACATATATAATACAGAGTCCCTCGTATTAAACTGCATCGAATCGCAAACGCCCTGCATATCTGTCCGGTAAAAACGGACTCCATAATAGGCCTTCACTTCCCGGTAAAGAGAATCTACCGTAGTCATCTTCATGGTATCGCCATGTAAATATAGCGTATCTCCCTGACTGAACTCTAAAAAACGAGCGCTATCCGTGGCGAAGGCATATTCGGTTTTCTCGTTGTAAAAACCATATTGACCTTCCAGCGCAACATGCTGTGCCGTGTCTCGTAGGCTCATATTGCCGAACGCCTCCCCAAAGCCCAATTCCCTATTATAAGCGATAGAGTCACCTGTCAAGATACGGTTACCAGAGACGACCTGAGAGCGGTCCAGTAATAAAGAGGTATTATTCACGGTATCATACCAACCTCTAGAGGAATAAATCGTCCCACTGTCCGATACGATGATAGAAGGCCCGAGTATCGTAGCGACCTTCGAGTCTGTGTTATAATGTAAGGTATCCGAATACAACGTGAATTGCTCATTATCCAAACGAACACTGTCATTGAAAATAGCCAATTTTGTACTCGGTGAGTATTGTCCGTAAAAAGAAGAGAGCTGGTTCAACGAATCAACGATCAAACCTCCATCGAAATAGTATCCGATATCCGGGATTCGCTCATAATTTAAGCTATCTGTAAACAGGGTAACTTGTCCATTCTCCATACGGACATTCTCTCGCAAGTAAGCGATCTGGGTATTCCCATCGTAAAACAGGTAATCTCCATACACGAACAAGGTATCTCCTTGCTCCATCCGGACATTACTAAACGCTTCCAAAGAATTGGTCTGCTCGAAGAAGTATGCACTATCGCAATACATATACGAGCTATCATGACGAAAACAAACATCACCATTCAACACCTGAGCCTCGGCGTTCCTCTCCTCGTCGAATGAAAGCGTATTCGCATGCTCTAAAAAGACTTTTGTCTTCTTGGGAGCAATACTGTCTTTGGCGGCCACCGTCGTGCTATCTTGTGTTTGCGCATATACGCCAACAGATAAAGCACATAATAAGACCGCTAGAAATAACCTGCTAATTAATCTCATTCCTTAATCCAACCCGGATATTTGAAATCACAATTCTTCCAACCTTCGCTAATGCGCACGTATGTTGATTTTTGCTTTTTCGTGATCCAGTTATTCAGTAACTCCTCACGTTTCTTAGCCTCTACAATCGCTTTCAATGCCTGGAAGTCATCGGCTAGATTCGCCTTATGCCCTTCTGTCCGAGCTTTCAACTTAACGATAGCGACTACCTCTTTCTGCTTATTCGTCAGCATCGTGAATGGCTTGGAAATCTCCCCGACTTCCATACCGTATACAACCTTACCGATCTCCTGTGGAAGCTCTTGCATCTCAAACTTAGGGGTACCCATATTACGACTCTCATAATTTTGGTTTACCATCAAACCTTTATTATTACGCGTATCCTTATCATAAGAAACGAATGTAGCAGCTTCCTCAAACGTAAACTTATTCGCTTGCAAATCATTATACAAAGAATCCAAACGAGTGGTAGCATCTGCTAATTCTTTATCGGATACCTTTGGTTTCAACAGGATATGGCGGCAGTTAATACGGTCTCCGCGTTTCTCAATCAACTGGATGATATGATAACCATATTCCGTTTGCACGATCTGGGAAACACGCTTCGAATCCTTCAGGTTGAACGCAACATTCGCAAACTCCGGCAACAACTGAGTTTTGCTCATGAAGCCTAATTCACCTCCCCGAGAGGCCGAACCCGGATCCTCCGAATACAAACGAGCCAACGTAGAGAACTCCATCTTTCCAGCGTTGATCTGATCCGTAAAATCACGCAAACGAGCCTTGATAGCATCCGTTTCCTCAAATGGAATCTTAGGTTCTAAGGTAACGATTTGCACCTCTACCGTAGTAGGTATGTTCGGCAGACTATCTTGAGACAACTGGCTAAAATATTTACGGACCTCAGAAGGGGTCAACTTGATCTCACCGATCAGTTGCTGTTGCATTTGCTGCACGATCTGCTGTTCTCTCACCATCTCCTTACGCTCGTCCTTGATCTGGGAATACTTCTTACCGAAATACTCCTCCAATTTCTCACGAGACCCGATTTGATTCACTGCCATGTTCATCCATTGATCCACACTCTGAATCACCTGATTCTCGTTCACGGTAATACTATCGATCTTGGCTTGATTCAGATATAGTTTCTGTATCGCCATCTGCTCCGGGATCACGCAATACGGGTCACCGTCCAAACGGATCCCTTCGTTTTGATTATACAAACGTTGCGTCTCAATATCCGAACGTAAAATAGCGTCATCCCCTACCACCCACACAATTTCATCGATTACATTGTCTTGCGCCATTACAATGCAAGAACAACAGGCTAGAAAGAATACACTTAAAATCTTTTTCATCATGTCTATCCAATTTATAAAATTAGAGATCACGGCTCGGAATGGAATTCCACGTCACCGCTCCGGATCGCATCGTTATATAACTCGTCTTCAAAATTTCTCAAGAATTCAACTTTTCGTTGATTAATCAGCATTTCCATGACATGCGGACTCGCATAATCATATGGCTCCACACTGCCAGATGGCAAATACTCCTTGATATTCAACAGATAGCAATAACTACTATCTGCTACTTCAACAGACTTATTTGCCTTCAGAAATACGTTCGGATTCGATACATGGACTGGTATATTATCCATTACCTCATCGAAATCAACCCATTTGTCGTAAAAGTACTCATAAATCGTGGCATTTTGCACACTATATTTCTCAATTTTTTCTAAAGAGGCCACATCTGTCGATTTGTACCACTTTTTCACATCAGCAAGTCCGGGGGCATCTACCGGGATTTTCAAGAACAATCCCTTGATCAAGCCTTTATCCAAGATGAACTTTTTCTGATTTTCCTCGTAATAGTTTAATTTATCACTTTCCCGGATATCTGCTCTCAACTTCTCCTCTATCAACCGTTCTTGATAACGGTAACGGACCAAAGAACGCCTGTATTCCTCAACTAATTCATCGACCTTCTCTTTTTCATTCCCCAAGTTACGCAAGGCCACGTCGTACACTAATACATCCTTTACCCATTTTTTAATAAAATTCTCGGCCAACAACATACTATCAGCGGAGGAAGTTCCCCGAGGAATTAGCTTATTCACCTCCGAACGACTCAGGGTACGCCCTTTCACGCTAACCAAGACATCCGTAGTATCAACCGGCTGAGAACCTTTACAGGCACCCAACAACACAACGAACGCTAGGAACATGAAGACCTTCCTCATATCTATCTTTTTTATTTCTTTAATTTCTTCAATAACTTCCAGTTGACGGTTACCGGATATTTCTTATTCAAATCTGCGATCCATTTCGCCTCCAATGCCTTTTGTTGAGCGGAGGGTTTACTCCAGATCTCCCGGTTACTTACCTCAAACAACAGAATCCCATCCCGGTACTCTTGCATCAAATGAGGTATCTCCGGATGTTTTGTCATCAGATTTTTACGCTCGGCGGTTGTCACGATATCTCGGACAAACAGATCATAGACTTCTTGCATAAAATCACCTGCATACGTCTTTGTAGAAAACGGGCAACGTTGGATATAATAAGCGAATTCCGCTTGCGGAAAATCCTTTCCATCCAAACGCATTAACGTCTTGCTCATATCCTTCGCTTTCTCATAAAACGCCTCGTCCGTGGGGAAATTATCATCACATAACGCCTGTAATTCCGCATAGGCTTCCGGATAGAATACATATCCGTATTCTTTCTTCATACGGTCATCAAAAGCTTTATATAACTCGAAGTTACGTTCTCCTTGCCCCATCCGTCTTGATAAAACTTTTTCCTCTTCCTCAAAAGTAGGACGTCCCTTCTTACCAATCAATTTAATAATATGATAGCCAAAACGTGTTTCCACTAGCCCGGATATATCCCCCGGTTTCTCCAAGGCAAAAGCAGCTTGCTCAAAAGGCTGCACCATCTCGCCTACACCAAACCAAGGTACCCCCCCCCCTTTCTTAGCGGAAGCCATATCTCCGGAATATTTTTTTGCCAACTCACTAAAATCCGCTCCCTCTTGCACTTGCTTATAAATCTCTTGTGCTTTCGCCAGAACCTCCGACGAATCTTGAATGGCAGAATCCTTTGGGAAAGAAACTAAGATATGAGCGACATGTACTCGTCCAGGATTGGATTTACGACTATGGACTTTTATCAAATGAAATCCCAATTTCGTACGAACAGGCTTTGAAACCACACCCACAGGTAGGGAATAGGCTACGTCTTCAAACACTTTTAAGGATTGCATCGGGAGCAGGCAACGTACATATTCACAAGCAATATGTTCCTTATTTTTCTCGGCCAAGGCTTTCCCGACTGTTTCTATATCCTCCTCTCCTTTTCGAAGACGTTCGTATACCTGCATAGCCTCTTGATATACAGCTACCGTATCTTTGGAAACCGTCTTCTCCGGCAAACGGAACAGGATATGAGTCAACTCTACTGAATTATCCCCCCGATCATATACCGCACGAGCGGCGTTTTTCTCCCCCTCCTTATCCGACAGATAGCTATCGATCAACTGAGCCCGATATCCTTCCAGCTCATTCTTGAACGAAGTTGTTTGATCAATCCCTAAAGACTCTGCCTCCGCTACCTTTAGCTTAAAATTCTTGAACAGCTCAACATAGTTTTTGACAGACTTCGTATCCGATAAATCGACCTCACCATTCTTCTCCGCGATAAAAATAAATTCAGACAAAGGTACTTGTTTTCCAGCGACCGTCATGACGACCGAATCAGACACAACTTGAGCGTTAACTGTCACACAAGCGAATACCCCTAATGAGATAAGTAACTCTTTCATCAAAAATTCTTTTATCATAGCACGAATATACATTACAAAAATAACACTAATCTAACGGAGAGCTGGCAAGAAAAGTATGCTATCCCATTAAATTAGTGTTTTTTATAAAACATAAAACTTGTATTACTATTCACCGCGACTATAATTCGGAGCCTCCTGCGTGATCGCAACGTCATGCGGATGGCTTTCTTGTACACCGGCATTGGTGATGCGAGTAAAACGAGCTTTATGCAACTCCTCGATATTATGAGCTCCACAATACCCCATTCCGGCACGTAAACCACCTACCATCTGATAAATGACCTCGTACAAAGATCCTTTATACGGAACACGGGCAGCGATTCCCTCCGGAACCAACTTCTTCACGTCGTCCTCCACATCTTGGAAATACCGGTCCTTGGAACCTTTTTGCATAGCCTCCAACGAACCCATCCCACGATAAGACTTAAACTTACGGCCATTGAAGATAATCGTATCACCCGGCGACTCCTCCACACCCGCCAATAAGGATCCCATCATTACGGAAGATCCTCCGGCAGCGATTGCCTTCACGATATCACCCGAGTAACGTAAACCTCCATCGGCAATCAAAGGTACATCTGTCCCTTCCAGTGCTTTCGCTACATCGTAAATAGCCGACAACTGAGGAACACCCACTCCGGCGATCACACGAGTTGTACAAATTGAACCCGGACCGATACCTACCTTCACGGCATCTGCCCCGGCATCCACCAAATATCTAGCAGCCTCACCCGTAGCGATATTACCAACCACACAATCTATATGCGAATATTGAACCTTGATCTGTCTCAAGACATCCACCACACCTTTAGAGTGACCGTGTGCCGTATCAATCACCAAGGCATCCACGCCGGCATCCACCAAAGCAGCTACACGCTCGAAGGTATTGAACGTAACACCTACACCGGCAGCTACACGCAAACGGCCTTTTGAATCCTTACAAGCCTTTGGTTTATCTTTCGCTTTCGTTATATCTTTATAAGTAATCAAACCGATCAGCTTATTATGGCTATCAACCACCGGTAATTTCTCGATCTTATATTCCTGAAGGATTTGGGTAGCCGCCTCCATATCCGTAGACGGTCCGGTTACAACCAGATTCTCTTTTGTCATCACCTCGTCAATAGAACGGTTCATATCCTTCTCGAAACGTAAGTCGCGGTTTGTCACGATACCCACCAAATATCCACCTTCATCCACTACAGGAATACCACCGATCTTATACTCAGCCATCATTGCCAAGGCATCCGCTACACGTTTGCCCTTCGTGATAGTCACCGGATCATAGATCATTCCATTCTCCGCACGCTTAACGCTCTGAACCTGTTTAGCCTGCTCTGCGATCGTCATGTTTTTATGAATCACACCCATACCTCCCTCACGGGCGATGGCGATAGCCAACTTAGCCTCGGTTACCGTATCCATAGCGGCCGACACCATCGGTATATTCAATGCAATATTACGTGAAAACTTTGTCGTGAGATCGACATTACGAGGAAGAACTTCCGAATAAGCTGGGATTAACAATACATCATCAAATGTTAACCCATCCATAACTACCCTGTCTGCAATAAATGACATAGAATTTATGCTTTAAAAATTATTGCGCGCAAATATACGACTTTTCATACGATAATCAGTACTGGGAAAATAAAATTCCTTCCGAAAGAAAAATAAATCTCTTTCGGAAGGAACTATTATTTTCTTTATTTGTTTTTTCTTCAGAGTGGAACCGATCCACCCTTTTATTCATTAGTTTGCCATTTCAGACAAGAATTTGATACGAACTAAACGAATCTCTTCTTCCGTATAATCCCCCCCTAATTCCTCGATGGCATCTTCTAGGTCATCGGTCTCAGAATCTTTGAAATACTCGTAAATATCCTCAATATGATCCTCGTCCATCACATCATTCAAGAAATAATCAATATTGATACGCGTACCGGAATACACGATCGCTTCGATCTCATCCAAAAGTTCGGTGAACTCAAGTCCATTTGTCAAGGCAATCTCGTCCAGCGCCACCTTACGGTCGATCCGCTGAATGATAGAGACCTTCAACTTAGACTTATTAGCGACCGTACGCACACGCAAATCCTCCGGGCGTTCGATCTCGTTCTCCTCTACATGCTTCTTGATCAATTCGATAAACTCCTTGCCATAACGTTTCGCCTTGCCAGCACCCACTCCCGGGATATTCTGCAACTCTTCCAGCGTAATCGGGTAAGTAGTAGCCATAGCCTCTAAAGAGGGATCTTGGAAAATCACGAAAGGTGGAACCTCCAAACGTTTGGATAATTTCTTCCGCAAATCCTTCATCATAGAATAGAGAACCGGGTCTACTGCACAAGAGGCACCTCCACGAACCGGAACTTCCTCTTCCTCTTCCTCGAATTCATTGTCTTCGGTAATCTTAAATGATACCGGTTTCTTCATGAACTCCTTTCCCTTTTCCGTGATTTTCAGCAAACCATAATTCTCAATATCCTTCGCCAAATAACCGGCGATCAAAGCCTGACGAATAACGGCGTTCCAAGTTTTCTCGTCTTCATCTTGTCCTGATCCGAAGACCTCTAATTCGTTGTGCTTGTAATTTTGGATCTCGGAGGTTTCATTACCCACCAAAATATTTACGATATAATCTGTCTTAAACTTTTCTTTCAACGTACTGATAACCTCCAGTACCGCACTTAACAATTCCTTCGCTTCCACCTGTTTCTTTGGGTTCAAACAATTATCACAATTACCACAATTATCTTCCAGGTATTCCTCACCGAAATAATGCAAAAGCACTTTTCTCCGGCAAACAGAAGTCTCAGCATAAGCCGCAGTCTCTAAAAGCAGTTGCTTGCCGATTTCCTGTTCGGCCACGGGTTTTCCTTGCATGAATTTCTCCAATTTCTGCAAGTCTTTATAAGCATAGAAAGCGATACATTGACCTTCTCCGCCATCCCGACCGGCACGACCGGTTTCCTGGTAATAACCTTCCAGGCTCTTCGGGATATCGTAATGAATCACATAACGGACATCCGGCTTATCGATACCCATACCGAAAGCGATTGTCGCCACGATCACATCCGCTTGCTCCATCAGGAAGGCATCCTGATTGGCAGAGCGTACCTGCGAATCCATTCCTGCATGGTAAGGCAATGCCTTGATTCCGTTGGCCTTCAAGATATCGGCAAACTCCTCCACCTTTTTACGGCTCAAACAATATACGATACCCGATTTACCCTCGTTGGCTTTAATATATTTAATGATCTCGCGGTCTATATTCGCCCCTTTCGGACGAACCTCATAATACAAATTAGAGCGGTTGAAGGATGATTTAAACACTGTAGCATCTATCATACCCAGATTTTTCTGGATATCGTGTTGCACTTTGGGCGTGGCGGTAGCAGTCAAAGCAATTAACGGACGTTTACCTATCTCGTTGATAATCGGACGGATTCTTCGATATTCCGGACGGAAATCATGTCCCCATTCCGATATGCAATGCGCTTCGTCCACTGCATAAAAAGAGATTTTCACCTGACGCAGAAAATCCACGTTCTCTTCCTTGGTCAGAGACTCCGGGGCCACATAAAGTAACTTGGTACGCCCCGATAATATATCCGATTTCACCTGGTCGATAGCCGACTTGTTCAAAGAGGAATTAATAAAATGGGCAACCCCATCTTCCTCGCTGAAATTCCGCATCGCATCCACCTGATTTTTCATCAAAGCGATCAACGGAGATATCACGATCGCGGTTCCTTCCATCAGTATGGATGGCAATTGATAACAAAGAGATTTGCCTCCCCCCGTCGGCATTAATACAAAAGTATCTTTCCCGGCCAGCACGTTCTCAATAATAGCCTTCTGGTTCCCTTTAAAGGTACCGAAGCCAAAGTGCCGATTTAGCTCCTCTGTTAAATGATCCTTCTTTGCCATACTTCGTATTATTTATAGTAAACCGTCTACGTTTACGCGACCTGCAAACGGTTCACGTCCGATTTTTCAAATTTCTCTTTCGCATACTCCAACGTTACATGGAGCTCTTTTACCTTTTGAGATGGCATACTGAACATAGCATCCATCATTACAGCCTCTACGATTGAACGTAACCCTCGGGCACCCAACTTAAACTCAAGCGCCTTATCCACGATAAACTCATAAACCTCCTCATCGAACGTCAACTTAATACCATCCATCTCGAACAATTTGACGTATTGCTTGATAATAGAATTCTTAGGCTCTGTCAAGATGTTACGAAGCGTACTGCGGTCAAGCGGATTCAAATAAGTGAGGATAGGCAAACGACCGATAATCTCCGGGATCAAGCCAAACGACTTCAAATCGGTCGGCGTGATGTACTTCAATAAATTATTCCGGTCTACAGTAGCCGTATCCAAACTTGCCGAATAACCAACCACACGGGTATTTAAGCGTTGAGCGATCTTTTTCTCGATACCATCGAAAGCACCACCGCAGACAAACAAGATATTCTTCGTATCCACCGCTATCATTTTTTGTTCCGGATGCTTACGGCCACCCTGAGGAGGAACATTCACGATCGAGCCTTCCAAAAGTTTCAGCAAACCTTGCTGTACACCTTCCCCACTGACATCCCGGGTGATTGACGGATTATCACTTTTACGGGCGATCTTATCGATCTCATCGATGAAAACGATACCTCTTTGGGCCGCTTCCACATCATAATCCGCAGCTTGTAATAACCGTGTCAGGATGCTCTCGATATCTTCACCTACATAACCAGCCTCGGTAAGTACCGTCGCATCTACGATTGCGAATGGAACATGCAATAACTTAGCGATCGTACGAGCTAACAAAGTCTTACCCGTACCGGTAGCGCCAACCATGATAATATTAGATTTCTCTATTTCCACATCGTCCGCGGTAACCTTTTGAAGTAAACGCTTGTAATGGTTATACACTGATACCGATAAATAACGTTTAGCATCATCCTGCCCGATCACGTACTGGTCTAAGAATGTCTTGATATCTTCCGGCTTCGGCAAATCTTTCTGTTTCAAACCAAAAGATGTTTTCTTGCTTCCCATCTGCTCTTTTACGATATCATATGCTTGCCGGGCACAATCATCGCAAATACAGCCAGAGATTCCATTAATAAGCATATTTACCTCACGGCTCCCCCTACCACAAAACGTACATGTATCGCCTGTTGTTTTGGCCATAGTTTATTCTTGTTTTTATTTACGTGTTAAAACATCATCGATCATGCCATACTCTTTTGCTTCTTCCGAGGTCATCCAGAAGTCCCGGTCACCATCACGCTCAATTTCCTCGTAAGATCTACCGGAATGCTCCGAGATAATGGTATACAATTCTTTCTTTACCTTCAAAATCTCGCGAGCGGTGATCTCTATATCAGAAGCCTGTCCTTGTACGCCACCAAGCGGCTGATGGATCATTACACGGGAATGCTTCAAGCCGAAACGCTTTCCTTTTGTTCCCGCAACTAATAAGACAGATGCCATAGAAGCAGCCATGCCCGTACAGATCGTAGAAACATCGCTAGAGATAAACTGCATCGTGTCATAAATACCGTAGCCTGCATAAACAGAGCCGCCCGGCGAGTTGATATAAATAGAAATATCTTTTCCGGGGTCACTTGAATCCAGATACAGTAATTGCGCTTGAATCACATTAGCGGTATAATCATCAATCTGCGTACCCAAGAAAATAATACGATCCATCATTAATCGAGAGAATACATCCATTTGAGCGACATTCAATTGCCGTTCCTCTATAATCGTAGGGGAGATATAGCTACTGGAGATATTCATATAACTATCCAGAGCCGTACCACTCATACCCAAATGCTTTGTTGCATACTTTCTAAAATCTTCCATATTTTCTCCTATCTTTTATTTACCGAGAAGACGTAAAAAGGGATTTCCCTCTGTGACTTAACGGAAAAACAAAGTTATAAATAAATTTCTGAAAGAAACAATTTATTTCGCTATCCGCTAAGATATTTTTAGAGAGAAATCCCTTTTTTGATATAAAACAACCTCCAAGAGGCCGGATAAAATCTTTTACTCAAAAAGTTTGTTGAACTCGTCAGCGGTTACTTCCTTAACATCAAGTTCTACTTGCTCTTTCAGCCATGCCGCTAGTTTTTCCTCAACCGCACGGTCGATAATATTTTGAAGTGTTTGCTTATTTTTCAACATGTCTTTAGCATAGTTGTCAAGTACATCCTCCGGCACAGACAACATTCCGTATTGGGCGAACTGAGCTTTAGCTACACGCTTAGCGAAATTCTCGACATCTGCATCCTCAACTTTCAAGTTATTCTTTTTAACCAAATTCTCCTTGATCAATTGATACTTCAAATCTTGAAGGATCTGAGGAAAGTCCTCATCGATTTTTTCCTTCGTATTCTTCTCGTTAGCGGCAAGCAACCAACGTTTCAACAAATCTTCAGCGAAGTTCAACTCACCAGCTCTTTCAACCAACATATCGCGTGTATCTGTCAAGAACTTGAAATCACTCTGGGGAGCGAATTGTTCGGCCAAAGCTTCCTTGATCTTGTTCTTGAATTCCTCCTCGCTGGTAACCACGTTCTCCCCAAATACCTTGTCGAACAACTCCTGGTTCATCTCAGCGTCTTTATGACGAGTGATCTCCTTGATCTCAAAACTGAAAACTCCGGTAGTCTCGGCCACTTTCTCCTTATCGATCTTCAAGAATGAAGAAATCTCGGCCTCTGCGCCCTCATATGCCTTATTCGGATTGAACACTACGACAGCATTCACCTTTGCTCCGATAAATTTGGTTTTCTCTTCCTCATTCTTGATATACATAGGCATCAAAACCGCATCTTCAACAACGATACCACCTTCTTTCAGTGTACCGTTCTCAAGCTCGGCTACCGTACCCTTTAGCATATCTTTCTCCTCAACTTCATCTACCTTATCGTAAGAGCCAAAATTTGAACGGTAAGCATTCACTTGGCTATTCAGCATTTCCTCATCGATAGCGACTTGATAGAACGGAAGTTTATCGTTCTTGCTCAACTCGATATTGATCTCTGGAGCTAAAGCTACGTCAAAACAGAACTCAAAATTCTCTTCTTTATCGAAATCCAACGGTTTTTGCTCTGTCTCATTAGGCATCGGCTCGCCCAAGATATGCAAATCGTTCTCGCGAATATACTTGAACAGATTTTCAGAGACCAGCTTGTTTACTTCCTCTACCAGCACGTGCTTTCCGTACATTTTCTTAACCATGCCCATAGGAACCATACCCTTACGGAAACCCGGTACATTGGCTTTCTGACGAAGGCTACGCAGGCTCTTGTCTACCTGATCAGCATAGTCAGCTTTCACTATTTCTAATTTCACGATACCGCTTACGGCATCATTGTTTTTAAGCGAAACGTTCATTCTGAATGATTTATTTAATTAATAGTCGTATCGAATTTTAGGTCGCAAAATTAGACTTATTCTTTTAATCGCGCAAATTTTGATCTGTTTTTATTCTAATGTAAAACTCAAGCTTCCCCAATCCTTCACATAAAATCCAAAAGAAATGCCCTAATCATGCAGACAAATTCCCCCAAAAAGAGGGAACCATGTTATTTTTAAAGATGTTTAACAAGATATTCCCTCATGACGGATCGGGGCATTGAACAATTCCCTATAACGAGTTTTTCCCGGTTTATATTTAAAATTGCCGATTTTTCCTTCCACATTCAGCCCGAAATCAAATGGAATAGGAGATTTCAATACATCAATATGATAATTAAAGTTCATATCCATACTATGTTCACCTCCGGTAATGAAACGATACCGATCCATATCAAGCAGAAAAGGAAAAATCTCAATCTTATGATCTTTCGCTATGAAATCCGCAGAAATATGATCGATCAGATTACGTTCTTTATCTTTAAAGTAAAGTTTATTAGCGATCTGATGAAAAGTCTCGTTCGTAAACAATACCATATTCTTGCCATCAAAAGAACAAACCGCAGATAAAGCATCCAAATCCACATTCAATCTCGAATCGATCGGGCAATAAGAAGCTAACTTACAATCCAGAATACCATCTATAGAACTCAACATCGGGAACAAGGTCTCTATAGCCGGAAACATCTTACGCAATTTTCCCACTTGTATCTGGCTCATATCCTAATCCAAAAATATATCTGCTCTTCGAGAAGTCTGATTTTTATACAACAATTGGATACGGGTATCTCCCATATTTGTTTGTGTAGAGAAATCGCAATACGCCTTTCTCTCTCTCAGCGATACGCTTCCTTGTACTTCCTGCATATCAAATTCATAAAGATTCAGTTTATCGGCTTTCAACGAAAGCGACAAAGATAAATTCTCGGGGAAATCTAGTAATCGAGCCGAATCTCGTGCCATAGCCTCCCTGCTTTCTTCCATATTTCGAATAGCCTCGCCTATATCCTCTATGTTGAGCATAGGCTCCTAATAATCAAGAGATTCCTTTTCCTCCTCAAACGAATTTCCTGCAGCAGCTTTCTCTTGCAATCGCAGATCAGTCGTGTCAGCCCGGTACAGATCTCCTAAATACAGATAGGGCTCAGACAACCGGGATTACAAGTTTATAATTTGCTTATAAAAAGTTTTTGCATCCTCTACATTACCAGTCTGCCATGTTTGTTGGGCATTATAAAACAGCTTTAACAACTGTTCGCATGTAACCTGTTGTGCCAATAAAACACAACAGATTGACAAGCAAACAAACAGACTTACCATATCTCCTTTTTATTGATCAATGTCTATCGGTTAGAATTATATTCCCTATAGATCTGGAACATCATCAAGAAAATCACTCTTTGTTTGGGAACTTCTGCTTATCTTTAGCGAAAAATTCACGATAGATTGTCATTATGAGTGTACACATAAAAGGTATTTATGCCAATAAATCAACTATTTTCCAGCTATTATGCCTCTTCTCTTTATTATTAATAGGAGCATCCGTATCATCCATCGTATCCATAGGCTTATCATTAGCCACCCTGAGTTCGCAAACGGACATCACTCTTAATACAAACCTGATGAGGGCCATTCAATTCATTTCCGCAATTTGTACATTCTTATTGCCTGCCATTGCCATGGCGTGGCTATGTAGTGACAAACCATATGATTATTTATCAATACATCGCATAAAAAACGGTCAGATTTGGCTATTTACTCTAGTTTGTATGCTTTTACTTTCTCCGACCATCAACCTGCTAGGGCTTCTCAACAAGCAGATGGAATTACCCGCATTTATGTCTCCTATCGAAGAATGGATGCAGGCCCAAGAAAATTTAGCGGAACAGTTGACTGTCCGTTTATTATCCAGCGATAACATTGGGGTAATTCTAGCTAATCTTATCGTTATAGCCGTTACCGCCGGAATAACTGAGGAGTTCTTGTTCAGAGGAGCTTTGCAACGAGTAATCGGAAAATGGAGCTCTAATCCTCATACGATCATATGGGTCGCCGCTATATTATTTAGTGCCTTCCATTTACAGTTTTACGGATTCTTGCCCCGAATGATACTCGGAGCCTATTTTGGTTATCTTCTTTATTGGAGCAAAAGTATTTGGATACCGGTATTCGCCCATTTTATTAATAATGCTTTTGCGGTAATCGCTATGTCAGACAATCGACTCAAAGACAACGAATTTATAACGGGAGAAATCCCTCCCGAACATCTCTTGGATTTTTGTATGATCGCTACCGTATTATTTCTGCTGTTCATCTTGGTGAACAAGCAATTAAAACGGTTATTATAAGTCTTTCTTACGCAGCACGAAATCTTTTCCAAGGTATTTCTCGCGTACGATCTCGTTCTCGGCAAGCTGCTCGGCAGTTCCTTGGAAAAGGACCTTCCCTTCAAACAGAAGGTAAGCCCGGTCGCAAATACTCAAAGTCTCGTACACATTATGGTCGGTAATCAAGATACCGATATTCTTATGCTTCAAACGGGCTACAATCGTCTGTATATCCTGAACGGCAATCGGATCCACACCCGCAAAAGGTTCATCCAACATAATGAACTTCGGATCTATTGCCAGACAACGAGCGATTTCCGCACGCCGACGCTCTCCTCCCGAAAGTTGGTCTCCTAAATTTTTACGCACTTTATTCAGACCAAACTCTGAAATCAGGCTTTCCAATTTCTCCTTCTGGTATTCAGCGGTACGTCCCGTCATCTCCAGAACCGAGCGGATATTATCCTCTACCGTCATCTTCCGGAAGATAGATGCCTCTTGCGCTAAATAACCGATACCGTTGCGAGCCCGTTTATACACCGGGAATTTCGTAATCTCCATGTCATTCAGGAAGATCTTACCCTCATTAGGAGTAACCAGACCTACTGTCATATAAAAGGTCGTTGTCTTTCCCGCCCCGTTCGGACCAAGCAAACCGACGATTTCCCCTTGTTTCACGTTAATCGATACGTGATTCACGACCGTACGAGTCCTATATTTCTTTACCAAATCCTCCGTTCGGAGCACCATTCGTTGTTCGTCTGACATAAGCTATTTGATAATTTAACGCAAATGTACATGATAATCCGCAAACGACCATAGGATTCACAAATAAAACCAATCTTGTTTCTAAGATGTTATATGGTTATTAGTGGATTTTACGCTATCTTTGCATGCTGAAATCAGAAATTTATCAAGACAAACATGAATAAAGCATTACACAGAATGGGTGAGTATACCCTACTGATGATGAAGAGTATAACACTTCCTGACCGGTGGAGTATGTTCTTTAAGCAATTGATCAAAGAGATATACAAGCTAGGCGTGGATTCTCTCTGGATTGTCGTCATTATCTCAGTCTTCATCGGTACGGTTATCGCCATCCAGATCTCCCTGAATATAAGTTCTCCCTTGATCCCTAAATTTACAATCGGTTATACGACCCGTGAGATCATCTTGCTGGAATTCTCCTCCTCCATTATGTGCTTGATCCTGGCAGGTAAAGTAGGTAGTAATATCGCCTCCGAAATCGGAACGATGCGAGTTACCGAACAAATAGACGCCATGGAAATCATGGGAGTCAATTCCGCTAATTTCTTGATCCTCCCCAAAATGATCGGTTTGATGATCTTTATTCCCGTATTGGTTATATTCAGTATGTTCACAGGCATTTTAGGCGGTATTTTTGCCAGTTACTCAACGAGTACGGGGATGACTCCTTCCTCATTCGAATATGGCTTGCAATTCTATTTCAATGAGTTCTACATTTGGTATTCGATTATCAAGTCTGTGGTATACGCATTCATCATCTCATCCATCGCCGCCTATTTTGGCTATAACGTAAAAGGAGGGGCTTTAGAGGTAGGTAAGGCGAGTACGAATGCCGTGGTTATGAGTAGCATCATGATTTTGCTCGCCGACGTAATATTAACCCATTTAATGCTTACTTAAAAGATGATTGAAGTTAAAAATATAACGAAATCTTTCGACGGTCGTACAGTCTTAAAAGATATCAGCACCACTTTCGAGGATGGAAAGACTAATCTGATTATCGGACGAAGCGGTTCCGGTAAAACGGTAATGATCAAAAATATCATCGGACTGATGAAGCCGGATACCGGACAAATATTATATGATGGCAGAGACTTAATCACGATGAACAAGCATGAGTTAAATATGCTGCGCCGCGAGATGGGAATGCTGTTTCAAGGTTCCGCTTTATTCGATAGTATGACTGTATTGGAAAACGTGATGTTTCCCTTGGATATGTTCTCTAATGACTCAACGAAAGAGCGCAGGAAACGTGCGGAATTCTGCTTGGAGCGCGTAAACTTGTCCGAGGCCGGGCATTTGTATCCTTCCGAGATCAGTGGTGGTATGATGAAACGTGCCGCTATCGCAAGAGCGATCTCCTTGAATCCGAAATATTTGTTCTGTGATGAGCCGAACTCCGGACTAGATCCCAAGACTTCCCTATTAATTGATGATTTGATTCACGACATTACGGTGGAATACAATATGACGACCGTTATCAATACCCACGATATGAACTCCGTGATGAACATCGGCGACAACATCATTTTCATTAAGGAAGGTGTAAAGGAATGGCAAGGCACAAAAGAACAGGTAATCACCTCCAACAACCAAGCATTAAACGACTTCATCTTCGCTTCAGACCTATTCAGGAAAGTGAAAGAAGTGGAGATGCAGCAAGAAGAAGGGTAACTCGTATAAATTATGCTCTAAATGGTTACATTACCGCAACCGCCGTGCAGTATACTGCGACGGCGTTGCAGCAATGTTATCTAAGAAAGGAATATTACAAGCCAAATACTTCCTTGATCTTATCTACATAGTCTAGTTTCTCCCAAGTGAACAACTCTACCTCGCAAACAACCGGTTTCTGTAGATAACGGGAAGAGAAGGTCTTAGTAACGACCTGTGGTTTACGTCCCATATGACCATAAGAGGCGGTTTCGAAATAAATAGGGTTACGTAATTTCAAACGTTCCTCGATCGCTTTCGGACGCATATCAAAGATATCCCAAATCTTAGCGGCGATCTCGCCGTCTGTCTGATTTACCTTCGCACGGCCAAAAGTATTCACGAAAATATTCATCGGCTTGGCTACACCGATCGCATAAGACACTTGTACCAACATCTCGTCTGCCACGCCGGCGGCCACCATATTCTTGGCGATATGACGAGCGGCGTAAGCAGCCGAACGGTCTACCTTAGAAGGATCTTTTCCAGAAAAAGCACCACCACCATGAGCACCTTTGCCACCATACGTATCTACGATGATCTTACGACCGGTCAGACCGGTATCACCATGAGGACCACCAATCACGAACTTACCAGTCGGATTCACATGATAAATGATATTATCATTGAACAAAGCCTGTACATGAGCCGGATATTGCGCCTTTACACGAGGAATCAAGATATTCTTTACATCTGAGGCGATTTTCTTTTGCATAGCCTCATCCGCTTCTTCTTGTGAAATACCTTTCGGACCGATAAACTCGTCGTGCTGCGTGGATATGACAATCGTATCGATACGCAACGGCTTACCGTTATCATCATATTCAATCGTTACCTGGCTCTTAGCGTCCGGACGCAAATAAGGCATCAAATCCAACTCTTCCTTGCGAATCTTTGCCAATTCCCATAATAAGCTATGAGATAAGTCCAACGCTAGCGGCATATAATTATCAGTCTCATTTGTGGCATAACCGAACATCATACCTTGGTCGCCGGCACCCTGCTCATAGGGGTCCGCACGCTCCACACCACGGTTTATGTCACCACTCTGTTCATGAATAGAAGAGAATACGCCACATGATTTCGCCTCAAACTGGTACTCGCTTTTCGTGTAACCAATCTTCTCGATCACGCCGCGTGCCACTTCCTGCACATCTACATACGCACTTGATTTAACTTCTCCAGCCAAGACAACCTGCCCGGTTGTAACAAGGGTTTCGCAAGCAACTTTCGAGTTCTTGTCGTAGGCCAAGAACTCATCCAGCAAAGCATCCGAAATTTGATCGGCTACTTTATCGGGGTGTCCTTCAGACACCGATTCGGAGGTGAATAAATAACTCATCGTTTTTAATTGAAAAGATTACTAATCTACAAATGAATTGAGCTTGGAAAGATTTTTCTGCCGGATGGCTACGAAACGGATATGTTTTTAGCATTTTTTCCCGTGGTTGCAAGCAATACAAATCTATCCACGCCAATTCTTGTACAAAGATACGTAATAATTGAGAATTGAATGTTGAAAACTGAAGATTATTTTTTCTTCTTGGTATTACGCAGGGCTTTTTTATACTTAAAGCTAGCTTTCCATTTCGCTGAATCAGAACCATGTGTTCCTTTAAGGAAATCAGAGAACTTGATTTTTTTTCCATTCGGATCTACCGCTTCACTTTTCGCTTTCTTGAAGACGATTCCTTGCGTCATCGCTTTATTAATTTCTTTATTCATAACTCAAATCTCTTGGTTCATAACTAAAACTTACAATTCAGATAAAAGTTCACTCATCGTCTTTCCCAATACGGGGTGCTTAACCAACGGAGCGACCTCCACCAACGGTTCCATAACGAACAACCGCTTATGCATCAGAGGATGTGGCAGTATCAAGCGCTCCGTATGTATGATCTGCTCATCCACCATTAATAGATCAATATCGATAATACGATCATGATACGAGCCGTCGCTTTTCTTGATACGCCCCATCTCGATCTCGATCTGGCGGGTAGCATCTAATAATTCGATGGGGGAAAACTCCGTCATCAGGACAATCACAGCATTCAAGAAAGTGTTCTCAGACTCAAATCCCCAAGGCTCCGTCTCATACATATCAGAAAGGGCGAGAACATCTCCCACCCTTTCAGCCAACAACGCTGAGGCTGTCACCAAATTTCCTCGTTTATTGCCTACGTTCGTACCTAATCCAAGGTAAGCTGTCGCCATAAAGATCGGATTAAAGAATTAGCATAGCGTCGCCATAAGCACCAAAACGATACTTCTCTTTCAAAGCGATATCATAAGCGTCCATGATCAGCTCATAACCACCGAAAGAAGCAGTCATCATCAATAAGGTAGACAATGGCATATGGAAATTCGTCACCATACTAGTAGCTACGCTGAAATCATACGGAGGGAAGATAAACTTATTTGTCCAGCCCTCGAATTCTTTTAAATGGCCATCCGTGCTTACAGCAGTCTCGATCGCACGCATTACAGAAGTACCGACCGCACAAATTTTGTGCCCATCGTCCTTTCCTTTATTCACGATATTCACCACATCAGCGTTTACGACCATTTGCTCGGAGTCCATCTTATGTTTTGTCAAATCCTCCACATCGATCTCACGGAAATTACCCAATCCCGAATGCAAAGTCAAGAAAGCGAACTGGCAATCTTTAATCTCCAAACGCTTCATCAACTCACGGCTAAAATGCAATCCGGCAGCGGGAGCCACGACAGCGCCTTCTTCCGTGGCGAAGATATTCTGATACCGATACTCATCTTCCGGTTCCACCTCGCGTTCGATATACTTAGGTAGTGGGGTCTCGCCCAAGGCATACAAAGCCCTCTTGAATTCATCATGATTCCCGTCATATAAGAAACGAAGTGTACGACCGCGTGAAGTCGTATTATCGATTACCTCAGCTACCATGGAATCATCCTCGCCAAAGTATAGTTTATTACCGATACGGATCTTACGGGCCGGATCAACCAACACGTCCCATAAGCGTAAATCCTCGTTCAGTTCTCGCAGCAAAAACACCTCGATACGCGCTCCTGTTTTCTCCTTATTGCCATATAAGCGAGCGGGGAAGACTTTCGTGTTATTAAAAATAAACACGTCACCTTTTCCATAATAGTCTAGAATACCTTTGAATTCGCGGTGCTCGATCTCACCGGTATCGCGATGAACGACCATCAACCTCGACTCATCTCTGTTCTTCGCCGGATTCAAAGCGATTAATTCCGACGGTAAGTTAAATTTGAATTTCGAAAGCTTCATAATGCACTCTTTTATTTTTCTTCTATTTTTACCACATTCTTTTCCAAGAAATCATCGATCTCTTCCGGAGACATACACATCTCCAAGGTTACTTCCCCGATACGAGTCCGTTCCAAGCCAATCAAATGGGCTCCAGAATTCAAGGCTCTCCCGATATCACGGGCCAAAGCGCGAATATAAGTTCCTTTGCTACATACCACCCGTATCTTTATGACAGGCAAATTGCACTCCAGCAACTCCAGTTCGTCTATAACCAATGTCTTGGATTTTAGTTCAACTTCCTCTCCTTTTCGGGCTAGCTCATAAGCTCGCTTGCCTTCTACCTTACAAGCAGAGAATACCGGGGGGATCTGCTGGATCGTACCCACAAATGTCTTTAAAACCTTCTCTACAAGTTCACGAGTTATATGCTCCGTGGGATACACAGCGTCTATCTCTTTCTCCAAGTCGAAAGATGGGGTAGTCTCTCCCAATTTCAATGTAGCGACATATTCCTTCGTCTGATATTGAAACTCATCAATCCGCTTCGTGGCCCTTCCGGTACAAACGATCATCACACCCGTAGCCAAGGGATCCAACGTCCCCGCATGTCCAACTTTAATCTTCTTTACCTTTAGTTTCCGACTTAGCTTATAGCGAAATTTATTCACCAGGTCAAAAGAAGTCCACGTTAGCGGTTTATTAAAATATAAAATCTCTCCTGCTATAAAATCCATTCTTTATTTCAGTAACGTACAAGCAATTGTCACCACTCCTGCGATTGCGCAATAGATAGCGAAGTAAATCAGTTTCCCTTTTTTCACGATGTTGATCATCCATTTACAAGCCACACAACCAGAAATAAAAGCGGCCACGAAACCTACCATCAATGATAACGCAGGAATATCTCCGGCTACATCTTCGCCTTTCATCATCTTCAAGACATCCAACAACGCCTCTCCCAAGATCGGAGGAATTACCATCAAGAAAGAGAACTGAGCCAATCTCGCCTTATTATTCCCCAATAACAAACCGGTAGCGATCGTAGATCCGGAACGAGACAACCCCGGCATCACGGCGCAAGCCTGGGCCAAACCAATGATGAAAGCATCCTTCATCGAGATCGACTCTTTCTTTCGCGGCTTGGCATAATAGGAAAATGCCAACAAAGCCGCTGTCAGGAGCAACATACAACCAACGATCAATAAACCGGATCCGAAGATTTGCTCCACCGTATCCTTAAAAAATACACCAACGATCCCGATCGGGATCATGGAAATTAAAATATTGATCACATACCTTGTCTCCGCATTCATCTGAAATTTGAACAAACCGCGGAATATCCAGTCGATTTCCTTCCAAAGGATTACCAACGTACTGAATACGGTCGCCACATGCACGACGATCGTAAACGCAAGATTCTCCTCTCCCTCTATACCAAACAACGCTGAACCTATCGCCAGATGACCGCTACTGCTCACCGGCAGATATTCGGTCAATCCCTGTACGATTCCCAGTACCAAGGCCTCAAACCAACTCATTCTGTTACTTCTTTATCTTTGCTATTCTTCAGTATTCCAAAAATCATCATCACAAAACCGATAACCGTAACCACCGGAGCTACCACGATACGGCGTGCGCTGAATATATCAGGGTTAAACGTGTTATCCCCGGAACCTCCACCACTCATTAATATGAAACCAAGCACGATACAGGCAACTGCTACTGCGATTAGTATAAAATTCTCTTTCCCGAAAGCAAAATCTCTTTTAGCCATTTTCTCAACTCTTTATTATTCGTACATTTAAATATAATACAACTTATCGACACCCATCCGCAAATATTTATTCACGGCAAAAATGGTTGCGATCACGGACAAGACTATACCTAAAACAAGCACCGCCACATAAACCAGCAGCAGTGTTTGCATATCCAATATCTGGATAAAACCTTTCAATTCATTTTGCAAATAATATAACGCTCCGGTTAGCATCAATATTGCCAAAACAGAAGCGAAAATACCACTTACTATGTTATATTTTACAAAGGGCCTACGTATAAAGCCGGAAGTAGCCCCCACAAGCTTCATCGTATGAATCAAGAATCGTTTGGAATAAATCAACAGACGAATGGTATTACTGATCAAGACGAATGAGATAACCATCAATACCGCCGCCAAGGTGAGCAAGACCAAACTCAGCCGTTTCATATTATTATGGACCATCTCCATCATATCCTTCCGGTAAAGTAACTCCGAGACTGATGTGTATTTCTTGATCTTCCTCTCTATTACTTGAAGACTATCAGGATTAGCATATTCCGAATGTAGCTTCACCTCGATCGAAGCCTGTAAAGGGTTGAAGCCTAAGAAGGTCTCCGGATTCTCCCCCAGTTCCTCCTCCAGCTCTTTCGCAGCTTGCTCTTTCGATATATATTCGGTTGATTTTATAAAGGGAAGAGCGTCCAGGCTCTTTTGCATTTTCTTTATCTCAGCTTCTTTTTGGTTATCTTTCAACACAATGGAGAAAGATAAGTTCTCTTTCACATAAACGGAGAGTTTATTTCCCAGCGTTCCTATCAAAAGTATGAGTCCTAACAAGAATAGTACCAAGGAGATACTAATTACAGATGTAAGACGGGAGTTAAAGAAAGAAACAGAACTAACTTTTTTATTTTCAGCCATCAGACTCTCACTTATTAAAGTTAAATAAATTAAGGAGATGCGTATAAAGCACACATCCCCTAATTTTTCCGCAAAAGAACAAATAAAATAAGTAAGCCGAAAGTGTTTTAGAATATTTAACCTCCATGCCCCTAAAGAAAGCGGTTTATCATATTCACGACAGGGATTCAAATCAACGCATAAAAAAAGTTCTTTATGATCGATCATAAAGAACTTCTCGTGACCCGGGTGGGACTCAAACCCACGACCTTCAGAACCGGAATCTGACGCTCTATTCAACTAAGCTACCGAGCCAAAGACTGTGCAAAAGTACATATAATATATTACTTAAGCAAATACATGAAAGAAATATTTTGCTTCTGATATTTTGCTTATAAGTCTTTTATATATCCTGCCATTTTGCAAATAAGAATGATCATATTCTTGTTATTTTGCCATTAATCATTATCTTTGCCGCACATATTTTACAAACACAAAGCACAACAAGTATATGAGCTATCTTATTAAACCCACAGGGTATAAAGCCTTACTTAACTTATCCCAGACTGAAATGGGAATCAAGAAGATCAAGGACTTTTTCCAGCAAAATCTCTCATCCGAGCTACGCCTAAGACGCGTAACCGCACCATTATTCGTACTTAAGGGCATGGGTATCAACGATGACCTTAACGGGGTCGAACGAGCCGTTACTTTTCCGATCAAGGATTTAAACGATTCCAAAGCCGAGATCGTACACTCACTCGCCAAATGGAAACGACTGACACTCGCCGATTATCAAATCGAGGAAGGTTATGGTATTTATACCGATATGAACGCCATCCGCTCTGATGAGGAACTTGGTAATTTACACTCTTTATACGTGGATCAATGGGATTGGGAACGTGTGATGAGCGAAAATGAACGGAATATCGATTTCCTCAAGGAGATTGTTCGCCGCATATACGCAGCCATGGTTCGTACCGAATACTTAGTTTACGAGATGTTCCCTCAGATCCGTCCGACCCTACCTCAACAAATTCATTTTATTCATTCCGAGGATTTGTTACAAAAATATCCTACTTTTACACCGAAAGAGCGGGAAGACGCTATCACCAAGGAATACGGGGCCGTATTCATTATTGGTATCGGATGCTCGCTAAGTAATGGTGAGAAGCATGACGGACGTGCTCCGGACTACGATGATTGGTCTACGATCGCCGAGAACGGACAAACCGGATTAAACGGGGATTTATTGGTTTGGGACGATGTACTAAACCGTTCCATGGAATTATCTTCTATGGGTATCCGTGTCAACAAGGAAGCCTTGTTACGCCAGTTGGATATTTGCAAAGCCGAGGAGAAAAAAGAATTATATTTTCATAAACGTCTCTTAAACGGCGAACTTCCGCAGAGTATCGGTGGCGGTATCGGGCAAAGCCGCCTGTGTATGTTCTATCTTCGTAAGGCTCATATCGGAGAGATTCAGGCGAGCATCTGGCCTGATGAGATGCGCAAGGAAGCACGTGCGGCAGGCATGATGCTGATTTAGTTAACTGCCAATATTATATTATGGATGTAAAAATTGAAGAAAGCTGGAAAAAACGGTTAGCCGATGAGTTTGAGAAAGATTATTTCAAGCAATTGACCGATTTTGTGAGACAAGAATACCGCCAAGGTACGGTTTATCCTCCCGGTCCTTACATGTTCAACGCTTTTGAACATTGCCCGTTCGATAAAGTAAAGGTCGTTATTCTTGGGCAGGATCCTTATCACGAGCCGGGACAGGCGCATGGACTTTGTTTCTCTGTCCAAGACGGGGTACCTTTCCCCCCTTCTCTCATCAATATATTCAAAGAGATACAAGATGATTTAGGGCACCCGGTTCCAACAACCGGTAATCTGACTCGTTGGGCCGATCAAGGCGTATTATTGTTAAACGCTACGCTTACGGTGCGAGCGCATCAAGCCGGTTCCCATCAAAACAGAGGTTGGGAGACTTTTACCGACGCTGTTATTCACCGTTTAGCGGCCGAGAGGAATCATATCGTTTATATCTTATGGGGCTCATACGCACAGAAGAAAGGGGCTTTCATTGATCCATCCCGTAACTTGGTTCTTAAATCGGCCCATCCGTCTCCTCTCTCCGCTTACCGGGGATTCTTCGGAAATAAACATTTCAGCAAAGCCAATGACTATTTGATAGCGACAGGACAAACTCCCATTGATTGGTAAGAGTAAATCGAGCTGATATAACCGAGAATTGATAATTATGGCTATACGATCAAAATAATTATCAATTCTCGCTTTTTAATACCATTGTTGCCCATCTCTATAATTACTTCTCTTATCATACTTCAAGTCTTTCAATAACGAAGAACTTACAGCGATACTGAAGGTATAGGATTTATAAGGACCGACCGGCACGAAACTAGCCGTCATTTGCCAACAATGCAAATTACGAGTCACGTTACAAGTCATATAAGAGATCTTCTTAGCGTCAAAATCGTATGTAGCGCTAAAGTTAAAACGCCAATTCTTTGTCGGCTGTATATTTCCGTTAAAGCTCAGGGAATGAGTCAAGGCATAATCATATTCCCGCTTCGAACGATTAAAATTACCATAGCGCAAAGACAAGCCATAGTTAAACGAAAGGCTCCACGGGATTTGGGTAATCAAATAGCCATCGGCATCCGTCTCTCCCGTCTCTTTCTTCTTACCTAGCAGGCGACCGCCGTTTTCCTTATTCTCCCCATCACTCTCCCCGTCCGCTAAGCCATCCGAATCGGCATTCGGATCTGTGGAAGCCGACTGATTCCCGGATTTATCCGAAGAAGTATCCTCTCCTCCGAACCACTTCTTGAACGTATCATTATTAAATGTATAGGAAAAACTAGTACTAGTCCCTCTCAGACGACCGATTCCCTTACCCGCTTTCCAACGAGGTATATCTACACGTTGTCCATTCTCATCATAAGTATAGGTATCGAATTGACCGCTCAGGTTTAATGTATAACTTTTAGAAAGTTTCAGACGCAAACCGACACTCAAGTCACTCCATTTAAAAGAGTCGGCCGCCATATTGTAACTCATTCCCAACGACAACTTATCGATCAGGCTAATCTTCTTGAATCCGGTAGAGTCTTTGTCTGAACGTACCTTCATTTCAATATTGTTATTTACGTCGAAACTGATATTCCCTTGTTTGCCTGTACCCGGAACACCATACATGTTATGGGCAAACGGAGAGTAGGTATACTCACGATCCTTACCATTTGCGTCTTGGTACACATAAGTCTCATAAAAACCAAAACGAGAAGAGGAAAAATCCGGCTGGGCACTTACCGTGATAGACGGTTCGAAACGGTGACGGATCATCTCAACCTTATTCCCCAAGAAGGGTAATGGCTTATAAAATCCATACAAGGTTGTAGACGCTGATATAGAAGCGTTAAAATCATAGATACGATAAAAACCATATGTCGTATCCCGTGCTACCAAGCTCTGTTTCTGTGTATCATATTCCTGCTCGATCTTACTAGTGTACCAACGTTCCTTATAATTAAAAGAAGGAGAAATGTTCAAGTACTTGAGCACCGAGAAAGTAGCGCTTACCGGAATCGAGTGTTGCATAGCATTCTGCCAATCCCTGATCAAATTCGATTTAAACAATAAGTTTTCCTTTGTCGTGATACTATTACTAAACGTTCCGGAATAGCTCATGGAGATTTTCTCATACCAACGTTCTTTTCCCACCGGATGTTTCCGCTTAAAAGGGAATATACGGCTCATTGTAATTGTCATATTAGGCAGGGTCACGGCAATAGAGGAGTCACGAGTTGTCTGGTTGATACTCATCGTACCTGAGATCGTGAAGGGATTATTCGGGAAACGTTTCGTTATGTTGATGGATGAACTTTTCGTATTCTGGTTCACATCGGCATATCCGTTAGAGTTCGGGTACAAACTGTTCTGGTTATTCCGGTCGTAGGATGATGTAGAAAAGTTCACACTCGCCGAGAACGACAAGTAAGGATTTGCCTTCGCGTCTTGTGTATGCGTCCAGTTTACCTTGAAGTCTTTCGACAGGCTATAATCCGGCAACCCCTTGTCTCCCGTCTTAGTCACAAGATAGGAGGCGTTGAAAGCTCCCGAGAACTTATACCGCTTGCGATAAGAGGAACGCGCCGACAATCCCCACGAACCTTTCGTATAAATCTCACCTGTCAGCGCCAAGTCTATGTAGTCGCTCAAAGCGAAGTAATAACCACCATCGCGCAAGAAGAATCCCCGGGCAGACTCATCCCCGAAAGTCGGCATGATAATACCGGACGAATAAGTATCGGAAAACGGGAAAAAACAGAAAGGAAGCCCAATCGGGTACAAGGGAACATCCTCAAAAACCATATAAACCGGACCGGTGACGATATTCTTTTTCGGACGTACTTTCGCCTTGGTCATCTGGATATAAAAGTGCGGGTGCTCATGCTCATCGCAAGTCGTGTACTTGCCCCCCACCATATTCAAGATATCTCCCTCCATCTTTTTCGTTCGCCCGGCGGTAACATATCCTTCGCCCTGTTGGGTAATCACATCCGTAATATATCCTTTCTTGGTATCGAAATTATACCGCATCGTCTTCGACTCATACTGTTGGTCGCCCTCCTTGAACAACGGATAACCAAATTCCTGGCCGATAGAGTCGAGCCCGAACTTAGCGAATACGACGCTACTATCCATATTCATCTCGATCAATTCGGATTGTAACTCGATATTTTGATATTTGACATCGCCTTCGCCGAATAGATAAGCCCAGTTACCGGCTGTCATCACAATAGAATCGGTTGCTTGATAGCTGACCGGGGCATCTAGCCCGGTCTTCTTCTTGGGAACAGAATCTTCCGCTAGCGTTGTACTATCCGTAGGAGCCACCAAGAGAGAGTCTGTCTGCGCCAAGCTATCGGCAGGAGCGACAACCTCCTGTGCCTGCACGCCCAAGCCTCCCAAGAGGAAAACGAATAGAATGATTAGGACTCTATATATCAAAAACATTACTTCGTTCTTTGCAGTGTGTTACAGCGTGCAAATGTATAACAAATAAACGAGCCCTTATGCTTTTATTCCCCTAAAAAGAGTTTACACCAACGTTCAAACTGTTCAACCGTCTCATTTCCATACTTGGATAAACTTTGTTTTATCTTATCCGCCGGTTTCTCTTTCGTCAGCTTAGTTTTACTATAGAATTTATCAGCGAAACAGATCAGTTGCTCTTCCAACGAGACAGGGCGCATATCCCGATGCGGGACGGGTAAGTTCTGTTCCTCGATCATCGCAAGCGAAAGTCCCGTCCCCGTATGTCTTTCACAAACCAAGGCATGACGAGGATATCCCTCTTTCCGCATCAAATCAGCTCCCAGATAACCATGACAGATGTAGGCCGCTTTTCCATGGCAATCAATATCGGGAGCGTCGCATAAAAAGATCCCTATGTCATGCAACATGGCCGCTTCTTCAATAAAAACCAAGTCCAGATTCATTTCCGGGTGTAACCGGGCCAAACACAAAGCTTTATCCGCCACGCTCCGGCTATGTGTCACTAAAATCCGAAAAGCCTCCGAGTCTTCCGGGTAATATTTCTTAATTATATCAAGAGGTTCCATTCTTTTATTCCTTATTTGCTCTTTTGAAACACAAAGATAGGGATTTTCCATCTTGGAATGAAACAAAGTATTTCATCCTAATAAAACATTTCGTACTTTTGCGAGTATGAGCTTATATAATATAATGTATATGAAACGGATGATCTTTCTTTTGATCTTGCTAGTAACCCTGACGCCGACAGTCTATTCACAAAACGCCCCGTTAAAGCTCGGTGCCGAGCGGATGGATATCATCACTCGTTTGCTTAAAGATAAACGGGTCGGATTGGTGGTCAACCAAACTTCCATCTTGGAAAAACAGCAAATTCACCTATTAGACGCATTATTGGCAGAAGGGGTAGATGTCAAAAAGGTATTCGCTCCTGAGCATGGATTTCGGGGAACCGGCGATGCCGGAGAAGAGATAAAAGATAGCCGAGATCAGAAGACAGGTGTCCCGATTATCTCTATTTACGGAAAAAACAAGAAACCATCTGCCGGACAACTCAGTGACCTTGACGTAATCGTCTTCGACATACAAGATGTAGGAGCCCGTTTCTATACTTATATAAGCACCATGCACTACGTAATGGAAGCTTGTGCCGAGAATGACAAAGAGTTTATCGTATTAGACCGCCCGAACCCCAATGATTTCGTAGACGGGCCGATCCGCCAGAAAGGATTCGAGTCTTTTGTAGGGGTCGATCCACTCCCGATCTTGCATGGCTTGACCGTTGGGGAACTGGCTTGGATGATCAATAAGGAGGGCTGGCTGAAAAGTACGCCCGATACTTGCCGGCTAAAGATCGTCAAGATGGAGAATTGGAAACACGGAGACCCTTATTGGTTGCCGGTCAAGCCCTCCCCGAACCTTCCGAACGATCAATCTATCCGCCTGTATCCGTCGCTTTGCTTTTTTGAGGCTACGAATATCAGCGTGGGAAGAGGCACCTATTATCCATTTCAGGTATTGGGTTTCCCGGACCCTAAATATGGGGATTTCACTTTCACCCCGACTTCCTTGCCCGGCTTCGATACCAATCCTTTGCAAAAAGACAAGCTTTGTTACGGTGTAGATTTGCGGGAATATCCGTTCCAAGGAGGATTGACTTTGCAATTCTTCCTCGACTTCTACAATAAAGCTGGAAAGGATCAAGCCTTTTTCTTCTCCCGCCCGAATTGGTTCGACTTATTGGCTGGAACGAAGCAACTTCGCTACCAAATCATAAGGGGGGTATCCGAGGATGAGATACGGGAGAGCTGGAAACCTGAGTTGGATCAATACAAGGCTATGCGTAAAAAGTATTTACTTTATCCAGATTATCCTACTCAGAATAAAAAATAGAGGATGATTGTTTAGAGGGGGATAGAAAGGTTTAGGAAGGGTGAGATGGGATGAGACGGTTTTAGGATGAGACGGGGCACGCCCCGTCTCTACAATGGGGGATTTTATTTTTGTTTCTTAAGCACTAGCAACTTATCATTATTGGTACCAAACAAGGCGATTTCCGTAACAGGCTTCATTCCTCCTTGTGCCTCAAACCGGACCACCTTATTCAATGCCTCCAATAGTTCACGTTCGCCGCTCATATCCGGACAAGCCATCCGGGTAGTCGCTACCTGCGGGAACTTGATGATATTTTTATAAGCATCATTATATTCGATCTTTCCCATCAACCGATTACAACCGGCATTTCCCGAAAGCCCTTGACGAGCCACGTCAAATTCCAAGACCTGATGAGTCTCCTCCGGATTCAACGCCTTACCGTTCATTTCCACGACACCCCATTCACCATCCAGATCCGAGAAAGAAGCTACCGCCACTTTCTTGGATTTACAACTGGCGAACAAACCGATACCTACCAAAAGCAGGCAAATATAAAAAAGACCTTTTCTCATTAATTTCTCTCCAATACTAATAATACATTACCATCTTGGTCTACCAACAACATCTCATTCTCATTTTTTCCAGCCTTCACGGAACGAACCTGATCCATCGATTGAAGCACACTCGTCTCCAAATCCATATTCGGACAAGCCATCATGGTTGTCGCACCCGGAGCGATCGTGATAGAAGATATATCTTCCGGATCTAGCGTGATCGTCGTATTGAATAAATTACAACCTGTATTTCCATGTAATTTCTTCTCTGCCATATTGAAGTTCATCTGTGGCAAACCTTCTTCCAAGACTTTCTCACCTTTTACTTCTACCACGTTCCATTTTCCTTCCAACTTCTTTACATCTGTCTTGGCGTCTGAACAAGAAAACATCATCCCGACGAAAGCGGGAAGCAAAAATGCATAAAACAATACCTTTTTCATATTCCTCATAATCTTTTATAAAATATCTATTGTCATTAGTAAGACGCAAATAAAAGGCGAAATGTTCCCAATAGCACCCTGTTTTAGCTTATATTAACAGGATTCTTGATTAATATCCTTGTTTTCCACCTCTGCGTTCGCCACCGTAAACAAAGTACCATTCCCCGGGAACATTCATCCAAAGCGAAGGCGAACCACATCCCCGCTAAACCTAGCCCAAACACAATACCAAACATATATCCGCAAAATACGGCGAAGAACCACATACAAAATAACTCGATAATCACCGGTACTACCACGTCTCCTACCGAACGCAGACAGAATAAGAACAATAGCACCGTAGCCCGTCCTTGCTCCAAGAGCACGTCTACCAGCAACGCTCCCATTGCGATCGTTATAATCATTTGGTTTTCCGTGAATATCCCCAATAAAGGACGGCCCAAAAGATAAACTCCCGTACTCGCAATCAACGTAATCAGCAACGATCTTCTCCAAGCATACCAACTCAACAGATAAGCGGCTTGTTTCTTCCTTGCGCCAACCAAGTTGCCGGTACAAATAGAAGTAGCTTGCGCAATCGACAAAGAGAAGATATACCCGATTATCACGATATTCATCACATAAACACGAGCCGTCAAGTACTCATTTCCCAGCATATTGATAAAGTAAACAATCGTCACCTGCGAGGCATCATACGAGATCTGTTCCACCGCCGAAGGTAAACCGATCTTCAATACATCTCTCAACTTCTGAAACGGGAACGGACGGAAATAAGCCAAAGGGATACGAGGCACCAACCGCTTGAACAGCATGATAAACAAAAGTGTCATCGCCACTCCCCGGCAAACAGAGGTAGAGATAGCCGCCCCTTGCACACCAAGGGCTGGAAAACCAAAATGGCCAAATATCAACGTATAATTTCCAAACACATTCAATACATTGACCAGCAAGGTCACCTGCATCGCATAATTCGGTTTGTTCGCCGCACGGAGCACCGCGGATATCGTGAAACTAATCGCCTGGAAGAAACCAAATCCTCCGACGATATGCATATAAGTCTCAGCGTCCGGCATCAAATCCGGACGGATATCCATCATGACCAGCATCTCTTTGCCAAACAGGAAAAGCAGCAAACTGATCAAGCAACCGATCCCCGCGTTAAACAGCAAGGAAGTTCCTAGTACTTGAATAAAACTTTTATTGTCTCTCGCCCCGAAATAGAGAGCGCACATGACAGACGTTCCGGTCGTGGTAATATTGAACAACAGGAATACCAT
The DNA here is from genome assembly GCF_947855115.1 of uncultured Parabacteroides sp. GTDB lineage: Bacteria > Bacteroidota > Bacteroidia > Bacteroidales > Tannerellaceae > Parabacteroides. The sequence goes on from NZ_CANTZW010000003.1 coordinate 237,325, forward strand.
GTTCAACAATTGGTTAACCACACCGACCGCCGCCACAGCGTTGTCAGAATGATGGCTCAGCATAAGCGTATCCACTACGCCTAAAGTCAGCATCAGCAAGGTTTCCAGAAATATAGGCCCTGTTAACTTAAATAATTTGCCTCTCAACCCTTTCGGGGTGCGGAATAGTCTATACACGTCCATTGATCTGCTTTCTACCTAAACATCTTTTTTACGAGTCCGCAAAGGTACAAAGCTTTACGTTAAATAGGTTTCGCTATTTATATTATTTTCCGTAAGTTTGTATCCGGTTGAATAACTTTGATGAACAAACGAAGAGAAATGAACAAGAAATTACCTATATGTATCGTATTACTAATGTTGATTAGTTGTTTCGCCTGCAAACATCCCCAACAACCCACGGAAGACGCAGACATGGATACACAATGGGTGGACAGCTCACAACACCTATACCAATACGGCATCTGCATAGATTCCTTGGATGTAAAAGAATATTTGATGAGAAACGGAGATAACCCCGCTTCCATATTCTCCGACTTAGGTTTCACGGCCTTGAAAGCAGACAGTATAAGCAAGGCATCCGCTCACGTACTTGATCCCACGAAATTACGGGCCGGCATGCATTATTACACATTCTCCACGGTAGATACTTTAGAGACAATCCGATATATCGCTTTCGCCAAGTCTTTGACGGATTACGCCGTAATCGACTTGACCGGCGATACGATCAACGCCTATGAATTCAGTAAGTCGATAACCCTCAAGAAAAAGTATACGGAAGGAGTCTTAAATTCTTCTTTATGGAACGTTATCAAGGCTAATGGAGGCGATCCGTATCTGGCGATCAAGATATCGGACGTGTACGCTTGGCAGATCGACTTCTTCGATATTAAAGACGGCGACTCATTCAAGGTGTTATATAATGAGGCTTACATAGACGATACGACAGCCTTGAGCATCGCCTCCATCGAAGGGGCTATCTTTACACACCAAGGCAAAGAGTTTGTAGCGATTCCCTTCACACAAGACAGCGTTTTCGAATACTTCGACGAAGAAGGGAATAGCCTTCGAAAAGCGTTCCTGAAAGCGCCACTAGACTTTTTCCGGATCACTTCCCGTTTTACGAACGCCCGTTTCCACCCGATCCTCAAACGTTACAGAGCACACCACGGGGTAGATTACGCAGCCCCGATAGGTACGCCGGTACGCAGCATAGGGGCCGGCACGGTCATAGCCAAAGGATACCAGAAGGGCGGCGGCAATTTCTTGAAAGTGAAACATAACTCCGTATACACCACGACCTACATGCACCTAAGCCGTTTTGCCAAAGGAATCCAAGTAGGCAGTCATGTACAGCAAGGCCAAGAAATCGCTTATGTAGGATCTACCGGACTCTCTACCGGGCCGCACCTAGATTTCCGTGTCCATAAAAACGGGCAACCTATCGATCCGCTGAAAATGGAAGCTCCTCCCTCCGAACCGGTAAAACCGGCCTACAGGGATAGTTTCGCTTTAGTTAAACAGCGAATCCTAGCGGAAATAGATAGCTTTCATATAGCCACGGTGAGTAAAGCGTCTGTTATATATGAGAAAGACAGTATCAACCATTTAAATAACTAGCGTATGAAATTCTTGGGGAATATAATATGGTTACTCTTCGGCGGGATTATCACTAGCGTAGAGTATCTGATATCCAGCTTAGTACTAATGGTTACGATCATTGGCATACCCTTTGGCCTCCAGACCTTGAAACTGTCGATACTGGCTTTATGGCCTTTCGGCAGCCGTGTCGTAGACGAGGGGAACTCCGGTGGATGTTTATCACTTATCATGAATATTATCTGGATATTCGTAGGAGGCTTTTGGATCTGCCTTACGCATTTGGGGTTCGGCCTTTTACTATGTATCACGGTCATCGGTATCCCTTTCGGTATGCAACACTTTAAAATGGCGACTTTAGCGCTGGCTCCGTTCGGTAAAAGTATTCAATAAGGAAAACACCGGTCGTTACAGATATAGTACCGCAAAAACGTACAGTAGTGCCGCAACTGCTTTGCGGAGGTACCACAATAGGTATGCAGTAGCATAAACAGACTATCAATCCCTACTTTTTATAAGGAAATTTGGGAGACTGATATCGGAGTATTCAGGAAGATGGAAGCTGTCTCGGAAAACTTCTCTGCCGATTCCGTGGTAAGGAAACGGCAACTTCCACCCTTCGTCAGTTTATGATCCATTTCCGGATGGCGCCGTAAATAATCTCGCAAACTCTCTGCCACATGCTCGCCTTGCGAGAATAAGGTGATGCCGGAAGGAAGAAAAGCACGTATCTTATCCATCAATAGGGGATAATGGGTACATCCTAAGATAAGTGTATCAATTTGAGGATCTACGGATAAAATATGGTCAATATGTTTCTTCACGAAGTAATCCGCTCCCGGGGAATTGAACTCATTATTCTCCACCAAAGGAACCCACATGGGGCAAGCCTCGCCCGTCACTCGGATATGTGGATACATCTTACCGATCTCAATCGTATAAGAGTTGGACGAGATCGTACCGCCCGTACCCACGATGCCTATATGTTTGGTACGGCTGATCGTATCCGCTAATTCTACCGTAGGACGGATCACCCCTAGTACACGACGATTGGAATCCCATCCGGGCAGATCTTTTTGCTGGATCGTACGAAGCGCTTTCGCGGATGCCGTATTGCAAGCTAAAATCACTAACTGGCATCCCGACTCAAACAGATATGATACCGCCTGGCGGGTAAATTGATATACGACCTCGAACGAACGAGTCCCGTAAGGAGAGCGGGCATTATCACCTAGATAAACATAATCATAACCGGGCATCAATTGATGAATCTTATCAAAGATCGTAAGTCCACCATAACCTGAATCAAAAAGACCGATCGGACCGGGAGCTTGTGAAAACATATCAGAACCTTCTTTTATAAAGTGCAAAGGGTGCAATCCTTCCGGAAAACACCCTTTTTTATTCCATGGAATAAAATTCTCTCGTTAATTCAACCCAAGTTTCGTACGAACAAACGGAGTCGCATCTACCGCGTCAGTCCCCGTATAAAGCAAAGCCGCCGGGTCAATGATATAAGTATATCCTTTCTCCGCTCCTACCTTTTGGATAGCGTCTTGCAACTTTTGCTGAATTGGTTGTAACAATTCTTGTTGTTTCTTCTGCACATCTTGTTGAGCTACCTGCACGAAGTTATCCATACGTCCTTGGATATCCTGGATCTCCTGCATTCTTCTCAACTTAATATTTTCTGTCAATGAATCCTGCTGCGCTACGAAATCTGAATATTTCTTTTGGTATTCATCTTGCATCTGCTTCAACTCAACTCTATACTTCTCATTCAAGTCTGCCATTTGTTTTTCCATACCCGATACTTCCGGCATAGCCATAAACACCTCTTGAGTTTTTACAAACGCAATCTTAACTTCCTGAGCGATAGCTCCCAACGGGAGAATCATCAACAATAAAACAATAAGTTTCTTCATTTTTACTATATAATTACTTTGTTATTAATCAAGCTTTCACACTATTCATGCATAAAGCGCACAAATATAAGCATTTATTTTGAATATCCTAGCTTAATCAGCACTTCATTACTGATATCGATCTTCGGAGAAGCGAAAATAATGCTCATGGCAGAAGCTCGATCCCAAACGACTTGATACCCTTTGTCTTCCGAGATTTCTTTCACCGCGTTATAAATCTCATCCTGGATTGGTTTCATTAAACTCTCGCGCTTCTTGTATAACTCACCTTCCGGACCGAAGTACTTACGCTTCAGGTCTTGTGCCTCTTGTTCTTTCTTCACGATCTCTTCCTCCCGTTTTGTCTTCATCTCGGCAGAGAGGAATACCAAATCACTCTGATAGTTCTTATACATATTCTGAGCTTCTTGCTGAATTGCCTCCACCTCATTTTGCCACTTTTTGGAAACCTGGCTCAACTGCTCGTTTGTCATTTCGTAAGCCGGAATATTCTTCAATATATATTCCATGTCGATTAAAGCGAACTTCTGTGCCATGCCGGCAAAAGAACAAAGCAACATCAGACAGCTTAATGTGATAATCTTTTTCATACTCTCTCTATTTATAGTTCTACTTATGACTGCAAATATAACAGAGGGTTTACTTACAGTCTACCAATATTCGTTAAAAGTGTTTATTTAAATGTAGAGACGGGGCGTGCCCCGTCTCCCGCTAACCGATAGTATCCAAGATACTGCCCTGAGGGGATGAGACGGGGCACGCCCCGTCTCTACGAACGGAACAATACCCGATCTATATTTTTAGAATTCTTGTCCGATGATAAAGTGCAGGTTACTACCGCTACGTTTACCACTAGAACCATAATTCGGTTCATCGAAACCATAAGCCCAGTCGAGTCCCATCAAACCGATCATCGGCAAGAAGATACGGACACCGACACCCGCGGAACGTTTCAGATTAAACGGATTGAAATCTTTTAAATCGGTCCAAGCGTTACCCGCCTCGACAAATACCAATCCGTATATCGTAGACGAAGGTTCCAGCAAGAACGGATACCTCAACTCCATAGCCAAGCGAGAATAAGCGTATCCATAAGAGTTATAACCACCATTACCGGCGATACTACCATTCTCATAACCTCTCAAGCCGATCGTTTCCTGAGCATAGGTACTGGAATAACCACTCATACCGTCGCCACCCATATAGAAGGTCTCGAAAGGAGATTTCTTATTTTTGTTATAAGTCCCTAAGAAACCATACTCAACACGAGTCATCAATACCGGTGTACGTTTCACGGTCAACGGAGCTAACGGGGAGAATATCTTCGCCTTGAACTTCCATTTATGATACTCGATGAATCTATACTTATCCGGATCTGAGCTCGATATCGACGCATAATCCTTGCCATCAAATAAAGAATAAGGAGGAGTAGCCGCCACAGACAACATGAATTGCGAACCTCTACGAGTATACAACGGGTTATCGATAGAATTACGTTGCAACATCAACTCCAAATTGATATTGTGACAGTTTCCGTTATTAACCAAGAAATAGTCCCAATCATGCATCATATACAACTGGTAGTTCAAGGTTGCCATGAACTGGAAGTAGTCGTCCGGCCAATTCAAACGTTTACCATAACCAGCGGCAACACCTAGCATCATGATGGATTTATCGGGGTCGTAAGCATACTCATAACTATTATTATAGTAATTATTGTAGTAATTACTACCATAAATACCTCCATATCCAGGATAATAACCACCTCCATAATATCCAGGATAATAACCGCCTCCATAATATCCTCCCAAATTATTATTATAGTAGTTACTACTGATATCGGTCTGTTTTGAGAAATAAGCGCTGACGGACAATGTATTCGGTCGTTTTCCTCCAAACCAAGGATCCATGAAGGAGATACTATAAGCCTGATAGTAACGTCCGTTTGTCTGGCCGCTCAAGGTCAATGTCTGTCCCTCACCTTGCGGGATGATACCTTTATACGTTTTCGGGTTCAAGAAGTTCTTCATGGAGAAGTTCGTAAACTTCAAGCTTAACTTACCGATCACACCTGTTTGTCCCCAACCCGCGGAGAACTCAATCTGGTCATTTGCCTTGGAAACCAAGTTATACTCGATATCAACGGTTCCATTCTCAGGATCAGGCAGCGGCACCGGATTCATGTTTTCCGGATCGAAGTGTCCCATCTGGGCCAACTCACGAACGGAACGCATCAAGTCGTCACGGCTGAACAACATACCCGGTTTCGTACGCAACTCACGGCGAACGATATCCTCATACAGACGGTCGTTACCATTAATGATAATACGGTTGATCGTCGCTTGCGGGCCTTCTTGTATACGGATCTCCAACGAGATAGAATCGTTCGTCACATCCACCTCCACCGGATCGGCGTTGAAGAACAAATAACCGTTATTAAAATAGACATTCGAAACGGCATCATCATCCGTACTCAAACGCTCGTTCAATTTCTTTTGATTATACACCTCGCCCGGTTTCATACCCAACACGGCCATCAAATAGTCCGTAGAATATTGCGTATTACCCACGAAGCGGATATCTTTCAAATAGTATTTCTCACCTTCATCCACTTTCAGGAAGATATCTACCTTCTTCTCGTTAAAGTTCGCTACGCTATCGAACAACAAAACAGCGTCGCGATAACCATACTCGTTATATTTGGCGATTATATTTTTCTTATCGTTCTCATATTCCTCGGTGGTGAACTTCTTCGTGCTGAACATCTCCAGGATACTGGTTTTCCAGTCGTTCGGCAAGCTGAACTTCTCGTTCGTCTTCTTCATCGCCTTCTTCAACTCCCGGGCGGTCAATTTCTCGTTACCTTCAAAATAGATACGATGGATCTTGGTCTTTTCATTCTTATCGATATTGATATCCACGATAACCTCGCCTTCATTCGCGGGATCATCCTTTTGCTCGATCTCGACATCCACGTTCTTGAAACCCTTGCCATCGAAGAACTTCTGGATCACGATCTTGGCACGATCCATAACGTTTGGCGTCACCTGGAAACCTTTCTTCAAGCCCAACTTCGCCTCCAAATCCTCACGCTCGCCTTTCTTGATACCGTGGTAATTGACTTGCGAGATACGCGGACGTTGCTTCAACTGGATCTCCAGCCAAATCTGGTCGCCCTCGATCTTCGTAGCCAATATCTTCACGTCCGAAAACAAGCCATGTCTCCAAAAACGCTTCACTGCTGTAGTGATCTCCTCCCCCGGTACGGTAATCTCATCGCCTACCGACAAGCCCGAGAAGCCGATCAACACAAAATCATCATAATTTTTGATACCCGTAATCTTTATATCCGCGATCTTGTATTTCTTCGGAGCTAACGAGTACGAAATGACCGGCACTTCTGCCGGTTCCTCAACCTGGGTTGTGTCTATTTCTTGGGCGAACGCACCGCAAGCGAAACCCAAGCAAATAAAAAACAGCACTATTCTTTTGTACATATAACAGCTATTGTTTATAAGATTAATTGCTCACTTGTCTTACCGAAACGCCGCTCGCGTTGCTGGTAATACAATATAGCCTCATACAACTCTTCTTCTCTGAAATCCGGCCAAAACACATCCGTAAAGAAGAACTCAGCGTATGACAACTGCCATAGCAAGAAGTTACTGATGCGCTTCTCTCCTCCGGTCCGTATCAAAAGATCGGGATCAGGAATATTCTTGGTCGTCAAGTGGTCCGAGACCATAGCCTCGGTTATATCGTTGGGAGTTATCTTCTGTTCCAATACCTCTTGCGCGATCTGTCTAACCGCCGCAGTAATCTCCCAACGGGAAGAATAACTAAGCGCAAGGATCAGTGTGGTTCCCGTATTCGCCGAGGTCGTATCGATACATTCTTGCAACGTATTATAGGCATCCTCCCGAAGGCGGGAAAGATCGCCTATCGCAGTAAGGCGAACATTTTTCCTCATCATGTCCGGAGTCTCCCGGTGGATAGCGGAGACCAGCAAGCTCATCAACGCTTGGACCTCTTCTTCCGGACGATTCCAATTCTCGGTAGAGAAAGTGTACAACGTCAGATATTTCAATCCGAGTTGAGTGACCGCATCCATAATCTTACGGACCGAAACAACGCCTTCCTGATGCCCGAAACTACGGTCTTTCCCCTTCGCCTTGGCCCAACGTCCGTTCCCGTCCATAATAATTGCCACGTGCCGCGGCAAGCGATTCTTGTCTATTTTCTCAATCAACGACATTATTTTATCTTACTAAGTCTAATATTCACCTATATTCTTCGCATTGTTACAAGTACGGCATCTCGGGCCGAAATCCCATGTAACAGACAACAACAAGAAAGAGTACCAATCCTTATTCTTAAGGGCGCTACCCTTGACACCATACGGATCATCCAACATATCCTTTCCCTCCAAGCCATCCCCGAATAACTTACGAAACGAGAACTCGCACCCTAGGTTAAGGCGGTTCTTGATCTTATATTTCATGCCCACGCCCAAAGGTATATTCGGGCCGGCAAAAGTCTTCCCGCCCCCCGGCGCCACCGTCAGCCCTATGCCCACCAAGACATAAGGAGAGAAACGTTTCGCTCCCGCATAGTCAAACTTATCGCTATACGGAAAGAAATTGAACTCAGCCTGTCCTCCCAACTCCATGATGCTACGGTTGAAAGAGGTCTGGGCGTTATTCGGAAAAACATTCTCCATTCCTTCGGTCTTACCAGAGACCTGCCCCCACATCAAGTTGGCTTTCAAGGCCCAACGGAAATTGATGTTATACCGGAACACAGCCCCCGCCGCCAGATTCATTCCTTTGAATATCGTATTCTTGTTGGCATCGCCCATATAAAAGGCACCGCCAGCCATACCACCGATCTCGTACTTATATTCCTGCGCCCAAAGCGTAGGAACCATGCTCGCCAATAGGATGATTATGAGAAGTCTCTTCATTTCCTATCGTACTTTTCTATTCCTTCGGGATCAAACGATTGATACGGCCTCTCCAAAGTTGATTCAAGTCATTGGATCCGGCGCTGGTCTTTCCCCCGAAAATATTCACGAAATTCTCTTCATCCACAATGATCGAAGAGAAACCTCTCGCCACATAGTCGGCCGGCAACACCACCATCGAATCGACCACCGACCAAGAGATTCCATAATCTATGGATTGATATATATCTTTCAAAGCCTTGTTCGAAGCGTCGATACCTCCGATCAAGAAAAATTTATTATCATAATTGGCGACCATCGCTCCCTCACGTTTCGTGAAATTAGCGTCGCCGGAAGCCATCAACGCCCAAGAGGACCCATCCATGGTAGCCCAAGTCGTATTAACCACTTGATTATCCGCGGTACGTCCGCCTGCGATCATCAAATACTCATAATACATAGCGGCATATTGAAGATTTCCAAACCCGGTAACAGGGAATTCGCCAGGCACCGCGTCTCCGGCGGTCCATTCCATAGACTCATTCATCGAATAGAACGTAAGCGATCCATCCTTATCCACGATCGTAGCTAACGCGGAAGCCTGTCTCGCCCCCTGCTTCACGCTACCCAAGATGTATCTCACGGATGGGGCGTTCTCTACAACGCTCCACGCCAAACCATCCTCGGATTTATACAAATCGCCATTTGTACCCGGCATATATAAAGCATTACCGTACTCGGTAATCTGGGAGATCAAAAGCCCATCGGAAGGCAGACCGGTCAAGGATAAAGACTGCCAGTCTTCAGGCGTGCCTACCGGTGCGTAATATAATTGGTAAGGCTTACCGGAATCGGCGGGTTTCACATACATAAAATAATTCTCCGATCCGTTATAATCATAAGCGACCACCTTCTGCTCCTTTATGGAAACACCAATCATAGAACTAGCGTACATACTCCAAACCATAGAATCCGGAACCACTTGATGGATATTTACCTGTGCGTTATAGACTTTGGTGGTGACTTGATCGTACGCATGAACCACGAACTTGACAGGAGCGGAGAAATCAATGGAATCCGACAAGCTACTCAAATAATAAGTGGAATCCGGATAAGCTTCCGGGCTGACCTCAACACCTCCTACGGAAAGATTGCCAAACCCGATCTTACAAACCACTTTCTCTATTTCCGTACCATAAGGCAACGAGTCTATATTAAAAATCCGTCCCGTTAGCTGATCGATCGTAAATTTCACGGTATCCAACCCCGGTACAGAGTCATGACTTAATGAGAAAGTATGTATCTGGCAATTCTTAACTACTTCTACATCAGTGATATCATCCGAGTTCAAACAAGAGGACAACACTAACGCAAAACAACCTGTTATAAATAGTACTAATTTATTTTTCATCAAAAACATAAGTTTGTCGCATATAAAGGCACAAAAGTAGAAACATTTTTTGCTTTCACCCTAATACCTGCTAATATTTATAATATTTTAGTTGATTATATGAGCCTTAAAATTCATAGTCATGATTTTTAAAGCACATAACAGAACGCCGAGACAGGCCGCTAACAGCCCCTTTTCTCAGCACCGGCGCATGTACCCCCTGATATAGGCGAACCGGGGCTGTCTCCACCCTTGCCTCGTCCCATAAATCCGCTTCCACGAACGAGTTAATCAAACAAGCTCCCCCCTCTACCAACAAAGAGTCTAACTTCAGGGCAGAAAGATGGCCAAGAACCTGCTTTATCACCGGACGATCGAAATCGATCCGGATATACTCCACGTTCTCCCGGTTCTCCCGTTCCCTCTCCGTAAATACTAATGTACGCAAGGAATTATCCAACAACCGATAAGAATCCGGAATAACCAACCGACGGTCTAACACGACCCTGACCGGAGAATTACCAGACCAATGGCGTACGTTCAATGAAGGGTTATCCAATAAAGCGGTCCGTGTACCGACCATGATAGCCGCCACCTCCGAACGCAGCTTATGCACCAAACGGGAAGTCGCCGGAGAAGATAAAACCGCGACCGGCTCCGACACGTCCGAGCGCAAACGATCCATAAAGCCATCCTCGCTCTGTGCCCATTTCAAGATAATATAAGGGCGGCCTTTCGTCTGGAGCGTCATAAACGCCTTATTCAACGCACGGGCCTCCTTCTCCATCACTCCCGTGACAACCTCGATCCCAGCTTCCCGCAACATCCGTACGCCTCGCCCCGATACCTCGGGAAAAGGGTCCAGGCAACCAACTACCACCCTAGGGATTCCTTTCCGGATAATCAACTCCGCGCAAGGGGGGGTCTTTCCATAATGGGAACAGGGTTCCAGACTCACATAAATCGTACTGTCTTTCAACAAAGACTCGTCTTTCACGGAAGCGACAGCGTTCACCTCGGCGTGCGCCTCTCCGCATTTCCTGTGAAATCCCTCACCGATAATACGGCCCTTATGCACGATGACCGCACCGACCATCGGATTCGGGCTGGTATTCCCCTTCCCGCCTTTGGCCAACTCGATGCAACGAGCCATGTATTTCTCTTCAACCTCTACCATAATCTTTGCATATAAATGGTTTTTACACTACTTTCGCGATAAAACAAGAGAAGTATGACTGAGACCGTCGCCTATATTCGAAAATCCCTCAAAGACATTTATCCACCCGGTGAAGCTCAAGCGCTTGTCCGTTTAATCATGGAACGAGTTTGCGGCCTTTCTACCCATCAACTTCTGCTAGGCAAAGGTAAAGAATTATCTGATACGGAGAAATTTAAAATTAAGGAGATTGTAGAAGGACTGCGTTTATACAAGCCCATACAATATTTATTGGGCATAGCGGATTTTTACGGGATGGAATTTAAGGTGACTCCCGACGTTTTGATTCCCCGTCCGGAAACCGCCGAATTGGTCGAACGGATCATCGCGGACTACCGAGGCCAAGCACCTCATATACTGGATATAGGCACAGGAAGCGGTTGTATTGCCATCGCCTTGGCGAAGCACCTTCCGGAGGCCAAGGTAACAGCGGTAGACATATCGCCCGAAGCGCTCGCCGTAGCCGAGGAGAATGCCCGGATGAATCAGGTTTCCGTATCTTTCTTTGAATTGGACATCCTTTCCGAAGGCAATCCTAGTTTCATGCAGGAGAAACAAAAGTTTCACGTACGGGAAACTAAAGTTTCATGCAAGAGAAACAGAAGTTTCACGTACAGGAAATTCTCCCCCCATACGGAGGGAACCGCGATTTCCCCTATAGAAAACTTAAACTGCATCGTCAGTAACCCCCCTTACATAATGGATAAGGAGAAAGCGACCATGGACGCCAATGTCCTAGAGAACGAGCCTCATCTAGCCTTGTTCGTCCCCGACAATGATCCACTTCTCTTTTACAAGGCCATCGCCCGGTTCGGGCAAAGACATTTGGCAGAAGGCGGACATCTTTATTTCGAGATCAATGCTCTCTGCGGAAAAGAGACCATGAAGATGCTGGACCAAGAAAATTATACAGAAATAGAACTAATACAAGATCTATACGGGAAAGACCGTATCGTAAAAGCAAAAAGATGAAAGAGATAACCGAACCCGAGATGTTGCGCCGGGCAGCGACCTATTGCTCCACGGCCGAACGTTGCATACAAGACGTGCAAAAAAAGATTGATGCCGCCGGACTTCCGGAAGATGCCGCCGAACGCATTATCGCCCGATTGCTGGAAGAGCGATTTATCGACGAATCCCGTTACGCCCGTTTCTTCGTGAACGATAAACTCCGGTTTAACAAATGGGGACGGGTAAAAATAGCTTACGAGCTTTATAAGAAAAACATCCCCGCCCATATCCGGGAAGAAGCTATCGCCGCCATCGACGAGGATGAATACCGCTCCGTCTTACTCGACTTACTAGAAAGCAAAAAGAAATCGACTAAGGGTAAAGACAAGCGGGACATATTCAACAAGCTGCTCCGTTTTGCCGCCGGAAGGGGGTTCGAGAGCCGGATCGCACTGGATTGCCTTAGCCAATTATCCCACGGAACAGACCGCGAAGATTATGCCGACGATATGGAGTAACCTGCTCAACCTGTTTTTCCCTAACGCATGTAAAATATGCGGGAGACCACTCATCGAAGGAGAAGAACAAATTTGCCTGGAATGCCTATGCGACCTACCGCATACGGGATATCATAAGCAGGCGGGTAACCCCGTCGAGCAACTGTTCACCGGTAAAAACAAGATCGAATATGCCACCGCATATTTACGATACGAGAAAGGCGGGAAAGTACAAAGCCTAGTTCATTCGCTCAAATATCATGAGAACAAAGAACTAGGTTACCTGCTCGGACGGCAAATCGCCAGAGAACTCAACGCAGACCACAGCCCGATATGTACCGCGGACCTAATCATCCCCGTACCCTTGCATCCCCGAAAAAAACGAAAGAGAGGTTACAACCAGTCCGAGTGGATCGCCTCCGGTATCCGTTCCATCTTAGAGATCCCCATCGATACGCAGAGCTTGGCCCGCGTTACCCCCACAAGTAGCCAAACCCATAAAACCATTTATGAACGCTGGTTAAACGTATATTCTATTTTTAATGTCGTTTCTTCAGAAAACTTAAAAAACAAACATATCCTACTCATAGACGATGTAATCACCACCGGAGCCACGATTTCCGCTTGCGCACAGGCGTTATCGGAAATTCCGGGCATACGCATCAGCGTCTTAGCCCTGTCTGTCGCATAAATATTAATAAAAAATTAACGTGCTATGTTCAAGGTAATGTCATTCAGTTTATCTATTTTTGCAAACTGATATAAATATAGGATTGTATGAAAACACTGGAAAGTTTAGTAGCAGAGAAATTATTAAAGATTAAAGCCGTAAAGTTGCAACCGGCCAATCCGTTTACTTGGGCATCCGGCTGGAAATCTCCGATCTACAACGACAACCGGAAAACCCTTTCTTATCCGGTCGTTCGTAGCTTCATCAAATTGGAGTTAGCTCGAGTGATTAGTGAAAAATTCGAGAATGTAGATGCCATTGCCGGTGTTGCCACAGGCGCGATCGCTCAAGGCGCGTTAGTTGCCGATTTATTAGGATTGCCGTTTGTATACATCCGCTCTACGCCCAAAGACCATGGATTGGAAAACCTTATCGAGGGAGAGTTGAAACCGGGTTCTAAAGTAGTGATCATCGAGGATCTGGTATCCACGGGAGGTAGCAGCTTGAAAGCAGTACACGCCGTGCGTAACTTTGGTTGCGACGTAGCCGGCATGGTAGCGATCTTCACCTATGGATTCCCCGTGGCGGAAGCCGCTTTCAAGGAGGCAAAAGTGACATTGACTACATTAAGTAACTACGACGCGGTATTGGAAGAAGCTGTCCGCACGCATTACATCGATGAGTCAGAGATCGCGGTTCTTCAGGAATGGCGTAAAGACCCGGCTAATTGGGATCCGAAATAAATAATAAACAAAAAAACATTCAATGACTGAAGAATTTGTGAGTGAGATCAAACAGATCCCACATAATGATGAACGTATCTTCACGATGCTGTCCGATCTTTCCAACTTGGAGCGTATCAAGGATCGCATCCCGCAAGATAAAATAAAAAATTTTGAGTTCGACAGCGATACCTGTAGTTTCGCTGTCGATCCCGTTGGAAAGATTACCTTCCAGATCGTAGAAAGAGAACCGAATAAATTGATCAAGTTCACGACGACCAATTCACCCGTTCCCCTTTTCTTGTGGATACAACTGAAACAGGTGGCCGAGAACGACACGAGATTGAAAATCACGGTTCGCGCCGATCTGAATCCGTTCCTGAAACCAATGGTATCGAAACCTTTGCAAGAGGCTGTCGATAAAATCTCGACCGTGATCGCCTCCTTGCCTTATTAATTCTTTTTTCATTATGGCTCAGAAACTTTGGGAAAAAAATGTACAGGTAGATCAAGAAGTAGATATCTTCACGGTAGGCAAAGACCGTGAGATGGATCTTTACCTCGCTAAATATGATGTATTAGGCTCTATGGCACATATCACGATGCTGGAAAGTATCGGCTTGCTGACCCAAGAGGAACTAAACGTATTATTAGCTGAATTACGGAATATTTATGCCGTAGCGGACCGTGGGGAATTTATCATCGAGGAAGGTATCGAGGATGTACATTCGCAGGTGGAATTGATGCTAACACGCCGCTTAGGTGATATGGGCAAGAAGATTCATAGCGGACGTTCCCGCAATGATCAGGTCTTGCTGGATCTGAAACTTTTCACCCGCTCGCAAATACAGGAGTTGGTTGATCTGGTTTCCGGTTTGTTCGACGTTCTGATCTCCCAAAGTAACCGGTACAAGGATGTGCTGCTTCCCGGATATACGCATCTACAGGTGGCTATGCCCTCTTCATTCGGGCTTTGGTTCGGCGCCTACGCCGAGAGCCTGGTAGACGATTTGCAACTCATGCAAGCCGCATACCGTATTTGCAACCGTAACCCGCTGGGTTCTGCCGCAGGATATGGTTCATCCTTCCCGCTAAACCGCCAGATGACAACAGATTTATTAGGTTTCGACTCGCTAGACTACAACGTGGTATACGCTCAGATGGGACGAGGCAAGATGGAACGTACCGTGGCCTTCGCTATGGCGGGCATCGCCGCGACGCTCTCCAAGCTGGCGTTCGACGCTTGTATGTTTAACAGCCAGAACTTCGGTTTCATCAAACTGCCGGATCAGTTCACGACCGGTTCCAGCATCATGCCGCATAAGAAAAATCCGGACGTATTCGAGTTGACACGAGCCAAATGCAATAAGCTTCAAGGCCTGCCCCAGCAAATCATCTTGATCAGCAATAATCTACCTTCCGGTTACTTCCGGGATCTCCAGATCATCAAGGAAGTCTTCCTTCCGGCTTTCGACGAGCTGAAAGATTGTTTACGCATGGTAACCCATATGATGCGTGAGGTAAAAGTGAACGAGCATATATTGGATGACGATAAATACTCATTGTTATTTAGCGTGGAAGAAGTGAATCGCCGCGTCTTGGCCGGAACGCCTTTCCGCGATGCCTATAAGCAAGTGGGATTGGATATCGAGGCCGGTAAATTCGTTCCTTCGAAGAGCGTTAACCATACGCACGAAGGCAGTATCGGTAATCTATGCAATGAACCGATCACCGCCATGATGCGTAATGTAATAGGTTCTTTTTCTTTCGAACGGATGAATGAAGCAGAAAAGAAGTTGATCCATGGATAAGATAAAACGGATATTCCCACTTTTGGCCTTGTTTACGCTGTTATCTTGTACAGATACGATAGAGACCCGTATCCCCTATCGTGCGGTCTATCTGGAGCTAGACCTGACTTACCAGGATAAAGCGCTGAACGCTATACAGGCCTACAAGATCTATACCTCTAAAGATGTAGACCAAGCCGGCGAGCGGACAGGTTTCGGAGGCGTACTGGTTTATCACGGATTGTCCAGTAACGGAACCGGAGCGTTTTTCGCATTTGATGCCGCTTGCCCACATGAGGCATCCACCAACGTCATCGTAGAAGTAGACGAATCTGCCATATATGCGATTTGTCCGAAATGCGGTAGTAAATTTGAACTACTAAACGGTATCGGTAATCCGGTAGAAGGACCTTGCGCTGAGGAAAAACAAGCCCTCAAACAATATATCGTCGATACAAACGGTAGTAAAATTTACATCCATAATTAAATTTTTCAGCGGAAATATTTGGCGGTATAAATATTTGTACTACCTTTGCACTCGCAAAAGAGAAATAAAACAATGCGGAAGTAGCTCAGTTGGTAGAGCATAACCTTGCCAAGGTTAGGGTCG